>NZ_JBNDLC010000004.1:0-471784 GCF_050435885.1 Lelliottia sp. 489 | reverse complement strand
GTAGTGTGGGGTCTCCCCATGTGAGAGTAGGGAACTGCCAGGCATCAAACAAGTGAAGAGGCCATCCGCAAGGATGGCCTTTTTGCGTTTTTGTCTTTATACAAAATTAATCCCGGACCGGCACAACAGCCCGGTTATCGGCCTTCGATCCAGTCACGAATTACCCTCCTCAATCGCATCAAACCCCTTCTATGCAAAGAGTCAGCCTCTTATAGCGCCGCTATAAGCGTGAAAAAGTAAGTCGAGTAGTGGAATTCGAGCGGAATGCTGCTGAAAAAAGAGGTGTTAGGACTGTGGGGGAAGCAATCCATAAAGTTGAATGAAACGGCCAGAATCTACCGAATCCCCAAAAGCAAAAAACCAGCCCGTAGGCTGGTTCTTCTAAATAGTGGTGCCCGGACTCGGAATCGAACCAAGGACACGGGGATTTTCAATCCCCTGCTCTACCGACTGAGCTATCCGGGCAACGGAGCGCATTAAACCTTAATCCCGGATGGTCGTCAACCCTAATTCAGGAAAAGCTGTTCAACTGCTTAACTTTACGGCAATCTGTCCGTTTGCACCGCGAAATTGCACAAATCTTCCAGACAAGGAGGGTGCTAAATAGCAATGCTGACAGATCAGAGGAGGGCGATATGGCGAACGACTGGCTTGAGCTACGTCAGCATGCAGACACAGGTATTGAAACCATTAAGGCACACTTCGAAGGCCACGCCTTCGACCCACACTGGCACGACAGCTATCTGGTGGGCATTACGCTTTCTGGCACTCAGCAGTTCCATTGCCGCCGCGAGCGTCACCAGAGCCAGCCGGGAGATGCCTTTCTGCTTGAACCCGGTGAAATCCATGATGGCGATGCCCCGGTCGAGGGCGGCTTTACCTATCTGACGTTCTATCTGGACGAACAGTGGCTGAATAACACGCTGCACGGGCTATACGAATCCACGCCCGGTAGTTATTCACTCCATTTTGCGCAAACCCTGACGCGTGAGCCGCAGCTGGTTCGCACCATCGGTGAGACGTTTAATGCGCTGCATCAGGATGAGATGAAAATCGTCCAGCAAAGCACGATGGATCACATGCTGGCGCAGATCACTTCCCATTGCCATTGGCGCAAAAGGCTCCCTTCGCAGCTGCAAAGCGCGGCGGTGGCACATCGGGCGCGTGATTATCTGTATGCGCATATGGGCGAAAATCTTGGGCTGTCTGATCTTGCGCGCGAGACGGGAACAGATCGCTTTACGCTGACGCGCTGTTTCAAACGTGAGTTCCATCTGGCACCGCACGCCTGGCTTATCCAGCTTCGGCTCGCCAAAGCCCGTCAGATGCTGGCTCGTGGCGATTTACCGGTGGATGTCGCTGCGTCGCTGGGTTTTGCCGATCAGAGCCATCTTGGACGCTGGTTCCAGCGGGCCTATCGCATCACTCCTGCCCATTACCGAAAGTTGTGCACAAACCTTCCAGACGTTTCCAGAAAATAGCGGCACAGTCAGAGCTCCAAAAATAAGGAGCTACCTGTGAACGTGATGCCGTTTCTGCTGTTTGCTTTTGTCGCCTCGATAACGCCCGGCCCAACCAATATCCTTGTTCTGACCAACAGCCAGCACTACGGGGTGAAGGCGACGATTCCCGCCCTTGTCAGCGGCTGTATGGCGGCCAGTGCCATTATGCTGATCTCTGGCGCGGGAGCCGGGGAAGTGTTGCGTCAGTACCCGCTGATTCGTCAGGTGATGAGCTGGGCTGGCGTGTTGTGGTTAAGCTGGATGAGCTGGCAGTTATTCAGCGCGCCAGCGGCAAACCTGTCACATGGCTCGCATCACCGTTTTACGGCACGTGCGGCAGCGTTGTTACAGGTAATTAATCCAAAGACATGGATGATGGCGTTGGCCGTCGTGAGCCTGTTTGCGCCGGTTGGTGAGCATGCCCTGCGAGATGTGGCGCTGATGGCGCTCTGGTTCTTAATCATTTCGATTGCTTGTCTGATGTGCTGGGCGTGGCTGGGAAAGGCGGTAAATCGGGTGTTTCGCACCACCGTGGCGATGGTGCGCTTTCAACGCGTAATGGCGCTATGCCTGCTTATCTCTGCGTGGGCAGGCATGCTGGCTTAAGTCAGCGCGCCACCCATACGGCACTGCGCAAAACGCAGGATATCTTCCGCGAGACGGTGCGCCGTCTCGACGTCGGCCAGGCTGCGGTTGACCAGCATACGGCTCAGGCAACCTTCCAGCACCAGCTCCATCTGCCGCGCGACCATTGCCGGATCGTCGACTTCGAGTCGGGTGAGCAGCTCATGGGTAAAGTCGTGCGCCGCGCTTTTTTGCTGATCCGCCAGCTGATGGATCGGGTGCGCTGGATCAGGATAGAAAGTGCAGGCGGCGATAAACAGGCAGCCCGGGTAGCGTTTGTTGCGAACGCAATCCGCGAGGGCCGTATAACGCGCCAGTATTTTCTGCTCGTCCGTCAGCTCTTCGTTAAGCATTAACTGCCTGCGCCAGATATCCACCTGCTGGCTCAGATAGCGCAGGGCGTCGTACAGCAGCGCTTCTTTATCGGGCCAGAAGCGGCGAAGCTCATCCAGAGGATAATCGATGCGTTCGGCAACCATCTCAAGCGTGGTGCTGGCGATCCCTTGAACCTCAAGTAATTGCAGGGCTTGTCCCAGTACGTCTTCACGTTGCACGGTTTTCTCCTCCCAATGCTAACGGTTTCTCCCGTTAACAGTGTCGTTTACGGTTGGCGATCGCGCAAATGCGCGCTGAACGCTGCGGCATCCATAAATCCCGTCACGCGCCCGGCAGGCTGCTCTTCTCCTTGCTCATTAAAGAACAAAATAGTCGGCAGGCCGAGCACGTTGAGCTGTTTTAACAGAGCCTTGTCCTGCGCATTATTGGCCGTCACATTGGCCTGCAGCAGAACGGTATTTTTCAGCGCGTTTTGCACCTGCGGATCGCTAAAGGTGTATTTTTCAAACTCTTTACAGGCCACGCACCAGTCGGCGTAGAGATCGAGCATCACGGGTTTCCTTTTGGCCTGCGCCAGAGCGGTGTTCAGCTCATCAACGTTAGTGATTTGAGTAAAGCTAAGATGCGCCTGGGTTTGTACGCCTGGAGAACCAAACGCCCAGTCCTGAAGGGGACGCACGCTCACCAGCGCGGCGGCCAGCAGGATAATTTGCACGATCCGCATCCACGGCTTCTGCGCCTGCAGGCTGGTAATAAATGCCCAGCCGAAGAACGCCACACCCAGAAGCGCCCACAGACGCACTCCCCAGACATCGCCAATCACACGTTCGAGCAGGAATACCGGCAGTGCCAGAATCACAAAGCCGAACGCCGTTTTCACGGTTTCCATCCACGGGCCGCTTTTCGGCAACAGACGGTTGCCAAAGACGGTGACCAGAATCAGCGGCAGCCCCATACCCAGTGCATAAAGATAGAGCGTCCCGCCACCGAACCACATGTTCCCGCTCTGAGCGATATAGAGCAGAATTGCGCTGAGCGGCGCGGTGGTGCAGGGGGAGCAGATCAGCCCGGCAATGGCGCCCATTGCAAAGACGCCGCCAGCAGAACCGCCCTGCTGACGGTTGCTCATCAGTGTCAGGCGTGTTTGCAGTGACGACGGCAGCTGCAAGGTGAATAACCCAAACATCGACAATGCCAGCAGGGTAAAGACCACCGACAGCCCGATGAGCACATAAGGGTGCTGGAGCGCCACCTGGAACTGAAGCCCTGCTGCGGCCACGATCAGGCCAAGGGCAGTGTATGTCAGCGCCATCCCCTGAACATAGATAAAGGCCAGCAGCAACGCACGGGCGGTGGATAAACGCTGTTTGCCGCCGAGGACGATGCCGGAAATCAGGGGATACATCGGCAGGACACAGGGCGTGAAGGCGATACCAATACCGATCAATAGCGCCCACAGCGCGGAGAAGGGCAACTTAGCACTCGTATCATCCGTTTCCACTGCGGGAGCTGAAGGTGCAGGGGACGCCTGTACTTCGCTCAGCGGTACCACTTTGGTCTCTGGCGGATAGCAGAAACCTGCGTCGGCGCAGCCCTGGTATGTCACCGTCAGCGTGGCGCCCGAACTGGCCTGATTTACTGTGACCGGCACCGTCAGCCGATGGCGGTAGATTTCGCTTTTGCCGTAGAACTCATCTTCGTGCCATTCGCCTGCGGGCAGCTGTGGCTCGCCGACATTCGCGCGAGCGGGGGTAATGCTCACCTGCTTACGGTAGAGGTAATAGCCCTCTTTGACCTGCCAGGTCAGATTGAGATCGTGCTGGTCCTGCTGGAAGTCGAAAACAAACGCCTGGTCGGCGGGAATAAAATTAGAGCGGCCGGGCGCGTCGAATAACCCGGCAAAAACTGATGTGCTGCACAGCAGCAGGATCAGCGTAAGGAAGCGTTGAGCCATGAGAGATAATCGTTATCGCCGTGAACCACTGGCAGCACCAGCAGTTCTGGGGTCTGGTATGGATGATGAGACTTGAGGCAGTCGAGAAGCGCTTGCTGATGCGCGACGTTGGTTTTCAGCAGCATCTGCACTTCGTACTCCTGTTCCAGCTTGCCTTCCCAGTAGTACATCGAGGTAGCGCCGGGCAGGATCGTCACACAGGCAGCGAGCTGTTCTGCCAGCACTTTGGCGGCAAGCTCCTGGGCAGTGGCTTCATCGGGGGCGGTACACAGTACAACGACAGCGTCAGGTGTATTCACTACTCGACCTCCTCATCGCGAAAAAATCACTATATCACGCTGAGCCTGAGGGCATTAATGAATCGGGCCGCAGAGCGGCCCGACTTTAACTATTTTTACAACACCGAAAGCTTAAAGAATCACGCTACCGATCAGGAAACCGAAGCATACGGCAAACACGACGCCCATCGTACCCGGAATAAAGAACGGATGGTTAAAGACGAAGCGTCCGATGCGCGTCGTCCCGGTATCGTCCATCTGCACGGCCGCGACCAGCGTCGGATAGGTTGGCAGAATAAACAGGCCAGAAACGGCAGCGAAAGAGGCCACAGCGGTCAGTGGAGACACGTTCAGTGCCAGCGCCATCGGCATCAGCGCTTTCGCCGTCGCAGCCTGAGAATACAGCAGCGCGGAAGCCACAAAGAAAATCACCGCCAGCAGCCAAGGATGGCCCTGAATCACGGTACCTGCGGTCTCTTTAATCCAGTCGATATTGTGGGAAACAAAAGTATCACCCAGCCACGCCACGCCGAGGATACAGATACAGGCGCTCATCCCGGCTTTGAAGGTGCTGGAGCTGAGAATGCTGTCCGTTTCCACGCCGCACAGCACGGTGGTCAGGGTCGCGACGCTCAGCATAATAATCAGGATTGCGTTGGTGGTATTCATCAGCGGTGTTGCCACCAGGCCGAGGCTTGGGCTGTTGACGATGGCATAAATCACCACGCAGACCACGCCCAGCAGGAACAGCAGTACCGACAGTTTCGCGCGCGGTTTGATCTCAACTTTATTTTCACCGCGCAGTTCGATCAGACCTTCTTCCAGACGTTTCAGGTATACCGGATCGTCAGAAAGTTTGGAGTTAAACAGTATAGTGACCAGGAACGACATCAGCAGTACGGCCAGCAGCGTCGATGGGATCACCACGGAGAGCAGATGAATATAGCTAACGCCATGGCCTTCCATTACTGATGACATATACACCACTGCGGCAGAAATCGGCGAGGCGGTAATCGCGATCTGCGCGGACACCACTGCAGTCGACAGTGGGCGACACGGCTTAATGCCTTGCTCTTTCGCCACTTCAGCAATAACCGGCAGCGTTGCCAGAGAGATGTTGCCGGTACCGGCAAAAATCGTCAGGAAGTAGGTCACGACCGGCGCGAGAATGGTGATGTATTTCGGGTTTTTGCGCAGCAGTTTTTCCGTTTGATTAACCAGATAATCCAGGCCACCCGCAATCTGCATGGCCGAGATGGCTGCAATCACCGCCATGATGATGGAGATAACGTCAAACGGGATTTTCCCCGGTGCGACACCAATGGCTGCCAGAACCAGCACGCCCAAACCCCCGGCATAGCCGATACCAATCCCTCCTAGCCTGGCGCCGAGGAAAATCGCCGCTAAAACGATAATCAGCTCAATGACAATCATAATCGCTTCCTTGAATGTTAGTTGTTGGATACGTAAATGTTATTTTTGTGATGTCCTATAAAAGCAAAAAGGCACGTCACAAGTGACGTGCCTTTCGGAAGTTTAACCCGAACTGTTATTGTTCGCTTTCATCGGTATAACGCTTCGCTTTGTAGGCCGGGTGCATCAGGTTCTGCGCTGAGAAGATATCATCCAGCTCAGCCTCTGTCAGCAGTCCACGCTCAAGGACGACTTCGCGCACGCTCTTACCGGTTTCGGCACAAATCTTCCCGACGATGTCACCGTTATGGTGGCCGATGAACGGGTTCAGGTAAGTGACGATACCGATGGAGTTATATACGAAGCTTTCGCACACGGCTTTGTTCGCCGTGATGCCGTTAATGCATTTTTCCAGCAGGTTGTAGCAGGCATTGGTCAGAATGTGGATGGATTCAAACATCGCCTGGCCAATCACTGGCTCCATGACGTTCAACTGCAGCTGACCCGCTTCGGAGGCCATGGTCACGGTAATGTCGTTGCCGATGACTTTGAAGCACACCTGGTTAACCACTTCTGGCACAACCGGGTTCACTTTAGCTGGCATGATGGACGAACCGGCCTGCAGTTCTGGCAGGTTTATTTCGTTCAGGCCAGCGCGTGGACCGGAGGAGAGCAGGCGCAGGTCGTTACAGATTTTGGAGAGCTTCACTGCCAGACGTTTCAGCGCACTGTGCACCATCACGTAGGCACCGCAGTCGGAGGTCGCTTCGATCAGGTCTTCCGCCGGAACAACCGCCAGATTGGACACTTCCGCCAGTTTCTGTACCGCCAGCTGTTGATAGCCGTCCGGGGTATTCAGACGCGTACCGATGGCGGTGGCGCCAAGGTTCACTTCCAGCAGCAGCTCAGAGGTGCGCAAGATATTGCGGGTCTCTTCATTCAGCAGCACGTTAAAGGCATGGAACTCCTGGCCGAGAGTCATCGGCACAGCATCCTGCAGCTGGGTACGGCCCATTTTCAGAATGTCCTGGAACTCAACGGCTTTACGCTGGAAGCCATCACCCAGTTGGTTAATCGCGTCGATCAGTTTAACCACAGAGGCGTACACGGCGATACGGAAACCGGTCGGGTAGGCGTCGTTGGTAGACTGGCACTTGTTAACGTGGTCGTTTGGATTGAGGTACTGGTACTCACCTTTTTGGTGGCCCATCAGTTCAAGACCGATATTAGCCAGCACCTCGTTGGTATTCATGTTGACGGAGGTCCCCGCACCGCCCTGATAGACGTCAACCGGGAACTGATCCATGCATTTGCCGTTGTTCAGCACTTCATCGCAGGCGGCGATGATGGCATTTGCAGCGCTTTTCGGAATGGTTTGCAGCTCTTTGTTTGCCAGTGCTGCGGCTTTTTTCACCATCACCATGCCACGTACAAATTCAGGGATGTCGCTGATTTTGTTGTTGCTGATGTAAAAGTTTTCAATCGCTCTCAGAGTGTGAATACCGTAGTAGGCATCCGCTGGAACTTCCCTGGTACCCAACAAATCTTCTTCGATACGAATGTTGTTTAACATGTGAACCTTCTTTTAAAGCGGCCGATGGATTGTACTAAACACACAGTAGATATGTGGTTTTCAATATTTGCTGACCGACGATTATTCCCTCAATCAGCCAGATACTCGAGATCATATGCTGATGATAGCGAATTGCCGTAATCTGGATCACTTATTATCGCCCTCATCTCATGATAATTATTAATCTGTGAAATGAATCACCGCTTGAATATTTCCAGAAAAAATATCCGTGCAAACCGATTGAAATTTGGCTAACCGTCTCCATCTCAGAAAGACGCGACTCGCAAACACATACAGACAGAGGCCAGAGGCGTCTGCCACACAGGAGAAACCAGTGCGCTGGATACCTTTTATTGCCATTTTTCTCTATGTTTACATCGAGATTTCTATTTTTATCCAGGTCGCCCACGTGCTGGGCGTCCTGCTGACGCTGATCCTGGTCATCTTCACATCCGTAATTGGGATGTCGCTGGTGCGCAATCAGGGGTTCAAAAATTTCCTGTTAATGCAGCAGAAGATGGCGGCGGGGGAAAGCCCGGCAGCCGAGATGATCAAAAGCGTGTCCCTGATTCTTGCAGGCCTGCTGCTGATTCTGCCGGGGTTCTTCACCGATTTCCTTGGCCTGTTACTGCTGTTGCCACCGGTGCAAAAACTTCTGACCATGAGACTACTACCGCATCTGCGTTTTAATCGCATGCCTGGCGGCGGTTTCAGCACTGGGCCGGGAAATGGAGAGACCTTTGACGGGGAGTTTCAGCGTAAGGACGATCAGCGCGACCGCCTCGATCATAAAGACGACCGCTGACAGGCGTGCCCGGTGGCGCTTCGCTTACCGGGCCTGATATCTTGCAGGCCGGAAAAGCGCAGCGCTATCCGGCGTTTAAAGCACGCTTCGTTTCGGCAAGAACATCCACAGCCCCGCCAGCATCACCAAAGCGTACAAACTCTTCCAGCCAACCATCACCAGCAGCAGCAAACAGAGCACGCCGCCGACTACCGCCAGCACTTTAAATCGTCCCTTCAGTAACCGGCATCCTGCCAGCATGCACAGCAGATAAATGATGATGAAAATGCCGTTCGCATAGACGATCAGCGCATCGAGATTGATATTCAGCCCATAAATACACAGGGTGCTCAGCACGCAACAGCCCAGCACCGCGTTTAGCGCGTTCAGGGGTAGCTGGCGCTTAGAAAGACGTGACAGACGGCTGTCCGGCTTATACTGCGCCTGGGACCACACCAGGCGGGCGAAGCTCTGAATATAGATATTGAGGCTGGCGAAGCAGGCGAGATAACCAATCACACAGGCAATCCACAGGGCTTTGACGCCAAACAGTTGCACCACGATCCCTGGCAGCGAAGCGGCTGCGGCCATGTCGGCGCTATACGCACTGAAATGCAGCACCAGCACCGTACAGGCCCAGTAAACCGTGCCCGCAAGCAGCAGGCCAATCATCAGTGCGCGCGGGAAATCACGCTCCGGCTGTTTAAACTCTGACGCCAGATGCGCGAACGCCTCCAGCCCGACAAAACACCAGAACATCACCGCAAGCGCGGCGAAAAGTTGTGTGTGCTCGACATCTGCGATCGCCGGGAACGGAATCGCACTCACCTGGATATCGCCCGCCCACCATATCGCCGCAATCAATGCGACGATCAGCACGGCGACCAACGTTTGCAGATTGGCGCTGGAACTGGCGCCGCGAGACCCGACCCACCAGACGATCGCCAGTGTCCCCAGCTCCGCCAGCAGCAGCTGTTCGTCATGCCAGCCAAACAGCGCCTGACCAAAACCGGTGGCGATGTGCAGGGCAGCAGGAAGCCCTACAGGGATGACCGACAGGAAAAGCCAGCCGGTGACGCGCTCGAGCCGTGGGCCAAACGCCATGCCGACAAAATGCGCCACGCCACCGGCGCTGGGGAAATGGCGGCCGAGCGTCGCAAAGACAATCGCAATCGGAAAAACCAGCACGATCAGCACTGGCCACGCCCACAGACTGTTATTTCCCGCCACCAGAGCCGCCAGTGCGGGCACGGCAAAAACGCCGGTACCTAACAAGGAGGTGGAGAGCAAACCAACGCCCTGCGCCAGCCCCAGCTCCTGTTTGAGTCCACTCATTGACTTCGTCCTGCCACCATCAAAAGAGAGGCGATGGTAACACTTTCACAAATTTTTTTTCGACTGCCCCTTGAAGGGGCAAAATCCGACCCCCATCTCTCAGGGCACCAGTCGGTAAACCTTTTACGGCCCGGCGTCTTCCATAACTGATAATGACTTTCTCGAAGGAGAGCTATCAATGAGTATTCGTCCGTTACATGATCGTGTGATCGTCAAGCGTAAAGAAGTTGAAACCAAATCTGCAGGCGGCATCGTACTGACCGGTTCTGCAGCAGCCAAATCAACTCGTGGCGAAATCATCGCTGTCGGTAAGGGCCGCATCCTGGAAAACGGTACAGTGCAACCGCTGGACGTTAAAGTTGGCGACATCGTGATTTTCAACGATGGCTACGGCGTGAAATCCGAGAAGATCGACAATGAAGAAGTGTTGATCATGTCCGAAAGCGACATCCTGGCAATTGTTGAAGCGTAATCCGCGAAACGATACTGAACGAATTTGAGGAAATAAGAACATGGCAGCTAAAGACGTAAAATTCGGTAACGACGCTCGTGTGAAAATGCTGCGCGGCGTAAACGTACTGGCAGATGCAGTTAAAGTGACCCTGGGCCCGAAAGGCCGTAACGTAGTGCTGGATAAATCCTTCGGCGCACCAACCATCACTAAAGATGGCGTTTCCGTTGCACGTGAAATCGAACTGGAAGACAAATTCGAAAACATGGGCGCGCAGATGGTGAAAGAAGTTGCCTCTAAAGCGAACGACGCTGCAGGCGACGGTACCACCACCGCGACCGTGCTGGCTCAGGCGATCATCGCTGAAGGCCTGAAAGCTGTTGCTGCGGGCATGAACCCAATGGACCTGAAGCGCGGTATCGACAAAGCGGTTATCGCCGCTGTTGAAGAGCTGAAAGCCCTGTCCGTACCATGCTCCGACTCTAAAGCGATTGCGCAGGTTGGTACTATCTCCGCTAACTCCGACGAAACCGTAGGTAAACTGATCGCTGAAGCGATGGACAAAGTCGGTAAAGAAGGCGTGATCACCGTTGAAGACGGTACCGGTCTGGAAGACGAACTGGACGTAGTAGAAGGTATGCAGTTCGACCGCGGCTACCTTTCCCCATACTTCATCAACAAGCCAGAAACCGGCGCTGTTGAACTCGAAAGCCCGTTCATCCTGCTGGCTGACAAAAAAATCTCCAACATCCGTGAAATGCTGCCAGTGCTGGAAGCCGTTGCGAAAGCCGGTAAACCGCTGGTTATCATCGCTGAAGATGTTGAAGGCGAAGCACTGGCAACGCTTGTGGTTAACACCATGCGTGGCATCGTGAAAGTCGCTGCGGTTAAAGCACCTGGCTTCGGCGATCGTCGTAAAGCGATGCTGCAGGACATCGCAACGCTGACCGGCGGTACCGTGATTTCTGAAGAAATCGGTATGGAGCTGGAAAAAGCGACTCTGGAAGACCTGGGTCAGGCGAAACGCGTTGTGATCAACAAAGACACCACCACCATCATCGATGGCGTGGGTGACGAAGGCGCAATCCAGGGCCGTGTTACTCAGATCCGTAAGCAGATCGAAGAAGCGACCTCTGACTACGACCGTGAAAAACTGCAGGAGCGCGTAGCGAAACTGGCAGGCGGCGTTGCAGTAATCAAAGTCGGTGCTGCTACCGAAGTTGAAATGAAAGAGAAGAAAGCGCGCGTTGATGACGCCCTGCACGCAACCCGTGCTGCGGTAGAAGAAGGCGTGGTTGCGGGTGGTGGTGTTGCGCTGGTTCGCGTTGCCGCTAAACTTGCTGGCCTGACTGCTCAGAACGAAGATCAGAACGTGGGTATCAAAGTTGCGCTGCGCGCAATGGAAGCTCCACTGCGTCAGATCGTGTCCAACGCCGGTGAAGAGCCGTCTGTTGTGGCGAACAACGTGAAAGCAGGCGAAGGTAACTACGGTTACAACGCAGCAACTGAAGAATACGGCAACATGATCGACTTCGGTATCCTGGACCCAACTAAAGTTACCCGTTCTGCTCTGCAGTACGCGGCCTCTGTAGCGGGTCTGATGATCACCACCGAATGCATGGTGACCGACCTGCCTAAAGGCGATGCTCCTGACTTAGGCGCAGGCGGCATGGGCGGTATGGGTGGAATGGGCGGCATGATGTAATTGCCCTACGCCCGGCATCGTTCTGTAACCAGAATGCGTTGGGCGTAACCCTCCCGGAATTGAAAAACCCCCAGGCAGAAATGTCTGGGGGTTTTTCTTTTGTTCATCTTTTTAGTATAAGGTTTACACACGGACAACTCTTGTCCAGCTTATTGCAAACGGGGAATAACATGCGCGTTAAAGTCTGTGCAGGGATCGTAGGGGCAGCGTTGCTGCTGGCAGGTTGTAGCTCCAGTAATGAGCTCTCCTCGGCGGGTCAGGGCGTTCGCTTTGTGGAAGATAAGCCGGGCAGCGAGTGCCAGCTGTTAGGTTCGGCAACCGGTGAGCAGAGTAACTGGATGTCGGGTCAGCACGGTGACGAAGGCGGTTCAATGCGTGGTGCAGCGAATGCGCTTCGTAACCAGGCGGCGGCAATGGGTGGCAACGTCATTTACGGTGTGAGCAGCCCGTCACAAGGCATTCTGTCGAGCTTTGTCCCGACGGCGAGTTCCATGAACGGCCAGGTCTATAAGTGCCCGAACTGAGTCTCGTGCGGGCTAATGTCCTCACCTGAACCCTCTGTTTATCGCAGAGGCTACAAACAAAAAACGGCAACACCGGTTGCCGTTTTGTTTTGACTCTACACCATCCGCTTTTTACGACTGACGTAGCTGCAAATCCAGCGGCGTTTTGCTCGGCTCACCACCAATTTCTCGCGCCAGTTTCGGCACCATATAGCCTGATACCAGCGTCAGCAGCTCCCGCATAATCTGCCGGGCTTCCTCATCGCTCACCATGAAATGCGCCGCACCCTGAACGCGGTCCAGCACATGAAGGTAATAGGGCATAACCGACGCATCAAACAGCGCATTGCTCAGATCGGCGAGCGCACGTGCGTTATCATTCACGCCGCGCAACAGCACGCTCTGGTTTAACAAGGTCACGCCAGCCTGGCGCAGACGAACCATCGCCGAACGAAATGCGTCGTCGATCTCGTTGGCGTGGTTAATATGATTCACCAGCAGGATTTGCAGTCGCGACTGTTCGAAGCGCGAAACCAGGGTATCCGTAATGCGCGCGGGGATCACAATCGGCAGACGACTGTGAATGCGTAACCGTTTGATGTGCGGGATCGCTTCGAGTTGCGTGAGCAGCCAGTCCAGCTCATGATCCTTTGCCATCAGCGGATCGCCACCGGAAAAGATGATCTCATCCAGCTCCGGATGGGCGGCAATATAGTCCAGTGCCACCTGCCAGTTGCGCTTATTGCCCTGATTTTCGGCATACGGGAAGTGGCGACGGAAGCAATAGCGACAATTTACCGCACAGCCACCTTTCACCAGCAGCAGCGCACGGTTGAGGTATTTATGCAGCAGGCCCGGCACCACGCTGTTCTGTTCTTCCAGCGGATCGGTGCTATAGCCCGGCGCTGTCACGAACTCATCTTGCGAGGTAAGCACCTGTTTCAGAAGCGGATCGTCGGGATTGCCTTTCTCCATACGCGCGACAAACGCACGCGGCACGCGCAGGGCAAAGAGGCGTTTTGCTTCACGACCGGCGAGCAAATTTTCATCCGTGCCTATATTCAATAGACGCAGCAGTTCATCAGGACTGGTGATTACATCGGCAAGTTGCGATAACCAATCTTCTCTGGACGGGGTATTTAGGGTTACAATATGCGCCATTTTGTGGCTTAGCTACCAGTTAACAATTTTCAGAGGGCCTTATGGCGACTTACTATAGCAACGATTTTCGTGCTGGTCTTAAAATCATGATGGACGGCGAACCGTATGCGGTTGAAGCCAGCGAATTCGTTAAACCAGGTAAAGGCCAGGCATTTGCGCGCGTTAAGCTGCGTCGCCTGCTGACCGGTACCCGTGTTGAGAAAACCTTCAAATCCACCGACTCCGCTGAAGGCGCTGACGTGGTCGATATGAACCTGACCTTCCTGTACAACGACGGCGAGTTCTATCACTTCATGAACAACGAAACTTTCGAGCAGCTGGCTGCTGACGAGAAAGCCGTTGGTGACAACGCGAAATGGCTGCTGGATCAGGCTGAATGCATCGTGACCCTGTGGAACGGTCAGCCTATCAGCGTGACTCCGCCTAACTTTGTTGAGCTGGAAATCATTGAAACCGATCCAGGCCTGAAAGGTGACACCGCAGGGACTGGCGGCAAGCCAGCAACGCTGTCCACTGGCGCAGTGGTTAAAGTTCCACTGTTCGTTCAGATTGGCGAAGTGATCAAAGTGGATACTCGCTCTGGCGAATACGTATCCCGCGTGAAGTAATTCATGTAAATGATTGAGGCGCAGCGTCTGCTGCGCCTGATTGATTCAGGCAGGGATGATGAAACGTACCGTTAAAATTCTGCTGATGCTGGTGCTCTCCAGCGCGATCCTTTCCGGGTGCAATACCGCACGTGGTGTCGGCGAGGATATTAAAGATCTGGGCCATATTATTTCCCACGCGGCCAGCTAATCACTTCTAAAACTCCGAAAAAATACGTCCTTTTCCGTCGACCGGCGGGATTTTGTCTATCCTTAAGTGGCTATACACAAATAACATTGGCTATAAAAGGAAGATATATTATGGTTAAGAAAACAATTGCAGCGATCTTTTCTGTACTGGTGCTTTCCTCAGTATTAACCGCATGCAACACCACGCGTGGCGTGGGTGAAGATATCCAAAGCGGCGGTAACGCTATTTCTGGTGCAGCAACGAAAGCACAGAATTAATAGCGGTGTTAACGGACGGTACGGAACTGCCACCGTACCGTCAGCTTGCAACGTCCTGAAGTGTCAAAAACGGTGAAAACCTCGTATCCATATGCAGCTTCATACGGATGTTCCGTTTGTAGGTGTAGACCGTCTTACTGTTAATACTCAGCTTTCCGGCAATTTTCTGATTGCTGGCACCTTCCATCCACAGTGCTAATACTTTCTCTTCCTGTCGTGTCAGGAGCGGCGTCGCAATTTGCGGTATCTCATAGCTGGCACAGGAACTCAGGGCGTCATTAATCACCGTCGCTAGCGTGTAGAGCGGCGTGTTTTTACACAGCGATGCCCACAGCGGGAACTGTTTTATATATTGCGACATGTCCGTTTTTTCGCTGGATTGCAGCAAAATAAAAGGCCGCGTCTCGCTGGCAATGAGCAGCGAGGAGAGTTGCTGGATATCACCCATATCCTGAGTAAAACTATTTAAGTCAGCAATAATCAGTGTAGGGTTCCATTGCAGGATATGCTCCCGGGCAAGGAACAGGTTGTTAACGCCGGTAACCATAAAAGAGCCGGGGAACAGACCTGAATGATTGAGCCATGCTGCAAACCCTGAGCGGGTGAAGTGACAACGGTCAATCAAGAGAATTTTAAACATGTTTTTTTTCGCATCAGGCAACGGGTTCGGCTTTCTGCCATCAGAAAGCACACCATCATAGGGAAGTCCGATGAGTGATAAATGATGGAACTCCGTTGCATACTGAGGCTATTTCAGGCTTTTACTTACATTCAGCAAACAGATTGAAAAAAAATCACATCTTGCGCAGAATAGGCCTCTCAACTCAGCCTTGCGGGACGACCTGCAAGCGCTTCTCTCACCGGGGACGGCCCCAGACTGTTATTTAAGTTAAGGAGCCTGATATGTCCTGGATAATTCTTTTGATCGCCGGTTTGCTGGAAGTGGTATGGGCCATTGGCCTGAAATACACCCACGGTTTTACGCGCCTCACGCCCAGCATCATTACCGTCACCGCGATGATTGTCAGTATTGCACTGCTCTCCTGGGCGATGCGCACGCTGCCCGTGGGGACAGCCTATGCCGTGTGGACGGGGATTGGCGCAGTCGGTGCGGCAATTACCGGCATTCTACTGTTGGGGGAGTCCGCGAGTCCGGCGCGAATCGCCAGCCTCGCGTTAATCGTCGCGGGGATTATTGGGCTTAAACTCAGCACCCATTAATGCGGCTGTTCAACCCAGATTAATTTCGACACATTAAACCCTTGTCGGGTCGCGACATCGAGCATTTGCTTTTTCATTTCGTCAGAAATAGTCGGTGTGCGTGAGAGTATCCACAGATAGTCGCGATCCGGCCCGCAGACCAGCGCATGGCGATATTTCCGATCCAGCGCAATCACGTTATACCCGCCGTAGAACGGGCCAAAGAACGACACTTTCAGTGCGGCTCTGCTCGGGTCGCCGGTAAAGTAGGCTTTGCCGATCGTCTGTTGCCACATTCCACGCTCTGGATTATATCCCTTATTAATGACCTGAATGCCACCGTCATCCATGGTGCTGTAGGTTGCGGTGACGCGCTGTAGCCCGCGCTCAAAGCGGTGATCGAGGCGGGCGATTTCATACCAGATACCGAGATAACGCTGTGCATCAAAGTTATTAACTACGGTGACGCCATTCGGCGGGGTAGGGGAACTACAGGCCACAACTAAAAACGCGGCTGTCACCGCGGCGATAACAGGCAAAATGCGCATAGAAGTTTCCTTGCTGTTTTTTTGTTAAGTGTAGATGACAGCAAGGAAAATGCGGGACAAAAGGTTACTGGAGCGCGTCAAGAATACGGAACGCGGCATCTACACGAGCTGGGTTGGGATAGCTTTTATTCGCCAGCATCACGATGCCGAGATCTTTTTCCGGAATAAAGGCCACGTAGCTGCCAAATCCGCCGGTGGATCCGGTTTTATGTACCCATGATGCTTTCGCGGCAGGCGCAGGCGGATTAATTTCCACCGCAGTGGCCGGTGCCAGTGCCACTTTATTATCGCTGCCGGTCACCACCGTTTTCGCCTTCACCGGCCAGTTCAGCATTTCCCAGCCTAAGCCCTGATACATCTCACCGATCTGCCAGTAGCGCGATTGGGCAAGCGTAATGCCCTGCTGCAGTTTTTGATCGCTTACGGTTGCCGGATTCATGTTGGCCTGTACCCAGCTCGCCATATCCTCAATCGTGGTTTTAACGCCGTAGGCCTCTGCATCCAGCTGGCCCGGCGAAACGTGAACCGCTTTGCCGTCGCGATAGCCCCAGGCGTAATGCTGCTGTTCGCTCTCAGGTACGGTCAGCCAGGTGTGATTAAGTTTCAGCGGCTGGAGTACGCGCGTGGTCATGGCCTGTTCAAAGCTCATACCGGAGGGTTGGACCGCAAGCGAACCAAACAGGCCAATGCTGGCGTTCGCGTAAAGACGCTTTTCGCCGGGCGCCCACTGTGGCTGCCAGTCTTGATAGAACTTCAGCAAGGCAGCCCGATCGGTTACTTCATCAGGCACCTGCAACGGCAAACCACCCGCCGTGTAGGTCGCCAGATGAAGCAGGTTAATGTGCTGCCACTGCTTACCCGTCAGCTCAGGCCAGTATTTTGTCACAGGATCGCTCAGGCGAATTTCGCCGCGCGCGATGGCATCGCCGCCCAGCACACCGGTGAAGGTTTTACTCACGGAACCCAGTTCAAACAAGGTTTGCTGAGTGACGGGGCGGTTAGCTTCTATATCGGCTTTACCCCAGGTGAAGAAGTGAGGTTTGCCCTGGTAAATCACCGCGACCGCCATGCCGGGGATAGCCTGCTCCTGCATGAGCGGGGCAATGGTGCGGTTAACGATGTCGGCCAGCTGTTTGTCTGTCACGGGTGCCGCGAGCGTTGAGAATGACGCGCTGAGCAGTAACGCACAGCAAAGTGATTTTTTCATCTGAGCATCTTCCATAAAAAAAGCCCGCCGGAAGGGCGGGCCGGATGAAGACGCACAATATCAAATTGTGACGATAGCAACCAGGGTGACAACCGTCAGAATGGTTGCCAGACCGTAGAATACCCACTTGCCGTTTGGCACGTGGATTTTCAGGTCATGCATGGCGTGGTGGATGCGATGCAGCCCCAGCCAGAGCGGCAGAACAATCATCAGGAAGATAAACACGCGGCCAATAAAGCTGCTGGCGAACGCAAACACGCGGTCGTAGCCCAGCGCATCGCCAGGGAACAGCCCCAGCGGCAGCAGGATCGCTACCAGCAGGATGATGACCGGTGCGACGATGGCGCTCCACATGCCGCCTGCACCGAACAGGCCCCAGAATACCGGCTCGTCAGAGCGTTTTGGATTGGGATTAATCACTCAGGCCTCCTTACCAGAACAGTGCCACAAACAGAACGACCACAGTCACCACTGCAGTCACCGCCCAAAGCCCTTTAATGACAGGCTCCGGTCCTATTTTCTCGCCTTTCACGATGATGTTTGCTGCTTTCGGCGCCAGCTCAAACCAGGTTTTCGTATGCAGCAGCGCGGCGGCGAGCACGATCAGGTTCAGGATCACCACGATCGGGTTTTGCAGGAAGCCCACAAAACTGGCCCAGGTTTCCGGACCGTGCTTCAGCGCGAAAAGGCCGTACATCAGTTCAAGGCTGAACCAGACCGCGGGAACCGCCGTGCCTTCACGCAGCATATAGAAGCGATAAAACGGCAGTTTCTTCCACCAGGTGGCTGGCATTGGCCGCACGTAGGCTTTGCGTTTAGTCGTCATCATGCACTCCTTAGCGTGGTTTCAGGGTGGCGATAAGAAAGTCTTTCGAGCTTTCCACTTTACCCTGCTGAATAGCGGCGGCCGGGTCGACATGCTTCGGACACACTTCCGAGCAATAGCCCACAAAGGTGCAACTCCACACGCCGTTCTGGCTGTTCAGCTGCGCCATACGTTCTTTCTTCCCGTGGTCCCGGCTGTCTTCGTTATAACGGTGTGCCAGCGTGATGGCGGCCGGGCCGATAAACTCCGGATTCAGGCCAAACTGCGGGCAGGCGGCGTAGCACAGACCGCAGTTGATGCAGCCGGAGAACTGATGGTATTTCGCCATCTGCGCCGGGGTTTGGGTGTTTGGACCCTGATCCGGCGTGCGCGGGTTGCCAATAATATAAGGCTTAATCGCTTCCAGACTTTCGATAAAGTGGGTCATATCGACCACCAGATCGCGTTCAATCGGGAAGTTACCCAGCGCTTCGACCTTCATGCCCTTGGTGTACTCGCGCAGGAAGGTTTTACAGGCTAGTTTCGGCACTTTGTTGACCATCATGCCGCAGGAGCCGCAGATAGCCATGCGGCAGGACCAGCGATAGCTGAGGTCGGGTGCCAGGTTATCTTTGATGTACCCGAGCGCATCCAGCAGGGAGGTCTGCTCATCAAAAGGCACGTCGTAGAACGCGCTGTGCGGTGCGACGTCCACTTCCGGGTTGTAGCGCACCACTTCAATTTTCAACGTCTGCATCTCAGCCATTCGCCTTCTCCTTCTTATCGGCTGCTTCCGCTTCTGCCCCATACACGCGTTTTGCTGGTGGCAGCGTGGTAATTTTCACGTCGCTGTAATCCAGACGAGTGGTACCGTCCGCGTCGCGATAAGCGAGGGTATGCTTGAGGAAATTCACGTCGTCGCGTTCGGTACAGCCTTCGTCCAGACGCTGATGCGCGCCGCGCGACTCTTTACGCGCCAGGGCGGAGTGCGCCATACATTCGGCAACGTTCAGGCCGTGGCCCAGCTCGATGGTGTAGAGCAGGTCGGTGTTAAACACGCTGGAGGTATCGGTAATGCGCACGCGTTTGAAGCGCTCCTGCAGTTCCGCCAGCTTATCGACGGTTTTCTGCATCAGCTCCGGCGTACGGTAGATGCCGCAGCCTTCTTCCATGGAGAGCCCCATTTCGTCGCGGATTTTCGCCCAGTTTTCCGTCCCTTCCTGGTTAACCAGCGCTTTCAGGCGTTTTTCGACATCCACTACCTGCGCGTCGAGCGCGGCGCTGTTGGCTTCACCGGCGGTAGCAGCACGCTCCATCGCACGCTCACCTGCCATACGACCAAACACCACCAGCTCTGCCAGCGAGTTGGAGCCGAGACGGTTGGCACCGTGCAGGCCGACGGAAGAGCACTCCCCGACGGCAAACAGCCCTTTGATGCGTGTTTCGCACTGCTGATCGGTTTCGATACCGCCCATGGTGTAGTGCGCCGTTGGACGCACTGGGATCGGTTCTTTCACCGGGTCGACGCCAACGTAGGCTTTCGCCAGTTCGCAGATGAACGGCAGACGCTCCAGCAATTTCTTCTCGCCCAGATGGCGCAGGTCGAGATAGACCACATCGCCGCGCGGCGTGGAGATGGTGTTACCTTTGCGCCATTCGTGCCAGAACGCCTGAGAAACTTTGTCGCGCGGACCGAGTTCCATGTATTTGTTTTTCGGCTCACCGAGCGGTGTTTCCGGGCCCATGCCGTAATCCTGCAGATAGCGATAGCCATCTTTGTTGACCAGAATACCGCCTTCACCACGGCAGCCTTCCGTCATCAGAATGCCGGAACCCGGTAAACCGGTTGGGTGGTATTGCACGAACTCCATGTCGCGCAGCGGAATGCCGTGGCTAAGCGCCATGCCCATGCCATCACCGGTGACGATCCCGCCGTTGGTGTTGTAGCGATAGACACGGCCTGCACCGCCCGTCGCCATCACTACCGCATTGGCGCGAATCTGAATCAGCGTGCCTTCCATCATGTTCATCGCCACCAGACCACGGGCATGACCGTCGTCAACCAGAATGTCGAGGACGAAGTGTTCGTCGAAGCGTTGAATTTGAGGGAACTGAAGGGAGGTCTGGAACAGGGTGTGAAGCATGTGGAAGCCGGTTTTATCGGCGGCAAACCAGGTGCGTTCGATCTTCATCCCGCCGAAGCGGCGCACGTTAACGCTACCATCCGGACGGCGACTCCACGGGCAGCCCCACTGCTCCAGCTGGGTCATTTCCGTCGGGCAGTGATGGACAAAGTAGTCAACGACGTCCTGTTCGCAAAGCCAGTCGCCCCCTGCAACCGTGTCGTGGAAATGGTATTCGAAGCTGTCATGATCCTGCGCTACGGCGGCGGACCCTCCTTCTGCGGCAACCGTGTGGCTGCGCATCGGATAGACTTTTGAAATCAGTGCGATTTTAGCGGTTGGATTCGCTTGGGCTGCAGCAATCGCAGCCCGTAATCCTGCACCGCCAGCACCTATAACGACAAGATCGGCTTGAAAAGTTTGCACGACATTCCTCCAGATTTTTGTTTTTTCGCAACGTGTGACCTGACAGGTTTCACTTGCCGCAAGGGCGGTTGCGAATGCGTTTCCACTGCTCCTTTATGGGTAAAACAGTATAACCGTATGGATGTGGGGGAAATTTGACGCGTTCGATTTTTTTGCTGTTAAGTCCTGGGATTTATCACCGTAATTGATGGATTGCGTCACGGAATTTAGCGGATTGCTGAATCGAGAAAATTTACTGTGCAAAATTTGTCTCTCTCCCCGCTAACGAGTAGACTTCGTGCCCTTGTCTGAATCCGGAGAAAATTCCCATGAGCGAAACGGCCACCTGGCAGCCGAGCGCAACCATCCCTAACCTGTTAAAACGTGCAGCAATTATGGCAGAAATTCGCCGCTTCTTTGCTGACCGTGGTGTACTTGAGGTGGAAACGCCGTGCATGAGTCAGGCAACGGTAACAGATATTCATCTGGTCCCGTTTGAAACCCGTTTTGTCGGTCCTGGTCATTCTCAGGGGATGAATCTGTACCTGATGACCAGCCCGGAATATCACATGAAGCGCCTGCTGGCGGCGGGCTGTGGCCCGGTGTATCAGCTGTGCCGCAGCTTCCGCAATGAAGAGATGGGGCGCCACCACAACCCAGAGTTCACCATGCTGGAGTGGTATCGCCCGCATTACGACATGTACCGTCTGATGAACGAAGTGGACGATCTGCTGCAACAGGTGCTGGAGTGCGCCGGCGCTGAGACGCTCTCTTATCAGCAGGCTTTCCAGCGTCATCTGGAAATCGATCCCCTGTCCGCGGACAAAACGCAGCTGCGTGAAGTGGCAGCGAAGCTGGATCTGAGCAACGTCGCGGATACAGAAGAAGATCGCGATACCTTGCTGCAACTGCTGTTCACCTTTGGCGTGGAGCCACAGATTGGTAAAGACCGCCCGACCTTTGTCTATCACTTCCCGGCAAGTCAGGCGTCGCTGGCGCAGATCAGCACCGAAGATCACCGCGTCGCCGAGCGTTTTGAGGTCTATTACAAAGGCATGGAACTGGCGAATGGTTTCCACGAGCTGACCGATGCCCGCGAACAGCAGCAGCGCTTCGAACAGGATAACCGCAAGCGTACCGCGCGCGGCCTGCCGCAGCAGCCGATTGATACCCATCTGCTGGAAGCATTAAAAGCCGGTCTGCCAGACTGCTCCGGCGTAGCGCTGGGCGTGGATCGTCTGGTGATGCTGGCGCTCGGCGCCGAGCAATTAGGCGATGTGATTGCGTTTACGGTTGATCGCGCCTAGATAAGCAGCAAAAACCCTCTCGAGAGAGGGTTTTTTATGTGAGCCCTTCTCCTGAGGGAGAGGGCGGGTGAGTGCATCAGACCCTACTTACCCTACAAACTTCCCGCCGGGCGCTTGCGCGCCGCAGACGTCAACGTTCTTCCCGTTTTATGCCCATCGAGTGTTTCCAGACGCATCTGGAACGGTGGGAATGGCATATCAATACCGTGCTCGCGGAACCCGGCCAGAATCAGCTGGTGGATTTCATGACGCAGCGGCATACGGTGGCCCATCTCGGCGGCGTAGATACGCAGTTCGAAAATCTGAATCCCCTGCTGCAAATCGACCAGGAACACTTCCGGTGCCGGGTTATCGATCACCAGCGAACAGCGCTCGGCAGCGGTGTACAGAATCTGCGTCACCTCTTCGCTGTTAGCATCTGATGGCGCCGGAACGGTCAGCACCACACGCGTGACGGAGTCGGACAGCGACCAGTTGATAAACTGCTCGGTGATAAACGCCTTATTCGGCACGATGATCTCTTTGCGATCCCAGTCGCTAATGGTAGTCGCACGGGTGTTGATCTTGGTGATGCTCCCGGTCAGATCGCGGATCGTCACGGTATCGCCAATGCGGATAGGTTTTTCGAACAGGATGATCAGGCCGGAGATGAAGTTGGCGAAGATCTCCTGCAAACCAAAGCCCAGACCGACACCCAGTGCCGCGACCAGCCATTGCAGCTTGGACCACTCAATCCCAATCATCGAGAAGCCAACCAGTCCGCCAAACAGCAGAATCAGGTATTTGGTAATCGTAGTGATGGCATATCCGGTGCCGGGGGTGAGATCCAGATGCTGTAACAGCGCCAGCTCCAGCAGAGCAGGGAAGTTACGCACCAGTTGGGTGGTAATGATCAGCACCAGAATCGCAATCAACACCGCACCCAGCGTAATCGGCTCAAGGCTTTCGACGCCCTGCACAGTAGATGTGGCATCCCACAGAGAGATGTTCTCAAGGAAGCCAAACGCCGAGTGGATCTCCGACCACAGTACAATCACCGACAGCAGCGCGATAAGCATCAGGATGGAGCGCACCAGGCGCAGGGACTGGGTACTGATGGCATCCAGATCCAGTTCGACCTCGTCCACTTCTGTTGTGCCTTCAGTGCTGCTGGTGCTGTGCGGATCGTCTTCGCCACGCGCACGCTGGGCGAGGATTTCGGCGCGACGATGTTTGGCACGGTCAAACGCCAGTCGGCGACGCTGAATCAGCATCCAGCGGCGGATAATGTGATACACGACCAGTAGCAGGAACCAGATCGCCACCGACGTTTCCAGACGGGCAAGCAGAGCCTGGGCGGTTGCCAGATACCCGACTGCTGCGGCAAGAATTGCCACCAGCGGAGCGCTGAGCAGCAGGTTCCACAGCATGCGGTTCACCATGTTTTCGCCGCTGCCGGTTTTGTCGACATACAGCGGAATTCCGGCTCGCTTCAGGCTCAGGGTTACCATCGCCAGCGCGCCGCAGATCAGCATAAAGCACAGACGTCCGAGGGAGCCGGAAAACTCACGGTCGTTGAGATTATCGAACATAATGAGCGCCATAATCAGCGGCACGATAAGCCCGATACTCATCAGGTAATAGCGCATCGCCCGCGTTACGCGCTGGCGCGGCCAGGCGAAGTGGGCGATAAACAGCCCGTTTGGACGGGCAAAGGTCGCGCAAATCATCACCACCCACAGCAACGGCACCGTGGCCGTCACGCCATCGCCAATCGCTACGGCGAGCGGATACGGCCAGGCTTCTCGCAGGCCATAGCCCAGCGTCATCCACAGCACCGGCAGCGGGGACGCCACCAGAATCGACCAAAACACGGTGCGCAGCGTGAGCCAGAAGTGGTCCTGCGTCACTTTCCCCACCCGGGCGCTGGAACGCTCCAGGAAGCGGGTGAAGTGCCTGCGCGAGTAAATACTAAAACCAACCAGAATCAGCGCGCCGAGCAGCGGGAAAATCGTCTCTTTGCTGGTGAGGATCATCACGCCCGCTTTGCCCAACTGACCAAAGGTATCCAGTGAAATCAGGCGGCGCAGGTCTTGCACGAGGTCAATCGGCCAGGAGATGCTCATCGGCCGCACGTCGGAGGTCCAGAACAGATAGCGGTGCGTGGCTTCGTTCACCTCTTTCAGCGCGTCTTCCAGCTGGCTGTTGGAGACTTTCAGCTTGGTCAGTTCCAGAATCAGCGTGTCGCCGCCCTGCAGCAGAGAGTTCAGCAATTCGCGCTGAGTGCGCAGCTGAGCGTCGAGAATGCGGTTCTCTTCGCTGGTCAACGGCTCGCCATCGGCCTGATGCTGCTGACGGACTTGAGACTGTTTGTTGAGAAGGTCTTCATAACGCAAACGCTGGACGCGCAGCTGCGCCATTTCCGTGTCCAACTGCTGCGGCTTAGGCATCTCCGGCAGACGCGCTACCTGAGCGCGTAAGGCTTCGCCCAGCAGATTCGATGAACCCAGCCACTGGGACTGTTCGCGCAGGGTGTTCAACGCCTGACGCACCTGTAACGTCTGATTGGTCGCCTGGCGCTGCTGCGAGGCCACCAAATCCATACGCTGGGCCTGCTGGTTCAGGGCTGCGGACAGCTCGCGGTTAATCTTGAACTGCGCCACGATCCCCGCCGGGAGATTTTCGCTGTTTTCTGCCAGCAGTTCGGTGCTCTCCAGTGCGCGTTCTGCCTCGCGCTGACGCTGGCTGTTAAGCTGATTTCGCAGGGCTTGCAGATAGGTATCGAGCTGCTGGCCCTGTTTCTGCGCCAGTTCGGAACGCATTCGCGCCAGTTCCTGACGGTTATTGGCAGACAACTGGGCCAGCTCAAGCTCATCGACCAGGGCTTTCAGTTTGGCCGATTCGGCCTGCAGGCTGAGATTTTGCGGATTATTACCGGGCTGGGTGCCGATACGACGCTCGACTTCGTTCAGCTGGCGGCGAGCATCGGTTTGCTGTTGGGGCAGTTGGCTGAGCGAATCTGCGATTTCACGCGCCCGCTCTTGCTCCTGCTGCGCCTGACGGCTTTTCTCCAGCAGCTGGCTGCTGACCTGCAGGATTTCCTGATTCAGGGCGTCCGTCGTCATGCCCGACGGAACGTTACGCGGCTCATCGCGTAAATTATTCAGCTGCGAGCGGAGCGTTTGGGAGAGTTTGGGAAAGTTATCGATAACCTGCTGATATTGCTCTGCGCGCTCGAGGGAACCTTTACGTTCCTCAAGCGCGTTCAGCGCGGCCTGGAGCTGCTCAACGGCTTCCGGCTGGGCGGGTTTGGCCGCCTTTGCCTGCTCCAGTTCCTGAGAGATCTGTTTGGCATCAGGGGCTGTCGCTGCGTACGCCCCTGTACTGAGGCACCAGGCCATCAGAAAAATGATAATCGGGCGCACTTCAGTAACCCCTTTGGTTAGCCTTGGTCGTTCTTGTCGTCAACCAGCGGACTGGCGTCGTGTTCGGCTTTAATCTCTTCTTCTGCCAGTGGCACAGGCTCGACTTCTGGTGTCACGAAGGTTTCCGTCGAGATAGCCAGCGGCTGACCAATTTTGGTCACGGACAGGCTTTGCAGAGAATCCACCAGATTCACTTTACCCGGCGCGAACAGGTTGATCACGGTAGAACCCAGTTTGAAGCGACCCATCTCCTGGCCTTTCAGCAGGGCAATAGAGCCTTCGTTTTCGCCAGCCGGCCATGTCCAGCGTTTGATTACACCTTCGCGTGGCGGCGTGATGGTGCCAGCCCAGACGGTTTCGATGCTGCCAACAATGGTAGCACCCACCAGAATCTGCGCCATGGGACCGAATTCAGTATCAAACAGGCAGATGACGCGCTCGTTACGGGCGAACAGGTTCGGGACGTTTTGCGCCGTCAGATGGTTCACGGAGAACAGATCGCCTGGCACGTAGATCATCTCACGCAGGATACCGTTGCACGGCATGTGTACGCGGTGATAGTCGCGCGGCGAGAGGTAGGTGGTGACAAATGAGCCGTTGCGGAACAGGTCTGCCATCAGGTAGTTACCTGCCAGCAGGGCTTCCATGCTGTAGTCGTGGCCTTTGGCCTGCAGGATTTTGTCTTCTTCGATTTTGCCAAGCTGGCTTATCACGCCGTCTGCCGGCATCACCAGCACATTCGGGTCGGTGTTCAGCGGACGAACGTCATCACGCAATGGGCGGACAAAGAAATCGTTGAAGGTGCGGTAGCTGGCGGTGTCCGGCTTCTGCGCCTCTTTCATGTCGACCTTGTAGTATTTAACGAACAGATCGATAACCAGCTTAGTCAGCCAGCCCGCTCGTTTGCTCGCGCCCCAGCCCGCCAGGCGGGTGAGCCATAGTTTAGGCAGAATGTATTGAAGCGAAAGTTTGAATGAGTTTAACAAGGTAGCCTCCAGGCCATTGTTTTGTCGTTCCTGATCCGGCTTCATAGCGCCGGAACCTGAAAAAAGGGGACGATTTTAGCGACGCTTAGCTTAGTTGTCAGTTATCAGAATCAGAAAAGTTTTTACGCGTTTTTACCTGGTCCATGCTTTCGAGAATGCGGTGATAGTTGTAGAAACGGGTTTCGGCAATTTTCCCGTTTTCAACCGCTTCACGAATGGCGCAGCCAGGGTCGTTATCGTGTTTACAGTCGCGGTATTTGCAAGCGCCTAAATAGTCATGGAATTCGACAAATCCATTGAAGATTTGTTCCGGCTCAAGGTGCCACAAACCAAATTCACGCACCCCTGGGGAGTCAATGACATCGCCGCCGTGTGGGAAGTGGTATAGGCGCGAGGCCGTGGTGGTGTGCTGACCCAGCCCGGAGTTGTCGGACACATCGTTGGTCAGGATCTCGTCCTGCAGCCCCAGAAGATTGTTTAACAGGCTGGATTTCCCCACGCCAGACTGGCCCGCAAAGATGCTGATGCGGTCGGTGAGCGCCTCTTCAAGCGGTTTCAGGCCATCTTTCTTGTGGCTGGAGACCATCAGTACGCGATAGCCAATATTACGGTAGATGTCCATTTGCTCGTTCACAAATGCCATACCGTCGTCATCCAGCAGATCGATTTTGTTGAGCACGATCAGCGGCTCAACGTCCAGCGTTTCGCAGGCAACGAGATAGCGGTCGATAATATTGAGCGAAAGCTCGGGTAAGATCGCCGATACAATCACGATCTGATTGATGTTGGCAGCGATCGGTTTGACGCCGTCGTAGAAGTCGGGGCGTGTCAGAACGGACGTGCGCTCATGTACCGCTTCGACGATCCCTTTTACGTTGACACCTTCGGACGCCGCTTTGCCTGGACGCCATACCACGCGGTCACCGGTCACCAGTGAACGGATGGTGCGACGAATGTTGCAGCGGTGGACGCTACCGTCGGCGGCTTCCACATCGGCGTGCATGCCGAAACGGCTGATCACCATGCCTTCGGTCGTTTCGCCAAACAGGTTGTCGTCGTAATCGGGTTTCTCCGAAGTGGTCTTAAGACGGCGCTGATGGTTGGCACTCACACGGCGCTGTTGCCCTTTGGAGAGTTTATTTTTACTCAATCGTGCTGACTCCTGGTCGCCCGTATCGGGCAAAACCTCTATGATACACACTAATTAATACTAGTTAACCTGCTACTGCCGGTTATGCGAGAAGGGTGGAAAATAACATGAGCGCGGATGAAAACAACCTGATTTGGATTGATCTTGAAATGACCGGTCTGGATCCCGAGCGCGATCGCATCATTGAGATCGCAACGCTGGTGACCGATGCCAACCTGAACATTCTGGCGGAAGGCCCGACCATTGCGGTACATCAGTCTGACGAACAGCTGGCGCTGATGGACGACTGGAACGTGCGCACCCATACCGGCAGCGGACTGGTAGAGCGCGTGAAAGCCAGCACTCAGGGCGATCGCGACGCGGAGCTGGCGACCATTGAGTTTCTGAAACAGTGGGTGCCGGCCGGAAAATCACCGATCTGCGGTAACAGCATCGGCCAGGATCGCCGCTTCCTGTTTAAGTACATGCCGGAGCTTGAAGCCTATTTCCATTACCGTTATCTGGATGTGAGCACCCTGAAAGAGCTGGCGCGTCGCTGGAAACCGGAAATTCTGGATGGCTTCAAAAAGCAGGGCACCCATCAGGCGATGGACGATATTCGTGAGTCGGTGGCTGAGCTGGCGTATTACCGCGAAAACTTTATTAAGTTGTAAGTTTGCTGCCCGGCGCGCTTGCGCAGCCGGGTTTTTGCCGTTAAATTGTGCAGCTTGCCGATTAATTAGGCACTTGAACAGGATTTCAAAAAAATCGCTTTCAGGGGGGTTGCAGCTAAAAGGATTTCTCGTATAATGCGCCTCCCGTAACGACAGAGAATTACACGTTACGACAGCAACAAATTTTTGCGGGAATAGCTCAGTTGGTAGAGCACGACCTTGCCAAGGTCGGGGTCGCGAGTTCGAGTCTCGTTTCCCGCTCCAAATTTGAAAAGTATCGCAAGATGTACGCACCACCCAAGCGGGAATAGCTCAGTTGGTAGAGCACGACCTTGCCAAGGTCGGGGTCGCGAGTTCGAGTCTCGTTTCCCGCTCCAAAATTTGAAAAGTGTCGCAAGACACGCACCACCCAAGCGGGAATAGCTCAGTTGGTAGAGCACGACCTTGCCAAGGTCGGGGTCGCGAGTTCGAGTCTCGTTTCCCGCTCCAAATTCTTCTTCATACCCAGTTTATCCACAGCGAAGTTCTTCGTTGGGGACGCTTTCTTTTGTTTCTGACAAACTCTTGTGAACAGAGTTATCCACAGATCCCACTATTTTGCTAAAAGCCCAAAAACCTTCGCAGGGTGAACGGTATATTCATAAGCAATTGAATATAAAGATAAAAATATCATTTCAAAATGTTATTGAGATCTCTTGACCTCTCTGCAAAGCCCGATGGTTGCTGACTTCATGATTTTATTCACAGGCTGTGAATAGTTCAGGCGTCGCGCACAAGCCCCTTTTCGATCACTCTCACCAGACGTTTTTTCTGAGGTAATTGCACCTCGACTACACAGGCGTTTCGCTTCTCAATTTGCTGCGCAATCGCCCATTCTATGTGTTCGTCGAGAAGTGGGTGCTCACCTCTGCGCTTTTCAAGCGCCAGAATATTAGCCTCGTCCCAGGGAGCATTTCCCAGCGCAACGGCAATATTTCTCAGCCAGCGCAGATGGCCGATACGGCGAATTGCCGAACCTTCAGTGATCCTGAGGAAATACGGTTCGTCCCAGGCAAACAGCTCCGTCAGTTTCGGCGCATGTAACGCTTTGCGGGGACTAAAATCGTCTTCATCCGTGAGCTGCGAGTAGCGATTCCAGGGGCAGATGAGCTGACAGTCGTCACAGCCATAAATTCGATTGCCAATCAGCGGGCGGAACTCTTCGGGGATCGCCCCTTCCAGTTCGATGGTGAGATACGAGATGCAGCGGCGTGCATCCACGGTGTAAGGCTCGACAATCGCTCCCGTCGGGCAGATGGTCATGCACGCCACGCAGCGACCACACCCTTCTTCGACCGGGCCGTCGACCGGCAGCGGCAAATCTATCAGCAATTCACCGAGAAAGAAGAATGAGCCTGCGTCGCGGCTGAGGATAAGTGAGTGCTTACCTGTCCAGCCAAGCCCGGCTTTTTCAGCGATAGGGCGCTCAAGAATAGGCGCAGAGTCGACAAAAGGTCTAAAATTCAGCGAGCCGCAGTGCTGCTGGATAGTTTCCCCGAGTTTTTTTAAGCGGTTACGCAAAAGCTTATGATAATCACGCCCAAGCGCATATCGGCTGACGTAACCCAGAGAAGGATCTTTCAGCGTGCGGGCAAACGCCGCGTTAGCGGGGAGGTAGTTCATGCGAACGCTAATGACGCGCAGGGTACCCGGTAAAAGCTCGTGGGGCCGGGCGCGCATCATCCCGTGACGCGCCATCCACTCCATTTCGCCGTGGTATTGTTTGTCCAGCCAGGCCTGCAGTTTTGGCTCGCTCGCGGAAAGATCAGTATCGGTGATACCGACTTTCTGAAAGCCAAGCTCAGCGCCCCATTGTTTAATGTTTTGCGCTAATTGATTGAGATCGAGGGGCTGTGACATGACGGACCATACGGTGAAGAAAATCCCCGCAAGTATACCACATTCCATTTGGCCTGCGGATGACCTGCGACGCGCTGAAAAAGAGGCGGCAGATAGCCTGGGCATTACCCTGTATGAGCTGATGCTCCGCGCGGGCGAAGCGGCGTTTCGCATTGCGCGTGAAACCTATCCGCACGCCACTCATTGGTTGATTCTTTGCGGACACGGCAATAACGGCGGCGATGGCTACGTGGTGGCCCGACTGGCCGCCGCCGCTGGCCTGAATGTGACCCTGCTGGCACTGGAGAGCGACAAACCGTTGCCAGACGAGGCGAGCGAAGCCCGGGATGCCTGGCTAAACGCCGGTGGCGTGATCCATGCTTCGGATATCGTCTGGCCAGAGGGTATCGATCTGATTATTGATGGTTTACTCGGCACCGGGCTGAGCCAGGCTCCGCGCGACAACGTTGCGACACTGATTGAACATGCTAACACCCATCCCGCTCCCGTAATCGCCCTGGATATTCCTTCGGGCCTGCTGGCGCAAACGGGCGCGACGCCTGGCGCGGTGATTCATGCCACGGCTACCGTGACCTTTATCGCCCTTAAACCTGGATTGTTGACTGGCAAAGCGCGCGATGTGGTGGGGACGCTTCACCATCATGCGCTCGGCCTGGATAGCTGGCTCGCGGGCCAGGAGACGTCGCTTTCTCGTTTTGATGCTTCCCAGCTTGCGCAGTGGCTGCCGCCGCGCCGTCCGACGTCCCACAAAGGCGATCACGGGAAACTGGTGATCATCGGTGGCGATCACGGCACGGCAGGGGCGATTCGCATGACCGGAGAGGCCGCTCTGCGGGCGGGCGCGGGTCTGGTGCGAGTGCTCACTCGCATCGAAAACATCCCGCCGTTAATTACCGCTCGCCCTGAACTGATGGTCAGCGAACTGACGCAGCACTCTCTCGAAGATAGCCTGGCCTGGGCAGACGTGGTGGCGATAGGCCCGGGGCTGGGTCAACAGGAGTGGGGCAAAAAAGCGCTACAGAAAGTCGAGAATTGCCGTAAACCGATGCTGTGGGATGCCGACGCGCTGAACCTTCTGGCAATCAATCCTGATAAACGTCACAATCGCATCCTGACGCCACACCCCGGCGAAGCCGCGCGGCTGCTTAACTGCAGCGTCGCAGAAATTGAAAGCGATCGCTTACTTTCTGCGCAGCGTCTGGTAAAACGTTATGGGGGTGTTGCGGTTCTGAAAGGGGCAGGCACGATAGTGGCCTGTGAATCTGGCGCGTTGGGCATTATCGACGCGGGCAATGCGGGAATGGCAAGTGGCGGAATGGGCGATGTGCTCTCCGGCATTATCAGCGCGTTGCTTGGACAGAAACTTACCCCTTATGATGCAGCTATTGCAGGCTGCGTGGCGCACGGTGCCGCCGCTGACAGAGTGGCGGCGCAGTACGGAACGCGCGGCATGCTGGCCACCGATCTTTTTGACACGCTGCGGCGTGTTGTTAACCCGGATGTGATTGACGTAGAAAATGACTAATCGTGTGATTGCTTTACCCGACGAGCAGGCAACTTTGGATCTCGGCAAGCGCCTGGCACTGGCCTGTGACGGTGCCACCGTCATCTATCTGTACGGTGATTTGGGCGCGGGTAAAACCACCTTCAGCCGGGGTTTTTTACAGGCGCTAGGCCACAAAGGGAATGTGAAAAGCCCAACCTATACCCTGGTCGAACCCTACACGCTCGACAATCTGATGGTATATCACTTTGATCTTTACCGTCTTGCGGACCCAGAGGAGCTGGAATTTATGGGTATCCGTGACTATTTCGCCAACGATGCCATTTGCCTGGTGGAGTGGCCGCAACAAGGTGCGGGTGTGTTGCCTGACCCGGATGTCGAAATTCACTTAGATTACCAGGCGCAAGGGCGTGAGGCACGCATCAGTGCAGTTTCCTCATCAGGCTGTTCCTTGCTGGCTCGCTTAGCCAGCTGAATGAAGGGATAACGGGATGATTAATCGCGTTAAAGGTTGGTTGTTGGCCGCCACGGTGCTGCTGTGCGCGCAGGCCGGTGCGGCGAGCTTATCGGACATTCAGGTGTCCAACGGTGATGCGCAGGCGCGTATCACCTTCAGTTTTATGGGCGATCCCGATTACGCCTTTACCCAGGTTGATAAACGTAGCGTTGCGCTGGATATCAAACAGACCGGCGTGATCCAGGGGCTACCGCTGCAGTTTAGCGGTAATAACCTGGTGAAAAGTATTCGCTCCGGCAATGCAAAAGATCCTCAGTCCCTGAGACTGGTGGTGGATCTGACGCAAAACGGCAAAACCCGTGCGGTGAAGCAGCAAAATGGTGCTAACTACACCGTGGTCTTTACCATCAATGCCGATGTTCCGCCGCCGCCCCCTCCGCCGCCAGCGCCCGTCGTGGCACAACGTGTAGAGCAGCCGGTGGTCGCGCCGCGTCCTTCTGAACCGGCGCGGAATCCGTTCAAAGCGCAAAACGATCGTCTTACCAGCGTCACCAGCAGCAATACCGTGACACGTCCTGCGGCGCGCGCCCGTGCGGTGTCGTCCGATGAGAGAGTGATCATTGCCATTGATGCCGGTCACGGCGGACAGGACCCTGGCGCGATTGGGCCGGGCGGTACGCAGGAGAAAAACGTCACAATTTCGATTGCGCGTAAGCTGCGGGCGTTGCTGAATGACGATCCGATGTTTAAAGGCGTCATGACCCGCGACGGCGACTACTTTATCTCCGTGATGGGGCGTTCCGACGTGGCGCGTAAGCAAAACGCCAACTTCCTGGTGTCGATTCACGCGGATGCCGCGCCGAATCGCAGCGCGACCGGTGCGTCGGTGTGGGTGCTGTCAAATCGTCGTGCGAACAGCGAAATGGCGAACTGGCTCGAGGAGCATGAGAAACAGTCTGAACTGCTCGGCGGCGCAGGTGACGTACTGGCGAACAGTCAGTCCGACCCGTACCTCAGCCAGGCGGTACTGGATTTACAATTCGGCCATTCTCAGCGCGTCGGGTATGATGTGGCGACGAACGTGATTAGCCAGCTTCAGCGCGTCGGTGCGATTCACAAACGCCGTCCTGAGCATGCGAGTTTAGGGGTGTTACGCTCACCGGATATCCCGTCGATTCTGGTTGAAACCGGCTTTATCACCAATAACGGCGAAGAGCGCCTGCTGGGCAGCGACAGCTATCAGCAGCAAATTGCCGATGCGATTTATAACGGTCTGCGCAACTATTTTGCCGCGCATCCGCTCCAGTCAGCGCCGCAAGGGGGCGCGGGTCAAACCGCCAGCGCCGCCCTGCCTGGCGACATGAGCGCGACCAACTAAGGAGAGATCATGCCGATTCAGGTTCTGCCGCCGCAGCTTGCGAACCAAATCGCCGCCGGCGAGGTGGTGGAGCGTCCTGCATCGGTCGTGAAAGAGCTGGTTGAAAACAGTCTTGATGCGGGAGCCACCCGCATCGATATTGATATTGAACGCGGCGGCGCCAAACTTATCCGCATTCGCGACAACGGCTGTGGGATCAAAAAAGACGAGCTGGCGCTGGCGCTGGCGCGTCACGCCACCAGTAAAATTGCCTCTCTCGACGATCTGGAAGCCATTATCAGCCTCGGTTTTCGCGGCGAAGCGCTGGCCAGTATCAGCTCCGTTTCGCGTCTGACGCTCACCTCCCGCACCGCCGAACAGCAGGAAGCCTGGCAGGCATACGCGGAAGGGCGCGACATGGACGTGACCGTCAAACCCGCCGCGCATCCGGTGGGCACCACGCTGGAAGTGTTGGATCTCTTTTACAACACCCCGGCGCGGCGCAAGTTTATGCGTACCGAAAAAACCGAATTCGGCCACATCGACGAAATCATTCGCCGCATTGCGCTGGCGCGTTTTGACGTGACGATCAACCTGAGCCACAACGGCAAAGTGATGCGCCAGTATCGCGCCGTTGCCGAAGGCGGGCAGAAAGAGCGTCGCTTAGGGGCGATTTGCGGGACTGGCTTTTTGGAACAGGCGCTGGCAATTGAATGGCAGCACGGCGATCTCGCGATGCGCGGCTGGGTGGCCGATCCAAAATCCATGAACGCGGCGCTGGCGGAAATCCAGTACTGTTACGTCAACGGTCGCATGATGCGCGATCGTCTGATCAACCACGCTATCCGCCAGGCCTGTGAAGATAAACTCGGCGCGGATCAGCAGCCTGCGTTTGTTCTCTATCTTGAAATCGATCCGCATCAGGTGGATGTCAACGTGCATCCTGCCAAGCATGAAGTGCGTTTCCACCAGTCGCGTCTGGTCCATGATTTTATCTATCAGGGCGTGCTGAGCGTTTTACAGCAGCAGGCGGAAGCGGTATTGCCGCTGGAAGAAGAGAGCGCCGCGCCGCGTCCGATCCCGGAAAACCGCGTGGCGGCTGGCCGTAACCAGTTTGCAGAACCCGCCGTTGCCCGTGAACCCGAAACCCCGCGCTATTCCCCGACCAGCCCGGCACCGCGCCCGAGCGGTGCGAATTACCCTCATGCGCCGGGTTATCAAAAGCAGCAGGGTGCGCTTTATAGCAAATTGCTGGATACTCCAGCCGTAGAGCGCAAAGAGCCCGTGGCACCATCGGTCCCTGCGCTGGAAGGCCACAGCCAAAGTTTTGGTCGGGTGTTAACCATTGTTGCGCCGGATATGGCGCTGATGGAGCGTGACGGGAAACTGGCCCTGCTGGCGTTACCGGTTGCGGAGCGCTGGCTGAAGCAGGCGCAGCTGACGCCGGGGGCAAATGCGGCCTGTGCTCAGCCGCTGCTGATTCCGGTTCGGCTCAAAATTTCAGCGGACGAAGCCGGTCTGTTAAACCGTGCGAAAGCGCTGTTGGCGGAAATGGGCATCGAATTTGTGTTAGAGGCGCATCATGTGACGATTCGCGCGGTGCCTTTACCCTTACGCCAACAAAATTTACAAAACTTGATTCCTGAACTGATAGGCTACCTGGCGCAGCAAACGACCTTTGATGCCACCAATACCGCGCAGTGGATCGCCCGTCATTTAGCGAGTGACCATCATCCGTGGAATATGGCGCAAGCCATTACCGTATTGGCCGAAGTTGAACGTCTTTGCCCTCATTTGGTCAAAGCACCGCCGGGTGGTTTATTACAACGTGTTGATTTAGATTCGGCGATGAATGCCCTGAAAAATGAGTGATGTGAGTAAGGCGAGCCTGCCAAAGGCGATTTTTTTAATGGGCCCAACGGCCTCGGGTAAAACCGCGTTAGCCATTGAGCTACGTAAAGTTTTGCCAGTAGAGTTGATTAGCGTCGATTCCGCCCTTATTTATCAAGGGATGGATATCGGCACGGCGAAGCCAGACGCAGAAGAACTGCGCGCGGCACCGCACCGACTGCTGGATATTCTCGACCCGTCGCAGGCGTACTCCGCAGCGGATTTCCGCCGCGATGCGCTGGCGCAAATGGCCGAGATCACCACAGCGGGCCGGATACCGTTGTTAGTTGGCGGGACCATGCTCTACTTCAAGGCGCTGCTGGAAGGGTTATCACCCTTGCCATCCGCAGACCCTGAAGTGAGAGCCAGAATTGAGCAGCAGGCGGCAGAGCAGGGATGGGGCGCGTTGCACAAGCAGCTGGAGGAAATTGACCCGGTTGCCGCAGCACGGATTCATCCAAATGATCCGCAAAGGCTTTCCCGGGCACTGGAAGTTTTTTTCATTTCGGGTAAAACTTTAACGGAACTGACGCAAACGTCAGGAGAGGCTCTGCCGTATCAGGTGCATCAGTTCGCCATCGCCCCGGCGAGCCGTGAACTGCTCCATCAACGAATTGAGCAGCGTTTTCATCAGATGTTAGCTTCAGGTTTTGAAGCAGAAGTGCGGGCGCTATTTGCTCGCGGAGATTTGCATACGGACATGCCTTCCATTCGTTGTGTCGGATACCGCCAGATGTGGTCATACATTGAAGGCGAGATCTCATACGATGAAATGGTTTATCGAGGTGTTTGCGCCACCAGACAGTTAGCGAAACGCCAGATAACCTGGTTGCGCGGTTGGGACGGTATCCACTGGTTAGACAGTGAGAAACCAGACCAGGCGTACAATGAAGTTTTACAGGTTGTGGGTGCTATCGCAGACTGAATGTGTACAATTAAGTCGTATCGTGCGCAATTTTTCAGAATCGCAAGGTTCTAAGTACATAACAAGCATATAAGGAAAAGATAGAATGGCTAAGGGGCAATCTTTACAAGATCCGTTTCTGAACGCATTGCGTCGTGAACGTGTTCCAGTTTCTATTTATTTGGTGAATGGTATTAAGCTGCAAGGTCAGATTGAGTCTTTCGATCAGTTCGTGATCCTGTTGAAAAACACGGTCAGCCAGATGGTTTATAAGCACGCTATCTCTACTGTTGTTCCGTCTCGTCCAGTATCTCATCACAGCAACAACGCTGGCGGCGGCACCGGTAGTAACTACCATCATGGCAGCAACGCACAGGGCTCTTCTGCTCCTGCGCAGGACAGCGAAGAAACCGAATAAGGTAACGGGCTGTTTTTCCACACGGGGAGCCAGATTTCTGCGTTCCCCGCTGATTTATTTTGAGGATAATACGCTTGTTTGACCGTTATGATGCCGGCGAGCATGCGGTACTGGTACACATCTATTTTACGCAAGACAAAGATATGGAAGATCTCCAGGAGTTTGAAGCTCTGGTCTCTTCCGCCGGTGTCGAAGCATTACAGGTGATTACCGGTAGCCGTAAAGCGCCGCACCCAAAGTTTTTTGTTGGTGAAGGTAAAGCAGTCGAAATTGCGGAAGCCGTAAAAGCAACCGGCGCGTCCGTCGTGCTGTTTGACCATGCGCTATCTCCGGCTCAAGAGCGTAACCTGGAAGCCCTGTGCGAATGTCGTGTTATCGACCGTACCGGACTGATTTTAGACATTTTTGCTCAACGTGCACGTACCCACGAGGGGAAATTGCAGGTTGAGCTGGCGCAATTGCGTCATCTGGCCACGCGTCTTGTGCGCGGCTGGACCCACCTTGAAAGGCAAAAAGGCGGGATTGGTTTACGCGGTCCGGGTGAAACCCAGCTCGAAACCGACCGTCGATTGCTGCGCGGCCGTATTACCCAGATCCTCTCACGTCTGGCAAGAGTTGAAAAACAGCGTGAGCAAGGACGTCGTTCGCGAACCAAAGCTGACATCCCAACGGTGTCGCTGGTGGGGTATACCAACGCCGGTAAATCCACCCTGTTTAACCAGATCACTGAGGCCAAGGTTTATGCCGCAGACCAGTTGTTTGCGACCCTTGACCCGACGCTGCGTCGCATTGACGTTGCGGATGTGGGTGAAACAGTGCTGGCGGATACCGTAGGGTTTATTCGTCATTTGCCACACGATCTGGTGGCCGCGTTTAAAGCCACACTGCAGGAGACGCGTCAGGCGACGCTGCTGCTGCATATCATCGACGCTGCGGATGTTCGCGTGCAGGAAAACATCGACGCGGTGAATACCGTGCTCGAAGAGATCGACGCGCACGAGATCCCAACGCTTCTGGTGATGAACAAAATCGATATGCTGGACGATTTCGAGCCGCGTATCGACCGAGATGAAGAGAACAAACCGATTCGGGTCTGGCTTTCCGCTCAGACCGGTGTCGGTGTGCCACTACTTTTCCAGGCTTTGACAGAACGTCTTTCTGGTGAGGTGGCTCAGCACACGCTGCGTCTGCCGCCACAGGAAGGCAGGCTGCGCAGCCGGTTTTATCAGCTTCAGGCGATAGAAAAAGAGTGGATGGAGGATGACGGCAGCGTGGGGATGCAGGTGCGTATGCCGATCGTTGACTGGCGTCGCCTCTGTAAACAAGAACCTACGCTGGTGGACTACGTCGTCTGACCAGATAAAGGTGCACGAGCCTGAAAATTCGCCCTTGCATAACAAATATGGAGCATATACATGGCGTGGAATCAGCCCGGTAATAACGGACAAGACCGCGACCCGTGGGGAAGCAGCAATAATCAAGGCGGCAACTCTGGGGGAAATGGCAACAAAGGTGGTCGCGAGCAGGGGCCTCCTGATCTGGACGATATCTTTCGCAAGCTGAGCAAAAAGCTTGGTGGTTTCGGTACAGGTAAAGGTTCTGGCTCGGGTGGAAATTCCACTCAGGGTCCGCGCCCGCACATGGGTGGCCGCGTAGTGAGCATTGTTGCTGCTGCCGTGGTCATCATTTGGGCTGCCAGCGGGTTCTACACCATTAAAGAAGCTGAGCGCGGTGTGGTCACTCGTTTCGGTAAGTTTAGCCATCTGGTTGAGCCGGGTCTGAACTGGAAGCCAACGTTCGTGGATAACGTGACTGCGGTAAACGTGGAATCGGTACGCGAACTGGCGGCGTCTGGCGTGATGCTGACCTCTGACGAGAACGTGGTGCGCGTTGAGATGAACGTGCAGTACCGTGTCACCGATCCGCAGCACTATCTGTTCAGTGTGACCAGCGCCGACGACAGTCTGCGTCAGGCTACCGACAGCGCCCTGCGTGGCGTGATCGGTAAATACACCATGGACCGTATTCTGACCGAAGGCCGTACCGTTATTCGTAGCGATACCCAGCGCGAGCTGGAAGAGACCATCCGTCCGTACAATATGGGTATCACCCTGCTGGACGTCAACTTCCAGGCCGCTCGTCCGCCGGAAGAGGTCAAAGCTGCCTTCGATGATGCAATTGCCGCACGTGAAAACGAACAGCAATACATCCGTGAAGCTGAAGCTTACACCAACGAAGTTCAGCCTCGTGCTAACGGTCAGGCGCAGCGTATCCTCGAAGAGGCGCGTGCGTATAAGACTCAGACCATCCTGGAAGCCCAGGGTGAAGTGGCTCGCTTCGCGAAGCTCCTGCCGGAATATAAAGCTGCCCCGGAAATTACCCGTGAGCGTCTGTATATCGAGACCATGGAGAAAGTGTTGAGCCACACCCGTAAAGTGCTGGTGAACGACAACAAAGGTGGCAACCTGATGGTGCTACCGCTGGACCAGATGCTGAAAGGCGGTAATGCGCCTGCGGCAAAACAGGATAACAGCGGAGCAAACAATCTGCTGCGTCTGCCTCCGGCATCCAGCAGCAATTCCAGCGCCAATACCACGTCTTCTTCAAGCGATGGTGACATCATGGACCAACGCCGTGCCAACGCACAGCGTAACGACAGCCAGCGTCAGGGGGAATAACGATGCGTAAGTCAGTTATTGCGATTATCATCATCGCGCTGGTCGTACTTTATACCTCCATCTTTGTGGTGAAAGAGGGCGAGCGCGGGATTACCATGCGCTTCGGTAAAGTCCTTCGTGACGATGAAAACAAACCGCTGGTCTTTGAACCGGGTCTGCACTTCAAGCTCCCGATGATTGAATCAGTGAAAATGCTCGACGCTCGTATCCAGACGATGGATAACCAGGCCGATCGTTTTGTCACCAAAGAGAAAAAAGACCTGATCGTCGATTCTTACATCAAATGGCGTATCAGCGACTTCAGCCGTTACTACCTGGCAACAGGCGGCGGTGACGTCTCTCAGGCCGAAGTGCTGCTGAAACGTAAGTTCTCTGACCGTCTGCGTTCTGAAATTGGTCGTCTGGATGTGAAAGACATCGTGACCGACTCCCGTGGTCGTCTGACCCTGGAAGTGCGTGATGCGCTGAACTCCGGTACTGCGGGCACGGAAGACGAAGTTGCGACGCCAGCAGCGGACGATGCGATTGCTAAAGCGGCTGAGCGTGTTCAGGCTGAAACCAACGGCAAAGTGCCGGTGATCAACCCGAACAGTATGGCGGCGTTAGGTATCGAAGTGGTCGATGTGCGTATCAAACAGATCAACCTGCCTGCGGAAGTGTCCGAAGCGATTTACAACCGTATGCGCGCTGAGCGTGAAGCGGTTGCCCGTCGCCACCGTTCACAGGGTCAGGAAGAGGCTGAGAAACTGCGCGCGACAGCGGACTATGAAGTGACGAAAACGCTGGCAGAATCCGAACGTCAGGGCCGCATTATGCGCGGTGAAGGTGATGCGGAAGCCGCGAAACTGTTTGCCGATGCATTCAGCCAGGATCCGGATTTCTATGCCTTTATCCGTAGCCTGCGTGCGTATGAAAACAGCTTCCAGAGCAACCAGGATGTGATGGTGCTCAGTCCTGACAGCGATTTCTTCCGTTATATGAAGACGCCAGGCAACGCCACGCGATAAACTCATTCCCGTTTGAGTTATCAAACCACCGCTCTCAACGGAGCGGTGGTTTTCTTTTATCAGGAGCTAAAATGAATTCCACCATCTTGCTGGCGCTTGCTCTGGTTTTGGTGCTCGAAGGCCTTGGCCCGATGCTTTATCCGCGCGCCTGGCGCCGAATGATCGCCACCATGACCCAACTGCCGGATAATATTTTACGTCGTTTTGGCGGGGGTCTTGTGGTTGCAGGAGTGGTGATCTACTACATGTTGAGGAAAACGATTGGCTGATCAAAAAGTGGTCGGATTTGCATTATATTGAGGGCAAAAAGTGCTGTAACTCTGAAAAAGCGGTGGTAGAATCCATTTTTAAGCAATCGGTGATTTTGAAAAATGGGTAACAACGTTGTCGTACTGGGCACCCAATGGGGTGACGAAGGTAAAGGGAAGATTGTCGATCTTCTGACTGAACGTGCTAAATATGTTGTACGCTATCAGGGTGGTCACAACGCAGGCCATACTCTCGTAATCAACGGTGAAAAAACCGTCCTCCATCTTATTCCATCAGGCATTCTTCGTGAAAATGTGACCAGCATCATCGGTAACGGTGTTGTGCTGTCTCCTGCTGCGCTGATGAAAGAGATGAAAGGCCTGGAAGACCGTGGTATCCCGGTTCGTGAGCGTCTGCTGCTCTCCGAAGCCTGCCCGCTGATCCTCGACTATCATGTCGCACTGGACGTGGCGCGCGAAAAAGCACGTGGCGCGAAAGCTATCGGCACCACCGGCCGTGGTATCGGCCCTGCTTACGAAGATAAAGTTGCTCGTCGCGGTCTGCGCGTTGGCGACCTGTTCGACAAAGCCACCTTCGCTGAAAAACTGAAAGAAGTGATGGAATATCACAACTTCCAGCTGGTGAACTTCTACAAAGTAGACGCCGTTGACTACCAGAAAGTGCTGGATGATGTCATGGCGGTTGCTGACATCCTGACCGGTATGGTTGTGGATGTGTCTGACCTGCTGGATCAGGCGCGCAAACGTGGCGATTTCGTCATGTTCGAAGGCGCGCAGGGTACGCTGCTGGATATCGACCACGGTACCTATCCGTACGTGACCTCCTCTAACACCACCGCGGGTGGCGTGGCGACTGGCTCCGGTCTGGGTCCACGCTATGTGGATTACGTGCTGGGTATCATCAAAGCTTACTCCACTCGCGTGGGTGCAGGTCCGTTCCCGACTGAGCTGTTTGATGACATCGGCGAGTTCCTGTGCAAGCAAGGTAACGAGTTTGGCGCGACCACCGGTCGTCGTCGTCGTACCGGCTGGCTGGATGCGGTTGCAGTGCGTCGCGCAGTGCAGATCAACTCCCTGTCTGGCTTCTGCCTGACCAAGCTGGACGTGCTGGACGGCCTGAAAGAAGTTAAAATCTGCGTGGGCTACCGTATGCCAGATGGCCGCGAAGTGACCACCACTCCGCTGGCCGCTGACGACTGGGAAGGTATCGAGCCGATTTACGAAACCATGCCAGGCTGGTCCGAAACCACCTTTGGTGTGAAAGAGCGTAGCGGTCTGCCGAAAGCCGCGCTGGACTACATCAAGCGTATTGAAGAGCTGACCGAAGTGCCGATCGATATTATCTCTACCGGCCCTGACCGTACCGAAACGATGATTCTGCGCGACCCGTTCGACGCATAAACCTCGTTCTGCCTGGCGGCGCTACGCTTGCCAGGCCTACAAAACGCTTCTTTAGCCGGATAAGCAACGCGTATCCGGCTTTTTAGTTCCTCTTTCCCCCTTTCAGTCAAATAAATTAGCCGCTAAGTATCTGGCTGGTTTATCATCAATAGTGAATATCTCTGCGGTTAGACCGCGTTTTTCCCTTTTCCTGAGGTTGATGTGCAGTTAACGAGTTTCACCGATTACGGCTTACGTGCGCTGATTTACATGGCGTCGTTGCCACAAGGACAGATGACCAGTATCTCTGAGGTGACAGAGGTGTACGGCGTGTCCCGTAATCATATGGTCAAAATAATCAATCAACTTAGCCGTGCGGGATACGTAACTGCCGTCCGCGGGAAAAACGGGGGGATTCGTCTCGGAAAACCTGCACAGAGTATTCGTGTTGGAGATGTGGTACGTGAACTGGAGCCATTAACTCTGGTGAACTGCAGCAGCGACTTCTGCCACATTACCCCCGCTTGCCGCCTGAAAAAGGCGCTTTCTACGGCTGTGCAAAGTTTTCTCAAGGAACTGGATAACTACACGCTGGCCGATTTGGTTGAAGAGAATCAACCGCTATATAAATTATTGCTGGTGGAATGAAGAAAATTTCCACCGGAGCTGACAACGGAGGAACCGACATGTCACATGATCCTTTCCAGGAACGCGAAGCAGAAAAGTACGCGAATCCTATCCCAAGCCGCGAGTTCATCATCGAACACTTAACAAAACGCGAAAAGCCCGCCAATCGTGAAGAACTTGCCGTTGAATTAAACATTGAAGGCGAAGAGCAAATTGAAGCCCTTCGTCGCCGCCTGCGTGCCATGGAGCGTGATGGCCAGCTGGTCTTTACGCGTCGCCAGTGCTACGCGCTGCCGGAACGTCTCGACCTGCTCAAAGGCACCGTCATTGGCCATCGCGATGGCTTCGGCTTCCTGCGCGTTGAAGGCCGCAAAGACGACCTGTATCTGTCTTCTGAACAGATGAAAATGTGCATCCACGGCGATCAGATTCTGGCGCAGCCGTTAGGGGCTGACCGCAAGGGCCGCCGCGAAGCGCGCGTCGTTCGCGTGCTGGTACCCAAAACCAGCCAGATCGTCGGGCGTTACTTCACCGATGCAGGCGTGGGCTTTGTAGTGCCAGACGACAGCCGTCTGAGCTTCGACATTCTGATCCCGCCTGAAGAGGTGATGGGCGCACGCATGGGCTTTGTGGTGGTGGTCGAACTCACCCAGCGTCCAACGCGCCGCACCAAAGCGATTGGTAAGATCGTGGAAGTGCTGGGCGATAACATGGGCACCAGCATGGCCGTGGATATGGCGCTGCGTACGCATGAAATCCCTTACGTCTGGCCGGCTGCGGTTGAAAATCAGGTCAAAGATCTGAAAGAGCAGGTCCCGGAAGAGGCCAAAATCGGCCGCGTGGATCTGCGCGATCTGCCGCTGGTGACCATTGATGGCGAAGACGCCCGCGACTTCGATGATGCCGTCTTCTGCGAGAAAAAACGCGGCGGCGGCTGGCGTTTGTGGGTGGCGATTGCTGACGTCAGCTATTACGTCCGCCCCAACACCCCGCTGGACAGCGAAGCCCGCAGCCGTGGTACATCCGTGTACTTCCCGTCGCAGGTCGTTCCAATGCTGCCCGAAGTGCTCTCCAACGGGCTGTGCTCCCTGAACCCGCAGGTTGATCGTCTGTGTATGGTCTGTGAAATGACTATCTCCACCAAAGGGCGCTTAACCGGCTATAAATTCTATGAAGCGGTGATGAGCTCGCACGCGCGTCTGACATACACCAAAGTCTGGCACATGCTGCAGGGCGACCAGGAGCTGCGCGAGCAATATGCGCCGCTGGTCAAACACATCGAAGAGCTGCACAACCTCTACAAAGTGCTGGACCAGGCGCGCGAAGAGCGCGGCGGGATCTCCTTTGAGAGCGAAGAGGCGAAGTTTATCTTCAACGCTGAACGTCGTATCGAGCGTATCGAGCAGACGCAGCGTAACGATGCCCACAAACTGATTGAAGAGTGCATGATCCTGGCAAACATCTCGGCGGCGCGTTTCGTTGAGAAAGCCAAAGAGCCTGCGCTGTTCCGTATTCACGATAAACCGACCACTGAAGCGATCACCGCGTTCCGTTCGGTGCTGGCGGAGCTGGGCCTGGAGCTGCCGGGTGGCAGTAAACCAGAGCCGCGCGATTACGCCGAGCTGCTGGAGTCCATCAGCGATCGCCCGGATGCGGAAATGCTGCAAACCATGCTGCTGCGCTCCATGAAACAGGCGATTTACGATCCGGAAAACCGCGGTCACTTCGGCCTGGCGCTGCAGTCTTATGCGCACTTTACCTCGCCGATTCGTCGTTACCCGGATCTGTCACTGCACCGCGCCATTAAATATCTGCTGGCGCAAGAGCAGGGGCATAAGGGCAACACCACCGAAACGGGCGGCTACCACTATTCCATGGAAGAGATGCTCCAGCTTGGTCAGCACTGTTCCATGGCCGAACGTCGCGCCGACGAAGCAACGCGTGACGTGGCGGACTGGCTGAAGTGTGACTTCATGCTGGATCAGGTGGGCAATATCTTTAAAGGTGTCATCGCCAGCGTCACCGGCTTTGGCTTCTTTGTGCGTCTCGACGAGCTGTTTATCGACGGCCTGGTCCACGTCTCCTCGCTGGATAACGATTACTACCGCTACGATCAGGTAGGTCAACGCCTGACGGGTGAATCCGGCGGCCAGACTTACCGTCTGGGCGACCGCGTGGAAGTGAAGGTGGAAGCCGTTAACATGGACGAACGTAAGATTGATTTCAGTCTGATCTCAAGCGAACGTGCTCCGCGTAACGTCGGCAAAACCGAGCGCGAAAAAGCGAAAAAAGGGTCGAACGGTAAAACCGGCGGCAGACGTCGTCAGGCGGGCAAAAAGGTGAACTTCGAGCCGGATGCCGCGTTCCGTGGTGATAAAGGCAAAGCAGCGCCAAAACCACCCAAAGCGAAGAAAGAGAAAGGCGCGAAAAAACCGTCCGCCAAGACCCAGAAAATAGCGGCCGCGACCAAAGCGAAGCGTGCTGCGAAGAAAAAAGTGGCGGAGTAACACTCCCTCACCCTTTGTCGGCCGGGCAAGCGTAGAATTGCCCGGCAAAAGCAATTAATGAGAACCATCAATGAGTGAAATGATTTACGGCATCCATGCGGTGCAGGCCCTGCTGGAGCGCGCTCCGGAGCGTTTTCAGGAAGTGTATATTCTGAAAGGCCGCGAGGATAAACGTCTGCTGCCGCTGATCCATGCGCTGGAAGCCCAGGGCGTGGTGATTCAGCTGGCGAGCCGCCAGTTCCTCGACGAAAAAAGCGAGGGTGCCGTTCACCAGGGCATTATCGCGCGTGCGAAACCGGGCCGTCAGTATCAGGAAAACGATCTGCCGGATCTGATCGCCCAGCTCGATAACCCGTTCTTCCTGATCCTCGACGGCGTGACCGATCCGCACAACCTCGGCGCATGCCTGCGTAGTGCAGATGCGGCAGGCGTACATGCGGTGATTGTACCGCGCGACCGTTCTGCGCAGCTCAATGCTACGGCGAAGAAAGTCGCCTGTGGCGCGGCGGAAAACGTGCCGTTGATCCGCGTGACCAACCTGGCGCGCACCATGCGTCAGCTGCAGGAAGAGAACATCTGGATTGTCGGCACCGCTGGCGAAGCAGACCATACCCTTTATCAGAGCAAAATGACCGGCCGTATGGCGCTGGTGATGGGTGCTGAAGGGGAAGGGATGCGCCGTCTGACGCGCGAGCATTGCGACGAGCTGATCAGCATTCCGATGGCGGGCAGCGTCTCGTCTCTGAACGTGTCTGTGGCAACAGGTATTTGCCTGTTCGAAGCGGTGCGTCAGCGCGGGTGATTTTTTGTGCCCGGTAGCGCTTCGCTTACCGGGCCTACAAAAACGTCCAGGCCGGGTCAGGCGAAGCCGCCACCCGGCCAAACACTACTCTTCTAAAGACCGCAAATGGTCATCTTTATTCAGCGTCATCAGCGCGACAATGCTCACCACCGCCGTCGCCATCACGTAATACGCTGGAATATCCAGATTCCCCGTCTGCTTGATCAACCCGGTGATAATCAACCCCGCGCAGCCAGAAAAAATGGCGTTAGACAGCGAATAGGCCAGACCCAGCCCGGTATAGCGCACGCGCGTCGGGAACATCTCCGACAGCATCGCAGGCCCTGGCCCCGCGAGCATCCCCACCAGACCGCCCGCAATTAACACCACAATCGCTTTCACCGCCAGGGTACTGGATTCCGCCTGCAAAATTTTCAGCAGCGGCAGGGCGAGGATCAGCAGCAGCGCGGTCGCCATCACCATCACCGTGCGTCGCCCGATGCGGTCACTGAGGATTCCTGACGGGATAATCGTCAGCGCAAATCCGATATTCGAAATCACCGCAATCAGCAGCGCCTGGTTAAAGCCCGTATGCAATGCGGATTGCAGATAGGTCGGCATGATCACCAGATAGGTATACCCGGCGGCTGACCAGACCATCACACGGCCAATCCCCATCACAATCGCTTTCAGCGTGGCAGCGGTGTGCGCTTCGGCGACCACCGGTTTTTCCTTTTGCTGCACAAAACTCGGCGTCTCTTCCATGCTGACGCGCAGCCACAGGGCGACCACGCCCATTGGCAGCGCGAGGAAGAACGGAATACGCCAGCCCCAGTCATGCAGCGCGTCCGGCGTCATCACGACCGAAAGCAGTGCGACGATGCCAGCGCCTGCCAGCAGCCCAAGTGCCACGGTAAAGGATTGCCACGCGCCGTAAAGCCCCCGTTTGCCACGCGGGGCGAACTCGGTCATCAGCGACACGGCACCGCCGTACTCGCCGCCCGCAAACAGGCCCTGCAAAATGCGCAGCCCGGTAATGATCAGCGGTGCGGCAATGCCGATGCTGGCGTAAACCGGCACCATGCCGATAGCGGCCGTCGCGAGCGTCATCAGCACCAGCACGATAATCAGCGTCGGCTTACGGCCAATGCGGTCGCCGATGCGGCCAAAAACCACTGCGCCGAGCGGGCGGAAGAAGAACGCGATCGCAAATGAGGCGTAGGTGAGGATCAGGCTGGTCATCCCCGCTTCACCTTCCAGCTGGAAGAAGTTCTTCGCAATGACGGTCGCCATAAAACCGTACACCGCGAATTCATACCATTCGATGAAGTTGCCAATCGAACCTGCAATTAAAGCGCGCTTGTGCGCATCCGGCGCACGTTGGGAAGATTGCATAATGATTCTCTCTCGGAAGATGAGAATAAATTATTCAACAGAATGGCCGACGTGAAATAGTTTATTCTTATATTGTGTGACCTGTTTCACGAATGATTTCAATCAGATCGTCGCCTTGTGACCCGACTCCCATGCAGCCGTTGTGCAGTCTGTCCATACTTACCTTCATTGCCATTGAAGGAGGGAGACACATGCACTGGCAGACACACACGGTTTTCAATCAGCCTGTACCCCTGTCGAACAGCAATCTGTTTCTGTCCGATTGCGCGCTGCGTGAGGCGGTGGCACGCGAAGGGGCGGAATGGGACAGCGAATTTCTCGCCAGCATCGGCCAGCAGCTCGGAACGGCGGAGTCGCTGGAGCTGGGCCGCCTCGCAAACGCCAATCCGCCAGAACTGTTACGTTACGATCCGCGCGGGGAGCGGCTGGACGATGTGCGCTTCCATCCGGCGTGGCATCTGCTGATGCAGGGGCTATGCGCTAATCGGGTCCACAATCTGGCGTGGGAGGAGGAGGTGCGTAAAGGGGCGTTTGTCGCCCGCGCCGCGCGGTTTGTGCTCCACGCTCAGGTTGAGGCCGGAACGCTTTGCCCCATCACCATGACCTTCGCCGCCACGCCGTTACTTCAGCAATCCCTTCCCAAACCCTTCCACGACTGGCTCTCGCCGCTGTTGAGCGATCGCTACGACCCGCATCTGGCGTCCGGCGCGCAAAAGCGTGGGCTGCTTATCGGTATGGGAATGACCGAAAAGCAGGGCGGGTCCGATGTGCTGAGCAACACCACGCGGGCAGAGAAGTGCAGCGACGGCAGCTATCGGCTGATAGGACATAAATGGTTTTTCTCTGTGCCGCAAAGCGATGCCCATCTGGTGCTGGCTCAGGCTCACGGAGGGCTGTCGTGCTTTTTCGTACCGCGCATTCTGCCCGACGGGCAGCGCAACGCCGTCCGGCTGGAACGCCTGAAAGACAAGCTCGGTAACCGGTCGAACGCCAGCAGTGAGGTCGAGTTTATGAACGCCTCCGGTTGGCTTTTAGGCGAAGAGGGCGAGGGTGTGCGTCAGATCCTGAAGATGGGCGGCCTGACGCGCTTTGACTGTGCGCTGGGCAGCCACGGGCTGATGCGCCGCGCGCTCTCGGTCGCGTTGTATCATGCCCATCAGCGGCAGACGTTTGGCAAAAACCTTATCGACCAGCCACTGATGCGCGATGTGCTGAGCCGGATGGCGCTCCAGCTCGAAGGGCAAACGGCGCTGCTGTTCCGCCTGGCGCGCGCCTGGGATCGTCGGGACGATCCGCAAGAATCTGCATGGGCGCGGCTCTTTACGCCCGCAGCGAAATTCAGCGTGTGCAAAGGCGGAATTCCCTTTGTCGCCGAGGCGATGGAAGTGCTGGGCGGTGCCGGGTATTGCGAAGAGAGCGAATTGCCGCGCCTGTACCGCGAAATGCCGGTGAACAGCATCTGGGAGGGGTCGGGCAACATCATGTGTCTGGATGTACTGCGGGTGCTGACGAAACATTCGGGCATTGTTGATGTGCTGCACGAAGACTTCGCGCAGGTGAAAGGTCAGGATCGTCATTTTGATCGTGGCTGGCGGCAGCTGCAGCAAAAACTGCGTAAACCGCAGGAGGCTCAGGGCCGGGAAATTACCCAGCAGCTCTTTTTACTGGGTGCCGGGGCGCAGATGTTGCGACATGCCTCGCCGCCGGTGGCACAAGCCTGGTGTCGCATGATGCTGGATCCCCGCGGCGGCTCACTGCTGAGCGAACAGGTGCAAAACGACCTGCTGCTGCGCGCCACGGGGCGGGTCGGTTAGCCCTTCAGGCGGAACAGACTCACCAGCTCGGTCAGGTGTGAGCCTTTCTCGCGCAGCGTGTGTGCGGTTTGCTCGCTGCGCGATACGCGGTCGGCGTTAATATGTGTTGCTTCGCCGATGTGGGTCATCGCCAGATTGACCTGACGGATCCCCGCCGACTGCTCGTGCGAGGCGTGGTTAATCTCCGTGACCAGCTGGTTGATGTTATCGATATGCACGATGATCGAGTCCATCGCCTGCCGGGTTTGCTCGGACAGCTGGTGGCCCTCGCTTACCTTTTTCAGCGTGTCGCCGATAAGTTGCTCGATCTCTTTAACGGCGTTTGCACTGCGCGCGGCCAGCGCCCGGACCTCCTGCGCCACCACCGCAAAACCTTTGCCGTGTTCACCGGCGCGCGCGGCTTCTACTGCAGCGTTCAGCGCCAGAATATTGGTCTGGAACGCGATGGACTCAATCACGCGGGTGATATCTTCGATACGTTTCGATGCGTCGCGAATATCATCCATGGTGGCGACAGCGTTACCGACCGTTTCCCCGCCGTGATGGACAGCGCGCGATGTTTCCCGTACCAGCTGCTGCGTTTGTTCCATGTTCGCCGCATTTTGCTGCACGGTGGCCGCCAGTTGCTCCATGCTCGCGGAGGTTTCTTCAACGCTGCTGGCCTGCTTGTTGATCTGCCCGGAAATTTCGCCCGCATCGGCTGCCAGTGCGTTGGTGCCAAGGTGAATCTCACCTGCGGCTTCGCGCACCTGGTGCACGATTTGCTGGAGCCCGCCGCCGATGCCGTTAATCGCGCCGATCAGTTGCCCCACTTCATCCTGACGGCTGACGGGCAGTTCGGCACGCAGATCGCCTGCGGCGTACTGGCGGGCAAGGTGAATCACATCGCGCAGAGGGCGGGTTAACCAGCGGCGAATGATAATGACAAACGCGGCAGCGAACAGCGCCGAGAGCACGACGCCTGCCAGCAGGAAGCGGTCACGTAAGGCGTTGACGTTCGCCAGCAGTACGGATTTATCCACTTCACCGACAATCGTCCAGTTCCAGCCCGGCAGCGGCGTATAGGCCATTTTCAGCGTGCGACCATCGTCGCTGATGCGCTCGACGGTGCCCTCTTTTCCGCTCAGCAGTTGCTGCTGGAGTGCGCTATCCCATTTTGGCAGTTGGCCCTCTTCGCTGGCATGGAACAGATACTGCCCGCGTGTTTTGCCGTTGCTGCGATCCAGGACGTAAAAGTGGCCGCTGTCGCCCAGGCGGCGATTGAGAATTTTATCGCGCATTACGTTCCAGGAATGGCTGATATCTACGCCGACAAACACGATCGCAATCACCTGACCGCTCGCATCTTTAACCGGCTGGTACTGAGTGATGTAGCGCTTGCCAAACAGCAGGGCCAGGCCGCGATAGACGTCGCCTTTGGTGACGGCGTTGAAGGCGGCGCTGGAGTTGTCCAGCACGGTACCGATTGCACGTTCACCGTTCTCTTTGCGCAGGGAGGTTGCCACGCGTACAAAGTCGTTGCCGCTGCGGACAAACAAGGTTGAGATCGCGCCGGTACGACTCAGAAAGTCGTCGGAGAAGCTGTTGTTTTCATGCAGTTCGGTATCGCCGCCTTTCAGCAAGGGGGCGTTCTGGCCATTGATGGCGCGTAGCTGACCGGGATCGATGCTGAGCGGCTGGGGCAGAAAGGTGCCGAAGAGTTTAGTGTAACTCTCAACTTCTTCACTCAGGCTGGTATTAAACATCTGCACCATATCCACGATGCCGGTGGACTGGTTATGAAGATCTTCCACTGCCAGTGCTTCCAGCTGTTGGCTGGCTTTATGGCTCAGAAGAAAAGTGAACAGCAGAAAGAGCGTTGCGACACTCACGCCGGTAAGTAACGATAGCTTTGCGCCAAGGCCTGAACGGCGGAAAAAGTTGATCATAAATTGCTCATTGTTGAAAAGGTATGGCAGTTCAACGGCAGAGCGGCGCTAACATTTATCAACTTTATGTAACAAAATGTTACGTCAATGTCTCTGTTTGGTAATGTTAAAGATAATAGATGGGTAAAAATACAAAAGCCACTAAAATTAAGTGGCTTTTATCGGGGGCGTGTCAGGCATAGAGAATAGCCTGTACTCGCCACTGGTCGGCGTATCGGTCTTCCTGCATCTGGACAATGCGATACCACGAAGCACCCTGCTCATCCGCTTTAAATGCAATCACACGTTCCACGTCTTGCGGGCTCCCTGAAATGTTATTCACGGAGATAAGGCCAATTTCATTTAAGCCTGTGACACAATCAGCGCTGGCAAATTCGGCTGACTGCGCGGTTGTGCTCATCAGCCCCGCTGAGAGCAGCAGTGAGGTCAAAGCAAGAGATCGTTTCATTGTCAGCTCCATTTCACATGTCTCCGGTATCCGCCGGGCAATCCTTCGCAAATAAACTCACTTCCATTGTCACAGGCATGGAGTTTATTGTGGACAGGAAAACGTCTATGGACGCAAAGCAGTGTAAATGTCGTTTAAATCCTGACAGTTATTTGCGATACAAAATGGCTTGCGAGTACCACTGTCCGGTAATAATGGTTTCATCCACCATAATAATGACGTAGTAATCTGCTTTTGCAGCGACAGCTTTCGCTTTTATTGCATCCTCCGCATCCGCCGGTGAGCCACGAACCAGCACACTGACGGTACCCATACGTTGTAATCCTTCGGTCTGATTACGACGAATTTCCTGAGGATAACTGGTGGCGGCCGGGGCGGGCTGTGGTGTTCCTTCCAGCACGCTACAGCTTGTTAACAGCAGCACCAGCAATAAAGCAGCGAACCTGCGCATAACCATATCTCGTTTCCTGATAGCCATAGTGTAGATGTCTGCGAATTTCATTTTGGGGGAATGTTCCCAAACTGTTATCTGTGACGTCATTTTCGAATGAAAATATCGTGAAAGCGTAATCCAGTTCTCAAGATTATGAATCACCCATTAGAAAGAGGATCGACGATGATTGAACTTAAGACACAGCGGCTTGGCGACCATGAAATTCTACACGCTTTCCCGGCGGGGTTAAGTGAGCAACCTTTACCCGTTATTATTTTTTATCATGGGTTTACCTCATCAAAACTGGTTTACAGCTATTTTGCCGTCGCGCTGGCGCAGGCGGGTTTTCGCGTGTTGATGCCTGATGCACCCGAGCACGGGGCGCTATTTACGGGTGATGAACAGGCGCGGTTAGGGCAGTTCTGGCAAATATTACACGGCAGTTTGACGGAGTTCGCTGGGCTTCGCGATGCGCTTTATGCGGCGGGGCTGGTGGCCGATGAACGTCTTGCCGTCGCGGGGGCGTCGATGGGCGGGATGACCGCGCTGGGCATTATGGCGCGCCACCCGGAGGTAAAATGCGTAGCGAGCCTGATGGGGTCGGGATACTTTACCTCTCTGTCGCAGACCCTCTTTCCGCCACAGGCGCAGGACGTTGAAAGCGTTCTGGCAACCCTCGCGGAGTGGGACGTGACACACGCCTTACCGCGTCTGGCAGACCGCCCGCTGCTGCTCTGGCACGGCGAAGCAGACGATATTGTGCCTGCCGCCGAGACATTCCGTTTACAGCAGGCGTTGTTGCGTGAGGGGCTGGATAAAAACCTGACCTGCCTGTGGGAAGCCGGTGTGGGCCATCGCATCACGCCCACGGCGCTGGATGCCACGACCGGTTTTTTCCAAAAGCATCTCTAAACGCGAAGGATGGTGACACCCAGATCCTCCAGTTTTTGCAGGATCTGAGGGTTAGCGTTTTTTCCGGTGATCACCATGTCGATCTGTTCTGCCCGGCTGAACAGCATGCCTGCGCGCTCGCCCACTTTGCTGCTGTCGACCAGTACCACCAGTTTTCCGACAACGTTTAGCATATTCTGCTCCGCCATCGCCGTCAGCATATCGGTTTTGTACAGCCCGTCGGCAGTCAGGCCCTTACCGCTGGTAAACATCCAGTGCCCGGCATACAGGCTGTTTTCGCTGTCCTGTGGACTGAGGGTGATGGACTGACTCTTGTTGTATTGGCCGCCCATGATCACCACGCTTTCATGCTCCTGGTCGATCAGGTAATTGGCCAGCGGCAGATAGTTCGTGATGATTTGCACCGGTTTCCCGCACATCTCGCGGCCCAGTAAAAAGGCCGTGGAGCCGCAGTTGATCACCACGCTTTCCCCCGGATTCACCAGCTGCGAAGCCGCCCGCGCAATACGCACCTTTTCATCATGATTCTGCGCCTGATGGATATTCATCGGCGTCCAGCGTGGGCGCTGCTGGCTGATCGCCTCGGCACCGTTGCGCACTTTTTTGAGCTTCCCACTCTCATCCAGTTTGTTGATATCACGCCGCGCCGTGGCCGGGGAGATCGCCAGGCGATCAATCACTTGTTCGACGGTGACAAAGCCGGTTTGCGCCAGGAGTTCCAGTAAAATTTGATGCCGTTGCGCTTCCGTCATGAGCTATTCCGAAATAAATTGATTTTAAAAGATGATATTTGAAATAGCCTGAAAATACTAAGCAAATGAGAGAATTGCCAGGCGACTCGCCTGGCAACCTGAGTTCCGCCACTACAGGAACGATTTGAACGGCAGATCGGGTTCTATCGTGAAGCAGTCATCGAAACCACGCGGGTAGTGGTACTCGAAATTATCTTTATCCAGCGGCCAGGTAAATTTGCCGCCGACCTGCCAGATAAACGGCTTGAAGCCATACTTCAGACGATCTTTTTTCATTTCCCACAGGACGCGGATCTCCTGCGGATCGGCCTGGAAGTTTGACCAGATATCGTGGTGGAACGGGATCACGACTTTGGTGTTGAGCGCTTCCGCCATGCGCAGCATATCGGCGCTGGTCATTTTGTCGGTGATACCGCGCGGGTTTTCCCCGTACGATCCCAGCGCTACGTCGATGTGATGCTCGTTGCCGTGCTTCGCATAGTAGTTGGAGTAGTGCGAATCGCCGCTGTGATAGAGCGATCCACCAGGCGTTTTGAACAGATAGTTCACCGCGCGCTCGTCCATGCCGTCCGGCAGCACGCCAGCCGCTTTTTGGTCGGCAGGCAGAGTAATCAATGCGGTACGGTCAAAGGCGTCGAGGGCATGGATCTCAATGTCTTTGATTTTCACAACGTCGCCGGGCTTCATCACGATGCAGCGCTCTTTTGGCACGCCCCAGCCCATCCACAGATCCACGCAGGTTTGTGGCCCAATAAAGGGCACATCGTCAGCGCAGTTTTGCATGACCGCCGCTGCCACGTTCACGTCGATATGATCGTTGTGATCGTGGGTTGAGAGCACGGCATCGATCTGACGAATCGCGAATGGATCCAGCACAAACGGCGTGGTGCGCAGGTTCGGCTGCAGTTTTTTGACGCCAGCCATGCGCTGCATCTGATGTCCTGCTTTCATTAGCGGATTGCCATGGCTCTGCTTGCCCGTCCCGCACCAGAAATCGACACAGATGTTTGCGCCGCCCTCCGATTTTAGCCAAATCCCGGTGCAACCCAGCCACCACATTGCAAAGGTGCCCGGTGCGACCTGTTCCTGCTCGATCTCTTCATTCAGCCAGCTACCCCATTCCGGGAAAGTGCTCAGAATCCATGATTCGCGGGTGATGGATTTTACTTTACTCATCGTTTGACTCCCTGTTTCAATCATAATTAATCACAATGTGATGTGTTGTGATTTATGTTGTCACCATTAAATCAGCTTTGCAATGGCGATTTTACTGATTGATGGATCGGGCATGGATGCCTGGCGCGAGCGTGCAAACAGGCTTAATTGTTAGCTTGTTGAGTTAATTATATAAATTTAAAGAAAAAATTTGTGATGGTGAATGCTGAATGAAAATCACTATAAAGTGCAGGGAAATTATTTGCGTGACGCGTCACAAATAATCAAATGCAATCTTGTGGTGATTATTTGTGATTACTAGAGTGAGGGCACTTCTTGTACGCAGTTTATCCTTCGTACCCTCACTTTCTGGAGTGTGTTATGGAAATCCTCTACAGCGTCTTTACCGTTTTCTTCAATCAGGTAATGACCAATGCGCCGCTGTTGTTGGGTATTGTGACCTGCCTCGGCTATATCCTGTTACGCAAAAGCGCGAGCGTAATTGTTAAAGGCACCATCAAAACGATTATCGGGTTTATGTTGCTGCAGGCAGGGTCAGGCATATTAACCAGCACGTTCAAGCCTGTTGTCGCCAAAATGTCGGAAGTTTACGGCATTAACGGTGCCATCTCTGACACCTATGCCTCGATGATGGCGACCATTGAACGCATGGGCGAGGCTTACAGCTGGGTGGGGTATGCGGTGCTGCTTGCGTTGGCGTTGAACATTACGTTCGTCCTGCTGCGGCGTATTACCGGCATTCGCACCATCATGCTCACCGGGCACATCATGTTCCAGCAGGCGGGGCTGATTGCCGTCTTCTTCTATATCTTCGGTTACCCGATGTGGACCACCATTATCTGCACGGCGGTGCTGGTGTCGCTCTACTGGGGTATCACCTCCAACATGATGTACAAGCCGACGCAGGACGTGACCGACGGCTGCGGTTTCTCCATTGGTCACCAGCAGCAGTTTGCCTCCTGGATTGCGTATAAAGTTGCGCCGTACCTCGGTAAGAAAGAGGAGAGCGTTGAAGATCTCAAACTGCCCGGCTGGCTGAATATCTTCCACGACAATATTGTCTCCACCGCCATCGTCATGACCCTCTTTTTTGGCGCGATCCTGCTCTCCTTCGGCATTGACGTTGTGCAGGCAATGGCCGGCAAAACCCACTGGACTATCTACATTCTGCAAACGGGCTTCCAGTTCGCGGTGGCGATTTTCATCATCACCCAGGGCGTGCGCATGTTTGTGGCTGAACTTTCCGAAGCCTTCAACGGTATCTCTCAGCGCCTGATCCCCGGTGCCGTTCTGGCGATCGACTGTGCGGCAATCTATAGCTTTGCGCCGAACGCCGTGGTGTGGGGCTTTATGTGGGGCACCATCGGCCAGCTGATTGCCGTGGGCATTCTGGTTGGCTGCGGCTCCTCCATTCTGATCATTCCCGGCTTTATCCCGATGTTCTTCTCTAACGCCACCATCGGCGTGTTTGCTAACCACTTCGGCGGCTGGCGCGCGGCGCTGAAGATTTGTCTGGTGATGGGGATGATCGAAATCTTCGGCTGCGTATGGGCGGTCAAACTGACCGGCATGAGCGCCTGGATGGGCATGGCCGACTGGTCGATTCTGGCGCCGCCGATGATGCAGGGCTTCGCCTCCATCGGGCTCGCATTTATGGCCATCATTATCCTGATTGCACTGGTTTATATGGTCTTCGCCGGACGCGCACTTCGCGCTGAAGAAGACGCAGAGAAACAACTGGCAGATCAGTCTGCTTAATAAGGAGTTTTGATTATGACCGTACGTATTCTGGCAGTGTGTGGTAACGGACAGGGCAGCTCCATGATCATGAAAATGAAAGTGGACCAGTTTCTCACCGGGCAGGGCGTTGATCATTCGGTAAATAGCTGTGCCGTGGGCGAATACAAAAGCGAACTGAGCGGGGCAGATGTGATTATTGCCTCCACGCATATCGCAGGGGAGATCACGGTGACGGGCAATAAATATGTGGTGGGCGTGCGCAACATGCTCTCTGCTGCCGATTTTGGTCCGAAGCTGATGGAGGTCATCAAAGCGCACTTCCCTGGTGATATCAAATAAGGACGCGTCATGAAATTACGAGATTCGCTGGCGGAGAACCATTCCATCCTGCTTCAGGCCGAGGCCAGCACCTGGCAGGACGCCGTCAAACTGGGCGTCGATTTGCTGGTTAACGCCGATGTGGTTGAGCCGCGCTATTACCAGGCCATCCTCGACGGCGTGGCGCAGCACGGCCCGTACTTTGTTATCGCACCGGGTCTGGCTATGCCGCATGGCCGCCCGGAAGAGGGCGTTAAAAAAACCGGTTTTGCGCTGGTGACGCTGAAGTCGCCGCTGGTGTTTAACCATGAAGATAACGACCCGGTCGATATCCTGATCACCCTGGCGGCAGTCGATGCGACGACTCACCAGGAGGTGGGCATCATGCAGATCGTTAACCTGTTTGATGATGAAGCCAATTTCGACCGTTTACGCGCCTGCCGTACCGAGCAGGAAGTGCTGGAATTAATCGATCACGCCACTGCGGCGGCAGTTTAAGAGGGAATTGAAAATGTCATTACCGATGTTGCAGGTCGCACTGGATAACCAAACGATGGCCCATGCGTATGAAACCACGCGTCTGATTGCTGAAGAGGTGGACATCATCGAAGTCGGCACCATTCTCTGCGTCGGGGAAGGCGTTCGCGCCGTCCGTGACCTGAAAGCGCTATACCCGCATAAAATCGTATTGGCCGACGCCAAGATCGCTGACGCCGGGAAAATTCTCTCCCGCATGTGTTTTGAAGCGAACGCAGACTGGGTGACGGTGATCTGCTGTGCCGATATCAACACCACCAAAGGCGCGCTGGAAGTGGCAAACGAGTTTAATGGCGATGTGCAGATTGAGCTGACCGGCTACTGGACCTGGGAGCAGGCGCAAGAGTGGCGTGATGCGGGCATTCAGCAGGTGGTGTATCACCGCAGCCGCGACGCGCAGGCCGCAGGGGTCGCCTGGGGTGATGCGGATATCAGCGCAATTAAACGTCTTTCGGAGATGGGCTTCAAAGTGACGGTGACCGGCGGCCTGGCGCTGGAAGATTTACCGCTTTTTAAAGGCATTCCGATTCACGTCTTTATTGCCGGGCGCAGCATTCGTGATGCGGTTTCACCGGTAGAGGCTGCGCGTCAGTTTAAACGCTCCATCGCCCAGCTGTGGGGATAAGGAGCGGATATGTTATCGAAACAGGTCCCGCTCGGGATCTACGAAAAAGCACTTCCTGCCGGGGAGTGCTGGCGGGAGCGCCTGCAACTGGCGCGTCAGTTGGGGTTCGATTTTGTCGAAATGTCGGTGGATGAGACCGATCTTCGTCTCGCGCGTCTCGACTGGAGCCGTGAACAGCGGCTGGCGCTGGTCAATGCGGTGGCGGAAACGGGCGTGCGGGTGCCGTCAATGTGCTTAAGTGCGCACCGCCGTTTTTCGCTGGGCAGCGAAGATGACCAGATTCGCGACCAGGGGCTGGAGATCATGCGTAAAGCCATCACTTTCGCGCAGGATGTCGGGATTCGCGTCATCCAGCTGGCGGGCTATGACGTCTATTATCAGGAGGCCAATGACGAAACGCGGCGTCGCTTTCGTGAGGGGCTGAAGCAAAGCGTAGAAATGGCCAGCCGTGCCCAGGTGACGCTGGCGATGGAGATCATGGATTACCCGCTGATGAACTCCATCAGCAAAGCGCTGGGCTACGCACACTATCTCAATAATCCGTGGTTCCAGATCTATCCTGATATCGGCAATCTCTCGGCGTGGGATAACGACGTACAAATGGAGTTGCAGGCAGGTTGCGGGCATATCGTGGCTGTTCACGTCAAAGATACACGTCCCAGCGTATTCAAAAACGTACCGTTCGGCACCGGGGTGGTGGATTTCGAACAGTGCTTCCGGACACTCAAACAGAGCGGTTATTGCGGGCCTTATTTGATTGAGATGTGGAGCGAAACGGCAGACGACCCACTAGCCGAAGTGGCGAAAGCGCGCGACTGGGTTTGCGAGCGCATGGCGCGGGCGGGATTGCGGGAGGCGGCTCATGCAACAGCTTAAACAGCAGGTCTATGACGCGAATAGGGATTTGCCGCGCTACGGCCTGGTGACGTTCACCTGGGGCAACGTGAGTGCTATCGACCGCGTGCGCGGGTGGGCGGTCATCAAACCAAGCGGGGTGGCGTATGACGTCATGCAGCCAGAGGATATGGTGGTAGTGGATCTTGAGGGTAACGTTATCGAGGGGAAATGGAACCCTTCCTCGGATACAGCAACCCATCTGGCGCTGTACCGCCGCTATCCTACCCTCGGCGGCGTGGTGCATACCCACTCCACCCATGCGACAGCCTGGGCGCAGGCCGGGCTCGCTATCCCGGCACTCGGCACCACGCACGCAGACTATTTCTTCGGTGATATTCGCTGTACCCGGCCATTAACCGAAGCAGAAGTACAGGGTGAATATGAGCTGAATACGGGCAAGGTCATCATCGAGACGATCGGCGAGTGCGAGCCGCTGCATACGCCGGGGATTGTCGTCTGGCAGCACGGCCCGTTTGCGTGGGGCAAAAATGCTCACGAGGCGGTGCACAACGCGGTAGTACTTGAAGAGGTGGCGAAGATGGCGTGGATTGCGCGCGGAATCAATCCGCAGCTACAGCCCATTGATCGCTATTTGATGAACAAGCACTATCTGCGCAAGCATGGCCCTGATGCTTATTACGGGCAGAAATAAAAAAAGCCCCCGGGCAGGGGGCAAGTCAAACTATGGCTATGTTCTCGTTTTGGCTTTCCTGGTGCTAGCGTCAAAGTCTTATCGATAGATATCTGCGCTTGCATGCATATTGCCGTTGCTACCGGGCTCACGGGTCAAAATGACGTGGTAGTACTTTGCGCCCGATGCATCGGTCTCTTCATTCAGCGCCTGATCTGCTTCACTTTCGGTGGCGAAGTTATGGTTTATGTAAATTACGCCTAAGCTCTGCACATCATCCATATTTCTGGCCTGTCGACCGTCGATCTTGATGGCTGCCATCGCGTTTGCACTGAGCAAAAGCGCAGCCAGAATGGCTATTACGATTTTTTTCATGATATGCGCTCCACGACTGCGTGCTGTGTGACGGTTTTCCTCTCCTTATTCGCCTGGGATAGGGTCTGATTAAAGTGTAATCGCTAATAGTATGTGGAATGGCGACCATTTCTGATGCTGTTGTTCAAAAAAGTAGCGCTTTCCGATGTGTCTAATTTTAAATCATCCACTTAGGCCAGCTTTACGCTTTGTGCGAATTATTTGTGCAATCAGCTTGAGTTTATGGGGGTTCGCAATTAGAATGACGCGTCAATTTTTCGGCCGCCCTTTAACACGTTCCTTGCCTCCATGGGCCGCGGCTGACCCAGACAGGAGGCTGAATAATCCGTAAGGAGCAATTCGATGCGTCATTACGAAATCGTTTTTATGGTCCATCCTGACCAGAGCGAACAGGTTCCGGGTATGATCGAACGTTACACTGGTGCAATCACTGCAGCAGAAGGTACGATCCACCGTCTGGAAGACTGGGGCCGCCGTCAGCTGGCTTACCCGATCAACAAACTGCACAAAGCTCACTACGTTCTGCTGAACGTTGAAGCTCCGCAGGAAGTGATCGATGAGCTGGAAACTAACTTCCGCTTCAACGACGCCGTTATCCGCAGCATGGTAATGCGTACTAAGAACGCAGTTACCGAAGCATCTCCGATGGTTAAAGCGAAAGACGAGCGCCGTGAGCGTCGCGATGATTTCGCAAACGAAACCGCAGATGATTCTGATGCTGGGGATTCTGAAGAGTAATTTCTGATGACCAACCGTCTGGTGTTGTCCGGTACCGTGTGCAGGACCCCCCTTCGTAAGGTCAGCCCATCAGGAATTCCTCATTGCCAGTTCGTGCTTGAGCATCGTTCTGTGCAGGAGGAAGCCGGGTTTCACCGGCAGGCGTGGTGCCAAATGCCCGTTATTATTAGCGGACACGAAAACCAGGCCATTACTCACAGTATAACGGTCGGCTGTGCAGTCACCGTTCAGGGGTTCATCTCTTGCCACAAGGCAAAGAACGGTCTGAGCAAAATGGTTCTGCATGCCGAGCAGATTGATTTGATAGATTCTGGAGACTAGCCATATGGCACGTTATTTCCGTCGTCGCAAGTTCTGCCGTTTCACCGCGGAAGGCGTTCAAGAGATCGACTATAAAGATATCGCAACGCTGAAAAACTACATCACCGAAAGCGGTAAGATTGTCCCAAGCCGTATCACCGGTACTCGTGCAAAATATCAGCGTCAGCTGGCTCGCGCTATCAAACGCGCTCGCTACCTGTCCCTGCTGCCGTACACTGATCGTCATCAGTAATCGGGCACGGTCCATTAATACGACTTTAAGAGGATAAGGTAATGCAAGTTATTCTGCTTGATAAAGTAGCAAACCTGGGCAGCCTGGGTGATCAGGTTAACGTTAAAGCGGGTTACGCACGTAACTTCCTGGTTCCACAGGGTAAAGCTGTTCCAGCTACTAAGAAAAACGTTGAGTTTTTCGAAGCACGTCGTGCTGAACTGGAAGCCAAACTGGCTGACGTTCTGGCGGCTGCTAACGCTCGTGCTGAAGCAATCAATGCACTGGGCACCGTTACCATCGCGTCTAAATCTGGCGACGAAGGTAAACTGTTCGGTTCTATCGGTACCCGCGACATCGCTGACGCTGTAACTGCAGCTGGCGTTGAAGTGGCTAAGAGCGAAGTTCGCATGCCGAACGGCGTTCTGCGTACCACTGGTGAGCACGAAGTGGACTTCCAGGTTCACAGCGAAGTGTTCGCTAAACTGGTTGTTAACGTTGTAGCTGAGTAATTTTTTACTTAGTTAGCGTCTAAGCGCCGGCCTTGTGCCGGCGTTTTGTTTTTTAGCCCCGCCAGAATCACACCTCTCAACTTGTATGGTAGCTATTCCCGTCGCAATCCCTGATAATAATTGAAACGCTATTTTATCTTTGAGATTTGCTATGGATGCCTCTCAGCCCGTATCCCTGTTTGCCCGTAAGAATATCGCCTACGCCAGCGCCACGCTCTGCTGCCTGCTGTGGGGAAGCTCTTATCCGGCGATCAAAAGCGGTTACGAACTTTTTCAGATTGCCACTGACGATATTCCGTCGAAAGTGGTCTTTGCCGGTTACCGTTTTCTCTTTGCAGGCCTGCTACTGCTGATGTTTGCCCTCGCGCAACGCAAACCCATCGCCCGGCTCACGCCACGGCAGTTTGGGCAGCTGACCCTGCTGGGCCTGACGCAAACGTCAATCCAGTACGTTTTCTTCTATGTGGGCCTTGCGTACACGACCGGCGTGAAAGGGTCGATCATGAATGCGACCGGAACCTTCTTCAGCGTACTGCTCGCGCACTTTATCTATCAAAACGACAAACTCAGCTATAACAAAACCATCGGCTGTATTCTGGGCTTTGCGGGCGTGATGCTGGTGAATTTCAACAGCGGATTACTGGATTTTCACTTTGTCTGGAACGGCGATGGTTTTGTGGTGCTGGCGGCGCTCATCCTCTCGGCAGCCACGCTGTACGGGAAACGTATTTCGCAAACCGTCGATCCCACGGTAATGACCGGGTGGCAACTGGCCATTGGCGGGCTGGTGCTGGTGGTAGGGGGCTACTCGACGGGTGGGCGGCTGGAAGTGCACAGCACGGCTGCGGTGGCCGTTCTCGGCTATTTGACGCTGCTCTCGTCCGTGGCCTTTGCCCTGTGGAGTATGCTGCTCAAAGTAAACCGCGTCAGCATGATAGCCCCCTTCAACTTTGTCATTCCCGTTGCCGGTACTGTGCTGTCCGCCATTTTCCTCGGGGAAAACATTCTGGAGATAAAATACGCTATTGCGCTGGTGCTGGTCTGTTCGGGGATCTGGTGGGTGAATAAGGCGAAAAAAACCGCCTGATATGAACGCCCGGTCGGTGTGACCGGGCTTTCGGCTACTTCACGCGGATAAAGCTGCCGTTTGGCTCACGCATAAAAAGCACTTGCTGACCGCTGCCGGTATCAATCGTCAGCCCTGTCACCACGCCGCTGGCGTTCTGGCGAATCTGTACCATCTGGCCATTCTGCAAATTACTCAGGGGTTTTCCTTCGCCTTCTACCTGCGCCATGGCGTACACATCGGTCGGTGGCAGATTATGGTCGCGGAAGAGCTGCGCCATGGTTTTACCCGGCTCGACGCGATATGAGCGCCACTGCTGTTCAATACCAGTGGGCTGCTGCGCTTGCGACTGAACTGGCGCTGCGGCTTGTTCCTGCGGCTGCTCTTCCTGAATCGGTTCCGGAGAGACCGGCGCCACCTGGCCTGGATCGTTTGACGGCGTGACCAGCTGTGTTTGCATCGGCTGTTGATCGGGCTGTGGCCGCGACTGCGACTGAATATCTAACTGCGCATTACGCGTGACAGGCTGCGTATCGCTGCTGTCATCGCCAGAAGGAAGCAGGAACCCAATCACCACCAACAGGGCAGCAATAATCACGCCTCTGCGATGGAAGGGCGGCAGCGGATCCATGATGCGAAAGTTGTCCGGCGCATGCCAGATTTTCGCCAGGGTAGGTTTCAGTTCAAATCGCCCGGGCATGGCTCTCCTCCTGCTCCGCATCATTATAATCCTGTCCTGAGAAGTATAGTCTGCTAACTGCCTGAATGGCGTAGTAAACCCGACTCGTGTGACTCACGTTTAGGAAAACACCTGGTCACCTCTATTGTTTCTGTTTCAGCGCAGTTTGTCATCTTAACTTAAGACAAAGTTTTACCCATAAGGGCGTGGCTGATATGCTGCCCGCTACTTTAAATGTGATGGAAGGAAAACCCATGACCACCCCGACTTTTGACACTATCGAAGCGCAGGCAAGCTACGGTATCGGTTTGCAGGTAGGACAGCAGCTGAGCGAATCCGGCCTGGAAGGACTGTTACCTGAAGCACTGGTGGCGGGTATCGCTGACGCGCTGGAAGGCAAACACCCGGCTGTACCGGTAGACGTTGTACATCGCGCACTGCGTGAAGTTCACGAACGTGCAGATGCCGTTCGTCGCGAGCGTTTTGAAGAGATGGCCGCCGAAGGCGTGAAATACCTGGAAGAGAACCGTGAGAAAGAGGGCGTGAACAGCACCGAATCCGGCCTGCAGTTCCGCGTCATCACTCAGGGCGAAGGCGCAATCCCTGCACGTACTGACCATGTACGCGTGCACTACACCGGTAAACTGATCGACGGTACGGTGTTCGACAGCTCTGTCGCCCGTGGCGAACCGGCTGAATTCCCGGTCAACGGCGTGATCCCTGGCTGGATCGAAGCGCTGACGCTGATGCCTGTGGGTTCCAAATGGGAACTGACTATCCCGCAGAACCTGGCTTACGGCGAGCGTGGCGCTGGCGCGTCCATCCCGCCATTCAGCACCCTGGTGTTTGAAGTCGAGCTGCTGGAAATTCTGTAATCGGCACACACATTTCCTCTCCCCCTGCGGGAGGGGAAATAGTGAGAAAACCTATAGTTAAGCCGATATCAATATTTTATCTTGCAAAGCTACGAGTTGCGTGTATTTTTGTGAGCTGTTTCGCGTTGTATGAGTGATATGACACTCACTTTAAACATATTATTAACATAATATCTATTTCATAGTATTCATCCCGCCGATTCTTACCTACTATCGATGAGTCCTTTTTAAGGGACCGTCACATCATGACGTAACTAAAGGCCAGAAGAGCCTTAACAACACAGACAGGCATAACAGGAAAAAAACACATGGTAGATCAGGTAAAAGTCGTTGCCGACGAAGAGGCTTCGTCTGAACAGTCGCTAAGGCGCAATCTCACAAACCGTCATATTCAGCTTATCGCCATCGGCGGTGCCATCGGCACAGGGCTGTTCATGGGGTCGGGCAAAACCATCAGTCTTGCCGGGCCGTCGATCATCTTCGTCTATATGATCATCGGTTTTATGCTGTTCTTCGTGATGCGTGCAATGGGTGAATTGCTGCTCTCGAATCTCGAATACAAATCTTTTAGCGACTTCGCTTCTGACCTGCTCGGCCCCTGGGCGGGATACTTTACCGGCTGGACGTACTGGTTCTGCTGGGTGGTCACCGGCATGGCTGACGTTGTCGCCATCACCGCCTACGCGCAGTTCTGGTTCCCCGGTCTTTCCGACTGGGTGGCGTCCCTTGCGGTGATCGTCCTGCTGCTGAGCCTTAACCTCGCCACCGTAAAAATGTTTGGTGAGATGGAGTTCTGGTTTGCGATGATCAAAATCGTCGCCATCGTCGGGCTGATTGTCGTGGGGCTGGTGATGGTGCTGACGCACTTCCAGTCACCGACCGGCGTGCAGGCTTCCTTTACACACCTGTGGAATGACGGCGGCTGGTTCCCGAAAGGGCTGAGCGGCTTCTTTGCTGGCTTCCAGATTGCGGTGTTCGCCTTCGTGGGTATTGAGCTGGTGGGCACCACCGCTGCGGAAACCAAAGATCCGGAGAAATCCCTGCCGCGCGCAATCAACTCCATCCCGATTCGTATCATCATGTTCTACGTCTTCGCGCTGATCGTCATTATGTCCGTGACGCCGTGGAGCTCCGTCGTTCCAACCAAAAGCCCGTTTGTAGAACTGTTCGTGCTGGTTGGTCTGCCTGCTGCGGCAAGCCTGATTAACTTCGTGGTGCTGACGTCGGCGGCCTCTTCCGCCAATAGCGGCGTGTTCTCGACCAGCCGTATGCTGTTCGGTCTGGCGCAGGAAGGCGTGGCACCCAGCGCTTTCGCGAAGCTCTCCAAACGTGCCGTACCGGCGAAAGGGCTGACTTTCTCCTGCATCTGCCTGCTGGGCGGTGTGGTGATGCTGTACGTCAACCCGAGTGTGATTGGCGCCTTCACCATGATCACCACGGTCTCCGCGATCCTGTTCATGTTTGTCTGGACCATCATCCTCTGCTCGTACCTAGTGTACCGCAAACAGCGTCCGCAGCTGCATGAGAAATCCATCTACAAGATGCCGCTCGGCAAGCTGATGTGCTGGGTCTGTATGGCGTTCTTCGTGTTTGTGCTGGTTCTGTTGACGCTGGAAGATGACACCCGTCAGGCGCTGATCGTGACGCCGCTGTGGTTCATTGCGCTGGGGTTAGGCTGGCTGTTTATCGGTAAGAAACGTATGGCAGGCATGCGCTAAGTCTGTTGCCGGAGGCGCCTTTCGCCTCTCCGGCACACTAAGGCACAAAACAGAGGCCCGGTAAGCGTTCACGCGACCGGGCTTTTTTTATTCCCCGGCTAATGCACGCGGGAACAGGACGTTATTTTCCAGACTGATGTGTTCCATCAGATCGTCGATCATCTCGTTAATGCCGTTGTACATCGCTTTCCAGGTCGTGCAGGCGTCTGGCGGCGGCGTCACGTTATTGGTGGTGTGTTTGATCACCTCCAGCAGTTCGCCCGCGTCGTCGTGCTCGCTCTCCATGACGCTGATCGGTCCCATCGCCTGCGTACCCATGCCCTGTTTGATCATCGGGAACAGGATCTGCTCCTCTTTCATCATGTGGCTGGATAACTCTTCGTGCAGCATGGTCAGGTATTTCGCCAGGCCGCGCGGTACGGAGGCTTTATCGGCATGCACACGCTCAACTTTGGTTGCCTGCAGAATCAGTTCCGGGAGCTGTTCGCGGTGACGGTCGTGGTAACGCACGATGATATGGTCGATGATTTCCGCCAGCGCCACGCTGCGCCAGTCTTTCTCGATGGGCTGTTCGGCCAGCTGCGCCAGCTCAGCTTCAATCGCATCAACATCCAGCGCCTTACGCAATGCCGCACGCGCCAGCGTTTGCTTCCCGCCGCAGCAGTAGTCCATATCGTATTTACGAAACAGCGCAGATGCGCGTGGGATGGAGAGCGCCAGCTCGCCTAAAGGTTGGTCGCGGAAGGCCATCGTCGTTACCTCATCATTAAGAATATAAGATGCATTTTAAATGCATCTTTATGGTGAAGCTATAACCCTTTGGGGGCAGCGGCGAAAATGAGAGATCCGTCACATTTATTTTGATGTATTAACCTGCTGAATGGATTTGAAAAATTCCGCGAATGGGCTTCTCATGCCGGAGAAGGCGTTAAACAACCCCGCGCCCCTGCCGATAGATACAGGTCAGATAAAATCCTGCAGATAACTAAAGGCATCGCATGTTTAAACGTATAAAAGTCATCACCCTCTTAATCTCGGTGTTGCTCGGGCTGGGCGCCGTTCAGCTGATCTCCGCCGGGGTATTCATCAATGCTCTGAATAATGACAAAGACAATTTCACCGTCTCTCAGCTCTCCAGCCAGAACGTCGCGGAATTTACTGACGCCTGGATCAGCCTCAACCAGGCGCGCGTCACTCTCAACCGTGGAATGCTCCGCTTGCAGAGCAGCGTGGCGAGCCAGATTAACGGCGGGCAGCTGAATGAGCTGGTCGCTACCGCGAAAAACCTGCTGACGGAAGCGCAGGGTCATTACGATAAATATTACGCCCTGCCGGAAACGCCGGGAATGGACGAAAACCTCTCCAAACAGCTGGAAGAGCAGTACCGCGTCTACTCCTCCACCCTGACGCAAATGAACACCTTACTGGCACAGGGCAACCTGGAAGATATGTTCAAGCAAAACGCCGAGCAAAAGCAGACCGCGATGCAAAAGGTGTATCGCGAGTGGCGTGAAGCGCAGGCGAAGCTGACCAGCAAAGGCATTCAGGACAATGAAAGCGACTACACGCGTATCCTGTGGATCCTCTCCGCCATTATGGTGGTGGTCGCAGCCGTTATTATTACCAGCTGGATTGCGATGCGCCGCGTGCTGTTGCTTCCGTTGCATGATGTGATCAGCCATATCCGCGCGATTGCGGCAGGCGATCTGACGCAGCCGATCGACGCCCAGGGGAAGAACGAAATGGCGGTACTGGCGCGTAACGTACAAGAGATGCAAACCGCACTGGCGAACACCGTCGGCGTGGTGCGCGAAGGGGCTGACACAATCTATACGGGCGCAGGTGAAATTTCCGCCGGCAGCAACGATCTCTCCTCCCGCACCGAGCAGCAGGCGGCGTCGCTGGAAGAAACCGCCGCGAGCATGGAACAGCTGACCGCCACCGTGAAGCAAAACGCCGATAACGCCCGTCAGGCGTCCCGACTGGCGCTGGATGCATCAACCACCGCCAAAAAAGGCGGCAGCGTGGTGGAAGGCGTGGTGCGCACGATGGATGAGATTGCCACCAGTTCCAGCAAAATTGCCCAGATCACCAACGTGATCGACGGCATTGCCTTCCAGACCAACATCCTGGCTCTCAACGCGGCGGTAGAAGCGGCGCGTGCAGGTGAGCAGGGCCGTGGTTTTGCAGTCGTGGCAGGGGAAGTTCGTACTCTGGCCCAGCGTAGCGCTCAGGCCGCGAAAGAGATCAAAGCGCTGATCGATGATTCAGGCGATCGCGTCAACGCCGGTTCTGCACTGGTGAATCAGGCCGGGGAGACCATGTCTGAGATCGTGAATGCCGTCACCCGCGTGACCGATATCATGGGCGAAATCGCCTCGGCGTCCGACGAGCAGAGCCGTGGTATCGATCAGGTCGGGCAGGCAGTCGCCGAGATGGATCGCGTGACTCAGCAGAACGCCTCGCTGGTGGAAGAGTCAGCGGCAGCCGCGGCGGCGCTGGAAGATCAGGCGGCGCGCCTGAACGAAGCGGTCGCGGTGTTTAAAATCACTCGCGGTCAGGCGGTAAAAGCGGCACCGGTGAAAACCTACGTCGCAAAAGCCAAACCCGCAGCAGCGATGGTTGACGGGAACTGGGAAACCTTCTGACAGAGGCCGGAGGGCGCTTGCGCCCATCCGGCTACTACAATCCACGCCCGGAAAGCCCTGACGCTTTCCGGGCGTGGTGTCAAACATGCGAAACCGTCACCACCGTCGGTTTTTCCGGCTTCGCTCTGACGGCAATCACCACCCCCACCACCAGCAGCAAAATCCCGCACCCCGTTAACAGTGGCGGCACGCTCTGGCGCATCAGGAAGGTATAAAGCAGCCCGGCCAGGGTTTCGAAAACAATCAACGGCCCGAGAATCACCGTCGGCAATTTCTGGCTGGCGATATTCCAGCACAGGGCACCTACCCACGAGCACAGCACCGCAATCGCCACCATCAGGCCGACAAACACCCACGGACGCGGCCCGAACGGCAGGGCAAACTCCGGCTGTTGAAGCCCCAGCCACCAGCAAGATGCCACGTAGCCGAGCAGCGATACCGGCAGCGTCACCAGCGCCTGGGCGGTGGCCCACATCATCGGATTCTTATCCGGGTTTTCCCGCAGCCAGCGGGCGTTACGCAGGGCGTACCACGCCCAGCAGACCACGGAGATCGACGCCAGCAAAATCCCCGAGCCGTAACGCCATCCGTCAAACTCATCGACACGCGCATGACGCAGCTCGGCGATGTTGACGAACGCCAGACCGATGGCGATACACACCAGCGCAGGCAGCATTTTCGACCACGCCAGTTTACCGTCGCGATGGCTATAGAGCAGGTTGGCGAACACCGGAATCACCACCGGCAGGGTGCCGATAATCATGGTCGACACGGGCGCGCCGGTGCGCTGAATGGCGCTGGCCAGACAAACGTAATAGATCAGATTGCCCATCATGGTCAGGCCCAGGGCGGTGGCCCAGTCGCCGCGAGTTAGCTGACGCAGGCGAGCGCGCCCAATCCACGCCAGCGGCAGGGCGAAAAGCCCCAGCGCCAGATAGCGCCCCATCGACTGCAACATTGCCGGGTATTCCGGCACAATGAGCGGGCCGACAAAAATTAATCCCCACATCAAACCCGCCAGCAGGGCATACAACACGCCGCTAATCATTTTGCCATCCACGTCAGAGAAACCTGCGCACAGTGTAGAAAGAGGTCCGCCGGGAATATTGTATGAGATTGCGCATTAGCGCCGTACGACCTGCTTCTGATAGCGAACGGGGGTAATGCCGTAGCGATGAGTAAAGGCGCGGGTGAGATGAGACTGATCGGTCAGCCCGGTCGCGGCGGCCACTTCAGCGGCCGGCATGCCGAGGGTGAGAAACGCTTTGGCGCGCCACAGGCGGATCGCCATCAGCATCTGGTGCGGCGTCACGTGAAAGTGCGCTTTGAACTGGCGCTGGAAATGGTACGGACTCAGCGAGACCACGCGCGCCAGCTCATCCAGGGTCACCGGATGCATATAGTTGTCGTGCAGATACTCGCGCGCCCGCTCGAAGCGATGCGCCCCTTCCTGAATGACCGGAGCATGGCGCGCCAGCGGCTGAAATGTCTCGATCAGATCCAGCAGTAAGCCCTTCTGGGCCAGCGGATCGTCCGTGTGCCACAGTCCGTAAATCAGCTGACAGATCTGCTGCGAACGTAGCGGGTCGTGGCGCGTGACGTCGCTAAACCACCAGTGGCGAATGCCGGTCACCTCTTCGAGCAGATCGGGATCGAGATAGACCATCCGGTAGCGCCAGCCGTCTTCAGTGGCGGCCTCGCCGGTGTGCAACTCGTCGGGGTTCATGGTGACAACAGAGTGAACAGGCGCGACATGCTGCGCGCCACGATAGCGAAAGCGTTCGGCTCCGGCTTCTATCGCGCCGATCCCGAAGGCTTCGTGGGTGTGAGGTTCAAAGGCGTAACGTGAGATATGCGCATGATACAGTTCGACGCCCGGCACCTGCGCCAGATGGCGAAAGCGCGCGCTGTCTCTCTCATCGATGAACTGTTCGGGTACGCCTTGCACGGTGAGCCTCCAGGTGGGTCATCTTTTCATTATCAGAGATGACCCACGGGGATGCCACTAAAATTAACCACCGCTTAACAATTACAGAATGCCTTTGATGCTCTCAGCCAGCGGCGTGGTCGGGCGACCGATCAGTTTGCTCAAGGTACGGCTGTCGTCGAACAGACCGCCCTTCGAGGCACCGACATCGGAATCTGCCAGCATATCCGCCAGCCCGGCCGGTAAGCCCACGCTTTTCAGCGCGGCGGCGAAATCGGCTTGGCTCAGGTTCTGATAGGTCACCGGTTTTCCGCTCTGCTTGCTCAGTTCGGCAGCCAGTTCGCTCAGCGTCCACGCCGTGTCGCCAGCCAGTTCGTACACGTTGCCTGCATGACCCTCTTCCGCGATCACTTTCGCCGCTGCAGCGGCATAATCTTCGCGTGTGGCTGCGGCGATTTTGCCGTCACCCGCCGCGCCGATAAACACGCCATGCTCCAGGGCCGGTGGTGCGCTGGCAAGATAGTTTTCGGTGTACCAGCCGTTACGCAGCAGGGCGTAAGGAATGCCGGACTCAGCCAGCGCCTTTTCGGTGGCGATGTGTTCATCGCGCAGGCCGAGTGGCGACTTATCCGCATGGAGCAGACTGGTGTAGGCGATAAATTTCACGCCCGCCGCTTTTGCCGCGTTGATAACATTCTGATGCTGGGTCGCACGCTGGCCGACTTCGCTGGAGGAGATCAGCAGCAGTTTCTCCACGCCGCTCAGGGCGGTGGTAAACGCGGCCTGGTCGGTGTAATCCGCCTGGCGAACGGTAATGCCTTTCTGGCTCAGGGCATCGGCTTTTGCCGGGTTACGTACAATCGCCACGATCTCGCTGGCAGGAATGGTTTTAAGCAGGTTGTTGATAACGTGTTGGCCAAGCTGGCCGGTTGCGCCGGTAATTGCGATCATGAGTTATTTCCTCGTTGTTTGCATGGTATGAAGGAACATTACCACTCTTACTAACTTTTAGTAAGTACGTACAAAAAGGTAAGTGTTAAATTTGTCATCACGACGTTTCTTTACAGCACAGCGCCTTTTTTGCCGCTAAGATATCCGCCTGAATTTGATTGAGGCGTCTATGATCCCCCGTCAGCGTAAAGCTTTTCTTCTTGTCGCTCTGGCATGTCTGGTGGTGCTTGTCTGCACCACCCAGCGCATGGCGGGGCTGCATGCGCTGGTGATGAACGCCGCTTCCGTGGCTCAGCAAACGGTAGAGCAGACTGGCGACAGCGATTCCCCGGTCACCCCCTGCGAGCTGAGTGCCAAATCCCTGCTGGCAACACCGCCGATCATGTTTGAAGGCGCGCTGTTTGCCATCACCCTGGTCCTGGCGGTGCTGGCCGCCGTACCCCATCGTCCGGTGCGCCGCTGGCCGCCTCGCGTCATCTCTCCGCCCCGATTGCGGGTGCATCTGCGACTCTGCGTATTCCGTGAATGATTGATTGCCTGCTAATTCAGGTTAATTAATTATTTATGGAGAAAATAAATGTATGCATTTTTAAGGCAGCTTGTGCTCTGCCTGTTCTGGCTATGGCTGCCCGTCAGTCAGGCCGCCGACAGCGGCTGGCTTCGCGCCGCGGATAATGATCACGCCAGCGTTCGCGTGCGGGCAGATGCCCGGCAAGGGCACGACACGCGCCTGCTGCTGGATGTCCGTCTCGAAAAAGGCTGGAAAACCTACTGGCGATCGCCCGGAGAGGGCGGCATCGCCCCGACGATAAGCTGGAACACACCGCTGGAGATGGACTGGCGCTGGCCGGTGCCGCAGCGTTTCGAGGTGGCAGGCATTACCACGCAGGGCTACGACGGCAGCGTGTCGTTTCCGATCACCCTGCACGGCGCAATGCCGGAGAAACTGACGGGCGTGCTCACGCTCTCCACCTGCAGCAACGTCTGCATCCTGACGGACTACCCCTTTGCGCTGGATCTCAGTGCGCCCGCCGATCCGCAATTTAGCTACGATTTCAGCCGCGCGCTGGGTACGCTGCCGCTCAAGGAAGGGCTCACTTCCGATCTAAGCGCCGGTTTCGGTGACGAAAAGCTTCGTATCACCGCCACTCGCGAGGCGGGCTGGCAAAAGCCCGAGCTGTTTATCGACACCCTGGCCGACACGGATTTTGGCAAGCCGGTATACCGGATTGACGGCCAGACCTTGACCGCGACGCTGCCCGTCAGCGACGGCTGGGGAGACAGCGCACCGGATCTGCGGGGCAAAACCCTGTCGCTGGTCCTCGCCGACAGCGGCCAGGCGCAGGAGAGTCAGGTGACGGTGGGCGACGCGCCATCCGGTGACGCCCCGTTTAGCCTGGCCTGGATTCTGCTGATGGCGCTGGCCGGAGGGCTGATCCTCAACATCATGCCGTGCGTCCTGCCGGTACTGGCGATGAAACTGGGCAGTGTCGTGCAGGCCTCGTCGACTCATCGCCGCGTGGTGCGTCAGCAGTTTATGGCCTCGGCCGCCGGAATCGTGACCTCGTTCCTCGCGCTGGCGCTGATGATGACGGCGCTGCGTCTCAGCAATCAGGCGCTCGGCTGGGGCATCCAGTTCCAGAACCCGTGGTTTATCGCCGCGATGGTGCTGGTGATGGTGGGGTTCAGCGCCAGCCTGCTGGGGCTGTTTGAAATCAGGCTCTCCTCCGGTGTCTCTACGTTTCTCGCCACGCGGGGCGGCAATGGTCTGGTGGGCCATTTTTGCCAGGGGGCCTTTGCGACGCTGCTGGCAACTCCGTGCACCGCGCCGTTTCTCGGCACGGCGGTTTCGGTGGCATTGGTCGCGCCGTTGTCCCTGCTGTGGGGGATATTCCTGGTAATGGGGATCGGCATGAGCCTGCCGTGGCTGTTGATCGCTGCCTGGCCAGGGCTGGCGCTGCGCCTGCCGCGTCCGGGACGCTGGATGAAAGTCGTGCGGATAATCCTCGGCCTGATGATGCTCGCGTCAGGGCTGTGGCTTGCCAGCCTGCTCGCCGTTCACATTGGGCGAGTGCCGACGCAGGCGTTAGGCGCGTTCATCGTCATCACGCTGCTGATCGCCACACTATGGCGCTGGGGATGGCGGGTGGCGCTGTGGAGTGCCCTGGCCGCGATGGTGTCGCTCGGTATTTCCCTTCCGCTCATCGGCGCCGGTCAATCGGGGCTGGCGAAGGATCGCATCGTCTGGCAGCCGCTCAGCGAACAGGCGATTACCGCCGCGCTGGCCGACAACAAACGGGTCTTCGTCGATGTCACCGCCGACTGGTGCGTGACCTGCAAAGCGAACAAATACAACGTGCTGCTACGCGACGAGGTGCAAAACGCCCTCAGTGAACCGGATGTGGTTGCGCTGCGCGGCGACTGGAGCCGTCCATCCGAGACGATTAGCCAGTTCCTTCGCGCGCGTCAGAGTGCCGCCGTCCCCTTCAACCAAATTTATGGCCCCGGACTGGAGCAAGGCCGCATATTGCCGCCGCTGCTGGATCGTGACGATCTCCTTCAGACCCTGAATAACGCCAAAGGACACTAACAATGCGTATTTTAACTTTGATCATGCTGTTCTGTTTTTCGACCCTGAGTTTTGCCGCTGAACCCGATCTGGAGAATTTGCTCTGGAATGATCCTGACACGCCAGCGATGGGCGCGGAAAAACCACGCCTGACGCTGGTGTCGTTTACCGATTATAACTGCCCTTACTGCAAGCAGTTTGACCCGGAGCTTGAGAAGATTGTGCATAAATTTCCGGACGTCAAACTGGTGGTGAAACTGCTGCCGTTTCGCAGTGAAAGCTCGGCCCAATCTGCGCGAATTGCGCTGACGGCCTGGCGACAGCAGCCTCAGCAGTACTGGGCGCTGCACCAGCGATTGATGTCGAAGAAAGGCTATCACGACGAGGCTTCTATCCTGGCTGCACAGCAGAAAACGGGTACGGGCGCCATCAAGGCCGATGAGAAAAGCGGCGAAACCCTGCAGATGAATTTGATTCTTGCTCAGGTGCTGGGCGTGCAGGGCACTCCGGCGACCCTGGTTGGCAAAACCCTGGTGCCGGGCGCTATTCCCTACGACGACCTGGAGGCGCTGGTGAAGCAAGAGCTGGCGAAGCCAGATGCGCAGTAAAGCACTGCGCTGGCTGCGTGAGGGTATTGTCTGGCTGCTGATTGCCCTCGCGGCAGTGCTGATCACCGATCAGTTCCGCAAACCTGCGCTTCCAGAGACCTTTATTAGCACGCCGCTGCAGACGCTGGACGGCGAATCGGTGGATCTGGCGCAGCGCAGTCACGACAGACCGCTGCTGGTGTATGTCTGGGCGACCTGGTGTGGCGTATGCCGCTACACCACGCCGTCGGTGGCAGAGATGGCAGAGGAGGGGAGAAACGTCATCAGCGTGGCGCTGCGTTCCGGTGACGATGCCACGCTGAGCCATTGGCTGGCGAAAAAACGCTACGGGATGCCGACGGTCAACGACCCTAAGGGCCAGCTCGCTCGCCGCTGGCAGGTGCAGGTGACCCCGACGGTGCTTATCGTCTCGCGCGGAGAGGTCAAATCCATTACCACGGGTTACACCAGCGGCTGGGGCATGAAGCTGCGGCTCTGGTGGGCGGGATTTTGATGTGGCATAATATAACTAACTTTTAGTTAGTATGTGTGAAAAGATCAGTATGAAAACAGTAATCCCTACCCTCAGCGAGCAAATGCGCGACGGCAACCTGTTTGCCGAGCAGTGTCCGTCCCGTGAAGTGCTCAAACACGTTACAAGCCGTTGGGGCGTGCTGATTCTGGTGGCGTTGCGCCAGGGCACGCATCGCTTTAGCGACCTGCGTCGTAAAATGGGTGGCGTCAGCGAGAAGATGTTGGCGCAGTCATTACAGGCGCTGGAGCAGGATGGATTTGTGAATCGTGTGTCGTATCCGGTGGTGCCTCCGCACGTGGAGTACAGCCTCACGCCGCTGGGCGTTGAGGTGAGCGAGAAGGTCGCCGCGCTGGTGGACTGGATCGAGATAAATACGCCGCAGGTGTTGGCTCATCGCGAGGATCGTGCGGCGTGATTGCCGCACGGCGCTAACCTTTACCCGGCCTGCCATTGTGCAGGCCGGGTAAATACGTTTACTTGCTCAAATCCACCTGATAAATCGCGAATCCGATATCATCGGTTCCGGTCTTGCTCATCGGATACTGCGCTTTGTCTTTAATAAACGCCGCCGCTTTGTCAGACGGTGATGTCTCAAAACGAATATCCAGCTTAGACGCGCTCTGAATCGGGGCCAGACGCCAGTTATTGTCTGCCGCCGGATGGATCGCGCCATCCTTTTTCGACTGCTCGCCAATCCACGCCGCCAGCACCGAGCGGTTCTCGTCCGGTGATGCAAACGCGATATGGCTATCGCCGGTCCCGGCGAATTTGCCGCCGTACGCGCGATAGTTATTGGTCGCGACCAGGAATACCGCGTTCGGGTCGATCGGTTTACCCTGGAAGGTCAGATGCTTGATACGTTCCGCCTGTGGGTTCACCGTCTGACACTCGCCGTCGTATTTCGCCGGCTGTGATACGTCGATCTGGTATTCCACGCCGTCGATCACGTCGAAGTTATAGGTGCGGAAACCGTCCCAGTTGATCAGCGACTGCGGCTTACTGCTGTGAACGTCGATCTGGTTAAACTGACCGGCGGAACACTCCAGCCACTCTTTCACCTCTTTCCCCGTGGCTTTTACCACCACCAGCGTGTTCGGATAGAGGTAGAGATCCGCCGCGTTGCGGAAGGTGAGCTGACCTTTTTCCACTTCAACGTAGCTGGCCGGATCGTTTTTACGCCCGCCGACTTTAAACGGAGCCGCCGCGGAAAGTACCGGCAGTTTTGCCAGGTCCGGATCGCCCTGAATAAAGCGCTCAACGTAGGCTTTCTGCGCCATATTCACCACCTGAACAGTGGGATCGTCCTGCACCAGCGCCAGGTAGCTGTACATATTGTCGGAGGATTTCCCGACCGGCTTGCTGACAAATTCGCGGGTCGCATCGTGATCGTGTTTCAGCACGTTCAGGATATTTTTATCTTCGGCCGCCAGCGATTTTTTCGCCGCCGCATCGTAGATTGGGCGCGCTTCGGCTTTCGACTGGGTCACCTGCCATTTTCCGCCATCGTTATTCAGCACCAGATCCACCACACCCAGATGATCGCCCCACATGCCGGGCATCACCGACGGCACGCCGTTGAGGGTTCCTTTCTCGATATCGGCACCTTTAATGCTGGCGAAATCTTTGCCTGGGAAGACCGCGTGCGCGTGACCAAACAGAATGGCGTCAACGCCCGGTACTTCGCTGAGGTAATAGACGGAGTTCTCGGCCATCGCCTGATACGGATCGGCAGACAGCCCGGAGTGCGCCACCACGACCACCAGATCAGCCCCTTTCTCACGCATTTCCGGAACGTACTTGCGCGCGGTTTCGGTGATGTCATTAACGGTCACTTTGCCCGAGAGATTGGCTTTATCCCAGGTCATGATCTGCGGTGGCACAAACCCGATATAGCCGATTTTCAGCGTCTGCTTTTTACCGTCCTGATCCACGACCTCAGTCTCTTTAATCAGATAGGGCGTAAACAGCGGCTTTTGGGTCTTAACGTCGATGATATTGGCATTAACGTACGGGAATTTTGCGCCAGCGAGCGCCATGTGCAGATAATCCAGCCCGTAGTTAAACTCGTGGTTTCCGAGGTTACCGACGGCGTAATTCAGGGTATTCAACGCCTTATAAACCGGGTGAATATCGCCTTTTTTCAGCCCCTTCGCCGCCATGTAATCGCCGAGCGGACTACCCTGAATTAAGTCGCCGTTATCGACCAGCACGCTGTTTTTCACCTCGCCGCGCGCGGCGTTAATCAAACTTGCGGTGCGTACCAGTCCGAATTTTTCGGTCGGGGTATCTTTGTAGTAATCGAAATCCATCATGTTGCTATGCAGGTCGGTAGTTTCCAGAATGCGAAGATCTACCGTCGCGGCCTGCACGCTTGCGGCAATCAGCGTTGCCAGGAGCGTTGCGCTAAACTTAATCATCAGAGGAGTCCTTTTTACGATCCAAGCCACAAAAGAATATGTATGTATATTTTGTTGCTTACAGAAGTGTGAATCCTGCCAGAAAAAAGCGTCGTGAAACCAGAATTGCTTCACAGATAGCGGAATTGTTAACAATACGATATAACTAAAACAATAAGTTATGACCACTGCGATAACGAAGAGGTGGATAATGTTAGATAAAATTTGTCAGCTCGCACGGGATGCGGGTGATGCCATTATGCAGGTCTACGATGGCACAAAGCCGATGGACGTTGTCAGCAAAGCGGATGACTCTCCGGTGACAGCGGCCGATCTCGCGGCCCACGAGGTGATCCTCAAAGGACTTCAGGCCCTGACGCCGGATATCCCGGTGCTGTCTGAAGAAGATCCGCAGAGCTGGGATGTGCGCCAGCACTGGCAGCGCTACTGGCTGGTGGACCCGCTGGATGGCACCAAAGAATTTATCAAGCGTAACGGTGAGTTTACCGTCAATATTGCCTTGATTGAAAACGGGAAAGCGGTGCTGGGCGTGGTCTACGCGCCGGTGCTGAAAGTGATGTACAGTGCCGCAGAAGGCAAGGCGTGGAAAGAGGAGAGCGGTACGCGCAAGCCCATCCAGGTGCGCGACGCGCGACCACCGCTGGTGGTCATCAGCCGTTCCCACAGTGACGCTGAGCTGCAGGAGTACCTGCATCAAATCGGCGAGCACCAGACGACGTCGATTGGCTCGTCGCTGAAATTCTGCCTGGTGGCGGAAGGGCAGGCGCAACTGTATCCGCGTTTTGGGCCAACCAACGTCTGGGATACGGCGGCAGGCCATGCGGTGGCGTCTGCCGCGGGCGCACACGTTCACGACTGGCAGGGCAAGCCACTGGACTACACCCCGCGCGAGTCGTTCTTAAATCCGGGCTTTAGGGTCTCGATTTACTGACCGAGCAATTTGTGCAGCAGGGCGACAACCTGCTGCACCTCTTCCTGCGTCAGCGCGCCGTCTTTCACCCATTGCACGCGGCCATCTTTATCCAGCACCACAATCGCTGAACTCTCCTCTTCCAGACCCCAGGCTTTACGCGTCACGCCATCGCTGTCGACAATAAACTGCGACCACGGATAGAGCTTTTTATTGCTCTCCAGGCTGCTGCGCACAAACATGCCCGAGCCTGGAATCGCGTCATCGGTGTTCACGATGGTGGTGGTCTGGTAGCGGTCGTGCGGGAATTTGCCTGTCTTAATCGCTTCCACGAGGGTGGCATTTTTCTCTTTTGCCGAGGTACGACCGGCAATATGTTGCACCACTCGCACTTTGCCCGCGAGCTGCGCGCTATTCCAGGGTTTATAGCTAAACTTATCATTGTCGAGAATCAATTCTCCCCGATCGGCAATACCGACTGGTGGCACACGTTGTCCCTTTTCAATGTTGTGTGCGGAAGCCATCAGCGGCAGTAACAGGCAGGCTGCGGCCAGGATGTTACGAAGGGTCATGGTGTTTCCTTATAGTTGCAGGTGATCCGACCACTTGGTCTTACGGTTTAATCATAAGTGCGATCAATCGGCTTTACCCGCAATCCGAGTGCCAGTTTGCGGGCGAACGCACATATCCGTAAAAAAACGAAGGCTTATACTGCTTTTAGAAATGCTATGCAAAGAATGTTCTGAATATTTGTAATCAAACGGTAAATAAACTTATGCATACTGGGTATCAACGTTTTTCTGGTCTATAGTCATTGAGCAATAAATTTGCGCTCAGGACAGTCGGCCCGATTGTGGCGCCGCAAGAGCGTATGATTCGCAGGAGATACAAGAATGAAAATTTTCCAACGCTACAACCCGCTTCAGGTGGCGAAGTACGTGAAGATCCTGTTCCGAGGACGGTTGTACATCAAGGATGTTGGCGCTTTCGAATTTGATAAGGGCAAAATTCTTATCCCGAAAGTGAAGGACAAACAGCACTATTCTGTGATGTCCGAAGTCAACCGCCAGGTTATGCGTCTGCAAACTGAGATGGCTTAACCACGTGCTATGCAGTAGTTAAAGCAGTATATAAAAACGGCTCCCATTGGGAGCCGTTGATGTTTGTGGGGCACTTACGCCGAGGCTTTCTCTTCCGCGTCCGGCAGCTTCGGCACCAGCACGGTCGGTTTGTTATCGATGCGTGTCACCAGCAGCTGGTCGATGCGGTAGTTGTCGATATCCACCACTTCAAACTTATAGCCGGAGAACTTCACCGAGTCGGTACGTTTCGGGATTTTACGCAGCATAAACATCATAAAGCCGCCAATCGTCTCGTAGTTGCCCGACTGCGGGAATTCGTCGATATCCAGCACGCGCATCACGTCTTCAATCGGCGTGCCGCCATCCACCAGCCATGAGTTCTCATCGCGCGCGACGATCTGCTCTTCCAGACCCTGGCCGACCAGGTCACCCATCAGGGTGGTCATCACGTCGTTCAGCGTAATGATACCCACCACCAGTGCGTATTCATTCATGATCACCGCGAAGTCTTCGCCCGCAGTTTTGAAACTTTCCAGCGCTTCGGAGAGCGTCAGGGTGTCCGGCACAATCAGGGTATTGCGGATCTGCACGCCGCTGTTCAGCGCCAGGCTTTGGTTAGCCAGCACGCGGTTCAGCAGGTCTTTTGAATCGACGTAGCCGATGATGTGATCGATATCTTCGTTACAGACCAGGAACTTGGAGTGCGGATGCTCGGCCACTTTGTTTTTCAGGCTCTGCTCGTCTTCGTGCAGATCGAACCAAATCACGTTTTCGCGCCCGGTCATGGAGGACGGCACGGTACGGGATTCGAGTTCAAACACGTTCTCGATCAGTTCATGCTCCTGCTTACGCAGAACACCTGCCAGCGCACCGGCTTCAAACACCGCGTAAATATCATCAGACGTGATGTCATCTTTACGCACCATCGGCAGTTTGAAGAGGCGGAAAATGGTGTTTGCCAGGCCGTTGAAGAACCAGACCAGCGGACGGAACACGTACAGGCAGAAGCGCATCGGGTTGATGATGCGCAAAGCCACAGCTTCTGGCGCAATCATACCGATGCGTTTCGGGGTTAAATCCGCGAACAGGATGAACAGGCCGGTCACCAGCGAGAAGGAGAGAATAAAGCTCAGCTGCTCGGACAGTTCAGGCGAGAAGTACTTCGAGAACAGGCTATAGAAGGCCGGAGAAAAGGCTGCGTCACCCACGATACCGCCGAGAATGGCGACGGCGTTCAGACCGATTTGCACCACGGTAAAGAACATACCGGGGTTTTCCTGCATTTTCAGGATGCGTTGTGCATTGAGATTGCCATCGTCGGCAAGCAGTTTAAGTTTGATCTTGCGGGAGGCGGCCAGCGAAATCTCAGATATCGAGAAAAATGCACTGACGGCAATAAGACAAAGTATTACTAAAATACTGTTTAACATAGTTTATCCGGCTTCTCGCCAGATCCTCGGAAGGGAAGTTGATTTCGTTTGTGTGAAGACACATTGAACATCGGCTCGTAGCGTTGAGCCGATTATTTCAGCGGGTAGTATAGCGTAAACGTGTGTAAATCCGCCAGAGGTCACATTTTTGGCAAAAACAGGCCGGGCAGGCGTGTGCTGCCCGGCTCCCTCAATCAGGACAAACTGACATTATCCACCGGTCGCCGTGCGGCGTTACCGCCCCAGACCTCGTCGTACTCATAGCCCGTGAGCTGTTTAATGACCACCCGGGTACGCGCATCGCAGTCGCGGTAATCGCCGCCCAGCTTGCGACGGGCGATCTCTTTGAGCAGCAGTTTGTGGGTGTCGCGCGTTAGGGTGAATTTATAGGTAGTGATGAAACTCACCGCCAGCAGCGCGGAGGTGGCGAACAGCATCAGGCCGATAATGGCGTACAGTGCCGATTCAGGCTGCGCGCCGTTGCCTTTCACAAACCCGGACTCCTGCAACACCACGCCGATCAGCATGATCGCCAGCGCGACGGTGCTTTTACGCGTCAGCACCATGACGCCGGCAAAAATCCCCTCCCGGCGCTGCTGGGTAACCATCTCGTCGATGTCAGGAATAAAGCTGTAGATGTTCCACGGAATGTAATACAACCCGGCACGCGCCGCGCCAAGCAGAATAAAGACCGCCGAGAACAGCAGAGCAGGGACCTGGGTTTGCGTGTAATAGACGGCGAACAAGAACGCCAGCACGAAGAATATACAGCCGTAAGCGATTCGCAGCGCCGCGGACGGAGAAATATTCAGCCGGTTTAACAGCAGCATAAATCCGTAAGTGCCCGGCACCGAGGCAAACGCGGCGATACTGAGCCAGCCGGAAACCGCCGCTGCGTCCTGGCTCAGACAATAAACCACGTAATAAGTAAAAACTGAACCGAACACATCCATCGCGGTAAACGAGAAAATATAGATGATGATGTGTAAACGAAAGGCGCGAATTTGGAAGGCGGAGAAGAGATCCAGTACCAGATATTTCAGGTGATTGAGTAAACCGCTACTGCGGTGGGTCTCAATTTTAAAATCGGACTCCTGATGTACATCTTTCGCCTCCCAGGTGGTGCGCCAGGTAATAAATACCGCGAGACAAAAGACGCAGGAGAAGATCAATCCAGTGAGGGTATAAGTAAACGGATTATCTTTCCCGGTGAAATGCATAATCACGCCGGGCACGGACACCGCCAGAAAACCGCCGAGCTGGGAGCAGATCATCCGCACTCCGGACAAGCGGCTGCGCTCTTCGTAGCGGTTGGTCATCTCAGCCGCCAGCGTCTCCCACGGCACCAGCACCATCGCCGACAATAATTCAATCGACAAATAGGTGCCGAGATAATACCAGTAGCCCATATCTGTTACCCACAGCAGGGCATATAAAAACATCAGCGGTGAACTTAATAATAAAAAGAAGCGGCGGCGACCAAATTTCCGCCCGAGCCAGGTATTGCCAAAATTGTCGGTGATATAACCCATAATCGGGCTTAATACGGCGTCAATGACCCGCGCAATAGCAAAGATAGAACCGGCTTCGAGCACGCTCAGTCCGCAATAGGTGGTATAAAAAAATAACAGCCAGGTGCCAATAATGGCGAAAGCGCCTCCGCCAAACAGATCGGTTATGCCGTAGCCAAGCGCCACACCATAACCAACCCTGCGTTCAGTTGGTTTGACCATAATATTGATACTCAGAGTAGGGTTATTATGAACCAGATTTATTCTGGCCGATTTTTATTCACTGCTGATTAATCTCAATCCATTGCCGAATCTGGGATGAACGATAAATGGCCTCCACAAGGTTGATTGATTTTCCGGCTTCGCGAATATCGGTGTAATCCGCTTTTTCCGGGTTTTGGATGGCAGCATAAAAATTGCCAATCGCGTGCTGGTGGCCTAAACCCCAGTAACTTTTTGCGACACCGTTTGGCGATGCGTCGCTTACCAGTTTCACCCGCACGCCGTTGCACAACCGCCACAGGGCGTTATCGCACAGCTGCAAGGTGCCGTTTTCGCAGTGAATCTCGAGCAGCAGCGGCGAGTCGGTGGTGTGACAGTTAGTGGCGTAAAACAGGCCGCGCGCGCCGTTGGTGAAGTGCAGCGTCGCCATCGCGCTGTCCTCGGCTTGCGTCACGTCGGCCAGCTCGCCGCTGTCGACGACCCCTTTCAGGCGCGTCACGCCGCCCGCAAACCACTGCATCAGATCGAGGGTGTGAATCGCCTGATTGATCAGCAAGCTCCCGCCCTCGGTGGCAAAACGCCCGCGCCAGGGGCTTTCGGTGTAATAAGCGCCCGAACGCGACCAGGTGAGCACGGCTTTGATACTCAGCATCTTGCCCATCTCCCCCTCTGCCAGCTCCCGTCGGATGCGCTGGCTGGTGGGGTTGAGCCGGTTCTGATAGCACACGCCAAGCAGCCCTGCCGCATTCTGCGCGGCGTGCGCGATCTCAGTAATTTCGCCGCCGTTCATCCCCACCGGCTTTTCACAGAACACATGCTTTCCTGCTGCAAGGGCCGCCAGAATCATCCGTTTATGTTCGAAATGCGGCGTGCAGATGTGAATCACGTCGATTTCGTCATCCAGCAGCATCTCCTGATAATCCTGATAAAAGCGGCACTGATACGCCATCGCCAGCTTCAAACCGACTTCGCTGTTGATATCCGCTAGCGCGCGCAGGGTCACGCCAGGCATCTGGCGCAGGGCATTGACGTGGCAGCTATGGATCGCACCGCCGCCGATAAGGGCTACATTGAGCGTTTTCATCCGCACCTCTCGTTAATCCGCCGCGTTTGCCAGCATCTGCGCTTTCACGCACAGCTCGGCCGCTTTAAAGGCGTGCGCCTGGGTCATCGCGTTTTCGGTGCGATTCAGGCAGTCCAGGATCAGCTCACCAAAGAACGGGAAGCCGACCTGGCCCGCCACCGGATAGCGGAATTCGCCCTCGTTGTTGACGAGATAGACCACGTCCTGTTCGCCGCGCGTGAGATCGACATATTTGCGGATTTCGATATACCCGTCGGTGCCGAGCAGCGTCAGACGGCCATCGCCCCAGGTTGACAGCCCGTTGGGGGTAAACCAGTCGCAGCGGAAGTAGCCGCTGGCCCCGTTTTCACCCTTGAGCATCGCGTCGCCGAAATCTTCAAAATTGGGGTGGTGCGGATGGTTGAAATTTCGTGCCTGGCTGGCGACCACCGTGGCCTCGTGGTTGCCGGTGTAAAACAGGAATTGCTCGATCTGGTGGCTGCCGATATCGCACAGAATGCCGCCGAAATAGCGCCGCTCGTAGAACCAGTCCGGGCGGCCTTGCCCTTCGCGGTGCGGGCCCGTGCCGAGGGTCTGTACCACGCGACCTATCGCCCCCTGTTTCACCAGTTGCCCGGCAAACACCGCGCTTTCGACGTGCAGACGCTCGCTGTAGTAGACCGCGTATTTACGCCCGGTTTTCGCCACCATCGCTTTGGCATCATCGAGCTGATCCAGCGTGGTCAGTGGCGCTTTGTCGGTGAAATAGTCTTTACCGGCGGCCATGGCTTTCAGCCCCAGCGCGCAGCGCTCGGACGGAACCGCCGCCCCGGCGACCAGCTGCACGTCGCTGTCGGCAAGAATCGCCTCCAGCGAGTCGGCGACCTTCACCTGCGGATACAGCTGCACAAATTTATCCACTTTCGCGGGATCGGGATCGTAGACCCATTTCAGCGTCGCCCCGGCCTCCATCAGCCCGTTGCACATGCCGTAGATATGGCCGTGATCGAGAGCCGCCGCCGCAAAGACAAATTCACCGGGCTGGACCACCGGCTGTGGTTTGCCCACGGGCGCGTAATTCATACCGTCATGTTTATTCATGGTCAGATCCCCTGGTCCAGATTTTTGCCTAATGGAATGGCGCCGGTTTCGCTGAAATTGGCGACGCTGGCGGATTTTTGATAGAAGCGCGGGGCGAGCACGTTGGTGCCACCGGTGCGATAGAACGGGTCGTCGCAGGAGATGGGCAGTCGGACCACACTTCCGGTGATGGACGATTTATAGATGGCGGTGATGAGTTCAAGGGAGCGTTTGCCCTGTACGCCATCGACCAGCGGAGCGGTTTGCTGTTCAACCGCGCGCAGCAGGTCGTGGATCTGCCCGGTGTGCAGCGTCCACTCGAGTTTGGGCGTCTCGTGAAATACCGCATTCAGCTGCGTTTCGCGCGTCGTATCGTTCGTGGCCTGCGGGAAACCGTTGTCGGCGCTGACGCTGGCGAACACCTCCCACGGTGCGGAGATCCGCGCTTTCTCACCCTGAATCACAATCTTCTGATCTTCTCCGTGGTGCACCACGGAAGCGGTGAGCTGCGTGAGTGCGCCGCTGGGGTATTTGAAAATCGCGGCGCTCAGATCTTCCACTTCGGCGTTGTCGTGGGCGACGTTGCTCATCATCGCCACCACTTCCGACGGAAAGCCCAGCATCCACTGGATGGCGTCGATGTGGTGAACCGCATGGTTGAGGGTGCAGCCGCCGCCCTCTTTCTCCCAGGTGCCGCGCCACCACAGGTCGTAATAGCAGTGGCCGCGCCACCAGAACGAGTCCACCTGCGCGTGGCAGATTTTGCCCGCCAGACCGGAATCCAGCGCCGCTTTCAGCCGCCAGAAGGCGTCGGTAAAGCGGTTCTGGGCGATAATCGACAGGGTTTTCCCGCTGGCTTGTTGCGCGGCAATCATCGCGTCGCACTCCTCAAGCGATGCGGCCATCGGTTTTTCACACAGGACGTGACACCCGGCGTTCAGGGCGTCGATGCTGATTTCGGCGTGGACGTAGGGCGGCGTGCAGACGTCGACGATATCAATATCCGCTTCGGCGGCCAGCATCTGCTGGTGGCTTTCATAGATGCGCGCGTCATTCAGGCCGTAGCGCGCTTTTTTCTCGTGCGCTTTTTCCGGGTAGATGTCCACCAGCGCCACGATGGTGCAGCGCTGGCCGAACTGCAAATAGCTCTGAATATGGTTATGCGAGATGTTCCCTGTTCCCACGATGGCGATTTTTAACATCGTTTTTTTCTCCGGTGTTACCAGGTGCCTGAGGCATCCAGGGTGCGGCTGGTGGTCTCTTTGTCCACAGAGGTGGCGATGCGCTGTTGCAGCAGGCGCAGGTACTGTTTTTCATTGAGCGGGAGCGTGACCCAGTCGTCCGTCCAGGTTGATAAATGCATGGCGTTGGAGAGCGTCAGGCCGTTGATCCCCTCAAGCCCGGGCGCAATCAGCGGCTCGCCGCGCAGCACGGCGGCGCAGAAGTTGGCGGTAATGACGTGGTGTTCGCTGCACTCCGCAGCGACCGGGATGGAAACCTCCCAGCACTCCGGCTCGCCAAAGCTGTTTTGCCAGCGGGCGTTAAAGTCGGTTTCGGATTCCCGCAGCCGCCAGTAGCGCAGTTTTCCCTCTTCGACCACCACTTTGCCGCGATCGCCGGTGATCTCCAGCCGGTTGGTTCCCGGCGTTTCAGCGACGGTGGTGATAAATACTCCGGTCGCGCCATTGGCGTATTCGGCATAGGCGGTCACCTCGTCTTCCACTTCAATCTGACGATGTTTACCGAACTGGCAAAACGCCCGCAGCCGCACCGGCATTCCGACCAGCCACTGCCAGAGATCGAGCTGATGCGGGTCCTGATTAAGCAGTACGCCGCCGCCTTCGCCCTTCCAGGTGGCGCGCCAGCCGCCGGAGTTGTAGTAGCTCTGCGAGCGGTACCAGTTGGTGATAATCCAGTTAGAGCGGCGGATTTCGCCCAGCTCGCCGCTGTCGATCAGATCTTTCACTTTCTGATACAGCGGGTTAGGGCGTTGGTTGTACATGATGCCGAACACTACGTCGCACTCGCGTGCGCAGGCGTTCATCTCCTGCACTTGTGCGGTGTAGACGCCCGCCGGTTTCTCGCACAGGGTATGAATGCCGTGGCGCATCGCCATGATGGAAAGCCGGGGGTGATCGTAGTGGGGCGTGGCGACAATGACTGCGTCGATCAGCCCGCTGGTGAGCAGCTCTTCGGCCTCATGAAAGAGCGCGACGGACTCGCCGACGAGCTGCCGAATGGCGTGATGTTTCTCCGGATCGTTATCGCAGACCGCCGTCAGACAGGCATCTTTAACGACACCCGCTAACAAATAGCGCGCATGAACCGTGCCGATATTGCCGATACCAATAATGCCAAACCGTACCTTTTCCATGTCACACCTTAAGTCGTTAAAAAGAGTGATGAGGGGAAAATAGGAAAGGCGAACTGCAGCGACAATGTGTTTTTGTGAGAATACTCGCAAGGCGCATAAGTAAACACCTACGCCCGGTAAATTTGGTTTTAAAATCAACAGGCTGTTTCTGCAAATAATTGCAAAAACTGAATGCGAGCGAGGTCACACTATGCCGGGCAAGCTAAAAATGGACGAAATTGCGGCGTTGACGGGCTACTCCGTCAGCACCGTTTCCAGGGTTTTAAGCGGCAAATCCTATACCAGCGACAAGGCCCGCGAGGCCATCGTGCGCTGCGCGCGGGAACTTGGCGTGCTGGCGTCCATGGCGAGCGGGCGGCTGCTGATTAATGGCATTGCGGTGTTTGCCCCTGAACGCACCTTTCAGGGACGCGGGGATATTTTTTATCTTGAGGTGACGAAAGGCATTGCCGAAGCCAGTGCGCCCCATGATGTCTGGATCAGTTATTGCGGATTAGAAGAACAGCGTGCGGACGTAAAATTATTTCTCGAAAAAGCCGGGCATAAAAATATTAACGCGATCATTATTATCGGCACTGATGATTCCACCATCTTTAAACTCGCCACCACCCTGAATAAACCCTGCGTTTTAATTAACTCCATCGATCGGGAAATGGCGCTCGATTCTGTTTCGCCCGATCATCGCGCCATCGGGTTTACCGCCATGCGCCATCTCTTCGAGCAGGGCCACCGCCGAATTCTGACCATGACCTGCCTGCGTCGGGAGACGCTCTACGCGCGTCTCGACGGCATTAAAGAGGCGTACCGCCATTTTCATGTGCCGTTCGATCCGCAAAACGATTTGCTGGTAACCGAATGGTTTACGGCGGAGGAGGCCGAGCGCGCCCTTGACGACTGGCTGGCCGGGCACGATAAAACCCAGTGGCCGCAGGTGATTTTCCCCAACAGCACCAGTATGACGGAAGGGGTGCTCAGGGCGTTGCAGCGTCGCGGTCTGCGCGTGCCGGAGGATATCTCTATTATCACCACCGATTTCACCTGGAATCTGCAAAACCGGCTGGATGCGCCGGTGACGGGCGTCACGGTGCCGTGTCGTGAGCTGGGGATTGAGGCGGTGCACCTGCTTCAGACGCGGCTGAACCGGCCGCAGGCGTCAGTGTTTAACCTGCTGTTGCAGGGCAAAGTAATGGATTTTGGGTCGGTCAGTAATGCCACGCGCCACGCGGCTCGCGTGGCGCTGGATCAGTAATCAGGCTAACTGTGGCGGCAGGCAGACACCAATCCCGCCGATCCCGCAGTAGCCGTACGGGTTTTTGTGCAGATACTGCTGGTGGTCATCTTCCGCGTAGTAGAACGGCGTGGCGTTGGCGATTTCGGTGGTGACGTGACGCTTATCGCCCGCAGCATTCATCGCCTCCTGGAAGCGGGTCAGGCTGGCGCGCGCGGCAGCGTCCTGCTCCGGCGTCAGCGGGTAAATGGCGGAACGGTATTGCGTGCCGTGATCGTTACCCTGCTGCATCCCCTGGGCCGGATCGTGGTTTTCCCAGAAAACCTGCAATAATTGTTCGTAGCTGATGATCGCCGGGTCGTACACCACGCGCACGGCTTCTGCGTGGCCGGTATCGCCCGAGCAGACTTCGCGATAGGTCGGATTCGGGGTGTAACCGCCGGTGTAACCCGCCGCCGTGCTGTAGACGCCCGGCAGTTGCCAGAACAGACGCTCGACGCCCCAGAAGCAGCCCATGGCGAAGAGGGCGATCTCCATCCCGTCCGGGACGTTAGTCATTGAATGATTGTTCACAGCGTGTAAGGTAGCGACCGGCATTGGCGTATTACGTCCCGGCAGTGCATCTGCTTGAGAAACAAGATGCTTTTTGTCGAATAAACTCACGGTAGGGCCTCCGGGGCAGCGATGTTTCAGTTAAGGTTGTCATGGAGCGTTTAATTGAACACAATAAATACGCTGAATGAGTCTAGATTTAAACATAAGAAATATTAGGCCTCTCGGCCATTTTTCAACCCTCTTATTGGGTTTTGGGCTTTATGCCGTGATACGCCGCGGAGCGGTACATCAATTGCTTCCAGGGGTGGAAACAAGGATATTCAGGAGAGAACGTGCCAAAGATCCGCCAGTTTTGTTTGGTCAGTTTATTGCTGACAAGCGGGGTCGCCAGCGCGGCGAATGTCCGTTTGCAGGTTGAGGGGTTATCCGGGACGCTGGAAAAAAACGTGCGTGCACAGCTGTCAACGATTGAGAGTGACGAAGTGACGCCGGACCGGCGCTTTCGCGCGCGCGTAGATGACGCGATCCGCGAAGGGTTAAAAGCGCTGGGCTACTACGAACCCACCATTGATTTCGATTTACGTCCACCACCGGCCAAGGGCCGTCAGGTGTTAATTGCCCGCGTTTCCAAGGGCGAGCCGGTGCTGATCGGCGGCACCAACGTGGTGCTGCGCGGCGGCGCGCGTACTGACCGTGATTATCTGGATCTGCTGGGCACGCGCCCGAAAGTCGGCACCGTGCTGAACCACGGCGACTACGACCACTTCAAAAAAGAGCTTACCAGCGTCGCGCTGCGTAAGGGCTACTTCGACAGCCAGTTCAATAAAAGCCAGCTGGGCGTTGCCCTCGACCGCCGCCAGGCGTTCTGGGATATCGATTACGATAGCGGCGAACGCTACCGTTTTGGCGACGTGACCTTCGAAGGCTCGCAAATCCGCGACGAGTATCTGCAAAACCTGATCCCTTTCAAAGAGGGCGATTACTACCAGTCAAAAGATCTGGCAGAGCTGAACCGCCGCCTGTCGGCGACCGGCTGGTTTAACTCCGTGGTTGTTGCGCCGGAATTCGACAAGGCGCGCAAAACCAAAGTGTTACCGCTGCACGGGGTGGTTTCACCGCGTACCGAAAACACCATCGAAACCGGTGTCGGTTACTCAACGGACGTCGGCCCGCGCGTGAAAGCGACGTGGAAAAAGCCGTGGATGAACTCCTACGGCCACAGCCTGACCACCAGCGCCAGTATCTCCGCGCCGGAACAGCAGCTCGATTTCAGCTATAAAATGCCGCTGCTGAAGAACCCGCTGGAGCAGTATTACCTGGTGCAGGGCGGCTTTAAGCGTACCGATTTAAACGATACGGAGTCTGACTCCACCACCCTCGCGCTGTCGCGCTTCTGGGACCTCTCCAGCGGCTGGCAGCGGGCGATTAATTTGCGCTGGAGTCTCGACCACTTTACCCAGGCAAACGTCACCAACACCACCATGCTGCTCTATCCGGGCGTGATGATCAGCCGTACCCGCTCGCGCGGCGGCCTGATGCCGACCTGGGGCGATTCCCAGCGTTACTCGATTGATTACTCCAATACCGCCTGGGGATCGGACGTCGATTTCTCGGTAGTACAGGCGCAAAACGTCTGGATCCGCACGTTCTATGACAAACACCGCTTTGTGACGCGCGGAAACCTCGGCTGGATTGAAACCGGCGATTTCGAACGTGTGCCGCCAGACCTGCGTTTCTTCGCGGGTGGCGACCGCAGTATTCGCGGCTACAAATACAAATCGATCTCCCCGAAAAATGACAAAGGCCAGCTGATGGGGGCCTCCAAACTGGCGACCGGCTCGCTGGAGTACCAGTACAACGTCAGCGGCAAATGGTGGGGGGCGATGTTTGTCGACGGCGGTGAAGCGGTGAGCGATATTCGCAAAAGCGATTTCAAAACCGGTGCGGGCGTGGGCGTGCGCTGGCAATCGCCGGTCGGGCCGATCAAGCTCGATTTCGCCGTTCCGGTCGGCGACAAAGACGAACACGGTTTACAGTTTTACATCGGTCTGGGGCCTGAATTATGAGTTTATGGAAGAAGATCAGCCTCGGCGTTCTGATTTTTATCGTGCTGCTGCTCGGCACGGTGGCATTCCTGGTGGGCACTACCACTGGCTTGCATCTGCTGTTTAACGCGGCTAACCGCTGGGTGCCAGGGCTTGAGATCGGCCAGGTGACGGGTGGCTGGCGCGATCTGCGTCTGAAGAATATCCGCTACCAGCAGCCAGGCGTGGCGGTGAACGCGGGTGAGTTTCACCTTGCGGTTAAGCTCAGCTGTCTGCGCGACAGCAGCCTGTGCGTCAACGATCTGTCGTTAAAAGACGTTAACGTGGCGATAGATTCTGACAAAATGCCGAAATCTGCCCCTGTCGAGGAGGAGGACAGCAGCCCGCTGAACCTCTCCACTCCCTATCCGATTGCGCTGTACCGCGTGGCGCTCAATAACGTCAATATTAAGATCGACGACACCACCGTTTCGGTGATGGACTTCACCTCCGGCCTGCGCTGGCAGGAGAAAAACCTGACCCTGACGCCGACCTCTCTGCAGGGGCTACTGATCGCCCTGCCAAAAGTGGCGAAAGTGGCACAGGAAGAGATCGTCGAACCGAAAATTCAGAACCCGCAGCCGGAAGAGAAACCGCTCGGCGAAACCCTGAAAGATCTCTTCTCGAAGCCGGTTCTGCCGGAGATGACCGACGTTCATCTGCCGCTCAATCTGAATATCGAAGAGTTTAAGGGCGAACAGCTGCGCCTGACGGGCGACACGGATTTGACCGTGTTCAACATGCTGCTGAAAGTGAGCAGCATCGACGGCACCATGAAGCTCGATGCGCTGGATATTGATACCAATCAGGGGAGCGTGAACGCGACCGGGCAGGCGCTGCTGCGCGACAACTGGCCGGTGGATATCACCCTCAACAGCGCCCTGAATATCGACCCGCTCAAAGGCGAGAAGGTGAAGCTGAAAGTGGGCGGTGCGCTGCGCGAGAAGCTTGAGTTTGGCGTGAATCTCTCCGGCCCGGTAGATATGGTGTTGCGCGGGCAGACTCAGCTGGCGGAAGCGGGTTTACCGCTGAATCTGGAGGTGGTGAGCGAACAGCTTTACTGGCCGTTTACCGGCGAAAAACAGTTCCAGGCCGATAAGCTGAAGCTCAAGCTGAGCGGTAAAATGACCGATTACACCCTGTCGTTCCGCACATCGGTGAAAGGCGAAGGGTTACCGCCTGCGGATATCACTCTGGATGCGAAGGGTAACGAACAGCAGATTAACCTCGATAAACTCTCCGTGGCGGCGCTGGAAGGCAAAACCGAACTGACGGCGCTGCTCGACTGGCAGAAAGCGATCAGCTGGCGCGGCGAGCTGAACCTCAAAGGTATTAACACCGCCAAAGAGGTGCCGGACTGGCCGTCGAAACTCGACGGGACGATCAAAACGCGCGGCAGTCTGTACGGCGAAAGCTGGCAGATGGAGGTGCCGGAGCTTAAAATCACCGGCAACGTGAAGCAGAATAAAGTGAACGTCGAAGGCTCTCTGCGCGGGAACAGCTATCTGCAGTGGATCATCCCGAAACTGCACGTGGCGCTCGGACGCAACACCGCCGATATCAAAGGCGAGCTGGGCGTGAAAGATCTCAATCTGGATGCCACCATCGACGCGCCAAATCTCGACAATGCCCTGCCGGGCCTCGGCGGCACTGCGAAAGGCTTAGTGAAAGTGCGTGGCACCGTCGACGCGCCGCAGCTGCTGGCGGATATCACCGCCAACAATCTGCGCTGGCAGGAGCTGTCCGTCGCACGCGTTCTGGTGAAAGGCGACGTCAAATCCACCGATCAGATCGCGGGTAACCTGAACCTGCGCGTCGAGCGGATTTCCCAGCCGGATGTGAATATCAGCCTGGTCACGCTGGACGCAAAAGGCAGCGAGAAGCAGCACGATCTCCAGCTGCGCGTGCAGGGCGAGCCGGTCTCCGGCCAGCTGCATCTGACGGGGAGTTTCGACCGCAAAGAGGAGCGCTGGAAAGGGGTTCTGGATAATACCCGGTTCAGCACGCCGGTAGGGCCACTGACGCTGTCCCGCTCCATCGCGCTGGATTACCGCAACGCCGAGCAGAAAATCAGCATCGGGCCACACTGCTGGACCAACCCGAACGCCGAACTCTGCGTGCCACAGACCATTGATGCCGGTGCGGAAGGGCGTGCGGTGGTGAATCTGAACCGCTTCGATCTCGCGATGCTGAAGCCGTTTATGCCAGAAACTACCGACGCGAGCGGCGTCTTTAGCGGTAAAGCCGATGTGTCCTGGGACACCACCAAAGAAGGGCTGCCGCAAGGTAACGTGACCCTCTCCGGGCGCAACGTAAAAGTGACCCAGACGGTGAACGACGCGCCGCTGCCGGTGGCGTTCGAGACGCTGAACCTGACGGCGGATCTGCATAACAACCGTGCGGAGCTGGGCTGGCTGATTCGCCTGACCAACAATGGACAGTTTGACGGCCAGGTGCAGATCACCGACCCGCAGGGACGGCGTAATCTGGGCGGTAACGTCAATATTCGCAATATGAACCTGGCGATGGTGAACCCGATCTTCTCCCGCGGCGAAAAAGCGGCGGGGATGCTCAGCGCCAATCTGCGTCTGGCGGGCAACGCCGAAAGCCCGCAGCTGTTTGGCCAGATGCAGCTCAACGGTGTGGATATCGACGGTAACTTTATGCCGTTTGATATGCAGCCGAGCCAGATCTCAATGAACTTCAACGGCATGAGCTCGACGCTGGCCGGGGTGGTGCGCACGCAGCAAGGGCAAATCAACCTGAGCGGTGACGCCGACTGGAGCCAGATCGATAACTGGCGTGCGCGCGTGGCGGCGAAAGGCAGCCGGGTGCGTATCACGGTGCCACCAATGGTGCGCCTCGACGTGTCGCCGGATGTGGTGTTCGAGGCGACGCCGAGCCTGTTTACCCTCGATGGCCGTGTCGATGTGCCGTGGGCGCGCATCGTGGTTCACGACGTGCCGGAAAGCGCCGTCGGCGTTTCCAGTGATGAGGTGATGCTGAATAACGATCTGAAGCCGGTCGAAACCAAAAGCGCCGCGATTCCGATTAACAGTAACCTGATCATTCACGTCGGCAACAACGTGCGTCTCGATGCGTTTGGCCTGAAGGCGCGACTGACGGGTGATCTGAAAGTGGCGCAGGATCAGCAAGGGCTGGGCCTGAACGGGCAAATTAACATTCCGGAAGGGCGTTTCCACGCCTACGGCCAGGATCTGATTGTGCGCAAAGGCGAGTTGCTGTTCTCCGGCCCGCCGGACCAGCCGCTGCTCAATATCGAAGCGATTCGTAACCCAGAGTCGACCGAAAACGATGTGATTGCCGGGGTGCGCGTCACCGGAACGGCCGACGAGCCGAAGGCGGAGATCTTCTCCGATCCGGCGATGTCGCAGCAGGAAGCGCTCTCTTATCTGCTGCGCGGGCAGGGTCTGGACAGCCAGCAGAGCGATAGTGCGGCGATGACCTCAATGTTAGTCGGCCTGGGGGTTGCACAAAGTGGTCAGGTTGTGGGTAAAATCGGCGAGACGTTTGGCGTAAGTAATCTGGCGCTGGACACCCAGGGGGTCGGTGACTCTTCGCAGGTGGTGGTCAGCGGCTATGTACTGCCGGGTCTACAGGTGAAATATGGCGTGGGGATCTTTGACTCACTGGCAACTCTCACGCTACGCTATCGGCTGATGCCTAAGCTATATCTGGAAGCGGTGTCTGGCGTAGACCAGGCGCTCGATTTGCTCTATCAGTTTGAGTTTTAGCAATGCGAATATTTGTATACGGCAGTTTACGAACCAGGCAGGGCAACAGTCACTGGATGACGAACGCCCAGTTGCTGGGAAATTACAATATCGAGAACTACCAGTTGTACAGTCTGGGCCACTATCCAGGCGCGGTTCCGGGGAACGGGACGGTACAGGGTGAGGTTTATCGTATTGATAACGCTACACTTGCCGAACTTGATGCCTTGCGCACCAGGGGCGGTGAATATGCACGCCAGTTGATCCAGACCCCGTATGGCAGTGCATGGATGTACGTGTACCAGCGTCCGGTCGATGGATTGAAACTGATTGAAAGCGGTAACTGGTTAGACAGAGACCAGTACTGATAAAAACAACGCCACCTTCGGGTGGCGTTGTTTTTGGTACCCTTAAAACTCGATGCGCGCGCCAAGATTATACCGGCGCCCTTCGAGCTGCCCGTATTCTCCCCACGACGTTTCGCGTTTCGGATCCACATCAAACAGGTTGTAAATCCCCGCCAGCAGCTGCGTATTCTTATTCAGCTTGTAGCGCGCACCGATATCGACCAGCGTGTAAGCCTCATACTTCGTGCCGCTGTTGCTGTCCCGGTTACTGCTACGGTAGTTCGCGTTGCTCCACAGATCCAGCGACTGCGTTGCCGCCCAGTTCAGTGACAGGTTCGCCATGTGGCGCGGATAGTCGTTGAGCGCGAAGCCTTTATTCACGCCGGATTTCTGCTCGCTGTGGTTGTAGGTGTAGTTCGCATTCGCTTTCAGATCCTGAGTGATCTGCCAGTCGCCATTCAGCTCGATACCGTAAACATCCGCTTTGCTGACGTTAAAGTATTTATCGACGGAATCCGCTTTATAGCCGTTCACTTCGCACTGGTTGGTGGCGGTGGTTTCGCAAATCGTCTGCTCGGAGATTTTGTCCTTAAACTGGGTGTAGAAGACGGTGCCGTCCAGCGATACGGCTTCCCCGGTCCAGTAGAGGCCCGTTTCGGCGTTGAGGCTTTTCTCCGGTTTCAGATCGTCGTTACCCACGGTCAGGAACGGGTACGGCGGCGTTGATCCGTGCGGCGTGACAAACTGATCGGAGGTGGCGCGCAGCTCTGGTTTTTTATAGCCAGCGGAGATCCCGCCTTTTAGTGCCCAGGCGTCAGAAATCGCCCAGTTGCCGTACAGTTTTGGCGTGATGTGCGCGCCGAAGTAGCTGTCGTAATCGCCGCGCGCGGAGGTGGTCAAGGTAAAGTCGTTAATCGTCCAGCCATCTTCCGCGAACAGCGCCCAGCCGTTGCGGGTCACTTTGGTGACCGGCTCGACGCCCGGCAGCGTTTTGCCCGACTCATAGAAGTGGTCGTTCAGCTCTTCGCGCGTGAAGTTCGCGCCGACGGTGAGCTTATGGTTATCGAAGGTAAAAGTGGTTTGCGAGTTGGCGACGTAGTTTTCCGTCTGCACGTACTCCGGCGAGGTGTTATCGAGCAGGTACTTCGAACGCCCTTTCTCGTAGTTGATGTAGTTAGTGGTGGCAATGGTGTCATCCGCATACCAGCCGGTGTGGGTGAGCGTCACGGCGTCGCGATCGAATTTCCACATCCACGGCGTACCGCGTTTTTTGGTGCGATTTTTTTCCTGCTCGCCAACAACCACATTCAGGTCAAAGAGGTTATTTTCGCTGGCCTTGAGGCCCAGGGTGGCATCGACGGATTTACGGTTGTGCTTGCCGAAGTAGTTCTGGCGCTCGTCATCGCGGCGATCCAGCCCGTCGGCGGCAATGCTCAGGCCGAGTTTGTCCTGGATGAGCGGTCCCATCGCGAACAGGTTCAGCTGGCTGGTGTTGCCCAGATCTTTATGCTCCTGCAGCCAGGTATTGGCGGCGATAGCGCCGGTCCAGTCGGCCACGCCGTAGGGTTTTTTGGTGATCACGTTCACCACGCCGCCGATGGCGTCAGAGCCGTACAGGGATGACATCGGGCCGCGAATCACTTCGATGCGTTCGATGGCTTCCATTGGCGGTAAAAAGCCTGCTTCGGCACCGATATCCTGGCCGTAGGGGCGCGATTCGCTGGTGTTCTGCTTCACGCTGTTGACCATAAACGCCGTGTAGCTCGAATCCATACCGCGCATCATGATGCTGCCGTTGGCCATATCGCTGCCGCCGTTAGAGACCGACACGCCGGGGATATTTTTAATCGCGTCGCCGATGGTCTGGTCGGGCTGAATATCCAGCGTTTTGCGATCGATACTTGAAATCGTCGCGGGCGCTTCTTTTTTCTGTTGTGAAAAGCCGGTGGCGGTGACCACCATTTCATCATCTGCCTGCGCGGGTAAAACCAGTGTGCCGGTTAACGCCACCATGCCTGTGAACGTAATAAATTGACGCGTTTTCATAGCCATAAACCCAAAAGGAAAAATAAAAAAACACCCTGCGGTCTTACGCCGCAAGGTGTGGTGGATGATGAAATCAGAGCTTATCGAGCGTGATTTTGATGACGTAATCCGGTTTCTCTTTTGCCACTTTCTCGTCTTGTTTAATGCTGGCGTACAGCACGTTACCGTCGGAGGAGAGGGCGAGGCTGTTCGGCATCGCATTGGTCGCAATGCTGTTTTTCAGCTGGTACGTCTGGCTGTCGATAATGCTGATGAGCTTGGCGTTGCGGTGCGTGACGTAAACTTCGTGACGCTTTTCGTTATAGAGCACCGCCAGCGAGTTGGTGACGTCGATGTGCTGGAGCACCTTGCCGGTAGTGATATCCACCACCAGCACCTTCGGTAAATCCGGGTCGGTGAGGAAGGCGCGGTTGTTTTTGCTGTCGAGGGCGATATTCAGAAAGAAGTGTTTTTTCTCTGGTTCGACGCTGAACCGGCTGACGATGGTATCGCTTTGGGTATCAACAGCGATCAGTTCGTTGCGGCCATTCACCACGTACAGACGGTTTTTCTCCGCGTCCAGCGCCAGCCCGGTCGGGTACTCACCCATATTGGTCAGCGTGTTGATGAGCTGACGCTTTTTCGTATCCACCACCCAGACGATGCCTTTCTCCACCACGCCGGTGACGTACAGGCGGTGATGCTGTTTATCGAGCACCATTTCGCGGGTGTGGGCGATATCTTTCGGATTGCTGGTGTCGGCGAGTTGAATCACGGCCAGCTCTTTGCCGGTGCGCGTATCGATAAGCGTCACGGAGCCTTCGAGGGTATTGCCCACGTAAAGCGTCTGACTCTCTTCGTCCAGCACGGTTGCAAACGCGCGGCGCGTGGTTTCAATGACGCCCGTGCCGGTCAGATCTTCCAGGTCCAGCTTGTAGATTTTGCCGTTGGTTTTGTCTTTATCAAAAGAGGGGGCGCTGGCGGCAAACAGCACCTTTGCCTCTCCGTCGTAGGCCAGTTCGTAGACACCGTGGCCCACGGGCTGGGCGATAAAGTTTTTCTCTGGCAGGGGGGCCGAGTAACCAGACACGCTGGTCAGCATAAAAGCAGCAGTAACCGCGAGTGCGGCGGAGGCTTTGAGGGTCTTCACATTGTGTAGGGTCATTGACGTTTATTCACATTTATTTACGAAGTGAAAATGATAATGATATCTACTCTCATTATCAATTGAGTTGTGTGAACAACGGCTACCTTTTCTGGTAGGACAATAACCGGTTAATTGTTAAGGGGATATGGAATGACAGGCACAAAAAAGCCCCGACTCGCGGGGCTTAGCATTGGGCGTAAGAATTACTTCTTAGCAGCGCGCTCGAAGGATGCAACGATTTCAGCTTTCGCTGCTTCTGCGTTGTCCCAGCCGTCAACTTTAACCCATTTGCCTTTTTCGAGATCTTTGTAGTGCTCGAAGAAGTGAGTGATCTGCGCTTTCAGCAGTTCTGGCAGGTCGTTCACATCTTTAATGTGATCGTACTCTTTGCTCAGCTTGGTGTGCGGAACCGCAACCAGTTTCGCATCTTCACCGGCTTCGTCGGTCATTTTCAGAACGCCAACCGGACGGCAGCGAACCACAGAACCTGGGGCCAGTGGGTATGGCGTTGGAACCAGCACGTCTACCGGGTCACCGTCCAGAGACAGGGTGTGGTTGATGTAACCGTAGTTGCACGGGTAGAACATCGCAGTGGACATGAAACGGTCAACGAACAGCGCACCGGTGTCTTTGTCGATTTCGTATTTGATAGGATCTGCGTTGGCCGGGATTTCGATAACAACGTAGATGTCTTCCGGCAGTTCTTTACCCGCAGGGACGTTGAGTAAGCTCATGTGAGTGTCCTATATGTATGCTAAACAAGTGGCGAGTATTATAGCCAACTCGCGCCGAAAGTCTCCGCCTGTTTTCATTCTCATCCGCATCCTGGTGCCATTTTCAGACCCTTTCCATGACAGGAAAATCCATAAACTCAGCCGCATATTTAATGGGCGAATGAAAGCGATTACAAACTTGTGATTAACGTTTTATTCACTTTTCTGAAGTGTGATGTAACGCAATCCGTTACATCGCCCATTGGCTATAGTTTTTTCGCAGAACATCTTTTGACCAACAATAACCTGGGCTACGAGGGCATCATTATGTGGAAGCGCTTACTTCTTGTCACAGCAGTTTCGGCAGCCATGTCGTCTATGGCGATGGCCGCACCATTAACCGTCGGTTTTTCGCAGGTTGGCTCGGAATCAGGCTGGCGAGCGGCGGAAACCAATGTCGCGAAAAGCGAAGCCCAAAAGCGCGGCATCACGCTGAAAATCGCCGATGGCCAGCAAAAACAGGAAAACCAGATTAAAGCGGTGCGCTCGTTTATCGCCCAGGGCGTTGACGCCATCTTCATCGCGCCGGTGGTGGCGACGGGCTGGGAACCGGTGCTGAAAGAAGCCAAAGACGCTGAAATCCCCGTATTCCTGCTCGACCGTTCCATTGATGTCAAAGACAAATCTCTCTATATGACCACCGTCACCGCCAACAACGTGCTCGAAGGGCAGCTGATCGGCGACTGGCTGATTAAGCAGGTGGATGGCAAGCCGTGTAACGTCGTCGAACTGCAAGGCACCGTCGGCGCGAGCGTGGCGATTGACCGTAAGAAAGGCTTTGCGGAAGCCATCGCCAAAGCGCCAAACATCAAAATCATCCGTTCTCAGTCCGGCGACTTTACCCGCAGTAAAGGTAAAGAGGTTATGGAGAGCTTCATCAAAGCGGAAAACAACGGCAAAAACATCTGCATGGTTTACGCCCATAACGACGACATGGTGATCGGTGCGATTCAGGCGATCAAAGAAGCGGGCCTGAAACCGGGCAAAGATATTCTCACCGGCTCTATCGACGGCGTACCGGATATCTACAAAGCGATGATCGACGGCGAAGCGAATGCCAGCGTCGAGCTGACGCCAAACATGGCTGGCCCGGCGTTTGATGCCCTTGAGAAATTCAAGAAAGACGGCACCAAACCTGAACAGCTGACCATCACCAAATCGACCCTCTATCTGCCAGATACGGCGAAAGAAGAGTTAGAGAAGAAGAAAAACATGGGCTACTAAGCCTTTAAGCCAGGAAAAAAGCCGGGTGGCGCTGCGCTTGCCCGGCCTACAGTACACGCTTTTGTAGGCCGGATAAGCGTAGCGTCATCCAGCTTGATGCAGGGGGAACCATGACCGTTGAACAACACCAGGAAATCCTCCGAACCGAAGGATTAAGCAAATTCTTCCCCGGCGTGAAAGCGCTGGATAACGTCGATTTCAGCCTGCGACGCGGTGAGATTATGGCGCTGCTCGGTGAAAACGGCGCCGGGAAATCGACGCTGATCAAGGCCTTAACCGGGGTATATCACGCCGATCGCGGCAGCATCTGGCTGGAAGGCAACGCCATTTCACCGAAAAATACCGCTCACGCCCAGCAGCTGGGCATCGGGACCGTATACCAGGAAGTGAACCTGCTGCCGAACATGTCGGTGGCGGATAACCTGTTTATTGGCCGTGAGCCGCGTCGGTTTGGCCTGCTGCGCCGAAAAGAGATGGAGGCGCGTGCCACCCGGCTGATGGAATCCTACGGTTTCTCCCTCGACGTGCGCGAGCCGCTGAACCGCTTTTCCGTAGCGATGCAGCAGATTGTCGCCATTTGCCGGGCCATCGATCTCTCTGCCAAAGTGCTGATCCTCGATGAACCCACCGCCAGCCTCGATACCCAGGAAGTGGAAATGCTCTTCACCCTGATGCGCCAGCTGCGCGATCAGGGCGTCAGCCTGATCTTCGTTACCCACTTCCTCGATCAGGTCTATCAGGTCAGCGATCGTATTACGGTTCTGCGCAACGGCAGTTTTGTCGGCTGCCGCGACACCCGCGAGCTGCCGCAGATCGAACTGGTCAAAATGATGCTGGGTCGCGAGCTGGACACCCATGCGCTGCAACGCGCGGGCCGCACACTGCTGAGCGACAAACCCGTCGCCGCCTTCAAAGATTTCGGCAAAAAAGGGACCATCACGCCGTTCAACCTGGAAGTGCGTCCCGGCGAAATTGTCGGTCTGGCGGGCCTGCTGGGGTCCGGTCGCACCGAAACCGCCGAGGTGATCTTCGGCATCAAGCCCGCCGACAGCGGCAGCGCGATGATCAAAGGCAAACCGCAAACTCTGCGATCGCCGCATCAGGCCTCGTGTCTGGGGATCGGTTTTTGCCCGGAAGATCGTAAAACCGACGGCATCATTGCCGCTGCTTCGGTGCGCGAAAATATCGTTCTGGCGTTACAGGCGCAGCGCGGCTGGCTACGGCCCATTCCGAAGCGCGAGCAGATCGCCATCGCCGAACGCTTTATCCGCCAGCTGGGTATTCGTACTCCCAGCCCTGAACAGCCGATTGAGTTTCTCTCCGGCGGCAATCAGCAAAAAGTGTTGCTCTCCCGCTGGCTGCTGACCAAACCGCAGTTCCTGATCCTCGATGAGCCGACACGCGGTATCGACGTTGGCGCGCACGCGGAAATTATTCGCCTGATCGAAACGCTCTGCGCCGACGGTCTGGCGCTGCTGGTTATCTCATCCGAGCTTGAAGAGCTGGTGGGATATGCCGATCGCGTGATTATCATGCGCGATCGCAAGCAGGTGGCAGAGATCCCGCTGGATGAACTCTCCGTTCCGGCGATCATGAATGCCATCGCGGCATAAGGAGTCAATCGTGATGTCCCGTTCTCTTCCGAAGCCTGGCGAGTCCAGGCGCCGCTTCAGCTGGCCTACCGGCACGCCGCAAATTGTGGCGCTGCTACTGGTGCTGGTGGTGGACAGCCTCGTTGCGCCGCACTTTTTCCAGATCATTTTGCAGGATGGGCGGCTGTTCGGTAGCCCCATCGATATCCTAAACCGCGCGGCACCGGTGGCGTTGCTGGCGATCGGTATGACGCTGGTGATTGCCACCGGCGGCATTGATCTCTCTGTGGGGGCGACCATGGCTATCGCCGGCGCGACTGCCGCCTCGATGACGGTCGCCGGGCACAGTCTGCCTGTGGTGATTTTAGCGGCGCTGGGCACTGGGGTGCTGGCGGGGTTGTGGAACGGGATCCTCGTTTCGCTTCTCAAAATTCAGCCGTTCGTCGCAACCTTAATTCTGATGGTGGCCGGGCGCGGCGTGGCGCAGCTGATTACCTCCGGGCAGATCGTCACCTTTGACTCACCGTCGCTGGCGTGGATCGGCAGCGGCAAGCTGCTGCTGTTCCCGACGCCGGTGATCATCGCCCTTGTCACGCTGATCGTATTCTGGCTGTTTACCCGCAAAACGGCGCTGGGGATGTTTATCGAAGCGGTCGGGATCAACATTCGCGCCGCGAAAAATGCGGGCGTCAGCACCCGTATGGTGGTGATGCTGACCTATGTGCTGAGCGGTGTCTGCGCGGCGATTGCCGGGATCATCGTCGCCGCCGATATTCGCGGCGCTGATGCCAACAACGCCGGGCTGTGGCTGGAGCTGGACGCCATTCTGGCGGTGGTGATTGGCGGCGGATCGCTGATGGGTGGGCGCTTTAACCTGCTGCTGTCGGTGATTGGCGCGCTGATTATCCAGGGGATGAACACCGGTATTCTGCTTTCGGGCTTCCAGCCGGAGCTGAATCAGGTGGTGAAAGCGGTGGTTGTGCTCTGCGTGCTGATTGTTCAGTCGTCGCGCTTTATTAGCATCATCAAGGGGATTCGCGGCCATGATAAAACGTAATTTACCGCTCATGATCACGCTGGGGGTCTTCGTGCTGGGCTATCTCTACTGCCTGACGCAATTCCCCGGTTTCGCCTCCACGCGCGTGATTTGCAACATTCTGACGGATAACGCCTTTCTCGGGATCATCGCTGTCGGCATGACCTTCGTGATCCTCTCCGGCGGGATCGATCTCTCCGTCGGCTCGGTGATCGCTTTTACCGGCGTATTCCTCGCCAAAGCGATCGGTTTCTGGGGGATCTCGCCGCTGCTGGCCTTCCCGCTGGTGCTGGCGATGGGCTGCGCGTTTGGCGCGTTCATGGGACTGCTGATCGATTCCCTGAAGATCCCGGCGTTTATCATTACCCTCGCCGGGATGTTCTTCCTGCGCGGCGTGAGCTATCTGGTGTCGGAAGAGTCAATTCCGATTAACCACCCGATCTACGACACGCTCTCAAGCCTGGCGTGGAAAATCCCCGGCGGAGGGCGTCTGAGCGCGATGGGCCTGCTGATGTTAGGTGTGGTGGTGATCGGCATTTTCCTCGCCCATCGCACCCGTTTTGGTAACCAGGTGTACGCCATCGGCGGCAGCGCGATCTCGGCGAATCTGATGGGGATCTCCACCCGCAGCACGACCATTCGCATCTATATGCTCTCGACGGGGCTGGCGACGCTGGCGGGGATTGTCTTCTCCATCTACACCCAGGCGGGCTACGCGCTGGCGGGCGTGGGCGTAGAGCTGGATGCGATTGCATCGGTGGTGATTGGCGGCACGCTGTTGAGTGGCGGCGTGGGGACAGTGCTTGGGACACTGTTTGGCGTGGCGATCCAGGGGCTTATTCAGACCTACATCAACTTCGACGGCACGCTGAGTTCCTGGTGGACCAAAATCGCGATTGGCATTTTGTTGTTCATCTTTATCGCGCTGCAGCGAGGCCTGACGGTGCTGTGGGAAAACCGCCTCAGCTCGCCTGTGACGCGCGTTAGCACCACACCGCTCAACAGATAACACCCTGAATTTGCTTGAAGTGTAAACTTTTTCCGGTAGCGGTCGATAACCTTTATTTCTGTCCAGAAATATCTCGCTACCGGAAATAACATCATGCTGAAAACGCTATCGATTCGTACCGGCTTGCTTTCGTTACTGGCCGTTATGACCCTTCTGCTGCTGATTGTCAGCGGCATTGGCATTTATGCCCTCACACAGAGTTCCTCTTCTTTACAGCGCATCAATCACCTTCAGGGTGAACAGATGGTGCAGCTCAACGCGGGTTACACGCTGATTTTGCGTGCGCGCAATGAGGCGGGTCAGGCCGTTCGGCTGATGGAGATCGGCATGCTGGATGATGCCGCCAAATCCGTGCAGAACATCAATCGCGAAGTTGCCCAGGCGCAAAAAACGCTGAAAGGGGTGATCGACGGCGGCATTGATAATCCGAAAGGGCAGCAACTGCTGGATAAGGTGGCGGCGAGTTTTGCCACCTATAACGCCGAAGGGATCACCCCGATGGTGGCTGCCCTTAACCAGCAAAGCGCCGATGCCTATTACGATCTGCTGGAGAACAAGCTGATTCCGGTCGCGCGCCAGTTTGATAACGATATGCAGGCGTTCCAGTCGTGGAGCGAAAAGCGCGGGAAATCGGAAGTGAAAGCGGTGCAGTCGAGCAAAAACCGGGTGATGCTGCTGATCGTGATCGCCGCGCTGCTGACCGCCGGGATCATTGTGCTGGCGTGGCTGTCCCTGCGCCATATGCTGCTCAAGCCGCTTCTGGCTTCTATCGCCCAGCTTGAACATGTGGCGGCGGGCGATCTGACTCACAGCCTGAACGCGCCGACCAGTCAGGAGTTTAACCGCCTGAATGCGGCTATCGAAGAGATGCGCCAGTCGCTGATGGGCTCCGTCATGCGCGTGCGTGATGCCAGCTCGCAGATTGACACGGGCAGCCGGGAACTGACGGCAGGTAACCTGGATCTAGCCCAGCGCACGGAATCCACGGCAACCTCCCTTGAGCAAACGGCGGCCAGCATGGAAGAGATCACCGCCACCGTGAAGCAAAACGCCGATAACGCCGAGCAGGCGCATCAGCTGGCGAAACGCGTCTCGGATACCGCCGATCACGGCAGCGAAATGGTGTGCTATGTGATTGAAAAAATGCGCGATATCTCAGGCAGCTCTGCGCGCATCGCCGACATTCTGAGTGTGATTGACGGCATCGCCTTCCAGACCAACATCCTGGCGCTTAACGCCTCGGTGGAAGCGGCGCGTGCGGGCGAGCAGGGACGTGGGTTTGCGGTGGTGGCCGGGGAAGTGCGTAATCTCGCCAGCCGAAGCGCCGATGCGGCGAAAGAGATCCGCACTCTCATCAGCGATTCGCAGACTCACGTCAGCGAAGGGAGCGAGCTGGCGCAACAGGCCGGTGAGACGATGGATGAGATTGCAACGGAAGTGCTGCGCATGACCAAACTGATGCGTGAGATCGCCAACGCGTCGCTTGAGCAGAGTCGAGGTATTGAGCAGGTGAATATTGCCGTCAATCAGATGGATGAGACAGCGCAGCAAAATGCCGCGCTGGTACAACAATCTTCCGCCGCGACGCGTTCCCTTGAAGAGCAGTCGCGCGAACTGATTGAAGCGATGTCATCGTTTAAACTGTCGGCGCAAACGGCCTGATAATAATAAACCCTGGCGTATAACGCGTCAGGGTTTATGCTTCCGCAGTATTCACCGCACCAATATTTTCATGAATATCAGCCATTAAATTTTCCAGCGAATTTGTCAATTCTAACGCTTTTGGCGTTGGCTCAAGATATAAGCCTTTACGAATAAATAATGGCTCGTCAAAAAGCTGATTAAAACGTTTCAACGCGAGGCTGACGGCGGGGCGGGACATCTCAAGACGCACAGAGGCTTTCGCCATGCTGCCGCATCGGACAATCTCAATAAAAACGGGAATGAGGTTTAAATCAATACCGGTGTTTGCACGAGAATAATTTTGCATCGCGTCGGGCGCTCCTCTGAATAAATAGTTAACTGTTCAGAATAATGCGCGAGAGGGCGGGAAGATTAAAGCGCCATTTTTATATTCATTTATACGGTAAAATATATAAATGAAAAAAGGGGGAGCAACGCTCCCCATGTTAAAAACGTTATGCGTCCGGGTATTCGCGGATCAGACGCTCAACGTCTTCGACCATATGATCGTTGCCAACAAAGAACGAGCGGCGCTGATGCAGGCTTTCCGGAATGATATCCAGAATGCGCTCTTTACCGTCGCTCGCCTTGCCGCCGGCCTGTTCGGCCAGGAACGCCATTGGGTTGCATTCGTACAGCAGGCGCAGTTTCCCTTCCGGGTGGCTGGCGGTGCTTGGGTAGAGATAGATGCCGCCTTTCAGCAGGTTGCGGTGGAAATCCGCCACCAGAGAGCCGATGTAGCGCGAGGTGTAGGGGCGTTGGGTTAACTTATCTTCTTCCTGGCAGAACTTGATGTATTTCTTCACGCCGTTCGGGAATTTGATGTAGTTACCTTCGTTGATGGAGTAGGTGCTGCCACTCGCAGGGTAACGCATACGCTCCTGGCACAGGCAGAACACGCCCAGTGACGGATCGTATGTAAAGGCGTGAACGCCGCAGCCGGTGGTGTAAACCAGCATGGTGGAAGAGCCGTAAACCACATACCCGGCCGCGACCTGCTTGCTGCCCGGCTGGAGGAAATCTTCTTCAGTGACCGGCGTACCGACCGGGGTCACGCGGCGATAGATAGAGAAAATCGTGCCGACAGAAACGTTAACGTCGATGTTTGAGGAGCCATCCAGCGGGTCCATCAGAACGACATATTTAGCATGCTCGCATCCTTCGAAAACAACGATTTCATCTTCTTCTTCGGAGGCGATCCCTGCGACGATGTCGCGTGCGCGCAGTGCCGCTTTCAGTTTTTCATTCGCGAACAGATCGAGCTTCTGCTGAACCTCGCCCTGCACGTTTTCGGCACCGCTGGCACCCAGGATATCGACCAGACCGGCCTTGTTGATATCGCGGTGGATGATCTTCGCGCCGAGCTTTATTGCCGACAGCAAAGCAGTGAGCTCACCGGTAGCATGAGAGAACTCGTGCTGCTTTTCGACAATAAATTCACCTAACGTTTTCATAACACTTTCCCTGCATCGTATGTGAGTAAAGCGATCGTATGTTGCGTATAAAGCCTGAAGTCCAACAATCTTAACAAACATTCAAATATTAGCGCAGAGGTGAATCGCGCCAGCAAAATACGGATTTACCTGAAATGCGTTTCTCTGGCGCTGACATGTGAGTAAAATGTGCGCCACACAGAAGAGGGATAGTGACGTATGCGCATTCATATATTGGGGATTTGTGGCACATTCATGGGCGGACTGGCGATGCTGGCGCGCTCTTTAGGCCATGAGGTGACAGGTTCGGACGCCAATGTGTATCCGCCGATGAGCACGTTGCTTGAGAAGCAGGGTATCGACCTGATTTCAGGATATGACGCCAGTCAGCTCGATTCTGAGCCTGACCTGGTGATTATCGGCAACGCCATGACCCGTGGTAATCCGTGTGTGGAAGCGGTGCTGGAACGCAACATTCCATTCATGTCCGGCCCTGAGTGGCTGCATGATTTCGTACTGCGCGATCGCTGGGTGCTGGCCGTTGCCGGTACGCACGGCAAAACCACCACCGCCGGTATGGCGACCTGGATCTTAGAAGCTTGCGGCTACAAGCCGGGCTTTGTGATCGGCGGCGTACCGGGGAATTTCGACGTCTCCGCGCGTCTGGGCGACAGCCCGTTTTTTGTGATTGAAGCGGACGAATACGACTGCGCGTTCTTTGATAAGCGTTCCAAATTCGTACATTACTGCCCGCGCACACTGATCCTCAATAATCTTGAGTTCGATCACGCGGATATCTTTGACGATCTGAAAGCCATTCAGAAACAGTTCCATCACCTGGTGCGAATCGTGCCGGGACAGGGCCGCATCATCTACCCGGAAAACGACATCAATCTGAAACAGACGATGGCGATGGGCTGCTGGAGCGAGCAGGAGCTGGTGGGCGAGCAGGGCCACTGGCAGGCGAAAAAACTGACCACCGACGCCTCCGAATGGGAAGTGCTGCTGGACGGTGAGAAAGTGGGTGAAGTGAAGTGGGAGCTGGTCGGCGAACACAACATGCATAACGGTTTGATGGCGATTGCCGCCGCGCGTCACGTAGGTGTGCTGCCTGCCGATGCCGCGAATGCGCTCAATTCGTTCATCAATGCCCGTCGTCGTCTCGAACTGCGCGGCGAAGCCAACGGCGTGACCGTGTACGACGATTTCGCCCATCACCCCACGGCAATCCTCGCTACGCTGGCTGCCCTGCGCGGCAAAGTGGGCGGTACGGCGCGTATTCTGGCGGTGCTGGAACCACGCTCGAACACCATGAAAATGGGGATCTGCAAAGACGATCTCGCGCCGTCGTTAGGCCGTGCGGATGAAGTCTTCCTGCTGCAACCGCAGCATATTCCGTGGCAGGTCGCGGAAGTTGCTGAAGCCTGTGTGCAGCCTGCGCACTGGCATGCGGACGTAGACACGCTGGCCGATATGATCGTGAAAACGGCACAGCCGGGCGATCACATTCTGGTGATGAGTAACGGCGGTTTTGGTGGGATACATCAGAAACTGCTGGATGGTCTGGCGAAGAAAGCAGAAGCGGTAGAGCAGTAGAGTAACCGCTGTCCGGCCTACGGGGACGTAGGCCGGATAAGTGCAGCGTTATCCGGCAAAAATTTAACCTTCGTTCTCAGCCAGCTCGCGCAGATACTGGAAAATCAGGCGCGCAGATTTCGGCGGCTTATTCCCTTCTTTCTCTTTCTTCGCGTTACGGATAAGCGAACGTAACTGCTGACGGTCGGCGTCCGGCCACAGGTTCAACACTTCTGCGACTGCGTCGTCGCCATTGTCGACCAGACGGTCGCGGATCTGTTCCAGCTTATGGAACAGCGCAACCTGCTGGTTGTGGCGGTTCTTCAGCTTGTCCAGCGCCTGGCGAATCGGTTCTACATCGCGCTGGCGCAGCATTTTACCGATCAGCTGCAGCTGACGGCGGCGGCCTTCTTTTTTGATTCGTTGGGCCAGTTCAATGGCTCCGCGCAGATCCGGGTCGAGCGGGAGTTTATCCAGCGCGTTTTTACCCAGCTCTACCATTTCCGCACCAAGTTGCTTTAACTCTTCGGCGTCGCGTTTAATTTCACTTTTACTGACCCAGATGATTTCATCATCTTCGTCTTCGATGTCATCACCGGGAACGTCGTCGAGCCAGTCTTCGGGCTGCTTAGTCATGTCAGGCTCCTTAAAAAAGAGGCTAATGTTACCAGTTAAGACGCGCACTGAAAAACGGTTCTCTGTTAGACTTCAGATAACTCCCTCTTACAGTATGGCATTTGCGATGAAAGTAACCTCACAAGTTGAAGCGCAGCGTAAGATTCTTGAAGAAGCGGTATCCACAGCACTGATGCTGGCATCAGGCCAATCCGATGGCGCCGAAGTGGCGGTCAGCAAGACCACGGGCATTAGCGTCAGCACCCGCTTTGGCGAAGTGGAAAACGTTGAATTTAACAGTGACGGCGCGCTGGGGATTACGGTTTATCACCAGAATCGCAAAGGCAGCGCCTCTTCGACGGATTTAAGCCCGGATGCGATCGCCCGCACCGTGCAGGCGGCGCTGGATATTGCGCGCTACACCTCGCCGGACCCGTACGCAGGCGTGGCAGACAAAGAGCTGCTGGCATTTGACGCGCCGGATCTCGACCTGTTCCATCCGGCTGAAGTGACGCCGGACGAAGCCATCGAGTTCGCTGCCCGCGCCGAGCAAGCTTCTCTGAAAGCAGATAAACGCATCACGAACACCGAAGGCGGCAGCTTCAACAGCCACTACGGCATCAAAGTATTCGGCAACAGCCACGGCATGCTGCAGGGCTACTGCTCGACGCGCCATTCGCTCTCCAGCTGCGTGATTGCAGAAGAAAACGGTGACATGGAGCGTGATTACGCCTACACCATTGGCCGCGCGATGGGCGATTTGCAGTCGCCAGAGTGGGTCGGCGAAGAGTGCGCAAAACGCACCCTTTCCCGTTTGTCGCCGCGCAAACTCTCCACCATGAAAGCGCCCGTGATTTTTGCCAATGAAGTGGCAACCGGCCTGTTTGGTCATCTGGTTGGTGCGATTGCAGGTGGCGCGGTGTACCGCAAATCCACCTTCCTGCTCGACGCGCTCGGCACGCAAATCCTGCCAGAATGGCTGACCATCGAAGAGCATCCACACCTGCTGAAAGGGCTGGCGTCTACGCCGTTCGACAGCGAAGGCGTGCGCACGGAGCGTCGCGATATCATCAAAGACGGCGTGCTGACGCAGTGGCTGCTGACCAACTACTCTGCGCGCAAGCTGGGGCTGAAAAGCACCGGTCACGCGGGCGGCATCCACAACTGGCGTATTGAAGGCCAGGGTCTGAGTTTTGAACAGATGCTGAAGCAGATGGGCACCGGTCTGGTGGTCACTGAGCTGATGGGCCAGGGTGTGAGCGGTATTACCGGGGACTACTCGCGCGGTGCGGCGGGGCTCTGGGTTGAAAACGGTGAAATTCAGTATCCGGTGAGCGAAATTACCATCGCCGGCAACTTAAAAGATATGTGGCGCAATATTGTTACGGTCGGTAACGATATTGAAACGCGCAGCAATATACAGTGTGGTTCAGTGCTGTTGCCGGAGATGAAAATCGCCGGTCAGTAATACCCGTCCTGTTTCGGGCAGCAGGTGCGTTGAGTGTGCGCGTGCCTGCACCCCGAATGCGGCAGGTATGACTTTTTTCATAATAAAAAAGGATGTGAGCAATGTATAAGAGCCTGTTAGCCGTCGTCGTCGCTTCAACGCTGGTCATGAGTTCGGCTGCCTTCTCCGCCGATCTTGAAGACAATATGGATACCCTCAGCACCAATCTGAAAGTGGTGCAAAAAACGGATAATGCGACGGAAATGAAAGACGCATTAACCAAAATGCGCGCCGCCGCGCTCGACGCGCAAAAAGCGACGCCGCCGAAGCTGGAAAACGCAGCTCCCGACAGCGCCGAGATGAAAGATTTCCGCCACGGCTTTGACGTGCTGGTCGGTCAGATCGACGGTGCGCTGAAGCTGGCCAACGAAGGTAAAGTCAAAGAGGCCCAGGCCGCGGCTGACGGCTTTGTCACCACCCGCAATGAGTACCACAAAAAGTATCGTTAATTGGGTGCCTGAGCTGTACGCCCATCCTCGTGAAGCGGAGGCATAATCCCTGCCTCCGCATTTAGCTCCTTACTTCCAGGAGCGGCAGTCCATCCGCGCAACTAACTCTAGCGAACCCTGACGAAAACGGATTTCGCAAAGCGTTTTGCGGTTTATCAGAGATAAGATGATTATTGTCAAAGCAACAATCATCAGAGCCCTGATAATCGGTTTCTGCTGCTTCATGGATGCCTCCTTGGCAGCGGGTAAGGCATTACTTCACGTGGTAAGACGTGTTGTTCCAGCCCCGACCCTGATTTAAATTCAGATAGGGGCTTTCCACTTTCCGTCCCATGCATGAGACGGTCAGTCTCAAGCACCCACGCGCACTTTACCGAATCCCCATAAGAAAACCTTATCCAGTTCACATTTCTACGAGCCTGCTCGTAAACTTTTTCGTTCTCTTTCCTGCCGTTTGACCACCGAATAGCGTGATATTCATCACGCAAATCCAGCTGATAATTCATATTCACCGCAATTATGTGGCACAGATCACTGGTGCCGCTCTCCTTTCCACTTCGAAGTGGAAAACAACTCGCTACAAACAAATAACCGCCAGCGTTAGTTTTATTCCAGAGCCATTAACGGGGTAAGACGAGTGATTAACGGAGCGGTAATGAACGACGTTGGGGAACAGGCAGCGCAGACGGCACAGCTCGCCGACACCATGCTGGAGCAGGTATTCACTCTGCTTCGCCATCACAACATCATTCCCAATGACGTCCAGGTTCAGATGCTGACGTCCCACGTTCGCGCAATGGCGCACCGGTCCGTGACCGGCGAACCGCTGCCGGACGTAGAAGCTGACCTGTTTGACGAAATTTCTGCAGATTCAATGCGGCTTGCCCGCGAAGTGGTCGCGCAGTTTGGCAACCTTCCTGATGAAGAAGCCTGGCTGCTCTCCGTTCACTTCGAAGTCGCGAAAGACAACCTTTAAGGAGCACTACCATGGAACAAATTACTGTTGTGATTGGCGATCGTCTGGGCAAAGGCCAGAAAGTGGCTATCGGCGTTGAAAAAGCAGGCGGACGTGCGGTTGTCGTGCCAGGCGTGGCGGCAGACATGAAACTGGGCGACGTTATGAAAGCGGAAAACGCCACTTTCGGCATCTCTTTCTGCGGCAGCGGCGGCGCGGGTGCAATCACCGCACAGACCAAATATGGCTACAAAGCGAAATACGGCATGCGTTCAGTGGAAGAGGGCGTCACTGCCATTAACGAAGGCTGCAACGTGCTGGGCTTCGGCTTTATGGATAAAGAAGAGCTGGGCGAGCGTCTGGTTCAGGCGTGGCAGAAGAAGCACGGCGCCTGAGCATGAAAGAGCAATTCACCACCACGGTGAGAGTGAAAGGCAAAGGCGAGATGAAATCCCGCGCCTTTGCCGACGCGCTAAACCACGTTCAGGCCGCGGTGATGAAAGCATCGCCGCATATCTTACTGCGTATTGAGCCACAGGATGTGCAGGTTGTTCAGGCGCAAGAAGCGGTGCGTAAGGAAGCTTTTCTGTACTTCTTTTTGCGCCGGGAAAGACGCACCTACAGCGTGGAGCTGGATGTGACCGTCAACGTGACCGCCATCAATCTCGACAAGGTGGACTTTGTCACGCAACGCTGATTCTTACTAATAGGGCAGACTAATGTTCCTGATAATTTTAATAAAATCGCTCATCATCGGCGGCCTGGTTGGCGTCGGCGTGGGCGCCGGGGCTGCACGCATGTTTCATGCGCCTACCACACAGGGTATGGGCGCGTTTCGTACGTTGGGGGAACTGAACTCCTGTGAAGGGGACCCTGCGTCTCACTTCTCCTTTGGTCTGGGGTTCTTCTTTAACGCCTGGGCATCGTCAGTGGCTGCGGGGGCATTCACTCAAGACGTTGACCATCGCATCATCCCGAACTGGGGTGCGGCGGCGCTGATGCTGAAAAACCGCAACGTGGGCGAAACACTGCACGACCCACGCAAAATGGCGATTGCCTGCGGCATCATCGGCATGTTCGTGGTCACCTTCCTGAACCTCACCGCCTCGTCCGTTCCCGCTGCCCTGCAGGTCACCGCCGTGAAGGTGCTGGTTCCGGCAGCGAACCTGCTGGTGAACACCGTGATGCCTGTGATTTTCTGGCTGGCGGCTATCGATGCGGGCAAAAAATCGGGCTTCTGGGCGACCGTGTTTGGCGGCGCAGCGCAGCTGATTATGGGGAACGCCGTACCGGGTCTGGTGCTGGGTATTCTGATCGGTAAGGGCGTTGAGGAGAGCGGCTGGAACCACGTCACCAAAGTGATGATGGTCGCCATCGTGCTGCTGTTCGTTCTGAGCGGCTTCTTCCGCGGCTTCGACATGAAGATGATCGAATCCTTCCATCTGACCGTGCCGAACTGGCTCGATCTGATCCACAGCTCGCTCAGCGGCAAATAACAGGAGCCTCGACATGGAACAGAATAAAGGTTTTTGGTATGCCGACTGGTCGTTCCCGATCTTCGTTGGCCTGCTCTCTTCCGGCGTCTTCGCCGGGACGCACATGTACTACCTGTACGGCATCGGCGCGTTTAACGAAGTGGCTTTCGTGGCGATGCTGAAAGCGGGTATCGACACTGGTGTTTACGGTGCGGTCGCGGCGTTCGGCGCAAGCTTCCTGTTCGCCCGTATCATCGAAGGCTCCCTGGTGGGGATCCTGGATATCGGCGGTGCGATTCAGACCGGCGTGGGCCTCGGCGTTCCGGCGCTGCTGTTGGGCGCGGGGATCATGTTCCCGGTGACCAACTTTATCGCCTCGCTGGCGACCGGCCTGGTGATTGGTCTGGCGATTGGTTACGTGATCATTCTGGCGCGTAAATTCACCATCAATCAGAGCAACTCCACCTACGGGGCTGACGTGATGATGGGCGCGGGTAACGCCTCTGGCCGCTTCCTCGGGCCGTTGATTATTCTCAGCGCCATGACCGCCTCTATTCCGATTGGTATCGGTTCGCTGGTCGGTGCGCTGCTGTTTTACCTCTGGCAGAAGCCGATTACCGGCGGCGCGATCCTCGGCGCCATGATTTTAGGTTCGCTGTTCCCGGTGGCCCTTTAACTCCCACGGGCGCTCACGCGCCCGTCCTTTCAGGAGATACGCATGTTTGATTTACTCCTGCGCCGTGCGCGCCTGACCGACGATACCCTGACCGATATCGCCATCCAGGACGGTAAAATCGCAGCGCTGGGCGAGATTTCCACTCCCGCACATAAAACCGTCGAGCTGAACGGCGAAGTCTTTGTCAGCGCCGGCTGGATTGACTCCCACGTTCACTGCTATCCCAATTCTCCGATCTACCACGATGAGCCAGACAGCGTCGGCATCGCCACGGGCGTGACCTCGGTGGTGGACGCGGGCAGTACCGGCGCAGATGACGTGGACGACTTCTACGAAATTACCCGCAAAGCCTCAACGGAGGTTTTTGCCCTGCTGAACATCTCCCGCGTGGGGCTGATCGCCCAGAACGAACTGGCGAACATGGCCAATATCGACGCCGATGCGGTGAAACAGGCCGTTGCACGCTACCCGGATTTCATCGTCGGCCTGAAAGCGCGCATGAGCAGCAGCGTGGTCGGCGAAAACGGCATCACGCCGCTGGAGCGCGCGAAAGCGATTCAGAAAGAGAACGGCGATCTGCCGCTGATGGTCCACATCGGTAACAATCCACCGAATCTCGACGAGATTGCCGAACTGCTCAGTTCCGGCGACATCATCACCCACTGCTATAACGGCAAACCGAACCGCATTCTGACGCCAGAGGGCGAACTGCGCGCCTCCGTCACCCGTGCGCTCAAGCGCGGCGTGCGACTGGACGTGGGCCACGGTACCGCAAGCTTTAGCTTTGAAGTGGCGAAACGCGCCATCGCGATGGGCATTCTGCCGCACACCATCAGCTCGGACATTTACTGCCGCAACCGTATTAATGGGCCGGTGGGCAGCCTGGCGAGCGTGATGTCGAAATTCCTCGCAATCGGCATGTCGCTTCCGCAGGTGATCGAGTGCGTCACCGCGAACGCCGCCGATGGCCTGCGTCTGGCCCATAAAGGCCGCATTCAGCCGGGTCTGGATGCCGACCTGACGCTGTTCACCGTTAAACGCCAGCCCACGCTGCTGGTGGATGCGGAAAACGACAGCCTGCAGGCTGAACATATTCTGGTGCCGCTTGCCGCGATCCGCGCGGGCAAGGGCTATATGACCGAACAAGGGAGTACGGAAAATGCCTTCGATTTATGAGAAATACAATTTAAAACAGGTGATTAACACCTCAGGCCGCATGACCGCGCTGGGCGTGTCGACGCCGCGCCCGGAAGTGGTGCAGGCGGCGATGGACGGCATGAACCAGTACTTCGAAATGAAAGATCTGGTGAATAAAACCGGAGAGTACATCGCGAAGCTGCTGGACGTGGAAGGGGCGACGGTGGTCTCGTGCGCGTCAGCAGGGATTGCCCAATCCGTAGCCGCGGTGCTGGTCAAGGACAGCGACTGGCTGCTGGAAAACCTGCACGTTACGCCGATTGAGAACAACGAAATCGTGCTGCCGAAAGGCCACAACGTCAACTTTGGCGCACCGGTTGGCACCATGGTTGCGCTCGGCGGCGGTAAACTGGTGGAAGCCGGTTACGCCAACGAGTGCTCCGCCGATCAGCTGGCGGCGGCGATCACTCCGCGCACGGCGGCGATCCTCTACATCAAATCGCACCATTGCGTGCAGAAAAGTATGCTCAGCGTTGAGCAGGCCGCAGTGGTCGCGCGAAAACACGATCTGCCGCTGATCGTCGATGCGGCGGCCGAAGAAGATCTTCATACCTACTATCGTTCCGGCGCGGATCTGGTGATCTACAGCGGCGCGAAAGCGATCGAAGGGCCAACCAGCGGCTTGGTGATTGGCAAAACCCAGTACGTAGAGTGGGTCAAACGCCAGACCGCGGGTATTGGCCGCGCGATGAAAGTGGGCAAAGAGGGGATTCTGGGCCTTACCTGCGCCATCGAACATTATCTGACGGCGACCAAAGAGAGCGGGGCAGAGATGGTGGCGAAGATGACGCCCTTTATTGATGCGCTGAATACGCTTAACGGCGTCACGGCCCGCGTGGTATGGGACAGCGCTGGCCGCGATATCGCTCGTACCGAAATTAAATTCGATGAAGCCACCACCGGCGTGGGCACCGGCGAGCTGGTCAGTCAGCTCAAGCAGGGCGAATACGCGATCTATTTCCGTGGCTACAAGGCCAACGAAGGGATTATCGAAGCGGATGTGCGCAGCGTCAGCGCCGATCAGCTGAACATTGTTTATCGCCGCATCCGCGAAGTCTTAAGCCAGGAGAAACAAGCATGAAACTGACCCCCAATTTCTATCGTGACCGCGTGTGCCTGAACGTGCTGGCCGGTTCCAAAGCCAACGCCAGCGCGATCTATGAAGCCGCAGAGGGCCATGTGCTGGTGGGCGTGCTCTCCAAAAATTATCCTGATGTGGCGAGTGCCGTCGCTGATATGCGCGAGTATGCAGCGCTGATCGACAACGCCCTCTCCGTCGGACTCGGGGCGGGCGATCCGAACCAGTCGGCGATGGTCAGCGAAATCTCTCGCCAGGTGCAGCCGCAGCACGTCAACCAGGTGTTCACCGGTGTGGCGACCAGCCGCGCACTGCTGGGGCAGAATGCGTCGGTGGTTAACGGTCTGGTCTCGCCAACGGGAACCGTCGGAATGGTCAAAATCTCCACCGGCCCGCAGAGCAGCGCGGCACCGGATGGTATCGTCCCGGTTGAGACGGCGATTGCCCTGCTGAAAGATTTCGGCGGCAGCTCCATCAAATACTTCCCGATGGGCGGCCTGAAATGCCGTGACGAATACCAGGCCGTTGCCGAAGCCTGTGCCCGCCACGATTTCTGGCTGGAGCCAACCGGCGGTATCGATCTGGAAAACTTCGAGGAGATCCTGCAGATCGCTCTCGACGCAGGTGTGAGCAAAATCATTCCGCATATTTATAGCTCGATTATCGACAAGGCCAGCGGCGATACTCGTCCTGAGGACGTGCGCACGCTGCTGGAAATGACGAAGACGTTGGTCAAGTAGTTCTCGCCTAGCCTGAACCCTCTCCCTTCGGAGAGGGCCGGGTGAGGGCATCACACCGCACAACACCAGGAGCCGCCATGCACACCCATCACCTGCTCGTCGCTTCACTCTCCCTGCTTGCCACCGCCGCCGTCGCACAACCCCAGTACGCCTGGGTCGGCACCTACAACCCGAACGGCGAAGGGCTGTACCGTTTTACGGTCGATCCCAACAATGGCGCGCTCGGGGAGAAAACCCTCGTGAGCCAGTTACCCAACGCGGCGCAGCTTACGGTTTCGCACGATGGCAAAACCCTCTATCTGGCGAGCGAAGCGGAGAAAGGGGTGATTCAGGCGTTACGCATCGGGGCAAACGGTGAACTGACCGAGCTGAATCAGGTGGCGTCCGGCGGGGCGGGACCTGTGTATGTGTCCCTGACGCCAGAGGGGCGTCATCTGCTGGTGGCGAACTATGTCAGCGGCTCGATTGCGGTGCTGCCCGTGAAGGCTGACGGCAGTCTGGGAGAGGCGACGGACACCCATCAGGATCAGGGCGAACCCGGTGCGGCGAAACCGGAAGCGGCTGTCGAAGGCAGCTTTGCCGTAAGTGATCATAACGGCCCTCACGCCCATATGATCGCCGCCGATCCGAGCGGGAAATATGTTTTTTCGACGGATCTCGGTCTGGATCGGATCTATCAGTACCGTTTTGACAAGCAAAGCGGAAAGCTCACTCCAAACGAGCCGCCGTTTATCAACGCCTCGTCTAAAGGTGCCGGGCCGCGCCATTTTGTCTTTACGCCGAAAGGCGATGGCCTGTGGCTGATCAACGAAGAGTCCTCGACCCTGACCTGGTATGCTCTGGATCAGGCCACCGGCACGCTGAAAGAGGGCAAATCGATCTCTTCCCTGCCGAAAGAGTATAAAGGCACCAGTTTTGCCGCAGGGCTGGCGTTGAGCGCTGATGGCCAGCAGCTGTACGTCGCGAACCGTTTGCATAACAGCATCGCGCACTTTAGGGTAACGGCCGAGGGCACGCTGGTGCATCAGGAGGATGTCTGGACCCGTGGCGATTACCCACGCTCTCTGACCCTGGATAAGCAGGGCCGCTGGCTGTACGTTATGAATCAGCGCAGCGATAACATCACCCGTTTTCGCGTTGCACCCGATGGCAAGCTAAGCTTCGAACCGGACTACACGCCGGTCGGCAGCCCATCACAGATGGTCATTTCAACCGGGCCATGAGCCGTAAGAGGATAAAGACGTGCGATTTCCGAACCAACGTTTAGCGCAACTGTTCGATCTGTTGCAAAACGAGACGCTGCCGCAGGACGAGCTGGCGCAGCGGCTGTTGGTATCCACACGTACCGTGCGGGCGGATATCACCGCCCTGAACGCGCTGTTGGCAGGCCACGGCGCGCAGTTTATTCTCAGCCGCGGCAACGGCTATCAGCTCAAGATTGACGATGCCGCGCGCTATCAGTCGTTGCAGGATTCTCGCCCGCGCGCGCTGCGGATCCCGCGCACCGGACAGGAGCGCGTGCATTATCTGGTGGTGCGTTTTCTCACCTCTGCTTTTTCGTTAAAGCTGGAAGATTTGGCTGATGAATGGTTTGTCAGCCGCGCGACCCTGCAAAACGACATGGTAGAGGTGCGAGAGTGGTTCCACCGCTACAGCCTGACGCTGGAAACGCGCCCTCGCCACGGCATGAAACTGTTCGGCAGTGAGATGTCGATTCGCGCCTGCCTGACGGATTTGCTCTGGGAACTGGCGCAGCAGGACAGCCTCAATCCGCTGGTGACCGAAGTCGCCCTGAATGCGGGTGTGCCGGAGCAGCTGGTTATGGTGCTGCATGACACTCTCACGCGCCATCACATTCGTCTCACGGATGAAGGCGAGCTGTTTGTACGGCTCTATTGTGCCGTGTCCGTGCGCCGCATCAGCGAAGGCTATCCGCTGCCGGAATTTAACGCCGAGGATGTCGAAGAGAACGTGCGTGATGCCGCGCGGGATATTGCTGCGGCCATCGCCCGGCTGGCGGATAAAGTGCTCTCACCGTCAGAGGAAAACTGGCTTTGCGTCCACATCGCTGCGCGCCAGATTCAGGAGATCGCCCCGAGCGCGATTAACGCTGACGACGACGAAGCGCTGGTGAACTATATCCTGCGCTACATTAACACCCACTATAACTACAACCTGCTGAACGATGCCCAGCTGCACGCGGATCTGCTGACACATATTAAAACCATGATCACCCGCGTGCGTTACCAAATCATGATCCCCAATCCGCTGCTGGATAACATCAAACAGCACTATCCGATGGCGTGGGATATGACCCTGGCTGCGGTCTCGGGCTGGGGGAAATACACGCCGTACGTGATCAGCGAAAACGAGATTGGTTTTCTGGTGCTGCACATCGGCGTCGGGCTGGAGAGGCATTACAACGTCGGCTATCAGCGTCAGCCGCGCGTCCTGCTGGTGTGCGATGCCGGGAATGCGATGGCGCGCATGATTGAAGCGGTGCTGCAGCGCAAATACCCGCAGGTGGAAGTGACGCGCACCGTCACCCTGCGCGAGTACGAGCTGGCGGAAAGCATCAGCGAGGATTTCGTGATCTCCACCGCCCGCATCAGTGAAAAAGCGAAACCGGTGGTACAGATCGCGCCGTTCCCGACCGACTATCAGCTGGAGCAGATCGGCAAGCTGGTGCTGGTGGATCGCACCCGTCCGTGGATGCTGGAAAAATACTTCGACGCCGACCATTTCCGCGTGATTGATTCAAACAGTGATCAGCAAACGTTGTTCCAGGAACTGTGCGGGCAACTGCGTGAGGAAGGATTTGTCGACGCGGAGTTTCTCGACTCGGTGGTTGAACGTGAAGCCATCGTCAGCACCATGCTCGGCGACGGTATTGCGCTGCCGCACTCCCTCGGGCTGCTGGCGCAAAAAACCGTGGTCTACACCGTACTGGCTCCGCAGGGAATAAAGTGGGGCGACGAAACGGCGCACGTGATTTTCCTGCTGGCGATCAGCAAAAGCGAATACGAAGAGGCGATGGCGATTTACGATATTTTCGTCACCTTCCTGCGCGAGCGGGCGATGACGCGCCTGTGCGGCTGCCGTGATTTTGCAGAATTCAAAACGGTGGCGATGGAGAGTTTGAGTCGTTTTTGAGGCGATGGGCGGAAAACGTCTCCGCCCACGGTTTATCGTAAATGATGTACAACCTGGTTGCTGCTGCCGCGCCAAATCAGCGCCGGGTCTTTCAAATCCTGCACGAACTTACCATCCACCAGCACGTTAATCAGGTCGACGATTTCCATCTGAGCGTCGTTTAGCTCATCCAGCTTGTAGCCGGTCCACACCCAGATATCCTTCCCCGCGCACTCTTCTCGAATGCGTTTCACCAGTTTCAGAATGTGCGGCACGTTCTGCGGATGGAGCGGATCGCCGCCGGAGAGGGAGATCCCCTGGCGCGGGATACGCGTGTCGTTCAGATCCCTGATAATCCGGTTTTCCATCTCGTCGTCAAACGGCAGGCCCGAGTTCAGACGCCAGGTGCTTTTGTTGTAGCAGCCAGGGCATTCGTGAACGCATCCGGACACAAACAGCGTGCAGCGGGTGCCAGGGCCGTTAACGATGTCGACGGGGTAATACTGGTGATAATTCATTTTCGCTTCTCAATTATCGCAATGCCCGCGCTGGCTGCTCTTGCTCACCCGGCATCAGCGCGGCAGAGGATTACCCGATCTGGCCATTCCCCAAATGTTTCACGCGGCGCTTCACTTCTTCCTGCTTACCGGCGTTGAACGGACGTGCGTCCGGGCTGCCGAGATAACCACAGACACGGCGGGTCACGGAGACACGCGCGGCGTCGTGGTTACCGCATTTCGGACAGGTAAAGCCCTTGCTGGTACATTCGAATTCACCGGTGAAACCGCACTCGTAGCACTCGTCGATCGGCGTGTTGGTGCCGTAATACGGCACGTGCTGATAGCTGTAATCCCACACGTCTTCCAGCGCTTTCAGGTTGTGCTGAATGTTCGGGTACTCGCCGTAACAGATAAAGCCACCGTTCGCCACCGGCGGGTAGGCCGCTTCAAAGTCGATCTTGTCGTACGGATTGACCTTTTTCTCCACGTCGAGGTGGAAGCTGTTGGTGTAGTAGCCTTTGTCGGTCACGCCGTTCACCACGCCAAACTCGGCGGTATCCAGACGGCAGAAGCGGTCGCACAGGTTTTCGCTCGGCGTGCTGTAGAGGCTAAAGCCGTAGCCCGTTTCGTCTTTCCACTGGTCGACCGCATCGCGCAGGCGCTGAACGATAGCGATGCCTTTCGCGCGCAGGGCTTCGCTGTCATACATGTGCTGATTGCCAAATAGGGCGTTGATGGTTTCATGGATGCCGATATACCCCAGCGAAATTGACGCGCGGCCGTTCTTGAAGATTTCAGAAACGTCGTCGTCCGCTTTCAGGCGCACGCCACAGGCACCTTCCATATAGAGGATCGGCGCCACGCGCGCTTTCACCCCTTCCAGACGTGCAATACGGGTCATCAGCGCTTTACGCGCCAGCTGCAGACGTTCGTCGAGCAGGCTCCAGAACGCGGCTTCGTCACCCTTCGCTTCCAGCGCGATGCGCGGCAGGTTGAGGCTGATCACGCCGATGTTGTTGCGGCCTTCATGCACCTGCTCGCCGTTTTCATTTTCATACACGCCGAGGAAGCTGCGGCAGCCCATCGGGGTTTTGAACGAACCCGTGACTTTCACCACCTGGTCGTAGTTCAGAATATCCGGATACATGCGCTTGCTCGCGCATTCCAGCGCCAGCTGTTTGATGTCGTAGTTCGCATCACCAAACTTGTGATTCAGGCCATCGCGAATGGCGAAGACCAGTTTTGGGAACACCGCGGTTTTGCGGTTTTTGCCGAGGCCCGAAATACGATTGCGCAAAATCGACTGCTGAATCAGACGCGACTCCCAGCTGGTCCCCAGACCAAAACCGAAAGTCACGAACGGCGTCTGGCCGTTGGCGGTGTGCAGGGTGTTCACTTCGTATTCCAGGGACTGGAACGCGTCGTAGCACTCTTTCTCGGTGCGGGAGCGGGCATAGCCGTCCGCGTCCGGGATCTGCCACTCTTGCGCCACTTTGCGATGCTTGTTAAAGCTCTCGGTGACAAACGGTGCCAGCACTTCGTCGATGCGGTTAATGGTGGTGCCGCCGTAAATATGGCTGGCGACCTGGGCGATGATTTGCGCCGTTACCGCCGTGGCAGTAGAGATGGATTTTGGCGGCTCAATCTCGGCGTTGCCCATTTTAAAGCCGTGGGTCAGCATGCCTTTCAGGTCGATCAGCATACAGTTGAACATCGGGAAGAACGGGGAGTAATCGAGATCGTGGTAGTGGATCTCACCGCGTTCATGCGCCTGCACCACGTCGCGCGGCAGCAGATGCTGACGGGCATAGTGCTTGGCGACAATACCGGCCAGCAGGTCGCGCTGGGTCGGGATCACTTTGCTGTCTTTGTTGGCGTTTTCATTCAGTAGCGCAGAGTTGGTCTGCTCGACCAGGCCACGGATCTCCTGATTCAGGCGACCACGCTTTTCACGTTGGATGTCACGGTCGTGACGGTACTCAATGTAGGCGCGCGCCAGCTGCTTGTACGGGCCGGACATCAGCTGGTTTTCTACCGCAGTCTGGATCTCGTTGATATCCACCTGACTGCGCTCATTCATCTGGCTACTGACGATTTCTGCGACGGTGGCGCAGTAATCTGCGTCATCGACTCCCGCTGCTTTAGCTGCACGCAGAATCGCTTCTTTGATGCGCTCTGATTTAAACGGCACTTTACAGCCATCTCGTTTCATCACATGCGGTGTCATGATCACTCCATTAAAAACAGGTTATCCACAGAGGTGGGGAAGGCTGCACAGGACGCAAGTCCCGATGCCTCAGTCACTTCCCTCGTTCCCGACGCTTGTTATCCACAATTCCGGCCGGCGTCGTCGCCGTTGTCTTGTTGGAATAGTAGACGATAAATACAATATGTTGGGTCGGCGTGCATTTTAAGTTCTATATGTAGTGATTTGCATCAAACATGTTTGCGATTTTTTTGATTCAGAACAAAGTAAAAAGACGAGAGTACAAACGGCGGGCACTACAGCGATTGTAAATCCGGGCAGGAAAAATCTGATTAAATATTCAACAAAAACAGTAAAATATTGCCGGGCAAACGCAGCGCTGCCCGGCATTTTGTACTACGCCTGCAGCCACCACACCGCCTCAAACGGACGCAGTGTCATCGCGGCGGGTTGGCTGGCGACTTCGGCGTAGTTGCTGAGCACTACGCGCCAGTCGCCGCTGAGGGCGTCCGGCTGCCACGCCTGGCATTCATGACTCAGGTTAGCGACCACGATCAGCGTCTGCCCCTGCCACTGGCGGCGATAGCACCACAGGGAAGGATGCGTCGGCAGCAGATCCTGATAGTCGCCCCAGGTCAGCAGCGGCAGCGATTTGCGCAGAGCGATCAGCGACTGATAGGTATAAAACACGGAGTCGGGATCGCTGAGCGCCGCGTCAACGTTGAGGGTTGCGACGTTATCGCACAGATCGATCCACGGCTCGCCGGTGGTAAAACCGCCGTTCGGGGTGGCATCCCACTGCATCGGCGTGCGGCTGTTGTCGCGGGATTTACTCGCCAGAATCGCCAGAAGTTCCTCTGCATCGCGCCCCTTTGCCCGCTGTTCGGCGAACATGTTGTGGCTTTCCACATCGCGATAATCGGTGATACGGGCGAAGTGCGGGTTGGTCATGCCGATCTCTTCACCCTGATAGATGTACGGTGTGCCCTGCATGCCGTGCAGCACCATTGCCAGCATTTTGGCGGAGGTGGTGCGGTATTCCCCCTCGTCGCCAAAGCGCGAAACGATGCGCGGCTGATCGTGGTTACACCAGAACAGAGCGTTCCACGCAACGCCATGCATCCCTTGCTGCCAGTGGCTGAACAGGGTTTTCAGCGCCACGTAATCGGGCTTCGCGAGTGTCCACTTTTCGCCGTTCGGGTAATCGACTTTCAGGTGATGGAAGTTAAAAGTCATCGACAGTTCGCGCCCGTCGAGCGCGGCGTATTGCTGGCAATTTTCCAGCGAGGTGGAGGACATCTCGCCCACGGTCATCAGGTTGCGCGGGGTGAACACATCCCGGCTCATCTCCTGCAAATATTCATGGGCGCGCGGGCCGTCAGTATAGAAACGGCGGCCATCGCCGAGGTTATCGTCCGGGAAATCCTGGTCCTTGGAGATCAGGTTAATCACGTCGAGACGCAGGCCGTCCACGCCGCGATCGGCCCAGAACTCGCACACTTTTTTCAACTCGCTGCGGACCTGCAGGTTTTCCCAGTTCAGATCCGCCTGCTCGGGGGCGAAAAGGTGCAGATAATACTGCTCGCTCTCGGCGTGCCAGCGCCAGGCGTTGCCACCAAATTTGGAGCGCCAGTTGTTCGGCAGCGCGTCCGGCGTACCGTCGCGCCAGATATAGAACTCACGGTACGGGCTCTCTTTATTGAGAGATTCACGGAACCACGCGTGCTGCGTGGAGGTGTGGTTGAGCACCATGTCGAGCACCAGACGGATGCCGCGCGCATGGGCCTGTTTCACCAGTTCGTCAAAATCATCCAGCGTGCCGTAGGCCGGATCGATGGCAGTGTAGTTCGCCACGTCGTAGCCGTTATCGATCTGCGGGGAAATATAGAATGGTGTCAGCCAGAGGGCGTCCACGCCGAGGGTTTTCAGATAGTCCAGACGCTGCGTGACGCCGCGTAAATCACCGGTACCACGCCCGGTGGTGTCCTGAAAACTCTTTGGGTAAATCTGATAGATGACGCCGTTTTGCCACCAGTGCGGAAGGGTATTCATAATGCGTTCCTGCAAATGCGAAGGGGCGCAACTGCGCCCCGAAAGAAGACGTTAAACAATCTGCAGCGTGCCCTGACGGAACTTACGCTGATAGATAACCGTGGTCAGCGCCATCGGGACGATAATCGCCACCGCCATGGCCAGGGCGAACATCTGCCAGTAGGACGGCTGAATAGAGAGGATACCCGGCAGGCCACCGACGCCGATGCCGTTCGCCATCACGCCGTTCAGCCCACACAGCAACCCCGCCAGACCTGAGCCGATCATCGCGCACAGCATCGGGAAGCGGTATTTCAGGTTGATACCGTACATCGCCGGTTCGGTCACGCCGAGATAGGCGGAGATGGCTGCCGGCACCGAGATTTCACGCTCGTTGTGTTTACGGCTGACCAGGATAATCCCAGTGACCGCCGACGCCTGAGCAATGTTCGACAGGGCGATAATCGGCCAGACCGGCGTACCACCGAGGCTCTGAATCATCTGCATGTCGATGGCGAGCGTAGTCTGATGCACACCGGTAATCACCAGCGGCGCATAGAGGAAGCCAAACAGCGCGGCGCCAATCGGGGCGAAGCTGCCGGTCATCAGGTGACGCACCGCGAAGGCCACGCCGTCGCCAATCATGCGGCCAAACGGACCGATAAACGCGTGGGCGAGGAACACGGCCAGAATCAGTGAGCAGACCGGCACGACCACCAGATAGAGGTAATCCGGGACGATGCGTTTCAGGCGCGTTTCAATAAAGCCGAGTGCGAGACCGGCCAGCAGGGCGGGAATAACCTGCGCCTGATAACCCACTTTAGCGATGGTAAACAGGCCGAAGTTCCACACTTCCGGCACCTGTTGCCCAAGTAAGTAAGCGTTCATTAACTGCGGAGAGACTAGCGTTACGCCGAGCACAATGCCGAGGATCGGCGTGCCGCCCATTTTGCGCACCGCCGACCAGCAGATCCCGACCGGCAGATAGAAGAAGATCGCCTCGCCAATCAGCCACAGGAATTCATAGATGCTCTGCAGCGCGGGGTAAAGCTGCGCCAGAGTTTTGCCGTCGCTCATTGGCACGTCGCCAATCACGTTGCGGAAACCGAGGATCAGACCTCCGCTGATCAGCGCTGGCAGCAGCGGGAAGAAGATTTCCGCGAAGTGGGAGATCAGCTGCTCGTGCCATTTCATATTCTGGCGCGCCGCTTTTTTGGCCTGCTCTTTATCTGCCGACGAATGCCCGGTGGTCGCCAGCAGGGCGTGATAGTAATCACCCACTTCTGTGCCAATCACCACCTGGAACTGCCCGGCGTTGGTAAAGCAGCCTTTGACCATCGACAGCTCTTCGATGGCCTTCGGATTGGCTTTGGCCGGATCGTTCAGCACAAAACGCAGACGGGTAATGCAGTGGCTGACGGTGGCGATATTCTCGCGTCCCCCAACCAGAACGATCAGCTGGTCGATATCAGTTTGTTTAACTTTGCTCATCATGAAGCCTCATGACAGATGTGGAGGGTAATGACCTGGACGCAAGCCTACTCTTTGAGCGAGACGCTGAAAATGGGAACGTTCCCGAAATTGGGTGAGGATCACAATAATCCGTTTTCGGAGGGTTAAGAAATGTGGGCGGGGATAACGATTTGGCGTGGTTCAGAGCGACCGTTTATCTGCTCGATCAGCTGCATCGCCGCCTGACGGCCCGCTTCGGCGTAGCCCGGATCGACGGTGACAATCTCCGGGTGCAGGAACTTCATCAGCGGTGTGCTGCCGACGCTCGCGAGCTGGATAGTGTCGATGCGCTGCTCCTGCAAATACTTGCTGGCGCCCAGCGCGAGGGTATCTGTGGCGCAGATAAGAGCGGTAGTTTGCGGGGTGAGCACGCTTGCCACCTGTTCGTAGCCCTGTTTCATGGCCAGGCCAGGCAAAGAGGCCACCGCCGGGAGAGCGTGCTGTTTGCAAAACGCGAGATAGGCTTCGTGGCGGCGCTTGCCGGTGGTGACGTCGCTGTGCGGCACGCCGAGGAAACTGATATGGCGATGGCCCTGCTCGTACAGGCGCTGCATCAGGGTAAGGATCGCCCCTTCGTCGTCGTAGCAGACGGAGGCAAAGCCGCTGGCGTCTCGTGCCAGCAGCACCAGCGAGGCCTGCCAGGGTTTCAGAATTTCATCCTGAATGCCGGTAAACCCAAACAGCACCACGCCGTCGATATTGCGTCGTTGCAGCATCCCAAGATGCTCTTCCACCAGCTGAGGCGAGAACTGGCTCTCCATCATGATCGGATCGTAACCTTGCTCGTAAAAGGCGGGGAGCATGGTTTGCACCGCCAGATTTTCCGACAGGGAATCGAGACGCGAAACAATAATGGCGACCACTTTGTCGCTCTGTCCGCGCATGGCGCGCGCGGAACGGGAAGGAGAAAAACCGTGCTGATTCATCACTGCCTCGACGCGCTCGCGCGTGCGTTCACTGACGCCACTTTCGTTGTTCAGTACGCGCGACACGGTGGATTTCCCCACGCCGCTTAAACGGGCGATGTCTTTAATGGTCAGGCGATTCTGCATCCTTTATTCCCTGTAACAGCACGGTCGTCAATTGAGACTACTGCTTACGATTTAATTCGCAATGAGCAAAGTCTGGTATATGTACGGTTTAAATCTGCGGGCGTATCATACCGCCCGAACCGCCACTAACGGTATGGTTAAAACCCATAACTGCGCGGTGATAACCCCTTTTTTCACTTACCGGAGGCCGTATGGATCCCGATCCCACCCCTCTCCAGTCATGGAGACTGAGTCCTTTCCGGTAAGCCAGCCTTTTCGCTGTCTCACCGGTGATGTGTGAGGCAGTGACGTTACCCGTCCTATTTCAAGCTGCATATGCGGTGGCTATGCGCCGGCATACAGCCTGAAAGAGTGGGGTAAAAAATCTCTGCTTTGAAAATTTAAGTGCCCTTCAGGTACCGCCTTGCTGTGCCTGAAGTTAACACTGCGTCCGCCTTTGCGGATGCGGGGGGCTTACTATGCTGAAAAATATCACCCAGCAGCTGCTCGCGCAGCTAAACCGCCACCTGCCGCGCCGTCTGGTTCAGCGCGATCCGCTGCCAAATGCCAAAAACCTGGCAGGCGCTGCCATCCCCTCCACGCTGACGGAGCATTGCCTGAAAGCCGCCGCGATGGACGAAAACGAAGTCTGGCGCGCCTTCGGCGGTCATCCGGAAGGGCTGAACGCAGCCGAAGTAGAAAAAACGCGCGCCGAGCACGGCGACAATAAAATCCCGGCGCAAAAACCGGCCCCGTGGTGGGTCCATCTGTGGCTCTGCTACCGCAACCCGTTCAACCTGCTGCTGACGGTGCTGGCGATCATTTCGTATGCCACGGAAGATCTGTTTGCAGCAGGCGTGATCGCGCTGATGGTGGCGATCTCTACCATGCTCAACTTTATCCAGGAGGCGCGCTCCACCCGCGCGGCGGACGCCCTGAAGGCGATGGTCAGCAACACCGCCACCGTGCAGCGCGTCATTAACACGAAAGGCGAAAGCGCCTGGCTGGAACTGCCGATCGATCAGCTGGTGGTGGGCGATATGATCAAACTGGCGGCAGGGGACATGATTCCGGCCGATCTGCGTGTGATTCAGGCCCGCGATCTGTTTGTCGCCCAGGCGTCATTGACCGGTGAATCTCTGCCGGTCGAGAAAGTGGCGCGCAGCCGCGATCCGCAGCAAACTAATCCGCTCGAAAGCGATACCCTGTGCTTTATGGGCACTACCGTGGTGAGCGGCACCGCGAAGGCCATCGTTATCGCCACAGGCGGCAACACCTGGTTTGGTCAGCTTGCCGGGCGTGTGAGCGAGCAGGAAAGCGAGCCAAACGCGTTCCAGAAAGGTATCGGTCGCGTCAGTATGCTGCTGATCCGCTTTATGATGGTCATGACGCCAATCGTATTGCTGATCAACGGCTACACCAAAGGCGACTGGTGGGAAGCGGCGCTGTTCGCCCTCTCCGTGGCGGTGGGCTTAACGCCGGAAATGCTGCCGATGATTGTCACCTCCACGCTGGCGCGCGGGGCGGTGAAACTCTCCCGTCAGAAAGTGATTGTGAAACACCTCGACGCCATTCAGAACTTTGGCGCGATGGATATCCTCTGCACCGATAAAACCGGCACCCTGACTCAGGATAAAATTGTGCTGGAGAATCATACGGATATCTCCGGTAAAGTCAGCGAGCGCGTGCTGCAAACCGCGTGGCTGAACAGCCATTACCAGACCGGGCTGAAAAACCTGCTGGATGTCGCCGTGCTGGAAGGGGTGGATGAAGATTCTGCGCGCGCGCTCTCAACGCGCTGGCAAAAAGTGGATGAGATCCCGTTCGACTTCGAGCGTCGCCGCATGTCGGTGGTGGTGAGTGAGCAGGCGAATGTGCATCAGCTGATCTGCAAAGGGGCGTTGCAGGAGATCCTGAATGTTTCCACGCAGGTGCGTCATAACGGTGAAATTGTGCCGCTGGACGACACCATGCTGCGCCGCATCAAGCGTGTGACGGATAACCTGAACCGTCAGGGGCTGCGCGTCGTGGCGGTGGCCAGCAAATTCCTGCCGGGGCGAGAAGGGGATTACCATCGCCTTGATGAGTCGGATCTGATCCTCGAAGGGTACATCGCCTTCCTCGATCCACCGAAAGAGACGACGGCTCCGGCGCTGAAAGCGCTGAAAGCCAGCGGCATTACCGTCAAAATTCTTACCGGCGACAGCGAGCTGGTGGCGGCGAAAGTGTGTCATGAAGTGGGGCTGGATGCGGGTGTGATTGTCACGGGCAGCGATATTGAAACGCTTTCTGACGATGAACTGGCACAGCTTGCCAAAACCACCACGCTGTTTGCGCGCCTGACGCCAATGCACAAAGAGCGCATTGTGACGCTGCTGCGCCGCGAAGGGCACGTCGTTGGCTTTATGGGCGATGGTATTAACGATGCGCCTGCGCTGCGCGCGGCGGATATCGGGATTTCCGTCGACGGCGCGGTGGATATTGCACGCGAAGCGGCCGACATCATCCTGCTGGAAAAGAGCCTGATGGTGCTGGAGCAGGGCGTGATCGAAGGGCGCCGTACCTTTGCCAACATGCTGAAATACATCAAAATGACCGCCAGCTCTAACTTCGGTAACGTCTTCAGCGTGCTGGTGGCGAGTGCATTTCTGCCGTTCCTGCCGATGCTGCCGCTGCACCTGCTGATTCAGAACCTGATGTACGACGTCTCCCAGGTGGCGATCCCGTTTGATAACGTCGACGACGAGCAGATCCAAAAGCCGCAGCGCTGGAATCCGTCTGATCTGGGCCGCTTCATGCTGTTCTTTGGCCCGATCAGCTCGATCTTTGACATTCTGACCTTCTGCCTGATGTGGTTCGTGTTCCACGCCAACACGCCAGAACATCAGACCCTGTTCCAGTCCGGCTGGTTCGTGGTCGGGCTGCTGTCGCAGACGCTGATTGTGCATATGATCCGCACGCGCCGTATTCCGTTCTTCCAGAGCCGCGCCGCCTGGCCGCTGATCATCATGACCGGCGTGGTGATGGTGCTGGGTATCGCGCTGCCGTTCTCACCGCTGGCAAGCTACCTGAACCTGCAGGCGCTGCCGCTGAGCTATTTCCCATGGCTGGTAGCGATTCTGGCGGGCTACATGGTGCTGACGCAGATGGTGAAAGGGTTCTATAGCCGTCGTTACGGCTGGCAGTAAATCTCAGGCCCGGCACCGCCGGGCCTGTGTTCCGAATCAGCCGGGTAAGGTGTCGTCGCCGCCCGGCAAAATAGCCTTCCTCCCAAATTCCACAACCTGTGATCCCCGTCATGCACTTTGCTTGACGACAATTTGTACGCATGTTAACAAAATGTTTTGTCTGTTTTTGGCCCGTCAAATTCTGATAAGGAACATTATGTTACGTCTTAGCCTCATCACCGCCGGGCTTTTGCTCGGTACCTCTGCGCTGGCGGCTCCGGCAGGCGATCTGCCGTTAATGCCCTGGCCCGCCCACGTTGAACGGCCCGCACAGCAGGGCGCATTGGTCCTCAGCGATAATATTTCCGTCAGCATCAGCGGCGACGATCTGGGTGATGCCGCAAACCGTCTTCGCCAGCGCATCGCGCTGCAAACGGGCTGGACGCTTCAGCCCCAGGCTGACAAACCTGAAAAGCCCACTATTTCAGTGACCATTGCCAAAAAAGTGAAGCCGCAGCCGCTGCCGGACAGCGATGAGAGCTACAAACTCACCGTGGATGCAAGCGGTGTGAACATTATCGCTAACACGCGCTTTGGCGCGCTGCGGGCGATGGAAACGTTGCTCCAGCTGATTCAAAATGGCGCGGAAAACACCTCGATTCCGTGGGTGTCGATTGACGACTCCCCGCGCTTCCCGTGGCGCGGGCTGCTGCTCGATTCGGCGCGTCATTTCATCCCGCTGGAGGACATTAAACGCCAGATCGACGGCATGGCGGCGGCGAAGCTAAACGTCCTGCACTGGCATCTGACGGACGATCAGGGCTGGCGATTTACCTCGAAGCGCTATCCTAAACTGACCCAGCTCGCCAGCGACGGGCTGTTCTACACGCCGGAGCAGATGCGTGACGTGGTGCGTTACGCCACCGCGCGGGGAATTCGCGTGGTTCCCGAAATTGACATGCCGGGCCATGCGTCGGCGATCGCCGTGGCCTATCCGGAACTGATGAGCGCACCTGGCCCGTATGAAATGGAGCGACACTGGGGCGTGTTGAAACCCGTTCTCGATCCAACAAAAGAGGCGACCTACACCTTTTCCGACGCGATGGTCAGCGAACTGGCTGCGATCTTCCCCGATCCGTATCTGCATATCGGCGGTGATGAAGTTGACGATAGCCAGTGGAAAAACAGCACCGCCATCCAGCAGTTTATGCGCGACAACAAACTGGCGGACAGTCATGCGCTGCAGGCCTATTTCAACCGCAAACTGGAAACCATTCTTGAGAAACACCATCGCCAGATGGTCGGCTGGGACGAGATCTATCATCCCGACCTGCCGAAAAGCATTCTGATCCAGTCCTGGCAGGGGCAGGACGCACTCGGCGAGGTGGCGAAGCAGGGCTATAAAGGCATTCTCTCCACCGGTTTTTACCTCGATCAGCCCCAGTCCACGGCCTATCACTACCGCAATGAGATCGTGCCGCAGGGCTTGAACGGCATGGACATCATCGCCGATTCCGACAGCGCGCAGAGCTGGACTTTCACGATGCCGCGTCTGAAAGGCAAACCGGTCGAGGGCAGTTTTACGCTGATTAAAGGCGTTTCCGGCTGGCGCGGATTTATTGATTTCAGCGGCAAATCCCGCCGTGCGATTGATCATATCGAATGGCGCGACGACAACCAGCTGAGCTTCACCGTCGACACCTGGATGGGCGAAACGCGCCCGGTGGTCAATGTGTCGGATGACAAACTCACCGGCTACTTCCTGGTAGGGAACGCCCGCTATCCGATTTCCGGCGCGCGCCTCAATGAGGTGCCGAAAGGGATTCAGCCGACGGTGCCGGATGCCGATCAGCAGGCCAACCTGCTCGGCGGCGAAGCGGCGCTGTGGGCGGAAAACGTGATTGCCCCGGTTCTGGATATCAAACTCTGGCCGCGCGCGTTTGCAGTGGCGGAGCGCCTGTGGTCTGCGCAGGATGTGAATGATATCGACAATATGTACACCCGTTTGCAGGCGATGGACAGCTGGACGACAGTGTCGGTCGGGCTGCAACAGCATAGCCAGCAGCAGGCGCAGTTCACTCGTCTGGCGAATAACGCCGACACCTTGCCGCTGCATATTCTCGCCCAGGCCGTGGAGCCTGCGCAGTATTACACCCGTCAGCACCTGAAATTCCAGGCCGGAAATTATCATCAGTTTGAGCCGCTAAACCGCTACGCCGACGCGCTGAACGCCGAGAGCGCCACGGTGCGTCAGATGGATAAATGGGCCGAGCGGCTGATAAGCGATGCCGAAGACACGGAAAGCGCCGAAGCGCTGCGTCACGTCTTTACGCGCTGGCAGAGCAATACCAGCGACGCGCTGGCGCTGAGTGAAAACAGCTATCAGCTGAAAGCCATCAAACCGGTGATTCAGGAGGTGGACAAACTGGCGTCGATTGGCCTGCGCCTGACGGATCTGGTGGCGCGGCAAGGCACGCTGGACGATAAGGAGATCGCCTCGATTCAGACCGAGCTGGATAACGCGGCGAAGATTCAAGATGAAGTGGTGATTGCAGCGGTTTATCCACTGGAGAAGTTGCTCAGGGCGACGCGGAATCAGTAGGGTTATGATGATGTTTGGTAAGATAGGGCCGATCCTTGATATCGGCTTTATACTCTGAATTAGAACGTAAATCATCTATGTTCAATCGTTAAATCAGACCTCAAATTCAGCATTGAAATTTCATAATAACATTGTGGAATTAAATTTGCGTCGAGGACAGGTTTTTCGGGAAAACCTATAAAGTAATCTTCGGCACACTTGTGTAGAATATTTTTATTTCAGATTATGGGTGCGATAATTTCGGCTGGCAACTAACTTATTGTCACAAAAGCTATGTTGAAATATATGAATAAGAAAATTTGTTTACCTCTTGAATCCAAGTCGTTACTGCGTTCCAGGATTGGCATTGTTCTACATCAAAATTAATGCAAATTAGGTTGATGAAAATTACTATATATAGATATTAGAATGTTCTTCGCCGCTACTTATTGTGTTTATGACTTCAAGTTGGTACCAGTCTACTAGTTTTTCTGGATTGCAGACTTAGGTACGGTAGCGATAAAACCATGTTCAACATAAAATATGTTGCTAAAGGAGAAATACAATGGCTGTTGACTTTATTACCTCTAACCCTAAGAGCCTTTTAAACGAATTTAACAATGCAATTGAGCAAGATGAACCTAAGGGCAAGATCAATACCTGGATCAGGAGTAAGGATAAAAAATTTTACACGCATAAAGCGGAAGAATGGAATTCAAAAGCTTGGTTTAAACCAGTAATCAAAGATGGGATTTTAACCTTTAATATTATCAAACCTAATAATGCAAACATTAGCACGGTTGCTTACGCTTATTATCATGGACACTTGTCAGAAACCTTTCTAAGTCATTTTGATACATTGTTCTCAAAAGCCACCTCATCGTCAATGCCCACATCTGAGGACAAAGTTCAATAGTATCATATCATTATTAAAATACTGGCATGCTGATGCATTTTTAAGCATGCCCAGTTAGTTTGCAAACTCCTGTACTGGCTTACTTCTCATTCACGTGAGAATTAGTAATCATCTTCCCCCGCCTCACCACCGGAATATTCCCCGTATCATTCAGCGCCCCCGGAAACGTTTTTAGCCACTCCGCTACGCGTTGTTTATTGATATTCACCACGCTCATTCCTTCCAGGCAGCCCCACAGCTCGCGGGTGTTTTGCGGGGTGATAATGATGCAGTCCGGCATTACGCGTATTTTTACCGGCATGCCGTCGATAAAACCGGCTTTCGAGAGCCACTCTCCGGTGAGCGGAAGGAAGCGGTGGCCTATGCGGGAATAGAGTTCGCAGCATGCGGCGCTGGACTGGGGTGTGTCAGCTCTTGCATGAACTATTGCCTCATTCAGGGCTTTACCGTGCAGACGACGGGTACTTTTTTTGCGAGTCACCTCGGGAAAATGATCATTACCCTCTGATCTCTTAGGATCTGTTTGGGCAATAGTGGGATCTGGCATAAACTCGATCGTAGCCATGAGAAACTCCTTTTCAGTTTTTTGTGGTTAGCGGTGTAAGGGTGGTAGGACACCTTTGCATCGCGCTTCTAAATATTCCGCTCTGAATATAGCCTCATCGCGAAATCCCAATTCTACTCTTCTGGATAAACAAACAGTGCTCCGAATTCGCGAACTGCGAAGCCGCTTCCGAGATAAATAGAAGGGAATGAAACGTTACATTTGGCACCGGTGTTGGTCCCCGCTGAAATCGGCGAACCGGAGGCCTGATGACAAGGGCTGGACGCCAGGGATGGCGGCCAGAGGCGAAACGAGACAGGGACGTCGAGTCGAGCCGACCGCGGGCAGATGGCCGGGAGGTGATCGCAGTGCAAAGTACCGATTTCCTTGCGGGGCGCGGGGATTGAAAAGGGGGCCGCGCAGCCCCCTTTTCACGTTCACAGGTTATGAACCCATTATATTCTGATGAACATAAGGTGAACGGAATAACCTCTGATGCTTAACGGATCAGTACCGATCAGCGACGAACTGCAATCGCCTCAATCTCAATCTTCACGTCTTTTGGCAGACGCGCGACTTCTACGCAAGAACGCGCCGGGAAGGTTGCGTCGTGTTCGTTGAAGAACGCTTCGTAAGTGGCGTTAACGGTCGCGAAATCGTTCAGATCTTTGACGAATACAGTCGTTTTCACGATATCGCCCACTTTCAGGCCCGCGGATTCAACGATCGCTTTCACGTTTTCCAGTGACTGACGCGCCTGCGCCGCCACATCTTCCGGCACTTCGCCGGTTTTCGGGTTCACCGGGATCTGACCGGAAGTGATAATCATGCTGCCGAGATCTACGCCCTGAACGTAAGGACCGATAGCCGCTGGTGCATTTTCCGTCGCAAGTACTTTGCTCATATTTTCTCCAGGATTACAGCGTTAAGAAGGGTCCCGGCCATTATACACATCATCCTTCACGCCGCCTCTTCGTTGGCCGCGTCCTCATACCCCGGTCACAGAGTTTCCTGTGCTTCCGGGTATATTTGGCCTTGATGCGGTGCGAATGATTTCGTGTAACAGGAGGCCGGAATCTCAATACCAACCTCAATTAGTTGGCCAGCACCACATAATGAGAAAACTCTTTTTCGCAATATTTGCATTTGAGTGCGATGTCATTCGCCCGTTTTTTCACTGCAAAACTGGATGACACCGGCTCAGCATGACTGATGCAGTTGCTGTTCGGGCAGATCAGCACGTGCTCGATGCGTTCCGGTAAGTTCGGGCGCGATTTGCCCACCACTTCGTAATCGTCGATGCGGTTCACCGTCGCGTCCGGCGCGTACAGGGAGAGCTGGTTGACCTGCTCGTCAGTCAGGAAGGTGTTCTCGATTTTGATCAGGTCTTTGCGGCCCATCTCGCCGGACGGCAGGTTCAGGCCAATGGTGATGCGCTGGTCGGTTTCGGTCAGCTTGAACAGCGTCAGCAGTTTAAAGCCCACCTGCGCAGGGATATGGTCAATCACGGTGCCACGTTTGATGGCTTCAACCTGGAGTTTATTATCATGTGTCATTGTCATTTCCCCTTACAGAACGAATTCGCGATTCAGAACCAGTGCCAGTAACGCCTGGCGAGCGAAGATGCCGTTGCCTGCCTGCTGGAAATACCAGGCGTGCGGCGTCTTATCCACATCGGTGGCAATTTCGTCGATGCGCGGCAGCGGGTGCAGCACTTTCATGTTCGGGCGTGCGCCTTCGAGGTCGCTGGCACGCAGGATGAACTGCGCTTTGACGTTGGCGTACTCGGACGGGTCGAGGCGCTCTTTCTGCACGCGCGTCATGTACAGCACGTCCACTTCACCCATCACCTCTTCAATGCTGGCGTGCTGGCTCCACTGGATGCCTTTTTCGTCGAGCATATCGAGAATGTATTGCGGCATCGCCAGCGCCGCCGGGGCGATAAAGTAGAAGCGGTTGCCATTAAATTTCGCCAGCGCCTGGGCCAGCGAGTGGACGGTGCGGCCATATTTCAGATCCCCGACCATGGCGATGTGCAGATTTTCCAGACGCCCCTGCGTTTCCTGGATGGTGAAGAGATCCAGCAAGGTCTGCGTTGGATGCTGGTTCGCACCGTCACCGGCATTCAGCACCGGAATACCGCCGGAGAACTCGGTCGCCAGACGCGCTGCGCCTTCCTGCGGGTGGCGCATAACAATCGCGTCCACGTAGGTGCTGATGACGGAGATGGTATCCGCCAGCGTCTCGCCTTTTTTGCCCAGCGACGTATTGCTGCTGTCAGAGAAGCCGACCACGCTCGCGCCGAGACGGTGCATCGAGGTCTCGAACGACAGACGGGTGCGGGTGGAGGCTTCAAAGAAGCAGCTCGCGATCACTTTGTGCTTCAGCAGCTCGGGCTGTGGGTTGGCCTTCAGTTTTGCCGCGGTATCCAGAACCAGTTCCAGCTCTTCGCGGCTGAGGTCATTGATGGAAATGATGTGTTTTTGATAAAGCGGATTCATGTTTATCTCCTGACGCCGGGCAAAAAAAAGCCCCTCAAATGAGGGGCTCTGGGAATAGGGTTATCAACGGGAAGAAAAACGGCAGGCCAGCGTCTGTTTTCAGACGCGGTATGACTGTATGTCGTACACGCTTGACCATGACTTCCTCCCGGCAAATTGTCGGGCATTATACTCAGCTCGATTTTCTGATCAAGCGATTAATGCACACTTTACTCAGTGCAAACGGTTCTATTTGAATATTAATGCGTTCTGAGTAAATAATTAATTTGCTTATGTACCAGCGCCGTGCGCTTTACTACGCGGGGCGCGACCCAGACAATACTGCTTCCGGCCACCACACCTAAAATTTCCGGTAACTGGTGATAATCCAGAATTCGCGCCACGGCGCGCCCGTATCCGGCGACGGTATGAATAAGGATAAATTCGCTATTGTGCTCCACGCTGACCACCATTTCGGAGATCGAACGGGCTGCATCCGGCGCAGGGCGCAACTGCGGATTCATCGAATAAATCTTTTGTCCTTTGGCATTTCGAATTTTTATGACACCAAGCAATTTCAGCAGCCGGGAGACGCTCGACTGGCTGATACTGTCAAACCCCCGTTCCTGTAGGTCGCGGCGGATCTCTTCCTGAGAAAGATAGCTGTTTTCGCTGATCAGGCTCTGGCATACCGCGAGCTGAAGCTGTTCTTTTGGGGAGTATTCTCCATATTCCATCATCTGGTTCCCATCTCTGTTGCCAACAAAAAATGCCCGGTGGCGCAACGCTTACCGGGCCTACAAAAAGATTACCGCAGGCCGGATAAGCGCAGCGCCATCCGGCAAATCAGATAAGCGCACCCAGGCTCAACGCCACCATGATCACCACCGTCAAAATACCCAGCAGCGGGGCAACCCACTTGAGATAACGCACGTACGGTACGCGCGCGATCGCAAGACCCCCCATCACCACGGCGGACGTCGGTGTGACCAGATTGACAATCCCGGAGGCTGACTGGTACGCCGTCACGACCAGGTCGCGGTTGACGTTAGCGAAATCGGCAAGCGGTGCCATGATCGGCATCGTCAGAACGGCAAGGCCCGAAGAAGAAGGCACCAGAAACGACAGCACCACTTCCAGCCAGTACATCACGTTGATAAACGCCACCGTCGACAGTCCGGTCACCAGGCCTTCGGCACTGTGCAAAATCGTGTGCGTAATCATGCCCTTATCCATGATGACTACGATACCGCGCGCAATACCAATAATCAGCGCGACGCCCAGCAAATCCCGCGCCCCGTTGATAAATGTTGATGTCAGCTCTTCTTCGCTCATGCGGGCTATCAGGCCAACGATAATGGCGCTGGCGAGGAAGACTGCGGAGATCTCTGCCATCCACCAGCCGAGCACCGCCACGCCGTAGATCATCACCGCGAAGGCGAGGGCGAAAATCACCAGAATCACTTTGCGCACCGGGGTAAATTCCAGCGACTGCTGGCCTTTATCGCCGAGGAAATGCGCACGGTTCTCGGCCTCTTTGTCGGCGACAATCGACAGGGACGGGTCCTGGCGCACCTTGCGGGCGTAACGCATCACCCACCACACGCAGATGATCCAGCCGATCGCCAGCAGGGCGACGCGCAGGGCGATCCCGTTGGTGAACGGAATCCCCGCGGCGTTGGCGGCGATGACCGTAGCGAAGGGGTTAATGGTTGAACCGAGCGTGCCGATCCCCGCGCCGAGCAGCACCGTGGAGGCGGCGACCACCGGGTCGAAACGGGCGGCTAGCATCACCGGCACTAACAGCGTGTAGAACGGCAGCGACTCTTCCGCCATGCCGTAAATTGTCCCACCAGCGGCGAACAGCGCCATCAGGATCGGGATCATCCACTCTTCGCGACCGCGCAGCCGGGTGGTGACGCGTTCGATCCCGGCGTCAATCGCCCCGGTTTTGGTGACGATCCCGAGAAAGCCGCCGATGATCAGAATAAACAGCGCGACGTCGATCGCCCCCGCCTGGCCGGACTCAGGATCGTACAGCCCGGCGATCGGCGCCATCAGCACCGCAACGATCCCCTGCGGATGCGCGGCGACGTGTGCGTAGGTTCCGGCAATGGGCACTTCTTTGCCGAGGGCGGCATTCATTGCCATCTGGTACTGCCCGGCCGGAACAATCCAGCTCAGGGCGGCGACCACGGCGATCAGGAAAAAGAGAATGGTGTAAGCGGAAGGAAATTTGAACTTGCCCATGATGTTCTCCTTGCCCCGGCGCAGCCTGTGGCCGCGCCGGGCGGTGATTAGTCGCCGAGTGTCGCCACCATGACCGCTTTAATGGTGTGCATGCGGTTCTCTGCTTCGTCGAAGACGATAGAGTTCGGGGATTCGAAGACCTCTTCCGTCACCTCCAGCCCTTTCAGGCCGTACGCCATTTCGATTTCACGGCCCACTTTGGTGTGTTCGTTGTGGAACGCGGGCAGGCAGTGCATGAATTTCACGTTCGGATTGCCGGTGGCTTTCATAACGTCGCCGTTGATCTGATACGGTTTCATCAGGCTTACACGCTCTGCCCAGGCCTCTTTCGGTTCGCCCATCGACACCCACACGTCCGTGTAGAGGAAATCGGTGCCGTGAACGCCCTCATTCACATCGTCCGTCAGAGTGATGCGTGCGCCGGTCTCTTTGGCGATGGCGCGGCACTGCTCGACCAGCCCGGCTTCCGGCCAGAAGGATTTCGGCGCCACCAGACGGATATCCATGCCCATCTTCGCCGCGCCGACCATCAGGGAGTTGCCCATGTTGTTCCGCGCGTCGCCCAGATAGGCGAAGCTCAGCTCCGGCAGGGTTTTGCCCGGCGCGTGTTCGAGCATGGTCATCAGATCGGCGAGGATTTGCGTCGGGTGAAATTCATCGGTCAGCCCGTTCCACACCGGCACGCCCGCGTATTCGCCCAGCTCTTCGACGATAGCCTGGCCGTAGCCGCGATACTCGATGCCGTCATACATGCGGCCCAGCACGCGGGCGGTGTCTTTCATCGACTCTTTGTGGCCAATCTGCGATCCGCTTGGGCCGAGGTAGGTGACCTGCGCGCCCTGGTCAAAGGCGCCCACTTCAAAGGCGCAGCGCGTGCGGGTGGAGGTTTTTTCGAAGATCAGGGCGATGTTTTTGCCGACTAAGGTCTGCTTTTCGCGCCCGGCTTTTTTGGCGGCTTTCAGGTCGATGGCCAGATCGATCAGGTACTGGATTTCTGCCGGGGTGTAGTCCAGCAGTTTGAGGAAGTTGCGGTTTTTCAGGTTAATGGTCATGTGGCGATCCTTGTTAAATGTTGAGCTGTCTGGTGCCCTTCACCCGCCCCTCTCTTAACGGGAGAGGGGAAATGCCAGGGGCAGGGTGAAGGGAAAAATAGGAATCAATTGCGAATCAACGTCCCCTTGTCGCCTGCCAGAATCGCGGCACCGTCGGCCAGCGCGCCGATCCCGGCGATACCGTTGCAGGCCTCGACAAATTCACGGCAAGCGGCAACTTTCGGCCCCATCGAACCGGCATCGAACTTCATGGTTTTGAGCACCTCCGGAGAGACCTGCGCAAGCGGGCGTTGGGTCGGTTTGCCCCAGTCGAGGTACACCGCGTCGGCGTCCGTGAGGATCAACAGCGCGTCGGCCTCTATCTGGCGGGCCAGCAGGGCGGCGGAGAGATCTTTGTCGATGACCGCTTCAATACCGCGGTAGCCGTTGGCGTTCTCCACCACCGGGACGCCGCCGCCGCCGTTGCAAATCACCAGATGATCGCGCGCTATCAGGGCAGTAATGGCGTCGCTCTCAACGATGCGTTTCGGCTGTGGCGACGGCACCACGCGGCGGAAGTAGCTGCCGTCGGCTTTAAACACCCAGCCTTTTTCTGCCCGCAGGGTGTTGGCCTGCTCTTCGCTGTACACCGGACCGATGTATTTGGTCGGGTTGCGAAACGCCGGGTCGTTGCCATCGACTTCGACCTGCGTCAGCAGGACGCTCACCTCGCGCTGCGGCAGGTTGTTTTTCAGCGCTTGCTGGAGCATGTAGCCGATCATTCCCTGGCTTTCAGCCCCGAGAATGTCGAGCGGATAGGGCGTGACCTTGTCGTAGGCGCTGTTTTGCAGCGCCAGCAGCCCGACTTGCGGCCCGTTGCCGTGGACCAGCACCACGCGCCACTGGGCGGTGAGTCCGGCGATAGTGCGGGCCGCCAGTTCGATGTTCTGGCGCTGAATGTCCGCTTCCAGCGGTTCGCCGCGTTTGAGCAGCGCGTTACCGCCCAGCGCCACGACCAGAGTGGGTTTTCTTTCCATGATGGCTCCTTTAAATTCCGTCGCGTTCCAGCGGGCAGCTCATGCAGCGCGCACCGCCGCGACCACGTCCGAGTTCGTCGCCCGGAATCGGCAGCACGGTGATCCCGGCTTTGTCGTATTTCTCGTTGGTCCAGATGTTGCGCTCGTAGCCAATTACCACGCCGGGGCGAATGGTCAGCACGTTGTTGGCGTCGTTCCACTGCTCGCGTTCGGCTTCGAAAGCGTCGCCGCCGGTGGTGATCAGTCGTATCTGGTTAACGCCGAGGGCTTTTTCGAGGGCGTGGAGCAGGTCAGTTTCCTGGGTGCGCAGCAGGCCGCCGCGACCGTCCGGGGTGAGCGTCCAGCACTGGGCGTCTTTGCGCACCACTTCCGGGTAGACGGAGAAGGTATCGACGTCGATGTGGGTCATGACCGTGTCGAGGTGCATACAGGAGCGGTGTTTCGGCAGTTCGACGGCAATCACGCGTTCGGCCTGGCGGTGTTTAAACAGGCTTTGGGCCAGGAATTCGACGCCCTGCGGAGTGGTGCGTTCAGACATGCCAATTAATACGGCGCCGCGACCAATCACTAATACGTCGCCGCCCTCTAATGTGGCGTGATCGTAATTAATATTCTCATCGCCAAAGTATTTAATAAAGTCACCATCGGCAAACGCCGGGTGCCAGCGATATATTGCGCGCAGATTATTGGTTTCACGCTGACGGGCCGGTTTTGCCATCGGGTTAATTGAAACACCGTTATAAATCCAGCATGAGGTGTCGCGTGTAAATAAATGGTTGGGCAGCGGCTTCATAATAAAATCATTGGCCGTATGGGTATCGACCACCATATTTTTAATCGAGGCCGGGATTTCGCCGTAGGTCAACCCCCCGCTCAGACGGCGGGCCAGTTCGCGATGGGACATATCCGCCAGCCAGCCGCGCACATCGTTGGCGAAGGTGGGGCCGAGGCGATAGTCAGAGATTTGGGTGTCCAGCAGCCAGGCTTTTGCGTCTTTATTATCAAGCGTTTGGGTGAGTAAATCGGTTAGCAGCAGGACTTCCACTCCCTGCTCGCGTAAGGTGTTTGCGAAGATATCGTGCTCTTCACCCGCCCGCTCGACGGACAGAACGTCATCGAACAACAGCTCCTGACAATTCGACGGCGTTAAGCGTTTCAGACTTAAATTCGGGCGATGCAGCATAACGCTACGCAATTGACCAATTTCAGAACCGACGTAATGCTTTTCCATAATTATTCCTTTAACTGTTTTTTCAGAATAAAAAGGGCTGTGCTATGAATCGTTATTAATCCATAGCCCTTTAAGCTCAATTGATTTCAAGGCCCATAGTAGGCAGTTAAGAATTGTATTTTGTGATGTGGCTCACGTGAGATCGGATATTGTCGGCTTTGTTTTCTATTGCATGATTCGCGTCAGATTATGCTTAATTAGGTTATATTCGGGAATGAATCATTAAGCATAATTGGCTGGGGTTATTTGAGATTGTTATTGTTATGTATAATGAAATAATCAGACATAAATAACTAACGGTATGATTTAAAAGGATAAAAATTTTCACTAAGAATGAATATGCACTCATCTCCGTTAACTATTTTTGTCCTAAGGTAAATTAATAAATAACTATCCAAATTATTTGAAATTAAACGGATTGATAAACTGTGACCCGACAAGGCGTTTTTTACTTAGCACCGCGAAATCAGTGGCTTATAAGAATCTACGCAAAGCCTCTGACCGTGGTTATGCATAATCGGTGCATAGTTGCCTGGCAGGGTTTAACAGGTGGATAACACATTTCCCGATAAACATGCGCTGGCGCAAAGAGGGTGAAAAAAGGGGTGGTATGGCAGAGAGAATTCTCGTATAAAAGTTGAAAATGAAACATTGTTTTATATTGAGGGTTTACTCATGATCGTTGGCAACATTCATCACCTCCAGTCCTGGCTGCCGGAAGAGCTGCGCCAGGCTATCGAACACGTCAAAGCGCACGTCACCGACGCTACCTCGCTCGGCAAGCACGATATCGACGGCAACAACCTGTTTTATCTGGTCTCAGAAGACATGACACAGCCGTTCGCCGAGCGCCGCGCGGAGTATCATGCCCGTTATCTGGACATTCAAATCATCATGAAAGGCCAGGAAGGGATGACGTTCAGCACGCTACCCCACGGCACGCCGGACACCGACTGGCTGGCGGATAAAGACATCGCGTTCCTGCCGGAAGGCGATCAGGAAAAAACCGTGGTGTTAAGCGAAGGGGATTTTGTGGTGTTTTACCCGGGCGAAGTGCATAAACCGCTGTGTGCGGTGGGCAGCCCGGCGCATGTGCGTAAAGTCGTCGTGAAGATGCTGGTGGCATAATTTCCCTCGCCCGGTGGCGCCTCGCTCACCGGGCTACAACTTTTATCCCTCGTTTCATCATTTCGTGATCCAGTCTAAAAAATCGCCCCTTACTGATTTTTCCCGGTTTACCTCTTTGCGCGTCGCGGCTTAGTATGAGAGTCAAATAAATGAACGCTGTTCTATAATGTAGAACAAACTGTATCAACAGGGAGATCACATGCAGCAGACCGTGCAGTTCTCGGGGATTATTCCACCTGTCTCCACCCTTTTCACCGCCGAAGGCCAGCTCGATAAATCCGGCACCGCCGCGCTCATCGACGACATGATTCATGCGGGCGTCGACGGACTGTTCTTTTTAGGCAGCGGGGGTGAGTTTTCTCAGCTCAATGCCGACGAGCGTAAAGCGATTGCCGAATTTGCAATTGAGCATGTTAATCGCCGGGTGCCGGTGCTGATTGGCACCGGTGGAACCAATGCCCGGGAAACCATTGAACTCAGCCAGCATGCCCAGCGTGCGGGTGCCGATGGCATTGTGGTGATTAACCCTTATTACTGGAAAGTGTCCGAGCAGAATCTGATCCGCTATTACCAGCAGGTGGCTGCCAGCGTGACGCTCCCGGTGATCCTCTATAACTTCCCGGCGCTGACCGGCCAGGACTTAACGCCCGCGCTGGTGAAAACGCTGGCCGATACGTGCGCCAATATTGTCGGCATCAAAGACACCATCGACTCTGTGGCCCATTTGCGCAGCATGATCCAGACCGTGAAAGGGGCGCATCCGCACTTCACTGTGCTCTGCGGGTATGACGATCACCTGTTCAATACGCTGCTGCTGGGCGGCGACGGGGCCATTTCGGCCAGCGGCAACTTTGCGCCGCAGGTCTCGGTCAAACTGCTGCAGGCGTTCCGCGACGGCGATCTGGCCCAGGCCGCGCAGTATCACCAGACGATGCTGCAAATCCCGCAGATGTATCAGCTCGATACGCCGTTTGTGAATGTGATCAAAGAGGCGATTTCTCTGTGCGGGCGGCCGGTTTCGACCTATGTGCTGCCGCCAGCCAGCCCGCTGGATGAGTCACGCAAGGCGCAGCTGAAATCGCTGTTGCAACAGCTGAAACTCTGCTGAACCGGAAGGATAAGATGGCGATAGAGACGATTTTTACCCCGCAGGATGATGCATTTTATTCCGTTATCACCCATGCGGCCGGGCCGCAGGGCGCGCTGCCGCTGACGCCGCAAATGCTGATGGAGTCGCCGAGTGGCAACCTGTTTGGTATGACGCAGAACGCGGGCATGGGCTGGGACGCCAATAAACTCACGGGTAAAGAGGTGCTGATTATCGGCACTCAGGGCGGGATTCGCGCGGGAGATGGCCGCCCGGTGGCGCTTGGGTATCACACCGGCCACTGGGAAATCGGCCTGCAAATGCAGGCGGCGGCAAAAGAGATCACCCGCAACGGGGGAATTCCGTTTGCGGCCTTTGTCAGCGATCCCTGCGACGGGCGCTCGCAAGGGACGCACGGGATGTTCGATTCTCTGCCGTACCGCAACGACGCCGCCATCGTTTTCCGCCGTCTTATTCGTTCGCTCCCCACGCGCAGGGCGGTGATTGGCGTCGCCACCTGTGACAAAGGCCTGCCCGCGACTATGATTGCACTCGCCTCCATGCACCATCTGCCGACCATTCTGGTGCCGGGTGGCGCGACGTTGCCGCCAACGTTCGGCGAAGATGCCGGAAAGGTGCAGACCATCGGCGCGCGCTACGCTAACCATGAACTCTCATTGCAGGAAGCCGCTGAACTGGGCTGCCGCGCCTGTGCTTCACCGGGCGGTGGCTGCCAGTTTTTAGGCACCGCCGGAACATCACAGGTAGTGGCCGAAGCGCTCGGGCTGGCGCTACCACACTCAGCGCTGGCTCCATCCGGGCAGGATGTGTGGCTGGAAATTTCGCGACAGTCGGCCCGCGCTGTGGCGCAGCTCGACGACCGCGGGATCACTACGCGCGATATCCTGACGGACAAAGCCATTGAAAACGCGATGGTGATCCACGCCGCGTTTGGGGGATCGACCAATCTGCTGCTGCATATTCCTGCGATCGCCCATGCGGCGGGTTGCACGATCCCGGATGTCGATCACTGGACGCGGATCAACCGCAGCGTGCCGCGCCTGGTGAGCGTGCTGCCGAACGGACCGGATTATCACCCGACCGTGCGCGCGTTCCTCGCGGGCGGCGTGCCGGAAGTGATGCTCCATCTGCGCGATCTCGGCCTGCTGCATCTGGATGCCATGACGGTGACGGGCCAGACGGTCGGTGAAAACCTCGACTGGTGGCAAGCCTCCGAGCGTCGCGAACGTTTCCGTCAGTGTTTGCGTGAGCAGGACGGTGTTGATCCTGATGATGTGATCCTGCCGCCGGAACGGGCCAAAGCCCGCGGGCTGACCTCCACCGTGGCCTTTCCGGTGGGGAATATCGCGCCGGAAGGATCGGTGATAAAAGCCACGGCGATCGATCCGTCGGTGGTGGGTGAGGACGGTGTGTATCGTCATACTGGCCGGGCGCGGGTATTTGTCTCCGAAGCGAGGGCAATCAAAGCCATCAAAAGCGGGGAGATCGTGCGCGGCGATATCATGGTCGTTATCGGCGGAGGCCCGTCCGGTACCGGAATGGAAGAGACTTACCAGTTAACCTCGGCGCTAAAACACGTCTCCTGGGGCAAGACCGTATCCCTGATCACCGACGCCCGTTTCTCCGGCGTATCGACCGGCGCCTGTTTTGGCCACGTAGCACCCGAAGCACTGGCCGGTGGGCCGATTGGCAAGCTGCGCGATAACGACATCATCGAGATCGAGGTGGACAGGCTTTCGTTAACTGGCCGGGTGAATTTCATCGGCACGGCGCAGCATCCGCTTACGCCGGAAGAGGGCGCTGCGGAGCTGGCGCGTCGGGCGCCGCACCCGGAGTTACATGCCCACGATTTCTTGCCGGACGATACGCGACTTTGGGCGGCGTTGCAGTCGGTGAGCGGCGGGACCTGGAAAGGCTGTATTTATGATACCGATAAAATTATCGAGGTGATTAACGCCGGTAAAAAAGCACTCGGAATATAAAGCATAAAATAAATTTAACTGCCTGTGATGATTATTTGCGGGCGGTTTTATTGCGCCTGTAATATAGCGATATCTAATAAATTGCTGTTTTCATAACGTATTAAAAATAAAAGCTAAAACTATTTTTTAATTTGTGGGTATATAACGACGATTATCACAAAAGTAAAATATCATAATTCATAAATAAGATATGACCATTGCTGGTTAATCGATCATTTACTTACACTCAATTAACACGAAATAGTCCGATCAGCACACGAAAAAAGGGTGTATTCCTGACGATGCACCAGGTATTGCTTTTGCCTGGAACAGGTCCCTGACGTTTGCACTTTTTCACTTTCTGCGTTGGGGGTAATCATGCAATTAACCATGAAAGATAAAATTGGCTACGGGCTGGGTGATACCGCCTGTGGTTTTGTCTGGCAGGCCACGATGTTTTTGCTGGCCTATTTTTATACGGATGTGTTTGGTTTATCGGCGGGCATTATGGGGACGCTGTTTTTAGTGTCGCGCATACTCGACGCCGTCACCGATCCGCTGATGGGGCTGCTGGTGGATCGCACCCGCACGCGCCACGGCCAGTTCCGCCCGTTCCTGCTCTGGGGCGCGATCCCGTTTGGCGTCGTCTGCATGCTGACTTTCTACACGCCGGACTTTTCCGCCAACGGCAAAATCATCTACGCCTGCGTGACCTACATTCTGCTGACGCTGGTCTATACCTTCGTGAACGTCCCTTACTGCGCCATGCCCGGAGTGATCACCGCCGATCCGAAAGAGCGTCATGCGCTCCAGTCGTGGCGTTTTTTCCTCGCCGCCGCGGGATCGCTGGCGATCAGTGGGATTGCGCTGCCGCTGGTGGGGATCATCGGTAAAGGCAACGAACAGCTGGGCTACTTTGGCGCGATGTGCGTGCTCGGCCTGAGCGGTGTGGTGCTGCTGTATGTCTGCTTCTTTACCACCAAAGAGCGTTATACCTTTGAGGTGCAGCCGGGTTCGTCGGTATCAAAAGATTTGAAGCTGCTGTGGGGCAACAGCCAGTGGCGGATTATGTGCGCGTTCAAAATGATGGCGACCTGCTCAAACGTAGTGCGCGGTGGGGCCACGCTCTATTTCGTGAAATACGTGATGGACCATCCGGAGATGGCCACGCAGTTCTTACTCTACGGCAGCATCGCCACCATGTTTGGCTCGCTCTGTTCATCCCGGGTGTTAGGCCGCTTCGACCGCGTGAAATCGTTCAAGTGGATTATCGTGGCGTACTCGCTGATCAGCCTGCTGATTTTCATCACGCCGGTGGCGTATATCGGCCTGATTTTCGCCCTCAATATCCTGTTCCTGTTTGTCTTTAACACCACCACGCCGCTGCAATGGCTGATGGCCTCCGATGTTGTCGATTATGAAGAGAGTCGCAGCGGCCGCCGTCTGGACGGGCTGGTGTTCTCTACCTATCTGTTCAGCCTGAAAATCGGCCTGGCGATTGGCGGCGCGGTGGTCGGCTGGATCCTCGCCTATGTCAATTACTCCGCCAGCAGCAGCGTGCAGCCCATCGAAGTGCTGACCACCATCAAAATCCTGTTCTGCGTGGTTCCGGTGGTGCTCTACGTCGGCATGTTCATCATGCTCTCGCTCTACAAACTCAGCGATGACCGCGTCGAGGCCATCAGCCAGCAACTGCTTAAACACCGTGCGGCGCAGGGCGAGGATCTTCCCGCTGCGGCGACGGCGGCATCCCATTAAGAAGGAGACGCTATGTACACTATCACTAACCCGATTCTGAGCGGATTCAACCCGGACCCGTCCCTGTGCCGGCAGGGTGAGGATTATTACATTGCCACCTCGACCTTTGAGTGGTTCCCCGGCGTGCGGATTTATCACTCGCGCGATTTGAAAAACTGGTCGCTGGTGAGCACGCCGCTGGATCGTGTGTCGATGCTGGATATGAAAGGCAATCCTGATTCTGGCGGCATCTGGGCGCCGTGTCTGAGCTACGCCGACGGGCAGTTCTGGCTGCTGTACACGGACGTGAAAATCGTCGATTCCCCTTGGAAAAATGGCAAAAATTTCCTCGTCACCGCGCCGTCCATCGAAGGGCCGTGGAGCGAGCCGATTCCGATGGGCAACGGTGGCTTTGATCCGTCGCTGTTCCACGATGACGATGGCCGCAAATATTACATTTACCGACCGTGGGGGCCTCGCCACCACAGCAATCCGCATAACACCATCGTGATGCAGGAGTATTTCCCGCAGACGCAGCGGCTTTCGCCGGAGCGCAAAACGCTGTTTACCGGCACACCGCTGTGCTACACGGAAGGGGCGCATCTCTATCGCAAGGAGGGCTGGTACTATCTGATGGTCGCGGAGGGGGGCACCAGCTACGAACATGCCGTGGTCGTGCTGAGATCCAAAAACATCGATGGCCCTTACGAGCTGCACCCCGAGGTGACGATGATGACCAGCTGGCATCTGCCGGAAAATCCGCTGCAAAAGAGCGGGCACGGATCGCTGCTGGAGACGCACACCGGCGAGTGGTATATGGCGTATCTGACCAGCCGACCGCAGCGTTTGCCGGGCGTGCCGCTGCTGGCCTCTGGCGGACGCGGGTACTGTTCGTTAGGGCGTGAAACCGGGATCGCACGCATCACCTGGCGTGACGGCTGGCCCTATGTCGAGGGCGGGAAACACGCGCAGGTCCACGTACCGGGGCCGCAGATGGTGGAGAGTCAAAGCGTGTCGACGGCGAACTGGCGCGATGATTTTGATACATCAACGCTTAACCCGGAGCTGCAAACCTTGCGCATTCCGTTCGACGATTCTCTCGGATCGCTGACGGCACGCCGGGGATTCCTGCGGCTGTATGGCAACGACTCCCTCAACTCGACCTTTACCCAGTCCACCGTGGCGCGGCGCTGGCAGCATTTCGCGTTTCGCGCCGAGACGCGCATGGAGTTTGCCCCACGCCATTTCCAGCAAAGTGCCGGGTTAACCTGCTACTACAACAGCAAAAACTGGAGCTACTGCTTTGTCGACTACGAGGATGGGAAGGGCAGGACGCTCAAGGTGATTCAGCTCGATCAGAACGTGCCGTCGTGGCCGCTGCACGAGCAGCCGATCCCCGTGCCGGACGACGCGCTGGGCGTGTGGCTGCGTGTTGACGTCGAGCATTTAGTTTATCGCTACAGCTATTCGTTTGACGGCGAGCAGTGGCAGACCGTGCCCGTCACCTATGACGCGTGGAAACTGTCGGATGATTACATCGGCGGCCGTGGGTTCTTTACGGGGGCGTTTGTCGGACTGCACTGTGAAGACATCAGCGGCGATGGCTGTTATGCCGATTTTGATTACTTCAGCTATACGCCTGCCACAGCGTGACGCTTCAGGCCGGGTAGCCCAGCGCTTTTGAGAGCTGCAGCCCGGCCTCTTCCAGCATTCCCCGGAAGCGGGCAAACGCGTCATCATCGACCCGCGAGGTTAAGGTTGAGAGACTCAGCGCCGCAATCACGCGGGATTCATGATTCCACACCGGCACCGAAACGCAGCGCACACCCTGTTCGTTCTCTTCGCTATCGAGGGCGTAACCCTGAGCGCGGGTTTGCGCCAGCGCCGCCAGCAGCGCCTCGCGCGAGGTTATCGTCGCCGGGGTGAAAGAGGTGTATTGATAGCCGTCGAGCAGGGCGTTGAGGTCGGTATCGTTGAGCCAGGCGATCAACACTTTCCCGATGGCAGTCGCATGGACGGGAAGACGACGACCAATGCGTGAATAGGCAATGGCTGCCAGCTTGCCTTCGATCTTCTCGATATAGACACCTTCGCGCCCGTCGAGAATGCCCAGATGGGTGGTCTGCCCGGTGCGCTGCGACAGATCCGTCAGCCAGCCCTTCGCCTTCTGGCGAATATCCATCGAGCTCACCACAAAATGGCCGCGCTCCACCAGTTTCATGCCGAGACGATATTTGCCATTTTCCGGATTCTGATCGATATAGCCGTGCAGCTGGAGCGTTTTGAGCAGCGAGTGAAGCGTGCTTTTGCTCAAACCCATCTGTTTACTGATGTCAGTGATCTTCAGCTCCGTCGCCTGTTCATTAAACAGGTCGAGGATCTGCAAGGCACGTTCAACAGACTGAATAATAGGCATAATTAAGGACCGTCCACGCTGGAGTTCAGGTGAAAAAGTACCTTTTTTTCGCTGAAAAATCAATCGAATGGCGGTAAAAGCAAAACGGCAACCCCAGGTCGCCGTTTTTGCGGTTGATTCTTTCTGCCGTGTGGAGAAAGCGAGAGTGAAGGCTTACTCCGCAAGTGTCGCCACCATGACGGCTTTAATGGTATGCATCCGGTTTTCCGCCTGGTCAAAGACGATGCTCGCCGCCGACTCAAACACTTTATCGGTCACTTCCATTCCGCCGTGCAGATCGAACTCTTTCGCCATCTGCTTGCCGAGGGTCGTTTGATCGTCATGGAACGCCGGCAGACAGTGCAGGAACTTGACGTTCGGATTGCCCGTCAGGGCCATCATTTCGCAATTCACCTGATAGTTACGCAGCAGCGCGATACGCTCCGCCCATTTCTCTTTTGGCTCGCCCATCGACACCCAGACGTCCGTATAGATGAAGTCCGCGCCTTTCACTCCGGCGATCACATCTTCCGTCAGGGTGATTTTGCCGCCATTCTGCACCGCCAGCGCGCTGCACTCCGCCACCAGGCTCTCATCCGGCCAGCAGGCTTTAGGCGCGACCAGACGCAGATCCAGCCCGACCAGCGCCGCCGCTTCCAGCATCGAATTGCCCATGTTGTTGCGCGCATCGCCCGCATACACCAGCGTCATCTGGTTGAACGCTTTGCCCGGCAGGTGCTCCTGCATGGTCAGCAAATCCGCCAGCAGCTGGGTAGGGTGGAACTCGTTGGTTAGCCCATTCCATACCGGCACACCGGCATATTCCGCCAGGGTTTCGACCACCTCCTGGCCGTGGCCGCGATACTGAATTCCGTCGTACATCCGCCCGAGTACGCGGGCCGTATCCTTAATTGACTCTTTATGCCCAATCTGGCTGCCGCTCGGGCCGAGATAAGTGACGCGCGCGCCCTGGTCAAATGCGGCAACTTCGAAAGAGCATCGTGTACGGGTTGAGTCTTTTTCGAAGATGAGCGCGATATTTTTGCCAGTAAGCGACTGAACTTCAGTGTTATTTTTTTTATCCGCTTTAAGCTTTGCCGCGAGCGTCAGCAAAGAGTTGAGCTGTGCAGGGGTAAAATCGAGCAATTTCAGGAAGTGCTTTTTATACAGTTCAGACATGTTATCCTCACATGGCAAAGGCCACTTATTGAATTAAAATTCACTTTATATGTATGAATATTCATTTGCAACCCTGTTTCACAATTCTTTCTTACATTAGGTGGAGGCAAACACGTCCGTGTGTGAAAATAGAGGTATCTGCCGAACTTAAAGAGGAACGAGCCATGGCAAACCCAGAACTGCTGGAAGAGCAACGCGAAGAGACGCGCCTGATCATTGAAGAGCTGCTGGAAGACGGCAGCGATCCGGACGCGCTGTACACCATCGAGCACCATTTCTCTGCAGATGACTTTGAATCGCTGGAGAAACTGGCGGTAGAAGCGTTCAAAATGGGTTACGAAGTGACCGAGCCGGAAGAGCTGGAAGTGGAAGAGGGCGAAACCGTCATCTGCTGCGACATCCTGAGCGAAGGGGCGCTGAAAGCAGAGCTGATCGATGCGCAGGTTGAGCAGTTGATGGATCTGGCCGAGAAGTTTGAAGTGGAGTACGACGGCTGGGGAACCTACTACGAAGATCCAAACGGCGAAGACGGCGATGACGAAGACGATGAAGATTTCGTCGACGAAGATGACGACGGCGTGCGCCACTAATTAATAAAATACACAACATCATTCACGCTGCGTCGAGGCGGCAACTGAGTGAGTCCCGGCGAGCTTACACAGGTAAGTGACCAGGGGGAACGAGGGCAGCCAACGAAGAAGCAGCGTGAAGGATAAAGTGTATTGCGGCAGCTTCGGCTGCCGCTTTGTAAGGTTTCATCATGGACTACCCGCAGATACTCACCCCCGTTCTTAACTTCCTCCACTGCCCGACCCCGCAAGCATGGATTGATAAAGCCCGCGACCCGGCAAACCTGCCGCTCCTGCTCACCGACCACATGGTGTGTGAACTCAAAGCCGCCCAGACGGCGCTCCTGCTGGTGCGTAAATATGTCGCCGACAAAAGTGGGGCCGACGCGCTGCTCGACTGGCTCAAACCCTACGAAGCCTTCACCTTCCGCGAAGGGCCGGAACCGGATTTTATCGCCCTGCATAAGCAGATTGGTAAAAGCGTGATGCCCAAAACCGACGACCCGTGGGGGCAGGCGCTGATCGACAGTATGGTGCTGCTGATTAAAGAGGAGCTGCACCACTTCTGGCAGGTGCGCGAGGCGATGCTGGCGCGCAATATTCCGTACGTCAAAATCACCGCCAGCCGCTACGCCAAAGGGATGCTGAAGGAAGTGCGCACTCACGAACCGCTGACGCTGATCGACAAGCTGATTTGCGGTGCGTACATCGAAGCGCGCTCCTGCGAGCGTTTCGCCGCGCTGGCGCCATTCCTCGACGACGACCTGCAGAAGTTCTATCTGTCGCTGCTGCGCTCGGAAGCACGCCATTACCAGGACTATCTGACACTTGCCCAACAGGTGAGCGACAACGATATCTCTTCACGCGTACAGCTTTTTGGTGAAATTGAAGCCACACTTATCTCGACACCGGACAGTGAGTTTCGTTTTCATAGCGGCGTGCCGGTGTAATCCGACAGATCAAAAGGATGCGAGACGATGAAGAGAGCCTGGAAACCGATTGTGATTGTTGCCGTACTGGCCGCTGCCGTGGCGTGCTGGGTCTATTACGATAAACAACGCCTGCAACAAAACCCCGAACAGCAACTCGACACCACGCTCAACAGTATGCCTGCCTGGCAGGTGCTGAAGGAGCAAGAACCCGCATTCCAGCAGCGCATCCGTGAACAGATCCTCGCGATGCAAAAAGAGGGTGATTCCGAGCAACAGATCATCGATGTGATTCAACCGCAGATCCTGCACCTGCAGATGTCGCGCCTGCAGACCGCGCCGGACGCGAACGTGGTGGATTATATGAAGGCGAATATGGAACAGACCGCCGCCATTCAGAAGGTGAGCGACGATGCCTGTTTCCGCTTTCTCTACCCGGACGTGAAGGGCGGCATCAACCCGATGCGGGTGCTGGATAAGCCGATGATGCAGCGCCGCATGCAGGCCGACGCCGACATGATGCGCGCCGCCTACGGCAAAAACCGCCACACCGTGACGGCGCAGGAGCGCGACACCGCCATCGCCGACGTGCGCCCGATCATGAAGGAGCTGGCCGCGAAGTACGGCGAGGATATTCAGCTGCTGCAGATGCCAGACAAGGCGACGGGCAAAGAGAAGTTGTCGTGCGATATGGTGCAGGAGATGTGGGCTAAAGTGCTGCAACTGCCTGAAAGCCATGCCGCCGGCGTGATTCGGCTGGCGGTTTCGGAGCTGGAGTGACGATGGGCGCTGTTTTTTTGGGCACTTAGCGCGGGTTTAGCGCGTCGTCGCTTGCATGGCGGCGCGCGACAGGTATAATCCACAACGTTTCCGCATCCCCTTCAGTGCCGAAGTGGCGAAATCGGTAGACGCAGTTGATTCAAAATCAACCGTAGAAATACGTGCCGGTTCGAGTCCGGCCTTCGGCACCAAGTCACTAAATTCCTTTAAAAGCAATGAGTTAGTGTGAAAACCCTGCCTCGTTTGCATATAAGAAATGTCAGTTCCCTATCAAGTACAAAAGCCACTATGTTTGTTAATGGCTTTCGTATGTTAGCACGCAGTGGCAAGTAGTTACCAGGCTCAACCTTGTATCGCTTTTCCATTGAAGCCGGAAGACGTGCCGCCGTCTATAAACCTATACCAAACACTTACAGAGAAGTGCATTTTTTGCCGATGCTTCCACATGCCACACGTCGAGATGACGTTGCAGGGAATAAACAGGTTTATGGTGGTTATGGTACTTGCAGACCATATGCAAGCTCTGCCAGCGGTTCGGCCTCGCTCCTTCGGGTACATGGTCATCCTGATAAACTTCACTGTCTGGCATACTCCTGAGGTTGTCGCCTAACGGCTCCGCGCGTTGTCTTACCACCAACGGGCATTAGGGCTTGTATTGTTCAAAATCTGCGCTACGCTACCTTTGATTACCCACAGCAAAGGATAAATAAGATGCAAAAAGAACACTTTAAGGCTCATGTTCAGTATGACGACTGGAAGGGAAGCGTTGCAGCAGACAGTGCTGATCAGGAAGACTTTAGCGACTTTCTGAGAGACAAAGGGGTGTTGAAAGAAGGTGAGATTGTGAAAGGTATTTCCTTCTACTCAGCAGAGCGTTTCTTTGATGTTGAAGCATTTGTTTCAGACGATGAACATGGGTTAAGAAGGGAAAAAGTCAAAATGACGCTTGAGGATTTTTTCAAAACCTTCAAGCGTTTTTCAGTCAAGATTTCTCGCAATGGGGAACTTGATGATCAAGAAATCGAGTTCAAAGAGTAAGGAATCATCATGAGTATTTACTTCACTGATCATGGCAGTGCTATTGAATACCAGGTAGAAGGACGTTGGACAGTCAAGGGAGATTATTTGCAGGTCAACCATGGCCCTAACATCCTAGGCGGCTTGTACAAAATCAACGACAATAAAGTGAAATTCCCATTCGACTACAAAGAAGTTGAGGGAGTGATCGACACTGAGAAACTGACTTTAACCGTGTGTGGCATCAAATACAAAATGAGAAAAATGCAAACAAATCCGTGGACTGTATAACTAAAAGGGGGCTATGCCCCCTTATGTTATTTCTTCAAGTCACCAGTACATTGATATTCCATTGTGACCATTGTTTCCATACATCCACTTGAGGATGGTTGAGAACAAACTGAAGTATAACCGCCGAACGGCTCAGCACCAGAATAGCCCCATGCAGCGCAACGTTGTGCTGCTGCTTGAGCGCCTTGCTGAACATTCACTTTAGGGGATTCGAACATCCCGAAAGAATAGCTCATTTTTACAGTCCCATCGGCCTTGCTACCACCAGTAGGAACCAGTTGTTTCTGTACAGCACACCCAGAGAGAAGCAAAGTTGTAGCTACCAACACCAACAAACCTTTACACATAGAAATCATCCCGATTGATTGTTTTATTCTGAAGCGTCTGCAATGGTAAAACATAACTTTAAGAAGTTTAAGTGGATTCTGATTGTGATGTGACGACGGAAGTGTATTCGTCTTTGTGGAAGTCTTCCCCTTACTGGTACGCACATTAAATCGGCAGTAACATATTCTTCAAATCGATACATACGTAGGAGATGTTATGGCAGGTGTATTAGCAAGCACGGCGGCAGCTATAGGGATTCTTGATAAAGCGGTAAGCATTACTCAGAAGCTGGCAAATAACAGTGATGAACTGGACAAGGCTACGCTCAAACTTGAGTTAGCCAATCTAATGGTCGAACTTGCTAACGCCAAGATCGAAGCGATAACAACACAAACGCTACTTTTCGACGCTGAACAGAAAAATAAGCAGCTTGAAGAGCAGTTAAAGGATAAGCACGCTTTTACGTTTGACAGTGGACTTTACTGGAAAGAAGGAGATAAAACACCCTTCTGCCCTGCATGTAAAGAAAAAGATACAAAATTCATACACTTGCAATACTTTGCTGGAGGCGGTAGTTACAGTGCTGGTTGGTACTGTAAAGTATGCCGTAACGAATTTGAAGCATAGGAGATTTGGAATGATTGATCACAAGACAGTAAATATTAGGTATAACTTCAAGGGTAAGCCTGCTGAATCAGCGTATCAATTTGATGGGGTTGATTTGATCAACAGTGTCTTAGCCCATCTTGTTAACTTACATGTTGAACCGACTCATATTCCTGCTCAAGAACGTATGGAAAATGGCGGAATAAGAAACACTCAACGAAATGTTAATCTCATTGAACATGGGGTTGATGATGTATTTTACTTTGATGAAGAAAGTCAGGAATGGCTCGAAATTCCTTCAAAATGGTTAGTGAACGCATGAAGGCAGGGGGCAACCCCTGTCTGTTATTTCTCCGAATAATCAGTGTCGAATGTCTTGGCATACGGGCAACTTTGAGCACTCGTAACGTAGGTGAACAAGTAGTTGCTGTTCTGATACGTGCATAGCGTTTTTCCGTTCTCCGTCTGTTCCTCCTGAGGGTTGACCATAGTTATCTGTCCGGCGTGAGTCGCCAGGGCTGGCAGCATTGCAAGCGTCAGCACAATCAAGCGTTTCATGCGCGTGCCCCTCCCTTAATGCCCGTTGAATACTTAGTTCGTAGTGCGTCTACTTTGGCCTGAGTGATACCCAGGTAGGCGCGGGTGTGTTCGGTGGATCTTACTAATCACCTCCAGGTCTTCGCCGTGGGCGTGAGCGATAGCCGCTACGGTCTTACGCGCGCTGTGCATGGCGATCACTGCATCCTGTGGAAGCAAGCCCCGCATTTTGAGCTTGTTCACTGCATACTGAATCTCTGCATGGATTTTAGAACGGCTAATCGGCTTGCCCTTGCTCCGGTTGCTGTCATTCTGGAACACATACACGTTTTCCCCGCGCTCGTTATAACGAACCTTGAGCACCTCCCTTGCTGTCTCCGTGAGTTCCACCTCTACCGCTTCCTTGGTCTTGTCCTGGGTGATACGCAAAAGCTTGCTACCAATATGCAGCTCATCCCAACGCCAGGAACGCATATCTACGCCACGAAGCTGTGCCTCTACACCGATAGAGAAGCTGCCAAAAGGCAGTTTTTTTTTGTGTGACTCTTATTGCAACGTTTTAATCAGTTTCTTAACGTTACTCATTATAATCAATAATTATATTTTTAATAAATCCTTGGAGAGGCTTTGAAGCTTTTTGTTAGAAATATAGTTGTTAATAAGCGTCAAGGGTTCAATGTAGATGCATTCTATTGGCATATATATTTCGTCCAATAATTTTTCTGAAACAGGATCTTGTAAATGCGCTGATTCTACAATTTGTAAGGCTCCCGGAAATATGAAATAGTTGTAAATAGTAGCAGATGAATAAATCTCTTTCAGGGCGAGAGCATAAAAAAATTGTTTTATTAAATCTGGCCATCCTGGAAGATTAGATATGTTATCAGCACCATAATATTTGGCATCAATAACAGAAAATATATTTTCGCTTGGAGCTTTGAGAACAGTATCTGTTCGCCCGCCTTTCTGAGATGCTGCTTGGTATGAACCATTCATTTTGTAAGAGGGCTTTGCTAATAAATGATTTATTTCAAACTTCCAGATCATGCAACTGTCGATCATTTTCTCCCACATAGAGTGAAATTTGTTAATACCAATAACAATATTATTAGATGAATGACTCTCACTCAGAGATAAATATGCGCATAAATTTTTTATGAGTCTAATTTCTCGATCGGCATATAGATTGTTTAGTTCTTTTTTTAAAGACTGAATCTGATATTTAACATCAAAGTTCGGTAGTGAAATATCAGCTAAATCTTGCTGTATCTTTGGATCTTCTGCAAAATAAATCCATCCTATAATATGCTCTAGATCTCGAATTACTTTTGCATGTATTCTAGTTATATCATTATCTAATGATATATTTTTTTTATATCCAAAAGTGTCAATATATATTTGCGAGCTGTCGGAAGGAAAGCTCTGTATTTTATTTATTGTTCGTTTCCAGCATGTTTTTCCCTGATTCTTTTTTATGTCTGATGATCTCTTAATATACAGTCCATATGCAACATAATCATTTAGTAAAGAAAATGCTAAACTTAGAAAACTATCTCCCAATATGCGGTCAGATGTACCATCTGCAATATTTGAACGATATCTGTTTTGCACGTATTTATGAATGGCTCGAATAAGAGACGAACCGATCTTTTTTGGGTTACAATCTACGGGAATAACGCTATTTCTAGGAAGGAAAATGTTAGAGGTGCCGTTGATAACTACAAGGCCACAGAAATCGAGTCTATCATGAATGCTTTGTATAATCCCTTCAGATTCAAAAGCTTGGAGAATTTGATCTGGTAGTGAATTAATAGCGCATCTGTCCTCATAAAGTTTTATATCCATAGCGATTAATTATCTACCTGTTGGATTTGTCCTGCCGCTAATAATAACTCTTCGACCTCAGTTTTGAAAATAGAATAACCATCTGAGTATGCTGAAACAAGCTGTCCAAAAGTAGTTAATGGTACACCATTCACCTCCGAAGCAAAGATACTCTGACGTCTACCGTGTCTAAGTACATCGTCCCAAAGATATACTAAAAGTTTATAGCGAAGTGTGTCACGTGAAGAGTTGATGTCTGCAATTTCGCTTAAAGAAAGAAATCGGTGTCCTAATAATCGGTCTTCAGGAACATCAATTTCCATCAATTTTTGGTTAATAACTTTAGCAAAGTCTCGCCATTCAATTAATAAATTTGTGCCTAGAATAGGAAGTGAAAGAAGGCCTGAAGTGGCATTATCATAATCAATAGGCATATACTTTATAGCCCAACGACGCTTAAAGGCAGTATCCAAAGTATTTACTCCTTGATCGCTGCTATTCATCGTTGCCAACAATGTAAGGTTAGCCGGAATTGCTAGTTTTTCGATTCTTTGGGGCGAGATGCTTCCATTTATGTAATCAAGCATGTCTGGATCAATATCAATTTCATAAGTTGCGTCTGGTTCTATTAGCTGAAAAAGATCACCAAATACAGATGCGGCAGGGGCTCGGTTTATTTCCTCAATAACTAAATAAACACGTTGTGAGGGGTTTTTTATTGCTTGGACATATGCAGTAGTAAAAGGGCCTGGACGAAAGGTGTACCCTACTGTTCGACCAGAACCGAAATCTTCCATTTTTGGTCTCAAGCTTCCAACGAAATCACTATACTGTGTTTCAGGGTGGAAAACAGTTCGGATTTTAATAGCGCCTACAGTTTGTTGTTCAATTGCCCAACTTTTACCAGTGCCTGGAGCACCTAGGAAGATAGTGTTTAATTGACTCTTTATATTATCATTATTACTAATGGTTGCCGAAGTGAATGTGGTAGGGATGCTAAGAGTACAATCTTCAATTGCTATTTCTAAAAAAATAATTGCTTCAGTAATATTAGTATCAGTAAATGGAATTCGATTGTCTAAATCGAATGGGTTAATTCCATTAGCTATATGTACAACTCTTGATATTGCATTAAAAAATAGTTTGGACTGTTCCTGAGCTGCAACTTTTGCTCGAGGATGGGTAAACACCATTTCTCCCAGTACACGCATCAGCTTTTCAAAGTACTTCCACTCATTGCAATTGACTTCGCCCGCACTTTGAAGTCCGCTAAACAGATCTCTTGCCTCTTGTACGTTGTTGTTAAATGGTGCAGGAGATCTTTGTGAACAATTGATAAAACGCTTTGCCTGAGCATTACTTAGGATATCCCGTAGCGCTTGAAGGATGCTTTGGAAAGAAACATCATGAGCCTTTTGAGCACTGTTTGATATTTCAAAAAAAGACCCTGTATTCAAAAAGTTAACCTTGAAATCAGATTCTTCATTCCATGTACTGTTCAGTTGTTGCAATAGCTGTATTTGAGTTAACGACATTGTTGTCTCCATGTAGCCAGTTCCTCTTCCGTTAGGCTATTTCGTGTTGACTGTTTATACATACAGCGCTAGGATTGCCGGGATATAAACCGGATAAGGTATCGCTGAATGAACAACGTAAGTAAGTCTCAATATATCAAAGAAGTTAGAAAAAGATTAGGCCTTGGTCGCACAGAATTGGCCAACTTGTTGGGGCTTGGTTCTACTGGGGAGCGAACGATCCGTGGATGGGAAGAAGAAGAGCATGTACCATCAACGACTAAATGGCAGTCCATTTTGGAAGTTGAAAAGCAAATGACTAAGTACTTGGAGAATGCCCCTTTCCGCCAGCAGCCTTTAAGCGAATCCGAGTTTACTTTCATTGATCTATTTGCGGGAATAGGTGGCATACGACTTCCTTTTCAGCAACAGGGGGGGCACTGTGTCTTCACTTCTGAATGGGATAAATTCTCACAGAAAACTTATTTAACCAACTTTGGTGAAATGCCAAATGGCGATATAACAAAAATAAATGCGTCAGATATTCCTGATCATGACGTGCTGTTAGGTGGGTTCCCTTGCCAAGCGTTTTCGCAAGCAGGTTTAAAAAAAGGATTTAATGATACTCGAGGAACAATGTTTTTCGAAATACAGAGAATTTTAGCTGCTAAAAGACCTAAAGCCTTTATGCTTGAAAATGTAAAACAATTACAAGGGCATGATAAAGGGCGAACTTTACAAACAATACTGGATATTTTACGAGGGAACAGTAGCTACTCTGTTCCGGATGATATTCCTATTAGCGAAGATGCACGTACGGCTCTTTCAGAAAAGCTCAACTATTGGGTTGATTATAAAGTACTTAGAGCTGGGGATTTTGGGGCTCCCCAAAACCGTGAGCGAATTTTCATTGTAGGTTTTGATAAAGACTATTTCTGCGGTGTGGATTTTGATGCAGTGTTTGAATGGCCAACGCCACCGATGACACCGACTAAAGTAGGTTCTATATTGGAGGATTTGAGTAATATCAAAGAAGCTGAAGATAAGTTTACGATCTCAGATAAACTGTGGATTGGTCATCAAAAAAGGAAACTTGAACACGAGAAAAAAGGCAATGGTTTTGGCTATTCTTTATTCAATCACGATAGCGAGTATACGAATACTATAAGTGCTCGATATTATAAAGATGGTTCCGAAATACTTATTGATCAATCGGATATTGGAAAAAATCCTAGAAAACTAACTCCACGTGAATGTGCTCGTCTTCAAGGTTTCCCAGACGAATATATCGTTGATGCTGTGTCTCAGGGGCAAATTTATAAGCAATTTGGCAACTCGGTATGTATTAATGTTATACGTGCTGTTTCAGAAGAACTTCTGAGAGCGATGAGTGATGCAGAAAAAATAATTTCTAAAGAAAAAAAACGTACTGGAAGTTAGAGATTGCTCTTAAAACTTTATTATTATTTTAAAGGCGCCCATCGGCGCCTTCTCCACTCAATTGAGTTTTGAGTCTTTTACAGCCTTCATCAGTAATACTTAGACAAACTGTACCCACGGTAAGCATCAAAAACGATACGGACGTGTTGGTGCATATCCGTAGCACGTTAAACAGCACCGGTTTACTGAATCAATAAATTCATTTAAGCCCAGATGAATATAAAACCTAATAAGCAAGATTAGAGATGTATTTGAATATAGTTTTTATTCAAATACGCTCACTCGATCTCCTCACTCGCAAACGCCCCGCCAGCGTCACATGCGTCGCCGCATCTTCCTGATTGCACAAATACTCCACCGCCAGCCGTCCCAGCTCGCTGTACGGCAGCTGAATACTGGTTAGCGACGGGGTGAGCTGTTCGGAAATCTTCTGATCGTCATAGCCCGCCAGCAGCATATCGTCCGGGATTATCACGCCGTTCACCGCCAGCGCCTGATAGCAGCCGATCGCCAGCCAGTCGCTGGCGCAGAAGATCGCATCCGGGCGGGTAGGGAGTTGCAACAGGGACTCGGTGGCCGTGTAGGACTCACTGAACTGCCAGTTGGTCGGGCGAACCAGGCTCTCGTCGTACGCCAGCCCGGCCTGTTCGAGGGCGGCCTGGTAACCCGCTTGACGCTGGCGGGTGGCTTCCATCCAGCTCTCGCCGGTGATGTGCGCAATGCGTGTTGCCCCCTGGGCAATCAGATGACGCGTCACCTGGAAGGCGTTGGCGTAGTCGTCGGGAATGAACGATGGCAGCAGCGGTGAGCCGGGATCGCGCTGATTCAGCAACACCAGCGGGAGCTGCGTGCAGTCCTGGAAATCGGTCATGTCCACCAGCGTGGTGACGGGGGAGGCGAGAATAATCCCCACGCAGTTGCGCTTCTCCAGCTGGCGAATGATGTTCAGGGCCAGCTCCACGTCGTCGCCGTAATCGTACACGGTCAGCAGCGTCTCGTTGCGCCAGGCCGCATCCCGCGCCTGGCTGATGGCGTCGATAAAGGGATCGTAACTTTGCAGGGAGCTGACCAGCAGCGCCACCTCTTCCTGGTTGCGCGGCGTGTGAATGGCGGGCAGGCGATCGTAGCCCAGCTCTGCGGCCACGCCGATCACCCGCTGGCGCGTCTCGTCGCTGAGTTTGATGTTGCGGGACTGGTTGAGCACCAGCGATACCGTCGCCTGCGACACTCCCGCCGCCCGCGCAATATCGTTCATCGTGATTTTGTTTTTCCGCTTCATCCGTCCGCTCCCCCTTCAGAAACAGCATCATACCTCACGGCTTTGTCATCGGTCAGGCGAAAGCGCGGTCGATCACGTTTCTTACGCGCTCAAGCCTGAACTTTGTGATTGCTGTCGCTTTTCTGAATGCGCCTGTTTGCTCATTTATAACGCAACTAATATTTATTAGCTAAATATTATCAGCAAGTGAGGCGACGATGAAACAGCAGTGGAGCAAGGAACAGGCGCAGGCGTGGTATCAGCAAAAAGGGTGGCTGTGCGGATTTAACTATCTGCCATCGACGGCGGTGAACTGGACCGATATCTGGCAGCAGGAGACGTTCGATGCCGAAACCATCGACCGCGAGCTGGGCTGGGCGGCGGAGGCGGGCTACAACACCCTGCGCATAAATCTGCCGTTTATCGTCTGGGAGCACGATCGCGACGGGCTACTGGCGCGCATTGAGCACTTTCTGACGCTGGCTGACCGCCACGGGTTCAGCACTATGCTGACGCTGATGGACGACTGCGGGTTCTCGGGCGACGAGCCGTATCTTGGCCCGCAAAAGCCCCCGGTGCCGGGCAAACACAACAGCCAGGCGGCGGCAAGCCCAGGGCGCGATAAAGTGTGCGATCGCGACTGCTGGCCGCAAATTGAGCGCTATATCCGCGACGTTATCCGCCAGTTTCGCGATGATAAGCGCGTTCTGCTCTGGGATCTCTATAACGAACCGGGCAACCGCGGTATTTTTGCAACGGGCACCGTGGAAGTGCTCTATGACGAAAAACTGGAAACCTACGCGCATGAATTGATGAAACTGGCGTTCCAGTGGGCGCGCGAAGAAGATCCTGAGCAACCCCTGACGGTCTGCGCATGGCGCGTACCACCGGAAGAGGAAGGGGAGACGTTTTTCCAGCATCCGCTCGATCAAACCGCGCTGGGCCTGTCGGATGTCGTGAGTTATCACGCTTACACCAATACCGGACGTATGACGGCAATTATTCAGCAGTTACAGCAACTTGGCCGCCCCCTGTTTTGCACCGAATGGCTGGCGCGTCACGTCGGCAGCACCATCGAAGAGCAGCTACCGCTGATGTACACCGCGAAGGTCGCGCCCTATCAGTGGGGCCTGGTGCGCGGCAAAACCCAGACCTGGCTGCCGTGGCCGGTGATCATGACCGGCTCCACCGATTACTGCCGCCTGTGGTTCCACGACGTCTTTGAAGAGAACGGCATCCCGTTCTCGCGCAGCGAAATCGCCCTGATGCGCAAGCTCCGCCAAATCGCCCCGCAGCCGCAGGCATAACAATAACGATCCGGCGGTACGCCGCCGGACAACAAGGTACGCACTATGGCAACGACAATGAAAATACCGTCTCGCGAGTTGTGGTCCTATTTTGGCTATGGTTTAGGTCAGTGTTTTAGTTTTGGTTTAGTGGGTTCATTTATTAACTATTTTTACACCGACGTGCTGGGGATCTCGGCGCTGGCGGCAAGCTCGATCTTCCTGATTGCCCGCGTCTGGGATGCGGTTCACGATCCGCTGTTCGCCAGTTTTATGGACACCATTAACAGTCGTTTCGGTAAGTTCAGGCATTTTTTACTTATCGCTCCGCTGCTGATTACCGGCGTCACGCTGCTCTCGTTCTATAAAATCGAAGCGGACATGACCACCAAAATCCTCTACGCCGGGGTGACATACATTCTGTGGGGGACGCTGTACGCCATCTCCGACATCCCGTTCTGGTCCATGTCATCGGTGATGACTAATGACTCCGGCCAGCGCACCCGCGCGGTCACGGCGGCCATGCTCGGGGTTAACGCCGGTATTGCCTGCGCGAATATCTTCTTCCCGAAACTGGCGGCGTTTTTCGCTCAGTACAGCAACGACAAAGGCTATTTTATGGCGGCGCTGGTGATGATGCTGTTCGGCCTGCCGCTGATGTTGAACGGGTTTATGCAGATTAAAGAGCGCGTGCCGCCGAGCACCGAGAAGGTGACGATGCGAGACACCTTCCACAATCTGCGCCAGAACAAGCCGCTGTTTATCATCCTGCTGTCGTTCTTTTTCTGCGTATTCCACAACGTCGCCAACGGGATTTACATCTACTTCTTTATCTACAATCTGGGCGACGGCAGCCTGCAGATGGCGATTGGCGTGATGGGGATCGTGGCGGCGGTGGTGTGTTTGATTGCGCCGATGTTGACGCGCAAAATGCAGAAACGAAAACTGTTTATGATCCTCTGCGGGCTGGATATCGCCGTGCGCGCGGTAATGTGGTTCGCGGGCTATCAGCACACGGCGCTGCTGTTCTTGCTGCTCGGCCTGAGCACGTTGTTCGTGATGATGAGCAATATCCTCACCTCGTCGATGATCGCCGACACCATCGAATACGCCGAGTACCACACCCATAAACGCTGCGCGGCGATCACCTTCTCCGGGCAGACCTTTACCGGCAAGATGTCGGTGGCCGTGGGTGGGGGCTTAATCGGCGTGTTCCTGACGATGATCGGCTACGTGCCGCAGGCGCAAACCCAGAGCGACGGCGTGCTCACCGGGTTATTCTTCGGCATCTGCCTGCTTCCAGCCATTGGCTCGCTGATCCGCCTGGGCTGCATGTCGCGCTTCACCTTTACCGAAGAGAAACACGCTGAGATTTGCCGTCTGCTGGCGGAGCGGCGTCATGCGACGACGCAGGAGAATCAGGGCGACGAGCGTCTCGATCGCCCGGTGTCAGTCAACTAACCGACGTTGACGCCTGCTCGCCAGGCGTCAACGCGCTTTCAGAACACCGGTACGCCCAGCCCCCGTTTTACCTCTTTTAAGGTCGCCTGCGTGACTTCATGGGCGCGTTCGCTGCCTTTTTTCAGTATCTCCATCAGCTGGCTTTTGTCCTGGATGTAGGTCGCCCGCCGCTCGCGCATCGGCGCGATCAGCTCCTGCAGGCACGCTTCCAGTTCGTTTTTACAGATCCTATCGCCCAGCCCGCCTTGCTGATAGTGGGCTTTCATTGCCGCGACTTTGGCTTTATCCGCATGGAACGCATCCAGCCAGGTGAAGACCACGTTGCCCTCGATCTGGCCCGGAACGCTCACTTTCAAATGGTTAGGGTCCGTATACATGGCGCTGACGGCGCGGTGAATCGTCTCTTCGCTGGCCGAAATATGCAGCGTGTTGCCAAGGGATTTCGACATTTTGGCGTTACCGTCGACGCCTGGCAGGCGGCTGGTGTCGCTCAGCATCGCTTTGCAGTGGCGCAGCACCGGGGCGGGCAGCAGGCTATTCATCTTGTGTACGATTTCGTTGGTTTGTTCGATCATCGGCAACTGGTCATCGCCGACGGGCACCACTTCGGCTTTAAACGCGGTAATGTCTGCCGCCTGGCTGATGGGGTACACCAGGAAACCGGCGGGCAGCGAGCGGGCAAACCCTTTCTGCGCGATCTCATTTTTCACCGTCGGATTACGCTCCACGCGCGCCACGGTGACGATGTTCATATACAGCATCGTCAGCTCGGCAAGCGCCGGCAGGGCGGATTGCAGGCAGAGGGTGGTGACATCGGGGTCGATACCTGCGGCCAGATAATCGGCCAGCACTTCGGGGATGTTGTCGCGTATTTTTTGCGGGTTACTGCCGTTATCCGTCAGGCCCTGCAGGTCTGCGACCAGCACAAACTGTTGATAGTCATGCTGCAACGCAACACGCTGGCGTAGCGATCCGACATAGTGGCCGAGATGCAAAGGGCCAGTCGGACGGTCGCCGGTGAGAATAGTCGTTTTAGGGTTCATGAAAGACTCCTTAAGGTTTTAAAAGCCGAAAGACGTCTCTGAAATGCAATAGCCGCCTTTCGGCGGCTATCTGAAAAGATGGAAAACACTTCCGGGCCGCCTTTAAGAAGGCAGCCACCACTGGGTGTGATGTAAAGCGGGGAGATGTTTTCTGTTCATCGAATTACCGTATCATGTTCTGAGCGAAACACAACAGGGGATCGTATGCTGCAATCACTCAACCACCTCACGCTGGCCGTCAGCAATCTGCAAACCAGCGTGGCGTTCTGGCGCGATCTGCTGGGGTTATCACTGCATGCGCAGTGGGACACCGGCGCGTATCTTACCTGCGGCGATCTTTGGCTGTGCCTGTCGTTTGACGAGACCCGCGACTATGTTCCGCCCAACGAAAGCGACTATACCCACTATGCGTTCAGCGTCGAACCGGCAGATTTTGACTCGTTTTCACACAGGCTTGAGCAGGCGGGCGTCACCGTCTGGAAAAGCAATAAAAGCGAAGGGGCGTCGTTCTATTTTCTCGATCCAGACGGGCATAAGCTGGAACTGCATGTGGGCGATCTCGCCGCGCGACTGGCGGCGTGTCGGGAAAAGCCCTATGCCGGGATGCAGTTTTATTCACCGGCGTGATCGCAAACCATCTCACGCTGCGAAATGTCCATCTGCGCGTAGCCTGCCGCCAAAAACAGCCGCGCAAAACGCTCCGGCACCGCGACCGGGGTGCTGATTGCTGGATACTGCTCGCTCAGTGTTTGCAACAGGCGCAGTGCCTCTCCCTTGTGCCGCGATGCCGGTTCCACAAACAGATAGCGCAGCTGTGGCGCAGGGCCGTGAATCGTGATGGCTGCCCATGCGCCCTGTCCGGTGGTTAACACCTTGCAGGGTAACGAGCGCAGCGCCAGCGGATCGAGCTGCCAGGGCGTGGTCTCCTGTGGCGCAGAAAAGAGCGCACGGTAGAGCGCATCCAGCGTGGTAGTGTGAAGTTTTGCGCCCGGTGCAAGCTCCGTCGCGATGGCTTTAAAGTCGTACAGCGCCTGGGAATCGCGAAACCCCAGCGATCGGTACAGCGCAATCCCGGCGTGGTTCTCGGCGATCACTTCCAGATAAAAACGCGCTACGTCTTTGGTTTTCAACGTGGCGAACAGCGGTGCGAGCATCGTGCGGGCCAGCCCTTTCCCGCGAAGTGGCGGAACGATAGCAAACGCCGCGAGACGGGCGAGGTCGTCGCGTCGGGCGATAATGGCGATTGCCACCGGCTCACCGTTCTGCAGCCAGATGCAGGAGTCTTCCACGCTCATCCCCTCTGCGGCAAAACGCAGGGCAAAAGCCTCGGGCGTGAGCGAAAACGGGACGAAATAGTCCTGAAAGCAGCGTTCCAGAATGCGAGTAAGTTCCGTCACGCTGAAGTGAAGGGCGCTGACTGCAGTCAGTTCCATGAGGGTCATCCTCGGTAAGGGAGAGGACATCAGTGTAGCGGATGAACCCTCTCCTGTATTTCTGAATGCCACGCGTTTTCAGCTTACTGGGAAGGGCAGAAATTACTCCCCCACCAGCTCAATCCTGTTCCCGTCGGGATCGGCGATCACCGCTTCGTAAAATCCATCGCCTGTCATGCGCGGTGCGCTGAGCAGGGTACTGTTCTGCCGCGCCTGTTCCGCCATACGATCCACGTTCGCTTTGCTGCCGACGTCGAGGGCGATATGCGCCCAGCCGACAAATTCCGGGTAAGCGGGGGCGTCGGCCAGCTCCGGGACCGTCATCAGCTCAATCGTCGGGCCGTCGGTGAGCGTAATAAAGTGCGACGCAAAGCCGGGGCGATTTTTGCTGATGTAAATCTCGTTGCTGCGACCCCCGAAAACCGTTTCCCAGAAGTGAACCTGCGCGGACAGGTTGCGGGTCCAGAGGGCGACATGTGCAATTTTCATATTAAGCCTCGTTGTTTGCTGGGCGTTGTTGGGTGATGTTCCTGGAACCGGGCGGGCAACTCTTCCCGCTGCACTTTTTGCTGCGATCGTTCAGTGTGGCTGACGGGCTGAAACCAGAATCCGTCGTAAGGCTGAGTAGCCACAAGCGGGTGAGACGGCTTGCTGCGTTTTATCATCACGCTCCCCTCTAGGTTGCATCGATTGACAGGGTGAGCGTCATGCAACATTATGCGCATTGATGCTCGATTTGGATTTTAACAGGACTCTTTATGCTCGATTATGCTGCTTTTCCGGAACAACGACAAGACCTGATCCGCAAGATCCTTCAGGAGAAGGGCCGGGTGGTCTGCACGGAGTTAGCCACCCAGATGAAGGTGTCTGAGCACACAATTCGCCGTGATTTACATGAGCTTAGCAAAGAGGGCTTATGCAAAAAGGTCTACGGTGGCGCGGTGCTTCAGCTGCCGGATGCGGGAAACTTCCTTAGCCGCGAGCAAAAAAATCCTGCAAAAAAAGACATGATCGCGCAGAAAGCGGCAACCTTTATCAAACCCGGCAGCTGCATTTTTATGGATACCGGCACCACCAATCTGGCTCTGGCGAAAGCGTTGCCTGCCGATCTTAAGGTGACAATCGTGACCAATTCGCCGGCAATTGCGGCGGAGCTGCTGCGCCACCCGCTGTGTGAGGTGATCATGACCGGCGGGCAGATTCAGCGCGCCTCCGGCGGCGCGGTTGGGGCGACGGCAGCCAGCCAGATCCAGGGGATTATCTTCGATCAGGCTTTTATCGGCGGTTGCGCAATGGACCCAGAAATGGGGCTGACCGGCTTTGATTTTGCCGACTGCGAGTTCAAGAAAACGGTGATAGCCCAAAGCAATCAGACCATCGTGGCGCTGACCACCGACAAGATCCCCGGCGTCGCGCGCTTCGTGGTCGCCAAAACCGGTGATATCGATGTGCTGGTGGTTGAAGCGAGTATGAACCAGGACGTTCTTAACGCGTTCGCGACCCAAGATGTTCGCATTGTGTGCGCCTGACGACTTTGCCAGGCAAAACAGGCTACACTCTCACTTTGAGCGCTAAAAGCCGAGGATAATAACAATGCACTTCACACAGAAAGATCGCGACAACACAGAAAAATCAGAAGGGAAAAACGGCGCGGGCGCGCTTCAGCAAAAACTGCTTGAGTCTCGCTCGATCATTATCTCCGGTGAAATTGACCAGGCGCTGGCCGAGAAAGTGATCACCCAACTGATCCTGCTGCAAAGCGTGAGCAACGATCCGATCAAGCTGTATATCAACAGCCAGGGCGGCCATGTGGAAGCGGGTGATACCATTCATGACTTTATCAAGTTTATCCGCCCGGACGTGCACGTGATCGGGACCGGCTGGGTGGCGAGCGCCGGGATCACTATCTTCCTGGCGGCGAAAAAAGAGCACCGCTATGCGCTGCCGAATACCCGTTTCATGATCCATCAGCCGCTGGGCGGCGTGCGTGGTCAGGCAACGGATATTGAAATCGAAGCGCGTGAAATCATCCGCATGCTGGACCGCGTGAACAAGCTGATCGCCGATGCGACCGGCCAGCCGCTGGAAAAAGTGAAGAAAGACACCGACCGTAACTTCTGGATGTCTCCTGCCGAGGCGCTGGATTACGGCGTCGTGGGCAAAATCATCACCCAGTATGATGAACTGAAACTGGATTAAGTGTTCCTGTTAGCGCCCGGTTTCGGGCGCTAACGTTCATGTAAAATAATCGCTGTCCAGTTGGGTCTTATCACCTCCGGAAATTCCGGATACGGCTCCAGCCGTGTACAAGCTCCGGCCCAGATAAAGGTATCCTCGCCCACCCGATACCAGTGCGCATTGCCTTCCACCGCATCTCCCACCACCGCCCCTTGAACCATCACGCGACTTCCGGCAGGTAGCGCATTCGCAACGGGCGAAAAAACCGACGGATTTTCCCTGCGTGTGAAAACGCCCATCGTGGTGCTAACCGTTCCTGAAACAGGAAGTTCAGTGTAATGGCTCATATCAGGCCTCGTAACAGCGCGCTCATAGTCATTAACGATATAAGTCGCCAGGGATCGGGCGATAACCTTAAAGGCTGAAACTGTCACGGTGTGTCATGCGAACGGTTGAAGGGGAGGGATTTGGCGGCCAATTGACCCACGACAAAGCAGCCTCACGGCTCGTCTCTCATAATCGGACCTGTTTCCCTTCTCACTGGTGCTTTCCATGGCGTATCAACTGAATCTCAACTGGCCGGAATTTCTCGAAAAATACTGGCAAAAACAACCCGTTGTGCTGAAAAATGCCTTCCCGAATTTTGTCGATCCGATCACGCCTGATGAACTCGCGGGCCTGGCGATGGAGCCAGAAGTCGACAGCCGTCTGGTCAGCCATTTCAACGGTGAGTGGCAGGCGAGCAACGGTCCTTTCGAGCATTTTGACGGACTGGGTGAAAACGGCTGGTCGCTGCTGGCGCAGGCGGTGAACCACTGGCACATGCCGTCCGCAGAGCTGGTACGCCCGTTCCGCGTGCTGCCAGACTGGCGTCTGGACGATCTGATGATCTCCTACTCCGTGCCTGGCGGTGGCGTTGGCCCGCATATCGATCAGTACGATGTGTTTATCATTCAGGGGATGGGCAGCCGCCGCTGGCGCGTGGGCGACAAGCTGCCGATGCGTCAGTTCTGCCCGCATCCGGCGCTGCTGCACGTCGATCCCTTTACGCCGATTATCGACGAAGATCTGGAGCCGGGCGATATCCTCTACATTCCGCCTGGATTCCCGCACGACGGTTTTACCCACGAAACGGCGCTGAATTATTCCGTGGGCTTCCGTGGGCCTAACGGTCGTGATCTGATCAGCAGCTTTGCCGACTACGCGCTGGAAAACGATCTGGGCGGCGAGCACTACAGCGATCCGGATCTAACCTGTCGCGAACACCCTGGCCGCGTAGAGCAGTACGAACTTGATCGTCTGCGCAACATGATGATCGAGATGATCAGCCAGCCGGAAGATTTCAAAAAATGGTTCGGCAGTTTTGTCAGCACTCCGCGTCACGAGCTGGATATCGCCGCGGCGGAACCGGCTTACGAACCTGAAGAGGTGCTGGATGCCTTGCAGGGCGGCGAAACGCTCTCACGCCTGAGCGGTCTGCGCGTGCTGAACGTGGGCGGCAGTTTCTTTATCAACAGCGAACTGCTCGAAACGGTAGATGCGAAAGCGGCCGACGTGCTGTGCCGTTACACCGAGTTTGGCCAGGACGAACTCGGCGACGCGCTGCAAAACCCGGCGTTTATAGTGGAACTGACGGATCTGATTAACCAGGGTTACTGGTACTTCGAGGAGTAAATATATTCCCCTCTGACGGTCTTTGTTTTCAGCAAAGACCGCCCTCTTAATGCCAACAATATTATTTATTGCAGTTTTCGGCATTGGTGCCGTTAACAACTATTGATAACTCGCGTGAAACAAATTTCGTTATCAGATCTAGCATTAACATTTCGATGGTAAGAGATTATGGGCAAATTTAGAGCAGATAAAGATCTTGAGCTACTTCGCTACTCAGATAATGAGATGCTGGAAGTCCTCGTTAAATACCTCACCACAGATAAAGATGGCTCCACACGTTACACCGAATCATTAACCGGTGAAAAAGCATTCCAGGATGTGGGAAAAGATTATAGACAGGCCTGGCAACTTATTGGAGCTGAACTTCAGCACTTTGGTGGCGATACATTAGTTAATCTTTTCCGTGGTAATGGAGTGACGTACAAAGAGATATTGTCTGATGTCTGTAAGAAGTTATCGGTCAAAACAGATTTCTCAGCCGAGGTGGTGGATATTGAACAGGCATTACTGGCGAAATTGTTTAGCGATTCCTGGGAAAAGATGAGCGAAGAAGAGCGGAAAAAGATCCGCAGCGAGCTGAAGATTGACGGCAATCTCGCCAGCAGCGCAGCGCTCACTTCTATTATTGCAGCTATTCGCCTGGGCGGATTTATGTCGTATCAGGTCGCAATGATTGTGGCGAATGCGGTTGCCAGAACTGTCCTTGGCAGAGGACTGACCTTGGCGGCGAATGCGGGGCTTGCTCGAATGATTGGTGTGTTTGCTGGCCCAATAGGTATCGCCATTACTGCGTTGCTGACCATCCCTGCTATCAGCGGTCCAGCCTTTCGCGTAACGCTTCCTGCAGTGGTTCAAATAGCCGCGATGCGCCAACAGATGCTGAACAAAAAAGAAGATTTCTTTTGAAAGAGACCTTGCTAACCATAGACTGGATCAATGTCTACAAAGAAGTGAAAAGTGCTATCGAAACGGGACATGCTGTCATACGTGATGGCGTAGCTTACTGGCATTCAACGTCAGGAAAATCAGGTATTGCCCAGCATTTACCTCTGAAAGAGGTGGTACTTGATACGGCATCGATCGGCGAAATAAAGCAACTGATGCAAATGGCCCAGACGATGCAACTGGCTGCTGTGGGATTATCAACGGGTGTCATTGTAGGTGCAATGGTTATGCAGACGGTGTATCTGGCACAAAAAATTGATAAGTTGCAACAAAGTCTCGATGTCATTTCTGGAGATGTTCATGCCCAGAACGTTATTTTCTATATGGAAAAACTGTCACGCTATTTTGGAGTGGTTGAATCGGCTCGAGTCATGCTGTTGGATAAGTCTCTGGTTGAGGAAACGCACGATGTTGCCGCAAATTTGATTGCCCAAATGGGCAGTGAAAGAAATGAAGTCCTTTCGTTTATTGATAATTTACTTTCATACGCTGATAAGCTCAGTGACAGGCATTTAGAGCAGGTACTCGATTTTATTACCATCATGCTTGATATCATGCCTAAAGCTATTTATGTCGAAAGCCAACTTTGCGATCGCTACGGGAAATTCCGGCTGGCTGAGCATCTGATGCATCAAAATGCACGTCGTTATACGTTGACACTCGAGCACTATCGTCAATGGTGCAATGACAAGGTCAAAGAAAGTATCAGCGGGCGTTCCGACCCTCAGTCTCTTGCGTTTAACCGTAAGCAGGAAGACTTACGACTTTTATTTAAATCTCAAGATAACGCCATGCTTCTACAAGACCTTCAATCATTCACTGCAGTTCCTTTGAAAGCCTGACTGTCTTATAGCGTTGCTCGCCTGGTGCGAGGGTATAGCCCTCTCACTGGTGGGCATATCACTATATGAATAACGCCACTCCTTCGGCAGTGTGCTGCCGCCTATTTTTCTTTTTCCCGCCGAATATTCCCTGACACTATTTGTCAGCCATCCGATCTAATTTATTTATGCCACCCAATATTGGTAGGTCGACCTAATACTTCATGAAATTTAATGGAGTTTTGCGCAGCGCTGCCGTTAATCACTATTACAAAAAAACTTAATCCAAATTTGTGACCGTCTGGTGCGAGGTAAGCATGTCTTTGGGACGTATTCGACCACAGTTTACGCAGGGGCTCGAGAAATCCGTTGTCGAGGATAAAAAGGCTTTTGCGTCAGCAGTAACTCCGCGATTTACGCTGGAAAGTGATGTAGCGCTTACGGCGCAGGTTATTGCACAGCTTGATGAAGCCAAAGCCAAAATAGAGTATTTCAATAAGATCTATGTCGAATGGGGGTTTTCTTCGGTTGACCCACTAGGCAACGGTATTGTGCTGAATTTTTTTGGACCGCCGGGAACTGGTAAAACACTCACTGCTGAGGCGCTGGCTGGATCTTTGCAACACACCATTATGACCGTAAGCATTGCCGATCTGGAAAGCAAATTTATGGGCGAAACGGCGAAGAATATTGCGGCGCTCTTTCGTCAGGCGAGCCATGAAAATGCAGTTTTGTTTTTCGATGAGGCCGACACGCTTCTCGGCAAGCGTCTTTCTTCAGTTACTCAGGGGATTGATAACGAAGTTAACGCCATGCGTTCCACGCTGCTCATTGAGCTGGAAAAGCATACCGGGATCGTTATTTTCGCCACCAATTTTGTCAAAAATTACGACACTGCTTTTCTTAGTCGCATTACGCACCACATCGGTTTCACCTTACCTGGTGTCGACGAGCGTTACCGAATTTGGGCCAAACTGTTGGTGGGAGCCATCCCTCTTGCCGATGAGCGAGACAATCTACTCGATCAAGCCACTTCACTTTCTGAAGGTCTATCTGGCCGAGATATTCGTAATGCCATGCGTCTGGCCTTACCAAAAGCCGTTCTGGAATCAGAACAAAAACTCACGCTGGGGCATATTGAAAGCGCGCTGTCGCAAATTCGGGATGCCTACGGCGCGATTTCAGCCACGGTTGTAACCGTTCCTCCTCACATTGACACAGCAAAAAAAATGCTCGGTTTGAGCTAAGGGTTTAATTATGGGTTTCTGGAGTCGTGTTAGCTCTTGTGTTTCTTCTGCCGCCTCGTTAGTCGTTAATGTGGTTTCGAGTGTCGTCAGTAAGACCAAAGAAGTCGTCGGCAAAGCGATTGGTTTTATGGCGGAAAAAGCAGAAGGGTTTGTCGGGAAAGTGAGCCAGATGTGGGAGCGCATCAAACCGCATATTGCCACAGGACGTAAAATTCTGCAGGTACTGAGCGGCATGATTACCCTGCCGTGGATTAAAGCAGCATTAGTGGGGCTTGATCGTGCGCTGGCATGGCTGGAGAAAGCGGATAAACATCCATTGGTCAAAAAACTCCAAAAGGCTTTTGAATGGGTGATTGCCTGGTGTAAAGACGCTCACCAAAAACAGCTTGATAAAGAGGCTCTGGAAGAGGCTCGCCGTCATGCTAAGGCGATGCAGGAGGCGAGTGGAGAACTTCACGGTAGTGAAAAAGAGGCGGTTGAAGCCATTGCGTTGATTAATAAATACATGATTGCCAAAGCCGAAGTGGATATTGCCGTAAAGGGCGATACGCTGAAGGACTTTGAGTATTTCCTGCGTCTGCGTGCCGTGCAAAAGCTACTCGCGTTCTACGAAACCCGTATGCAAGCCGTCCAGACGGTCAGCGATGTCGATGGAGATATGCATTTTATGGTGTATGCCGCCAACGCATTGATTCAGCAGAACGCTGAGTTTAGCGATGCGGACACGATGCGTCTGGATGAAATGACCCACCGCCTGTTTGGCAAACCGATTATTCCGTTCATCTTTGAAGAGCTGATTGTGGCCTGGGAGAAAAGCCGTCAGATACTTGAGGAAGAGTGGGAAAAGAAAAACAGTACTCTCTCCAAAGAGCGTTTGCTGCATAACCGCCTGGTTCGTGCTCAAAAATATGAAGAGCTGGAGCCATCAGAAATCAGTGCTCTCAATGATCTTGCCATCAGTCTGCCACGGGACACGGTCGCGCTGGAGCAGTTGGGAGAGGATTTACTGGCTCGTCGTAATTACGTCAATGCGGCTGAAGGATTCCTGCAAATGCTGGAAAAAGATGAGCAACAGTTGATTGCGGAAGGAAAAGAATATTTGCTTGAGCAAGGAGCGATGGTAGGGACGTTACTGATCGATTGTTCGCAAAACGATCGCGCGTGGGCTTCACTTTCCCAGGAAGAGCAAGGCCTGATCAACGATTTTGCCAATATCTTTGGTGCAGATTGCCAGAAACGTACTGAAGCCGGTCTGCTGGTTGAGGTGATGGCATGAACTTGTTAGTCGAAATCGGGCATTTTCTGATGCCGGGTATGGATATACTGCAGCTGGGCTTTTTCGCCGTTATGCTGCTGGCCGTAGCCTATACCGTGTTAAGCGTTAAACGTAATGCGAATGAAATCTGCTGGCAGCAAACCTGGGAGCGGAACGGGTTAAATACGACACAGCCGGGGATTTGCGCAGAAATCGGTTCCGCCGCTGAGCTCAGCCAGTCGGTGGCGACGAAAGCTGAAAAAATGGCCTCCGTTATGCCGGGTATGCTGCTGATTCTTGGTCTGTTGGGGACATTCCTGGGCCTGGGGCTGGCCCTTGATAAAGCCTCCGGCATTTTGCATAACTCGGGTAACAGCATCGGGGCGATGGACTCCTCCATGCGTGACCTGATGGACATGATGCAGGGTTTGGGCACCAAGTTTAAAACCTCTACCTGGGGGATTATCGCTTTCATTGCGCTCAAACTATGGGAGTCAAAAAATAGTTATGAAGAACGCCGCCTGAACTGGTGCATGTCGAAGCTTCAGCACACGCTGCATGAAGAATATGCGTTAGAAATTAAAGACAAGATTGAGCAGCGCCAGCAGGATGAAACTGGGCGAAATGCCGCCACCGATCGTCTGGTGGAGGCAATGACCCAGCAAACGATAGCTCTACGTGAAGAGTTTATCCAACAGGCTAAACGCAGTGAGGAACATGAAGCGCAGCGCCATCAACACCATCTGAATGCGCTGAAAGATATTGCTGATATCAACGTTCAATCCCGTAATTTACTGGAAACCTACACACGCAACAGCGAAGAAAACTTAGCTGCCTTGCAGCAGGCGGCGACAACGATGAGTGATGCCTCGCAAAAAGTTTCAGGATCTGCGGCCAGCCTCGAAAGAGTGGTCTCGACGCTGGGAACCGATCTGGGTGTGGTGATGACAGAAATTAAACGTGAGCTGTCACAAGTAGTGAATGAAATGAACGCTGACTTCACCCGCAACGTGCAGCAGATGAGCGACAAACTGGCGGACTCAACCAGCCAGTTGAGCGCTACCATGAGCCAGATTGAAACCTCGCTGAATGATGCTATTACAAGTATGAATGACGCATTCAGTGGGAACATGAACAAAATGGCTGATCAACTAGAGGCTGCAACGTCGCAGATCAGCCTATCGGTCAACAATATGTCGTCACAGATTGATTCCACCATGACAACGGTGAAGGAGAGAACTGAAGTCGCCGCTAAAATCCAGCGTCAGGCGATGGATGAGTTCTCCGAAACGAGTATTACGCTGAATGCAAAAGTCACCTCGATGACCACCTATATCGAACGCGTGACGAAGGAGATTGCTAGCGGGCTGGCGGCTGTCTCAGAAGGAAACCGTAAAATGGAATTCTACATTAAGCGCTTTAATGATGCATTCGATGTGCTGGGCACGTTGCCGGAAACCGTGAAGGGCATGACGACAGAACTGTCCGTGCTCTGCAAGCGGATGGATGAACAAGTTTCAGGACAGCAAACGTCGGAAGAGCGCAAAATGGTGATGAAAGCGATGATAGATATTCAGCGCAATATGACCACTCTGGTGACGGACGCTCAGTACTACAGAAGACGCCTTGAATCTGAACACGCCGAGGCTTAATTTTGTCTATGAAAGATAAACCAAACGAATGGGTGTCTATCTCGGATCTGATGGCCGGTGTAATGGCTGTGGTGATGCTGATGCTGGTGTTGTCGGTATTGCAGAATAAAGTGGCCGAGGTAAAGCGCGAGCAGGAAAAAAACAGCGGTCAGGCTGCAGCTCAACAGAAGTTGAATTCATTGATGCACAGTATGCAACAAGAGATGGTTGAGCAGGGTGATGCTGCGCTGGTGGGATTTGATATGGCCAGCGGTAAAATTACGCTCCGGGATAAAATCTTTGCTCGCGGAAGTGCCTGTATCACCGATCAGGCGAAGGATGCGCTTGCGCGTCTGGCTCCACGTATTCAGGAGTTCGTCAGCGGATCAATCAATACCCAAGTTTTTGTTGAGGGGCACACAGATAATCTCGGGGTCAATAATCCGGTTGTTGATTATGCACGGTTTTGTACCGTGTATGACGACAATTATACGCTATCAGCGGCAAGGGCGCGTGAGGCTCGCAAGCTGCTGATTGCCAATCTCAATGACCGTCAATCTCACCGCGTGATTGTTGCGGGGTTTGGCGACTCTCAACCGTTGAGAGGAATCTCGCCTGGAGATGAGCGAAACCGTCGCGTGGAGGTACAATTTCTGACACACGCTGCCGCACGGCAGGATCAGAATTCGGAATTATAATCTTCCTCCAGCCCTCAGTGTCAATTAGAGGGCTGGCGTAGCCTTTGCGCCGCCGCGGTGTTAATGTTCGTGTGTCATCCGCCCACGCAAACGCCATCATGAATCTTGCCGCACAGCCTGATAGCTCAACCAAACGCCTGTTCTGCGTTGAGGATTTTATTGGCTTCGGCGAGCGCTACGGTATTGATTATCGCTTTCCGCATCTGGCAGATAACGCCTGGGACAGCCCCGTTCTGCACGGCGATGTCGAAGAGATGACCCTCTCCTCCGGTATTTCCCTGACGCATTCCGACGTGCGCGTGCTCCAGCCCTACGAAACCACCTCCCGCCACAGCAGCCCACTTTATATGCTGGTGGTGCTGGAAGGTTGCGTCACGCTAACGCTGAACGGCCAAGAATATCAGGTGCTGCCGGGGATGGCCTTTAGCTCACAGCTGAGCGAACAGCAGGCGATGAGCGCCCGTCACGACGCGGACTGCACCCTGAAAACCCTCTCCTTTGGCGTCTATCCGAATAATGCCGATCGCCAGAGCTTACTGGAAACGCTGCTCCAGGAATGGCAGCGTCTGGATGCGCCAACGTTCGTCTGGCCGGTGCCTGGAAATGTATTGATCGGCATTCAGCATGCGCAGCAGAAAGGGCTGAGCGCCGTGGCGCGCACGCTGTTGCTCGAAGGGTTGATGTATCAGTTGCTCGGCCACGGTCTGAATCAGTGCCAGCCGCAAACAGGACGCAGTGCTTTGCCGCCGAGCGGAGAACATGCCCGCCTGGAACGCATCCGGCGCATGCTGGAACAGTCGCCGGAACAGGAGTACACCCTCGCACAGCTGGCGACGCAGGCGGCCATGAGCTCTGGCAGCCTGCGGACGAAGTTCCGCCACGCCTATGGCAAAACGGTGTTTGATTACCTGCGCGACTGCCGTCTGGAGCTGGCACGCCGCTATCTGCTGGAAGGGCACAGCGTGCAGCAGGCCGCGTGGATGTCCGGCTATCAGCACGCGACCAATTTCGCCACTGCGTTTCGCCGTCGATACGGTATCTCCCCCGGCGATCTGCGCCGACACGGCTAACTCACTTTTCGCCATCGCGCGAATCTCCCGCATACGATTTGTCATTTCGCATACGTCACCTGGCGTCGCGCATAGCTGTTTGCGATCTCAAAAAGGTAATAATTCTTATTAACAATTAGAAATACCTTTGGAGACTTTCATGTTCGCTAAATCACGGCTGGCACTGCTGATGGGATGGGTGACCGGCAGCGTTGCGTTCCCTTTGCTGGCGCAGGATACGCCGAAAACCGAAACCGTCGTTGTCACCTCGCAAATGCAGAGTGGCGCCACCAAACTCGAAACGCCGGATATCGAAACCCCGCAGTCGGTGTCGATCGTGACGCGCGAGCAGTTCGAAGAGCAGGGCGCGACCAGCGTGCGCCAGGCGGTGAGCTATACGCCTGGCGTCTACAGCAACCAGATTGGTGCGTCGAACCGCTTTGATTACATCGTGATGCGCGGCTTCTCCGACGGCAGCCTGGATAACGTCTATCTCGATGGCCTGAAAATGATGGGGGACACCAACTCCCACAGCTCGCTGGTCGTCGATCCCTGGTTCCTGGAAAATATCGAAGTGGTGCGTGGCCCGGCATCCGTGCTGTACGGGCGCTCTTCGCCGGGCGGTATTGTGGCGCTGACCTCGCGCAAACCCTCATTTGATCCGGGCGGTGAGATCAAACTCTTCGCCGGGAATAACGATCAGCGCGGGGCGATGTTCGACGTCACCGGTCCGCTGGACGATAACGACCGCGTGGCCGCACGTCTGAGCGGGATGACCCGCTACGCCGATTCGCAGTTTGGTCCGCTGAAGGAAGAGCGCTACGCGCTGATGCCGAGCCTCACCTGGCGTATCACCGACAATACGCGTCTCGATCTGATGGCCTATCTGCATCGCGATCCGGAAGGCGGGAGCCACTCTGGCCTGCCGTACGAAGGCACCGTGGTTCCCCACGACGGCAAGAAGATTTCCAATACCTTCTTTGAAGGCGAAGACGATTACGACAAATATGACCGCCGCGAGAACATGGTCGGCTACAACATCGAACATATGTTTGATAGCGGCTGGTCGGTGCGCCAGAAGCTGCGCTATCTGCATACTAAAGTCGAGCTGAATCAGGTCTATGCTGCAGGATGGCTGAACGAAACGGATCTGAATCGCGGCTACTCCGGTTCCGACGAGAAGATGAACGCGATCACGCTGGATAACCAGGTGGACGGCAGCTTCGATACCTGGGCGGTGAACCACCGCGTGCTAATCGGTCTGGATTATCAGGATCGCAGCAACAACACCACCGGCTACTACGGTGGTTTCCCGCCGATCAATGCCTTCCACCCGGTGTACGGCGCGAAGCCGGATTACATCACCATGTACAGCAAAGAGAAGCACAAGCTGCGCCAGACGGGCTACTACCTGCAGGATCAAATGTCCATCGACCGCTGGCGTCTGACGCTGGGCGGGCGTTACGACCAGGTGAGTGTCTCCAATATCGACAAGCTCAACAGCAGCCGCAGCGATCTGGATAAGAACAACTTCAGCAGCCGTGCGGCGCTGCTGTACCTGTTCGATAACGGCATTGCGCCGTACATCAGCTACTCCACGGCCTTCACGCCGACCAGCTTTGCCGATGAGAACGGCCAGATCCTGGACCCGATGAAGGGCAAGCAGTGGGAAGCAGGCGTGAAAGTGGAGCCGGAGGGGATGAACAGCCAGTTCAGCGCGTCGGTGTTCCGCATTAATCAGAAAAACATCGCCACCAAAGAGGAGCCGACAGATCCGTACCGCTCTATCGGGGAGATCGAATCGGAAGGCGTGGAGCTGGAAGCCATCGGCCAGCTCACCGACAGCCTGCGCGTGCAGGCGGCCTATACCTACACGGACATTCGTTATAAGAAGAGCAGCCCGGAAGAGGAGGGCAAACGCGCCGTCTACGCCCCGCGCAATATGGCCAGCACCTGGCTGAGCTACGACGTCAAAACCGGTCCGTTTGACGGCCTGACGCTCGGTTCCGGCGTGCGTTACGTGAACGGTGTAACGAGCGATCGCCAGAACACGCACACGCTGCCGTCCTATACGCTGGTGGACGTGGCGGTGGGATACGATCTGTCGAAGCTGGGTGTGAAGGGGTTGAGCGCGCAGCTTAACGTGAACAACCTGACGGACGAAAGCTACGTGGCGGCCTGTAACTCGCTCTCTTACTGCTACTTCGGCGCAGAGCGCAGTATCGTCGGCAGCGTGTCCTGGAAGTTCTGATGTGAGGCGCATGGAGAGTGTTGCCGCCCCCCGGCAACACTACTCCTCCATGGCGATATAGATCGCCTCGCCCATTTTCTTCAGCGCCTCACGATTTCTCTCGTTGGGCGGCAACGCGACGTTAATCCGCAGACAGTTGCGATATTTCCCGGATGCGGAAAACAGCGATCCCGCCGCAGCCTGAATCTTCAGCGCACACAGCTGCTTGCTGACGCACACCATATCCACCTGCTCCGGTAACTCCACCCACAGCAAAAAACTTCCCTGCGGGCGCGTCACGCAAATCTCAGCCGGGAAGTATTGCCGCACCCAGCAGGTGTAACGCTCCATATTCTGCTGATAAATCTGACGCATACGCCGCACATGCCGGTGGTAATGCCCGTCGCGGATAAACGCCGCCACCGCCATCTGCGTGGCGGGAACGTTAAACCCGCCCGCCGCGTATTTCATGTGCATCACCCGGTCGTAATAGCGACCTGGCACAATCCAGCCGACGCGCAGCCCAGGGGCGACGGTTTTGGTAAACGAACTGCACAGCAGCACGCGCCCGTCGATATCGAAAGAGTGAATGGTGCGCGGGCGTGGGTATTCCGCCGCCAGCTCACCGTAAATATCATCTTCAACGATCACAATATCGTGTCGCTGGGCCAGCGCCAGAACCTGCCGTTTGCGCGCTTCGGGCATGATAAAGCCGAGCGGGTTATTACAGTTTGGTACCAGGATCACCGCTTTGATCGGCCACTGCTCCAGCGCCAGTTCCAGCGCTTCAATGCTGATCCCGGTTTCAGGATCCGTTGGGATCTCAATGGCTTTGATATCAAACCCGCGTAGCATCTGCATGGTGCCGTGAAACGACGGCGACTCTACCGCCACAATATCCCCCGGCTTACACACGGAGAGCAGCGCCAGAGAGAGCGCGCCGTGGCAGCCGTTGGTAATGACGATCTCGTCTGCCGCGACGGTCGATCCGCCGTCGAGCATCAGGCGCGCGATCTGCTCACGCAGCTCTTTACGCCCCTCCAGCACGTCATAGCTCAGCATTTCCGCCGGATTATGCTGCGCGATGCGGCTCATCTCGCGCCACAGGGGTTTCAGGCTCGGCTGGGTCAGATCCGGCGAGCCGCCGCCAAAGGAGACCATCTCGCGATCTCCGCGCGCATCGAGCAGCATCATCACTTCATCCCACTGGGTGACGTCCACCGGGCGCTGCACCGGGCGGGTCATCGCCGGAACGGGCGGCAGGGCTTTTTTCTGCGAGACAAAATAGCCTGAACGCGGCTGGGGGGTAATCAGCTGAAGATTTTCGAGGATCTGATAGGCCTGCTGAATGGTGCTGATGCTGACGCCATGCTCCTGGCTAAGGGCACGCACCGACGGCAACCGCTCGCCGCTGCGATACAGCCCCTGTTCAATGCGTTGCGCCAGGAGATTGGCCAGATGTTGGTAGCGCGTCATGCTGTATCCTCGAATGTGACCATACAGATGGTTAAACCAGTACAGATAAGGGCGAAAATCGCCATGCAGATTCATTTTTAGCGGATCTGTATGTTAAAGAAAAGTTGTTTTTGAATCTGTATTGTAAAGCCGGTTTCCGACGATGATAGAGCCTCAAACAGCGTGAGGAGAACATCATGGAATTCAACGAAAACCGCCCAAACAGACCTTTTATTGGCTTCGTTTTTATCTGGCAGGCGTTTATCAAATGGCGTCGCCGCCAGCAGACGCGACGTGTGTTGCAGGGCATGAGCGACGAACAGCTGAAGGATGTCGGATTAACGCGAAATGATGCATGCAATATCTGAATGGCAGGGCATTTATCTGCGGGGGAGCAGATAAATGCCTGAAGATTACTCTGCGGTCGTTTTGCTGGTGTTCTCCGCGATGCGGCGCAGGTATTCGTTATTTTTAAACGCCACCATAATCAGCTCGAACATCACGCGACAGCCGATCAGGCTGAAAATCATGCCGATAAAACCGGTAAACAGATGCTCGGTGAACATGGAATACACACCGCCGATCAGAATCAGCACCATGGCGATCCAGTAGAAAAAGACCAGCACGCGCGGCGTTAACAGATAATCAAATCCTAAAATTGACTTCATTTTCTTGTCCTTAGAAAAATGTCGGAACCCGACGAAATAAGCCCGCAGAGTATAAAGAGATGTTCTGCCACGCACACCTACGAAATTTATCGGGTCCGATACTGGCTACTCCAGCAGGCGCAGGGTCTCGGCCAGCGGGCGTCGCAGCAGTTCCAGCGCCTCGTCATAGCTGCGCACGTTGTTATAGCCCATCACCAGCCCATAGCGTTTACCGGAACCGCGATACCACTCTGAAAGCGCATTGACCTGTAGCTGCTGCGCCTGCCAGCAGCGGGCGATCTCGCGGTCGCAACTGCCTGCGCTCAGGAATGCCACGATATGCATTCCGCCATCGTTTTGCTCAGTAAAAAATCGCTCGCCATACACCTCCTGTAGTGCGGCGATCATCCAGTCGCGACGCTGCTGGTAGAGTGTGCGCATCTTTTTCAGATGGCGGAAAAAGTGGCCATCGTTAAGAAAGGTGGTGAGAATTTTTTGCGTCAGCACCGGCTGGCCGCTGGCAACAATATCCGCGCAGTCGGTAAAGGCCTCCACGGTGCTGGCGGGCATTACCAGATAACCCATGCGCAAGGACGGCATCACGGTTTTGCTGAACGTGCCCATAAAGATCACCCGGTCGTGACGATCGAGGCTTTTCAACGACGGCAGCACTTTGCGTGTGTAGTGAAACTCGCCGTCGTAGTCGTCCTCGATGATCCACGCCTCGTTATGCGTTGCCCAGTCGAGCAACTGCTGTTTGCGCGGCAGGGAAAGCGTTACCGCCAGCGGGCTTTGATGTGAAGGGGTGACGATGGCAAAACGGGCGTCGCGGTGGTGGCGCAGAAGATACTCCGTGTCCATCCCGGCGCGATCCACGGGCACCGTGTGCAGGCGCGGGACGATCCGCTTTAACAGCTGCTGTCCCATAAAATAGCCCGGATCTTCGAACACCACTTTATCGCTGCGGCTTGCCAGCGTATCGAGGATCAGCCGCAGGCTGCCGCTGTACCCGCTGGTGATCAGCACCTGTTCCGCCGTGCAGGACAATCCGCGCGAAATGTTCAGGTAGCTGGCAATCGCCTGGCGCAGGGGATACCAGCCCATGACCGGCGGGTTCAGCATCTCTTCCTGGCGCATCGATCGCGTCGCCTGGCCTGCCAGCAGCAGCCACTTTTTGTAGGGAAAACTGTCCAGTGCCGGAATACCCGGACGCAGGAAACCGGCGCGCTCGCGCTGGCTGATGAGCGATTCCGGCAGCGTGCCGGTGGCCTGCTCAGCGGGAGCCGGTTGTTTCGCCGGGAGGGTTAAATCGGGATTCACCCGCGTCCCGCGCGCCCCCTCGCTCACCAGATAGCCCTCTCCGATCAAGATAGCGTAAGCCGTTTCGACGGTTTTGCGCGCTACTTTCAGCTCTTCGGCCAGCACGCGGATGGCAGGCACTTTGTCGCCGGGCTTCAGCACGCCGCGCGTGATGTTGTCGCGATAGCGGGTGTAGATATCGTGATAGCCCGATTTCATGTCCTACCTCGTTTCCTGGTTTTTGTGTCTTTTTACTATGTCATGATCGGCGTAGATTTGCCCCATCGCATTTGATATGCCGCACAAAAAGAGGAAAGACAATGAGCACTCGCGTTAACCACCATAAAGCCACACCTGCACTTGCCAAAGCCCTGTCCGACCTGAGCATGGCGATTGGCAAAACCACCATCGACCCGGCCCTGAAGCACTTGATCGATATCCGCGTCTCCCAGCTGAACGGCTGCACGTTCTGTCTGGATATGCACTCGAAAGAGGCGAAAATTGCCGGTGAGCGCGAGCTGCGCCTGTATCATCTGGCGGCCTGGCGCGAGTCGCCGCTGTTCAGCGCACGTGAAAAAGCGGCGCTGGCTTTTGCCGAAGCGCTGACCCAAATCAGCGTCCACGGCATCAGCGACGAACTGTACTGCAGCGTGGCTGAGCACTTCTCCGACACCGAGATTTCAGAGCTTAACTTCGCCATTGTGGCGATCAACGCCTGGAACCGTCTGGGCATTACCTCGCGCATGGAGCCGGGTGCAATGGATGCGGCTTACGGCCTGAACAAAGCTAACCTGGAATAATCCCGCGTTCGCGAACCAGCGCCACCAGCGCCCGCAACCCCGGCGGGACGTGCCGGTGGCCGGGATAGTAGAGGCGCAGCCCGGCAAAGGGCTGCGTCCAGTCATTTAACACGCTCACCAGTTCCCCCGATGCCAGCTCTTGCTGGATATAAAGTTCCGGTAAAAAACCGACTCCCAGCCCCGCTTTCACCGCCCGTATCGAGGCAAACAGATCCGACGTCGCAAAACGCGGCGGGACGGCCAGGGCATAGCGCTCGCCGCGCCGTTCCAGCTCCCAGCGATAAATCCCGCCGTGCGACATGCGCATTCCAATCCCCTGATGGTGGCGCAAATCATCCGGCGTTTGCGGAATACCGTGGCGGGCAAAATAGTCCGGTGTGGCAGTGACCAACTGGCGGATATCGGCGGTGAGCGGGATGGCGATCATGTCCTGTGGGACAGACTCTTCCAGGCGGATCCCGGCGTCAAACCCCTCGGCGACAATGTCGATCAGGCGCGCTTCACTGACGGTCTCCACGCGCATTTTGGGGTAGCGGATCATGTAGTCGATCAGCAGATCGTCCAGAAAAAGGGTGCCAATATTGTTCGGCACGTTCAGGCGCAGCGTTCCGGCAGGTTCGTCCGTCTCGCTGTGGATCTCTTCGCTGGCCTGGCGGATCGCCTGCAATGCCGGGCCGATACGCGCCACATAGCGCTGCCCGGCGTCCGTCAGCGCAACGCTGCGGGTGGTGCGGTTAAACAGCCGCGTCTGCAGGCGGCTTTCCAGCCCGACGATGGCATTGCTCACTGCTGTCGCCGACATGTTAAGTTCCTGCGCTGCGCCGCGAAAACTGCCGCGCCGCACCACGGCCATCACCACTTCCAGCTCTGTCAGTCCTGAACGGTGCATAGATTGTCCTGAAAATCGCAATAACCTTTGCAGGATAGCGTGGATTATCGAAACGTAAAAGGCGTGCCAGACTGGGCTCTTCCAGCCTCAGGAGGTGTTATGCATCATATCGATCGGATTTTTATCAACGGTGAATTTGTCACACCGCACGGCACAGAGCGTTTTGATCTCTACAACCCGGCGACCGCGCAGGTGTTCGGGCAGGTGCGGCTTGCGGATGAACTCGACGCGGAACGCGCCATCAGCGCGGCCAAGGCTGCGTTTTCGGCATGGGCGAGGACCACACGCGAGGCGCGCATTGCTGCCCTCAAACGGATGCATGCGGCGGTCGCGGCGCGTCATGACGATTTACTGGAGGCGATTATCGAAGAGTACGGTGCCCCAGCGTCGCGATCGGCGTGGATGGCGAGTTATCCGGCAGAGGTGATAGCCCAGGCCATCGACGCGCTGACGGCGTTTGAATTCACGACACAGGTCGGGGCCGCCACGGTACAGATGGTGCCGCTTGGCGTGGCGGGGCTTATCACGCCGTGGAACAGCGATGCAGGGTTTATCTGCGGCAAACTGGCGGCATCGCTGGCGGCGGGCTGTACGGCAGTGATCAAACCGAGCGAAATGAGCGCATGGCAGACGCAGATTATCACCGAAGCCCTGAGCGAAGCCGGATTACCACCAGGGGTGTTTAACATCGTCACCGGGCGCGGCGAGACGGTGGGGGAGACTATCAGCCGTCATCCGGATGTGGCAAAAATATCCTTTACCGGTTCAACCGCTACTGGCAAAGCCATTCTGCGCAACGCCGCTGAGAGCTTTAAGCGCGTAACGCTGGAGTTAGGCGGTAAATCGCCGACGATTGTGCTGGAAGACGCCGATTTAAGCCAGGTGGTTCCGCTGGCAATCCAGGCTGGCCTGATGAACAGCGGCCAGGCGTGCGTGGCCGGAACGCGTATTCTTGTGCCACGCTCGCGCAAAGCGGAATGCGAAGCGGCGCTGGCGCAGGCGATGGCGGCAGTAAAATCGGGCGATCCGCGTGACCCGGCGACGGAAGTGGGACCGATGGTCAGCGAAAAACAGTGGCAGCGCGTGCAGGGTTACATCCGCAAAGGCACAGAAGAGGGGGCGCGTTTGCTGGCAGGGGGCGAAGGGCGTCCGGAGGGCACACAAAACGGCTGGTTTGTCCGTCCGACGCTGTTTACGGATGTCGATAACCAGATGACCATCGCCCGCGAGGAGATTTTTGGCCCGGTGCTGTCGATTATCGCCTATCGCGATGAGGCCGAAGCTATCGCCATTGCCAACGATACGGATTATGGCCTGAGCGCGCTGGTGCTGGGCGGCGAACGTGCGCGTGGCGTTGCACAACAAATTGAGGCTGGCCGGGTACTGGTTAATACGCTCGCCCACGAACCGAAAGCACCTTTCGGCGGATTCAAACACTCGGGCGTAGGCCGCGAGATGGGCGCGTGGGGGATCAGCGCGTTTATGGAGCCTAAAACGATTATTGAATAAAACCCCGCCTGGTGGGCGCCGTGCCCACCGGCCAATAAATTCGCAATTCCTGCTCTTTCCCCTCTCGTTTCTTGATAGTTACCCTGATAACTATTATCTTGCTTACGGTGATGAGAGGGGGTTCCCGTGAGCGAAGATGATCTGTTTTGCCGCAGGCCGATGGGCATGCGGATGGCGATGATTGTGCGTCAATGGCGCGCGGTTATTGATGATGCCATTCTCGATACGGGACTCACCCAGTCGAGCTGGACGGTGATGATGCAGCTCAAATCGCTTGGCGATAACGTCTCGGTCAGCGAACTGGCGGAAGTGCAGGGTATCGAACTGCCGCCGCTGATGCGCACCCTGACTCAGCTGGAAAAGCAGGGTTATCTGCTGCGCACGGTATCACCTTATGACAAGCGCATCCGCTTGCTCACCCTCACGCCGGAAGGTCACGCGGTCCTGAAAACGCTCACCCAGGTGGTCGAAAATTTTCAGCAACGCGTGTCATATAATATCGCGCCTGAACATCTTGAGATTTTCTGCGCAACATTAAATCAAATCGCCTGCAATTTGCGGTCAATCCGCGAAGAAGACAACAAGATCTAAAAATAATGACTCCTGAACAAAAGTTTGCCCGCTGGGTTAGGGTGAGTATTGCCTCTTTCCTGCTGATGTTTGTCTATTTTATCGTCGCGGATATCTGGATCCCGCTGACGCCGGACTCCACCGTGATGCGTGTGGTGACGCCGGTATCCGCGCGCGTCTCCGGCAACGTCGCGGCGGTGTACGTCCACAACAACAGCCAGGTTAAAAAGGGCGATGTGCTGTTCGAACTCGACCCGACGCCGTTTCGCAATAAGGTCGAAGCCGCCCAGATCGCTCTGGAACAGGCCCGGCTCTCGAACCAGCAGCTGGACGCGCAGATTGTCGCCGCGCAGGCCAATCTGAAAACGGCGCAGCTGACCGCCCGCAACGATAAAGTCACCTTTGACCGCTATCAGCGCCTGAGCACCCTGCAGAACGTCTCGCAATCGGATCTGGATAAAGTGCGCACCACCTGGCAGAGCAGCGAACAGTCGGTGGCGAATCTGGAAGCTAATATCCATAACCTGCGCATCGAGCGCGGTGAGCGGGATGAGAAGCGCAACGTAACGCTGCAAAAATATCGCAACGCACTGGAAGAGGCGGAGCTAAACCTGAGCTGGACGAAGGTCTACGCGCTGGCCGACGGCACCGTGAGCAACGTGCAGCTTAGCCCCGGTTTTTACGCCTCGTCAGGCTCTGCCGCGCTGGCGCTGGTGAATAACCAGACTGATATCGTCGCCGATTTCCGCGAGAAAAGCCTGCGCCATACCCATCAGGGCACCGACGCTGCGGTGGTGTTTGACGCCTTCCCGGGCCGCGTTTTCCGCGCGCACGTCACCAGCAGTGACGCCGGGATTTTGGCGGGACAGGAGGCGGTAAACGGCGAATTATCTCAGCCTGAAACCTCCAACCGCTGGGTGCGCGACGCGCAGCGCATGCGCATTCACATTGCGCTGGACGAAACGCTGCCGAAACACCTGCCAACCGGTGCCCGCGCCACGGTGCAGCTGTACAATAGCGAAGGGCCGTTCGCCCGCTTCTTCTCCGGGTTGCAAATTCACCTCGTGAGCCTGCTGCATTATGTCTATTAATACGCTCGCGCGGGTCTTTACCCCGCACGGCAACATCGTCTACACGGCGAACGACTTTCGCCAGACCCTGCGCATCGTCTTTGCCGGGATGATCGCGCTGAGCATTTCGACGTTTTACAACACCAGCTACGGCGTCTTTTACGTGGTCTACCCGATCATGCTGCTGTCGCTGGTGCCGGTGTTTAACCGCCATGTGGCGAAGCAGTTTATCTTTAGCGCGTCGCTGAACTGCATCGAAATGGTGTTGATCATTGGCTATCTATCACAATGGCCGCTGATCATGACGCTGGTGGTGTTTGCCCTTTACGTGATGCGTTTTCGGTTTATGAGTAAGGGGCCACTGTTCCTGTTTGGCTCGATGGGCGTGGTGTGTCAGAGCGTGATGCTCAATTTTATGAGTTATCCGACCACGAACTGGCACACGCTGCTGTTCTCAAACGTCGAGGCCAGCATCATGGCGGTCTGTTTAAGCGCGCTGATGAACTACCTGCTGCCGGACGTCGAACCGCGCAAGCCGCCGCCGCTGATTGAGAAAAATGCTGCCCGCGTGCGCCATGAATCCCTGCTCTCCGGTACCGTGGCGACGCTGATTTTTGTCGTCTTTCAGATAAGCGATCTCAGCGATTCCCTGTCGGCGCTGATGGCGGGGGTGCTGATCCTCTTTCCGATGAACTATCGCGGCGCGGTGATAAGCTCCCTGTGGCGCGTGGTCGGGGTGATCCTCGGCTGTCTGTACATTCTGGTAATGCAGCTGGTGCTTTACGATCACAGCAGCCATATGTTGCTGATGATGCCGCTGATTGGCCTCGGGTTGGCGTTTGGCGCACGTCTGCACGTCATGGAAAAAGTCGGCGCGGGCGTCGGGTTCGCCAGCATCACCACCATCGGCATTATGTTTGGTCAGAACATGCATCCTGACGGCGATCTGGTGTTCAGCGATCTCTACCGCATCGTCTCGGTGACGGTGGCGCTGGTCTCCACATTGACGCTGGTGTTCCTGGTGCATCTGTTCCTGAACCTTTTTGAGCCGACCCGCTACGTCATTCGAGAACCGTGACACACCTATTTTCTGCGTTCTGTGCTATGACTGTCGGCCGGTCAATTGGGCGACAAAAGGAGCAGGGAGATGTGGCAGACAAGGGCGCTGGAGCTAAATAATCAGGCTTACTGGAACTGGGATAAGGCCTGCGAGCTGGTGGATTACGCCGTCGCGCATGATTTCAATACCGTGATTGTCGGGCAGGTGGATCTGTTCGACATGCTGGTTTCGCCCAAGGGCTACACCCCGCTTCAGTACAACGATCGCCTCTCCAGCCAGCAGCGCGCCCGCTGCGTCCATCTCAATCGACTCGGTAAACTGTGCCAGCAAAAAGGGCTGCGTTTTTATCTGCAGGCAAAAGAGTTCAACTTCCCGACCGACCTGCTGCTGGCGCATCCGCATCTGTTCGAGCCGGGCCACGGCGTGCGCTTTGACGTCGATTTCTGGTGCGCGTATCTGAGCGAGAAAGTGTCGCTGATTTGCCAGCGCATTCCGGCACTGAGCGGCCTGCTGGTGGCGATTTCCAATACTGACGGCCTGCTGCCCATTTCGCGCCCGAACTGGGAGCTACAGGGGCAAGACAACGCCCGGCTTCCCGAGCGTGACGAGCGCAGTTTTTCCCTCTATAGCCGCTGTTTCAGCGCGCTTTCGCGGACGATGCAGAAAGAGAACAAGCATCTGGTGCTGCGCGTGTTCCCGGCGAGCAATCACGATCTCGGCAACGTGCTGGAGGCGATCCGCCGCTGCCCGAAAGCGTTAGCGTCTCCATCAAACTGACTCCTGAGCGCTTCTGGCCATCGTTTCCGAATAACCCGGCGCTGCTGGCAGTCCGCGAGCGCGAAGTGTGGGCGGATATCGATCTGGTGGGCGAAGAGGTGGGCTGGGGGATTTTCCCGTTTCCGCGCATCGACGAGCTGCAGGGCCGTCTGCTGTGGTGTCGCAGCAATCCAGCGATCCGCGGCGCGGTGTGCAAAACCAGCTGGGAAGGGGTCGATAACCACTGGATCATGGGCACCCTGAGCGAATGTAATCTGCTGGCATGCAGCCGGATGCTGGCGAATGATAGCGCCCATTTGTCGCGCGATCAGCTGCTGACGTACTGGCTCGACGAAAGCTACGGCTGGCGCCCTGAACCGCCGGTATTTCACCAGTTCACCTCCCTGCTGGAGCAGGCCGGACAGGTGCTCTATAGCGCGATTTACGTCCGCGACCACGTGTTTCACCGCCACAGTCAAGTGCCGGAAAGCTACGGTCAGGCGGTGTGGAGCCTCTACGGACAGCTCAATCGCAACCACTGGCTGCCAGGCTCCGAGCGCGATATCTCCTTTGACGCCAGCGATGTGGAAACATCCGCCGCCTGCCTGACGCGCATCGCCAAAGAGAAAGATGACGCCCGCGACGCCTCTGTGAGCTTACGTGAACGCGCGCTGCGTTTCGCGGAGATCGCCGCGTTCCCGTATGCCCTGAAAAACCGCTGGCTGGAGGAGTGGCAAGGCTTTGCGCTTTACTGCCACCTGTTCCTGCACGCTCAGAAAGCCTTCTTCACTCTGCGCTTTGCCCGTGAGGTGGAAAACAGCTGGAGCATGCGCGAGATCTGCCAGATCAACATTCAGGAGCTGTATCGCAGCGCCTCAGAAATGGAAGACTAATGCGCGAAACACGCGGACGCCTCGCCCGGATTGCACGTGCTATTTGATGCCTCACGCGTACGGGCATTGGCCGATAGCCTGGGCGAGGAGCTTAAGGCGCTGAAGGGCTAAAACCGGCCAAAAATGTGACGAACGTCGCGCAAGACACGTGCACGGCGCAATGGCTGTGCGCCCATCGTCACATTCTCTGTTTTCATTTCACGTAAGGCGTGATCGTCGTCACGTCGTCTCCCCGGTGGTGGCTCGCTTTGTGAGTTGCCAGGCAGTTCCGGCCAATCCCCACTATTGGCTGCTCGCCGAAAAGTGCAATCCCGCTGATGATTGGCCCGCAATCGAAAAGTCGTATGAAGGCGAGGAACATATGTCACAGGGTGACTGGCAACTTAAACAGGGCGAAGCGCTGACGCGTTTTCTCTTTTCCGCGGCAAAGGAAGAGCGCTTTGCTGAATTCTATACCGGCGAAGCCATCGACCCGGAAATAGACTATCACTTTCGCAACGGCTCCGGCCCGAAAGCGGAGGCGTTCTGCCGCCGCGTCTTTCGCCAGACGCACGCCCGGCGCGCGGTCGATCCCGCCCAGGCGCTGCCGTGCCGAGAAGTGACCTTTAGCGGTGAGAACGACAGCGTTTCATTTTCTGATTTTCGCCATTTGCCTTTCCACCTTCAGCGCTGGCTAACGGTTGATCTTTTCGCGCCATACACCGGGGAATTTTCGTTTCGTGTGGGCACCTGCGGCGGCGTGCGGATATGGATTGAGGGAGCAGAAACCCTCTGCCATACGCCGTTTACGCGCAATACCCTGCAGCATGTCGAGGTACGCCTGCCGCTGAGTGCGGGCAAAAATAGCCTGCTGATCCATCTCGACGAGCTGTTTGAGCGCGACACCCTTTTTGCTCTGCAGATGGTCTATCTGGATGACGTGTCCCTGGGCGTGGCACTGCCCGGCATGTCGGGGGAGGCGGTCGATTGTCTGAGTGAGTTTGCGGGCGGGCTGCGACCGGAACTGGCGGCCATTGACCACTGCGTGCGGCTGCACGGCAGTGTGCCAGTCCCTGCGGGGGTTGTGCTTTGCGGGGAACTGCGCGGCATGGGCAACGACAATTTTACGCCGAGAACCCTCGATTTTGGCGCGCTAAACGTCGGGGAAACGGCGATCGCCCTGCCGTTACCGGCGGATATCGGTGAGGCGCACTATCAGCTACGTCTGACGCTCCAGCGCGGTGAAGTGACACTCACGCGTCACTTCGGTATCAACGTCATGCCCGATGCGCCGGCGCTTGCCCGCGCCACCACCCTTGCAGGGCGCAAACAGGAAGCGCTGCGCTATATCGCCGCGCAAGGCATGGATCGCACCTGCCGCCTGCTGGCGATGATGCACCTGCACGAATACGGTCCTCAGTGTGAAATCCTGCTGAACAGCACTCTCAAGCGCATCAGCGCACGCGAAGACTGCTCTGATTTTTCGCTGGTGCCATTGCTGTGGATCTGGCGCTATCACCAGGGGGAGCATTTCCCGCCAGCCCTCTGGCGACGGGTGAAATCGACTCTGCTGGGCTATCGCTACTGGCTCGACGAACAGGGCTGCGACGTGATGTGGTTCTGGAGCGAAAACCACGCGCTCTGTTTCCACACCGCCCAGTATCTGGCGGGGCAGTTTTTCCCGGACGAGCAGTTTATCGCCTCGGGCCGCCTTGGGCGCGAACAGCAGGCGATTGCCGAAGCGCGTCTGATGCAGTGGTTCGACGCCATCGACGAGCATGGTTTCGTCGAGTGGAACTCCGCACCCTATTATCCCGTTGATTATATTGGCCTGTTCGCACTGTATCAGCTGGCCGAGAGCCAGGCGATTCGCACCCGCGCAGGGCAGCTCATTGACCGCTTAATGTTATTAAGCTCACTGCATTACCAGAACGGCGTCGCCGCCGGAACCATGGGCCGCGTCTACGAAAAAGAGCTGCTGGCAGGGAGACTCACCGAGCTGTCGGCTTACGGCGCGGTGGCCTGGGGTGGCGGCAGCTATAACCGCAAATGCGCCTCGCTGCCGTTGTTCTGCGCCAGCGACTACGTGCCGCCTGCCGAGTCAGAGGGGTACGCCACGCTCTGCGAAGGCGAACTGGCCGCCTGGTACACCTGCGGCGGCGGGAATATTTGCCTCTGGAAAGCGCCGGGCGTCAGTTTGTCCTCCTGCGTCGATCACCACACGGGTGAGCCAGGCCATCAACAGCATCTGCTCGACCTGCAATTTGCTTCCCGTCCTGACGCCAAAATCTGGATTAATCATCCGGGTGAAGCCGAGCCAGGCGGCGAAAAGCGGCCTTCATTCTGGGCGGGAAACGGCGTAATGCCGCATGTCATGCAGCAGGAAAACGGCGCTGTGATGCGCTGGCACATCGCTGACGAAGAGGCTCTACCGTGGACGCATCTTCACCTGCAGGTACAGGCTTTTGATCGTGTCATCGCCTCGACGCATGCTCGTATCGTTCGCGCCGGTCAGGCTTTTGCGGCGGTGATCTGCTCCGCTCCCCTGCACACCATCGACCACGGGCTTACGGCCGGAACCGAGTGTCGCGCGGCGGGACGCGACGTGGCGTGGTACGTGGAAGCGGGCTACGGCGACGACGTGGCTTTTGCGACGTTCAGCGCCCGGATGGGCGCAATGACGATCGAGAAAGATCACGATCTCGCCGCGACGTTTCCCGCTCTGCACAGCACTGCCCCACGCATTATTTTCAAGGACGTAAACGCATGAACAAGGATGAACGGATGAGCACGCTGGACCGCGTGGTGCGCGGGTTTTGCCGTCTGAAGAATTTGAATGACGTGGGCGTTGGCGACGGTTTTGCGATCCACTTTGAGGAGTGGGAGTGGGAAATCGGCGTCGGGCTTTACGGATTCTGGCGTTACGCCGCGCAACAGCAGGACGCGGCGCTGCAGCAGTCGATCCTCGCATGGTATGAGACGCAGATCGCCAAAGGGTTACCGGAGATACAGATCAACACCACCGCACCGATGATCGTGCTGGCGCTGGTGGCGGGGCAGCACCAGCGTGAGGATCTGCTGAAAACGGTTAACGACTGGGCCGATGCCCTGCTGCGTGATCTGCCCAAAACCGAAGAGGGCGGCTTCCAGCACGTGGTGAAAGAGCAGCCCAATACCGGCCAGCTCTGGGACGACACACTGTTTATGACCTGCCTTTTCCTTGGCGTGGCAGGGATTGTGCTCAAGCGTCGGGACCTGATTGACGAGGCGGGATACCAGTTTCTGCTGCACACCCGCTATCTCAGCGATCCGGCCAGTGGGCTGTGGTATCACGGCTGGACGTTTGTCGATAAACACCACTTTGCCGGGGCGTTTTGGGCGCGCGGCAACGCGTGGATCACCGTGGCAATCCCCGAATTTATCGAACTGATGGGCGGGCATTTAGACACCGGCGTGCGTCGCTATCTGTCACAGGTGGTGGCGCGCCAGGTGCGATCCCTGTGCACGCTCCAGGCTGACAACGGCATGTGGCACACGGTGCTCGACGATCCGCTCTCACCTCAGGAATCCTCCGCCACGGCGGGGATTGCCTACGGCATGCTGCGCGGGGTTCGAATGGGCATTCTGGATGATTCCGTCAGCGTTTACGCGCTGCGGGCGTTTGACGCCGTAATGGCGCGCATTGACGAGGGCGGCATCGTCCTCGAAGCCTCACGCGGCACCATGTTGGGCTGGGATATCCAGTATTACTGCGATATCGCGATGGCCCCCGTTCCCTACGCTCAGGCGTTAACGATGCTGCTCCTGCTGGAGAGGGAGCAGGGTGACTGGCCTGGCAAAACCTCTGTGACCTGACCCGCGAGAGCGGATTGCTGGAGATAATAATAAATGAAAAAACTCAACATCATGGGCGCCTTCCAGACGTTTGGCGGCGCGATGGCGGTGCCGATAGCTTTCCTGCCGTTCACAGGATTGCTGCTGGCCGTCACCAACATCCTCACCATGCCCGATATCATGGGCGATCTGGCCCATCCGGACGCGACTTTTTACAAGGTAATGACGATTCTGAAGTCTGGCGGCTGGACGATTTTCCGCAACTTCCCGCTGCTGTTCTGTATGGCCCTGCCGATTGGCCTGGCGAAATCCGCCCAGGCGCGCGCGGCGCTGGTGGCCTTTTTCTCCTACATGGCGTTTAACTATTTTACCAATGGGATGCTCACCTTCTGGGGCGCTGATTTCGGCGTCAACTTCAGCCAGGAAGTGGGCGGGCAGAGCGGGCTGGCGCTGGTGGGCGGCATCAAAACGCTGGACACCAGTATCGTCTTTTCCCTGATCGTCGGCGGGATCGTCACCTGGATCCACAACCGCTTTTTCGAGAAAAAACTCCACGACTACTTTTCGATTTTCCAGGGGATGGCGCTGGTGTTTATTATCGCCTTCTTCCTGATGATCCCACTGGCGTGGCTCACCTGTCTGGTGTGGCCAAAAGTGCAGTTGGGCATCAACGCCATGCAAACGTTCTACATCGAAGCCGACGTGCTGGGAATGGGGCTGTTTGCGTTTGTGGAGCGAATTCTGGTGCCGACGGGGCTACACCGTTTCGTCTATTTCCCGTTCTTCTTCGGCCCGGCGGTGGTGGATGGCGGTCTCTACACCCACTGGATCGAGAACGTCTCGACCTACGCGGCCTCTGCCGTGCCGCTGCGTGAGCAGTTCCCAGCGGCGGGCTACTCCCTTTACGGCAATATCAGCGTCTTTTGCTCGTTGGGTGCGGGGCTGGCGATTTACGCCACGGCGAATAAAAGCCAGAAGAAAAAAGTGGCGGCCCTGGTGATCCCGGCGATCATCACCGCGATGAGCGTGGGCATTACCGAACCGATCGAATTCACCTATCTGTTTATTTCGCCGGTGCTTTATCTGCTCAACGCGCTGATCGGTGCGGTGCTGTGCATGGCGCTGTACATGGCCGGAGTGGTGGGCTTTATGGGCGGCGGGATGAACGACATGATCCTGTTCAACTGGATCTTCTACGCGCAAAACCACGCGCACCTGATTTGGATCCATCTGGCCATCGGCTTTGGTTTTGCGGCGATCAACTTTATGGTCTTCCGCTACGTGATCCTCAAATACAACATCCTGACGCCGGGGCGTAACGAGGATGAAGGCGAGGTGCGTCTCTATTCGAAACAGGATTACCGCGATAAAAAGGCGGCGGGCAAACAACCCGATCGCGAGAAGGCGATTGCGATCCTGCAGTGCGTCGGCGGCGCGGAAAACGTTGAAACCATCAGCAACTGCCAGACCCGCCTGCGGCTGGTGATCCACGATCCCTCGTGCGTGATGGATGACAACGCGTTGAAAGCTGCGGGGGCGTTAGGGACGATTCGTAATGGCAGGAACCTGCAAATCGTGATCGGCCTGTCGGTCACCGTGGTCCGGGAATTCTTTGAGGCAGAAGTGATTCGCGCGCGCGAGGCGGGGAGAGATTCGCCTGCGCCGCAGCCGGTAAACTCATAACAAAATGGGGCACTCAGCCCCCTTTTTTTAGTGGGGGAGCAGCACCGGAATTTGCGACAGCAGAAACAGAATCAACCCGATAGTTCCGCCGACCAGCGTGCCGTTAACGCGGATAAACTGCAGGTCTTTGCCGATATTCAGCTCGATCTGTCGTGACATGTCTTTTGCATCCCAGCCCTTCACCGTATCGCTGATATGGCGCGTCAGGAAGGCCGCGAAATCCGGTGCCACGCGATGCGCCGCCTGCTCCAGATGTTCGTTCAGCGAGGCGCGCAGGCTGGCGTCGGCCACCAGCGTTTCGCCGAACCACTGCCCGGCGTTGGCGATGCGTTGCTTCACGCGGGAGTCGTCGCTCTGCATATCGGCTTTCAGCCATGCGCGCAGGTCGGCCCACATCTCGCCGAGATAGCGGTTAAACGCTTCGTCATTCTTCAGGTAGTGTTTGATGTTCTCCGCTTTAGTCGCCATCTCCGGATCGGTTTTCAGGTTGTCGATAAGCTTCAGCGTGGCACGATCAAACGCCTGACGGATCTGGTGCGTGCGGTCGTGGCTGATATCGTCGAGGATCGCGTTCACCGCATCGGAGACCAGCTCGGCGCTTTGATCGCCGAGCCACTCGGTCGGCAGCATCATCGCTTTGCGCGGATGTTCGGTTTTGAGCCAGTGAACGATCTGCGCGGCGATAAAGTCCCGCGTACTGTCGCGCTGAATCAGGGTGATCAGCCGGTTGATCACCGCGTCCAGCAGCACCTGATGACGGTTGTTTTTGGTCATGCTCTCCAGCATCGCTGCGCTGGTTTGCGTAAAATCGACCTTATCGATGGCCTTGTGTACGGCGCGTTTCAGTAAGCGCTGAATGCGCCCGTCGTCCGTCAGTTCCAGGAAACCGCCCATTACCTGAATCAGATGCTGCCCGACACGCTGAGCGTTATCCGGTTGGCTGAACCAGTTGCCGATCATCTGTGCGGGTTCGTAGCGACGGATCAGCGCAACTAAAGACTGAGTATCAAGAAATTTTTCCTGCACGAACAGGCCGAGATTATCGGCGATCCGATCTTTGTTGCGCGGGATAATCGCCGTATGGCGCGAGATAAACGGGATCGGCACCCGACGGAACAGGGCCACCACGGCGAACCAGTCCGCCAGCGCGCCGACCATCGCCGCCTCGGCAATCGCCTTCGCGCCGCGTACCCAGATCGTCTGCGGCAGAAACAGCGTGGCAATGAAAATCGCGGCGGCAACCAGCAGCAGCGACAGCGCCAACAGCTTGGCGCGTTTGAGTTCAGCTAATTTTTCCATAGGGTTAAGGATAGAGCGGAACGTGGGAGGAGTGCAAAAAAGTGTGATCAGTCGCGCAGGGCTGCCAGAAAACGGCTGAACAGATCCGGCAGCGGCTCGTCGTACCACAGCGCGTAGAGATCGGCGGGGATAGTCTCGGTAAGTTTCAGGAATACCACGCCCGGCCAGTGGATCAGCGCGCAGGATTCGGGTAACAGCGATACGCCATTCCCGGTGCTGACCAGCGCCAGCGCGGTCTGCGGTTCAAAGACCTGATGCGTTACTAGCGGTGAGACGCCCAGCGCGAGGCAGCTGTCATACACCTGACGGGCAAAGTCGCTGTGGGTGAAAGAGAGGGAGATAAACGCCCGATCAACCAGATCTTTCAGGGATATTCTGGTGCGGCGGCACAGCGGATCGCTCTCATGTACCGCCACGCACACCGCCTCACGGGCAATCATCTGGCAGCGAATTTTGGCTTCGACGTGAGGGATCACGTTGCGGTTGATGGCGATATCCACGGTGCGCGCGCGCAGGGCCTCGGTCTGTTCCTGCTGGCCCAGCTCGTGCAGCGTCCAGTTGACGTCCGGATTGGCCTCGCGGAATGCCTTCATGCGCGTCAGCAACGGTCCCCACATCGCGCTGCCAATCACCCCGATATTGATGTGCTGCTTTTCACTGCGGCCAATCTGGCGCACATAGTTAAGGGACTGTTCGGTGGCGCTGAGCAGACGGTCGACTTCCGCTTTCAGCACTTTTCCGGCGTGAGTCAGCACCACTTTTCGGCTGGTTCGCTCAAACAACTCCACGCCAAGCAGCTCTTCCAGCTCTTTGATTTGCATGCTCAGCGGTGGCTGGGAGATATTCAGCCTGGCGGCAGCGCGCCCAAAATGCAGCTCATCGGCGAGGGTCTGGAAATAGCGCAGCATCCGGAAGCGAATGCGGCTGTTGGCCTGTGAATCGAGCATACCGGGCACCGAGAAAAAGGAGGGTGGCGATATCATGCAACCCTCCCTGGAGCCTGTCAAACCGCGACCGCCTCGCCCCGGTGCAGGCGTTCAGCCTTGCTGCAGGCGATGGCCGCAAGCAGCGTCACCATCAGCAGCGCGTAGGCGCAGGTGGAGGCATTCACTGCGCCGTGCAGGCCGTAGCGGCTGTTAACCAGCGACGAGACAGTGGCGAACAGCAGCGTGCCGACGGTGCCGCAGGTGAGCAGCGCGGAGATAAGCGTCGGGGAGCTACGGCTGACCTGCAGCGAACCGTAGCTCATCAGCCCAGAGAACAGGCCAGAGTTGAAGAAACCGAACGCGCCGCAGGCAATCAGAATCAGCGTGGTATTGGCGCTGTTGCTGATAAGCGCAATCGCCACCAGACCGACGGCGGTGCAGATCAGCAGGAAGGTGCGCAGTTTCATCCATTTGACGGTGAACTGATTGAGGAACAGTCCGGTCGCTTTCGCCACCCAGTAGACGGTGGTGTACAGCGCCGCCTGTTCTGGCAGCATCTGGAAACGCCACTGCAGATAGCCTGGCGTCCACATGGTGAAAATCGGCTCCGCCAGCAGGAACAGGAACAGCGCGCCGCACAGCAGCCAGACGGAACGACCCCACGGCTCTTTGCGGGTGGTGTCCTGATGCGCCGGTTCTGGCGCAACGGTGCTTGGGTAACGGCTGCGCAGGGTGAGGATCAGCATCAGCACGCCCAGCCCGCCCATGATGCCGTACATGGCAATCCAGCTCGCACCCATTTTGAACAGCCACGCCAGCAGGAAGGAGAGCGTCGCGCCCGCCAGACTGAAGAAGAAATCGGTGAAGATCAGGCTCGATGAACGGCTTTTTTCGTCCGGATTGATGCGCACCACCAGGTAGCTGCCGATGGTCATAAAAATACCGCCGCAGGCACCGATAATGGCGACCGCCACGCTGAACATGGTCAGCGTCGGGGTGGCGAACAGCAGGGCGCTGATGAGGATCGTCAGCGCGGCGGCGATCACCAGCGGCTTTTGCAGACCCCATTTTTTCATCAGAATGCCGCCGAGCATGATCGGCACGAACATGCCGATATTCATCAGGGTAAACACCTGGCCGATGAAACTCGGATCCTTATTGAACGCGGCGCAGAGCGGGCCGAGGACAATCCCCAGCGTCGAGACCAGTGCGCCGACGAAGTAGTAGCTCAGATACGAAATCGCATTCAGACTGCCGCGAGAGTAATTTTCTGACATCTGCATTTCTCCTGGCGGGCGCGTGCCCGCCGCTGGACGGGAAGTTAGCGGCAGTTCTTCACGAACTGGCTAATCAGGCGAATGAAATCGTCAGTGACCATCGCCGCACATTTCAGGGTTTGTTCGTGGGAGAGTTCCACGTCGCTCAGCCCTTCCGCCATGTTGGTAATGGCCGAGACCGCCAGCACTTTCAGGCCGCAGTGGCGCGCAACAATCACTTCCGGCACCACCGACATGCCGACCACATCGCCGCCCATGTTCTGCATCATGCGGATTTCTGCCGCCGTTTCGAAGTTTGGCCCTGGGTAGGAGACGAACACGCCTTCGTGCAGAGTGATGTTGAGATCACCCGCTGTGTGGTGCAGTTTTGCGCGCAGATCGTTGTCGTAGGCGTTGGCGAGGCTAAAGAAGCGCGGCCCAAAACGGTCGTCGTTCGGCCCAACCAGCGGCGTGGACGGCATGGTGTTGATGTGGTCATTGAGCGCCACCAGGCTGCCCGCCGGGATGTTCGGGTTGAGTGAACCGGCGGCGTTGGTGCAGAACATGAATTCGCAGCCGAGCAGCTTAAAGGTGCGCACCGCGTGGGTCATGATGCCCATCCCGACGCCCTCATAGAAATGCCCGCGTCCTTTCATGCAGATGAGATCCACGCCGTGCAGCGAACCCATCACCACTTCACCCGCGTGACCAATCACGGTGCTGACCGGGAAGCCCGGCAGTTTTTCGTAAGAGATAACGGTTTTGTTATCAAGCTTATCCGCCAGCGCGCCAAGGCCGGAGCCGAGGATAAACGCGATGCGCGGTTTAAAGCCGGGTTTGGCAGCCTGAATGATTTCAACGGCTTCATACGGGGTGTTGTTAATCACGGAAATAGACATGGGAACTCCTGAATGCGTAGGTTTAAACACATTCTGTGGAGAGAGTGATTGCATATCCAATTGGATAAAATGGATTATTGATAGTATTTTCCGAATGGATGGCTGTTGGGTATGTGGATTTTCAACGGGTTAGGATGAGCAGCCCAGAGGTAGTGGGGGAAATGACGCAGAGGAACTGTGATGGGCGTCAATGGTGAGCCTTGTGGCTCTGCGGTTTTGCCGCTGCCATTCTGAACGGGTGAATGCCTCTTTCATAAAAAATTTATCGCGTAGCACGATCGTTAATCTATTTGCGACATCCGTTAATTAATAACCCTATTCACCGGGAGTATAATTTCCCTTCCCGTTTGTTTACGCGGGGAAATATAAATAGGAATTATTAATTTCGCGGATGGAATACATGAAAAAGATTCTTGTAGCAATGTTTTTGGCTTTATTTACGATGACTTCATTTACAGCACTGGCCTGCCCAAAAGGACAGCACCCTCACGGCGGGACCGGCTCGCATCATAAAGGCGGTTACTGCTCTTTTGACGAATAAACAGGTAAGGCACATCGGGTGATGTGCCTTTTTTACAACATGTTTCTAAGAAACGTCCGTATATACCCAACTTTACGCCCACCCCCGGCCATTTTGACTACCCTTAATACCCTAAGCGGTAATTAAGGAGACCTACATGGCTTACCAGACAGTGAATCCTGCTAACAACAAGCTCATTAAAGAGTACAAATCCCATACCGATGCTGATGTCGAGGCGGCGCTAAAAACGGCGGATGCCCTTTACCATTCCGACTGGGCGAAAGGCGCTATCGAACAGCGTCTGCCGGTGCTGCATAAGCTGGCGGATCTGATCGATAGCCGGAGCGAAGAGCTGGCAAAAATCGCCAGTCAGGAGATGGGGAAACTCATCGGGCAAAGTCGCGGGGAAGTGAAGCTTTGCGCGCAAATCGCCCGCTATTACGCAGACAATGCGAAACAGTTTCTCGCCCCTGTGAAGTACAAATCGGAACTGGGTGACGCCTGGGTGGAGCACCATCCTATCGGCGTGGTGATGGCCGTTGAGCCCTGGAATTTCCCGTTCTACCAGCTGATGCGTGTGCTGGCGCCAAACCTGGCAGCGGGCAACCCTGTGGTGGCGAAACACGCCAGCATCGTGCCGCACTGCGCGGAGGCGTTCGCCCATCTGGTGCGTGAAGCCGGTGCGCCGGACGGTGCCTGGACGAACCTCTTTATCTCACAGGATCAGGTCGCGAAGATCATTGCCGATCCGCGCGTGCAGGGTGCAGCCCTTACCGGGTCTGAGAAGGCCGGGAGCGTGGTCGCAGCGCAGGCGGCGAAGCACATCAAAAAATCGACCCTCGAACTGGGCGGTAACGACGTGTTTATCGTGCTCGACGATGCGGATCTCAAGAAAGCGGTGAAGATCGGCGTCAATGCCCGACTCAACAACGCCGGGCAGGTGTGTACCGCCGCGAAACGTTTTATCGTCCATGAAAAAGTGGCCGATCAGTTCCTGACGGCTTTCACCGAGGCGTTCCGCGAGGTCAAAATCGGCGATCCGCTGGATGAGAGCACCACTTTGGGGCCGCTGTCATCGAAAGATGCGCTGGAGACGTTAACCAAACAGGTTAACGAGGCGGTGAAAAACGGCGCGAAAGTGCACGTGGGCGGCAAGCCGGTGCAGCGCGACGGCAACTTCTTTGAGCCGACAATCCTGACCCATATATCCCGTGAGAATCCGGCCTATTTTGAAGAGTTCTTCGGGCCAGTGGCGCAGTTCTATGTCGTCAAAAACGACGACGAAGCGGTGAGCCTGGCGAACGACTCGAACTACGGGCTGGGCGGGGCGGTGTTTAGCCAGGACATTGAGCGTGCGAAGAAAATGGCCTCGCGAATCGAAACCGGGATGGTCTACATCAACTGGCTGACCGACACGGCGGCAGAACTGCCGTTCGGTGGCGTGAAGCGCTCCGGCTACGGCCGCGAGCTGTCGGATCTGGGCATTAAAGAGTTTGTGAATCAGAAGCTGGTGGTCGTTCGCCGCTAACCGATTTCACAGCACTAAACAGGGTGGCTTACGAGCCGCCCTTTTTTTTGCAATCAACAAATGATTGTGATTCGCCTGGTATCACATAATGGATATATTCGTATCATGAATTAGTTACCAGACTCACAGTTCGCAGTGAAACAAACTGGCTGTTCTGGATAACAATTTGCCTCTTGCTAGTATCAAATCGAAAATCATACACCTGCAAGAGGATACAATGAAAAATACAAATCGTATGATCGTGAACTGTGTTGTGGCTTCCCTGACGCTAAGCTGGAGCCTCGCGGCGCTGGCGAATACCGCCCCGACAGAGGTCAAGATCGTTCGCGATAGCTACGGCATGCCACATATCTACGCCGATGATACCTATCGTCTTTTTTACGGTTACGGCTATGTGGTGGCGCAGGATCGCCTGTTCCAGATGGAGATGGCCCGTCGCAGCACCCAGGGCACGGTGTCTGAAGTGCTCGGAAAATCTTTTGTGAGTTTTGATAAGGATATCCGCCAGAACTACTGGCCGGCGTCGATTCACGCGCAGATCGCCGCGCTCTCTGCCGATGACAAAGCGATCCTTCAGGGTTATGCCGACGGCATGAACGCCTGGGTTGATAAAGTGAACGCCGAGCCGGGTAAGCGTCTGCCTGCGCAATTTGCCGAGTTTGGTTTTAAGCCTGGACACTGGCAGCCCTTTGATGTGGCGATGGTTTTTGTCGGCACGATGGCCAACCGTTTCTCCGACAGCACCAGTGAAATCGACAACCTGGCGCTTCTCACGGCGTTAAAAGATAGATATGGCTCGCAAAAAGGGATGGGGGTGTTTAACCAGCTGAAATGGCTGGTGAATCCGGCGGCGCCGACCACCATCGCCGCGCAGGAGAGTCGCTATCCGATCACTGTCGATCTGAAAGACAGCCAAACCGCCGCGCTGCTCCCGCGCTACGATCTCCCCGCACCGATGCTCGACCGACCGGCGAAAGGCAGGGATGGCGCACTGCTGGCGCTCACTGCCGGGCAAAACCGCGAAACGATCGCCGCCCAGTTTGCCCGTAGCGGGGCCAACGGCCTGGCGGGTTACCCGACCACCAGCAATATGTGGGTGATTGGCAAGAAAAAGGCGCAGGACGCGAAAGCGATTATGGTCAACGGCCCGCAGTTTGGCTGGTACGCACCGGCGTATACCTATGGCATTGGGCTACACGGTGCGGGTTATGACGTGACCGGCAACACGCCGTTTGCCTATCCGGGGCTGGTATTCGGCCACAACGGGACCATTTCATGGGGCGCGACGGCGGGGTTCGGTGACGATGTGGATATCTTTGCGGAGCAGACCTCCGAGAGCAAACCGGGTGAATATCTGCATAACGGCGAGTGGATCAAAATGCAGCGTCGCGAAGAGACGATCGCCGTGAAAGACGGGCAGCCGGAGACGTTTACCGTCTGGCGAACCGTTCACGGCAACGTGATCAACGTCGATCCGGCGACACACACCGCTTACGCCAAAGCGCGCGCATGGGAGGGGAAAGAGGTGGCTTCCCTGCTGGCGTGGACGCACCAGATGAAGGCCAAAGACTGGCCGAGCTGGACGGCGCAGGCGGCGAAGCAGGCGCTCACTATCAACTGGTATTACGCGGATATCGACGGCAACATCGGTTACGTTCATGGGGGCGCATATCCGAAACGCCAGCCGGGTCACGATCCGCGCCTGCCGGTGCCCGGCACCGGAAAGTGGGACTGGCAGGGGCTGCTGTCGTTTGATCTCAATCCGAAGGTGTATAACCCGCAGTCGGGGTATATCGCTAACTGGAACAACGCTCCGCAGAAAGATTATCCGGCCTCGGATCTGTTCGCGTTCTTATGGGGCGGGGCGGATCGCGTTACTGAAATCACGCAGCTTATCGATAAACAGCCCACGCTGACCTACGAACAAGCCTGGGGATTGATCCAAAAAACCAGCCGTCAGGATCTGAACCTGCGTCTGTTCCTGCCTGCGCTGCAAAAAGCGGCGGCCAGTTTGCCGCAGAGCGATCCCCGCCAGCAACTGGTGCAAAAGCTGACGAGCTGGGACGGTCAAAATCGCTTACGCGACGACGGGAAAACCTATGATCAGCCCGGTTCCGCCATTCTCAATGCCTGGCTGACCAGTATGCTGAAGCGCACGGTGGTTGCCGCCGTACCGGCACCCTTTAACACCTGGTACAGCGCCAGCGGATATGAAACGACGCAGGACGGACCGACCGGCTCGCTGAACATCAGCGTCGGGGCCAAGATCCTCTTCGAAGCGCTGGAGGGAGATAAATCGGCGATCCCGCAGGAGGTCGATCTCTTTGCCGGACAGTCGCAGGAGACGGTCGTCCTCGCGGCCCTGCAGGATGCGTGGCAGACGCTTTCGGCGCGCTACGGCACGGATATCAACGCCTGGGAAACACCCGCGATGGCGCTGACCTTCCGCGCGAACAACTTCTTTGGCGTGCCGCAGGCGGCGGCGAAAGAGGCGCGTCATCAGGCCGAATATCAGAACCGAGGAACGGAAAACGACATGATTGTCTTCTCCCCTCAATCGGGAGCAAGCCCGGTGCTGGCGTGGGATGTGGTTGCGCCCGGTCAAAGTGGATTTGTGGCCCCGGACGGGACGCCGGGTAAGCATTATGACGATCAGCTGAAAATGTACGAAACCTTTGGCCGGAAGCCGCTGTGGTTAACGCCGCAGGAGGTGAGTGCCAATCAGGAATCGCAGGAGATTTTGCAGGTTCAGCGTTAGCGAATCTCTCATATAAAAAAACCTGCCCTGGGGCAGGTTTTTTGTTTTGTTCGCAAGCCTTAGAAGCTTACGCCGCCGCCGACGTAGGCACCGTCAATCAGGGTGTGGTTTGGACGACCGTCTTTGCCGTCAACGCTTACGTGGCGATAGCCCACTTTCAGCGTAACCGGTTTAACTGGCGTCCAGCTCACGCCGCCATTGGCTTCGACGTAGTTTTTCACGCTGTTGTTCAGGCCGTTAGGCGCTACATAACCTTCACCGAAGACGTTAATGCTGTCGGTCAGAGCCACGTTTACACCACCGCCGACCGGGAATGCGACACCGTTATCGCCTTTTTTCGGGCCGAGGTAGAGGGCTTTCGCACCTGCATTCAGCATTACCGGACCCACTTCCAGGTTATAACCTGCACCTACACCACCCGTCTGAGTACCGTCATCGGTATTTTTGAGCCAGTTACTTTCAGCATAAATACCGGAGGTGGATTTACCCATTTCGATATTTAAGTTGGTGAAGTTTTTACCCTGCTCAATAGATGCGCCCATCGCCAGTGCGGAGCCAGATGTTACGGTCAGAACAGAAAGCAGAATGAAGTTAATCTTTTTCATGGTGTATTTCCTCGTCATCAAATTAATCTGAGGACACCTTAACAAGCGATGTTTATGACTGCAAATGTGACGTGACTCGCGGTTTTATGCTGGTTTTGTTACTTTTCGGTATGATTGTTGTTGAGCTAAAGTGGGTTTGTCACGGCGTCAACCATTTATCTTTTCACGTTTAGACTTCGTTTTATTTATCAGCTAAACAAAGCCTGAATATCGCGGAAATAATGATGAGAAGTGAATTAATGAGGATTATCATTATTTCAAAAAAACTTTGTAAATGACGAAAAATTACATTTCTCTAATCGACATTACGCGATATTTGCCATGACCGCCCAAAGATAGGGCGGTTATGTTGTCCTGCGATCAGGGCTTGAGTGAAGCAAACGCCGCCCGGATTTCCTCTTCGGGCAGCTGAATCCCGATAAAGACCATGGTGCTGTGCGGCGTTTCATCACCCCATGGACGGTCCCAGTCGGCGCTGTAGAGGCGCTGAACGCCCTGGAACAGCAGGCGGTTTGGCTCGCCGTCAATCCACAGCATCCCTTTGTAGCGCAGCAGTTTGTCGGCAAACGACAGCAGCAGATTTTCCATCACGCGGGACACGGCGCTGATATCGACCGGATAATCCAGCTCGACCACGATGGAGGTGACGTCGTTCTGCTTATCGCCGATAAAGTGGAAGCGTGGTTTTGAGGTGACGTTCTCCTCCAGCATAAAGCCGTTGGTGTTGAACAGCTGCGCCAGGTCGATATCGCCGTGAACCACCGTATAAATCGGCGCGCGGGCGTTGATGCGCGTCAGGCGTTCACGCAGTTTTTCGGCGTCGCCAGCCACGTCGGTTTTGGTCAGTAGAATGCGGTCTGCGTAACCCACCTGCGACTGGGCGATGGTGAACTGGTTCATCTGCTCGTCGGCATGGACCGCATCCACTAGCGCAATCACGCCGTCCAGCTGGTAGCGCTGGCAGAGGATCTCATGGGAGAAAAAGGTCTGGATAATCGGGCCGGGGTCGGCCATGCCGGTGCATTCGATCACCAGGCGGTCGAAGGCGATATCACCGCGATCGCGGCTGTCGAGCAGATCGAGCAGAGCGTCTTCCAGCTCGTTTGAGCGGGTGCAGCAGATGCAGCCGTTGGTCAGGGTTTTGATCTGGGTGGCGCGATCGCCTATCAGCTGGTCGTCAACAGAGACTTCGCCGAATTCGTTTTCGATCACCGCGATTTTAAAGCCGTGCTGTTCGTTGAGGATGTGGCGCAGCAGGGTGGTTTTGCCCGCGCCGAGAAAGCCGGTTAACAGGGTGACTGCAATGGGGGTCATGTTCTCTCCTTTAGCAACAGCGTACGCCGCCTTTGCCATCGCCGCCGTAGCGCGCTTGCTGGCGCTCGCGGAAGAATTCTGTGTAGGTCATGTACGGTTTATCCGGATGGTTGGTCTGCATATGTTCAACGTAGTTGTCATAGTCCGGAATGCCAATCAGCATTTTCGCCGCCTGACCGAGGTATTTTTTTGCTTCGCCTAAGTTACCAAACATTGTGCCATCCAGATAGAAAAAGCCCGGCGACGCTACGCTTGCCGGGCTTACAGGTATTGCGTAGGGCGGGTTAGCGTAGCCGCCACCCGCCAGGGTTTTAGTGGTGTGAAGAGGTCTTCACGCCGCCTTCCGGTACAGGCACATACGGGGTTTCTTTATCCGTACGTCCTTCGGCGTTGCGCACTTTCATCCAGGTTTTGATGCCGTAGAAGATGATGCTGTAGACCACGACCAGGAACAGAATGCTTAAACCGGCGTTGGTGTAGTTGTTCACCACGATATGGTTCATGTTGGCAATCTGCTGTGCCGTCAGTTCACCGCCGCCTGCGGCAATTTTCGCTTTGTACTGGTTAGCCATAAACAGGAAGCCTTCCAGCTGCGGGTTGGTGCTGAACAGTTTCAGGCCCAGCGCCCAGGTGGTGCACAGAAGCAACCACAGCGCCGGAACGACCGTCACCCAGATGTATTTGGTGCGTTTCATCTTCACCAGCACCACGGTACCCAGGACCAGCGCCACGGCAGCCAGCATCTGGTTAGAGATACCGAACAGCGGCCACAGGCTCTTCACGCCGCCCAGCGGGTCAACGACGCCCTGATACAGCAGGTAACCCCACAGGCCCACACAGCCCGCAGTACCCAGAACACCCGCCACCAGAGAGTCGGTTTTCTTCAGGAATGGCACGAAGTTACCGAGCAAGTCCTGGAGCATGAAGCGGCCCGCACGGGTACCGGCGTCCAGCGCGGTCAGGATGAACAGCGCTTCGAACAGAATACCGAAGTGATACCAGAAGCCCATGTCAGCCCACGGCAGCACTTTGTGGAACACGTGTGCGATACCGACGGCCAGGGTTGGTGCGCCACCGGCACGGTTCAGAATCGATGGCTCACCGATGTCTTTTGCGGTCTGCATGATTTGCTCAGGCGAGATCACAAAGCCCCAGGAGCTGACGGTCGCCGCCGCGTGTGCGCTGGCGTCTTTCAGCTGCGCCATAATCAGCGCTGCGTTGTCGCCACCCATCTCATGCAGGTTTGGCATGGTGATGCCTAGGCCCGCAGGCGGAGTGTTCATCGCGAAGTACAGACCCGGCTCGATGATGGACGCTGCAACCAGTGCCATGATCGCCACGAAGGATTCCATCAGCATCGCACCGTAACCGATAAAGCGCGCGTCGGTTTCGTTGGCCATCAGCTTCGGCGTGGTGCCGGAGGCAATCAGGGCGTGGAAGCCAGAGACGGCGCCACAGGCGATGGTGATAAACAGGAACGGGAACAGCGCGCCTTTCCACAGTGGACCGGTACCGTCAATGTACTGGGTCACGGCTGGCATTTTCAGTTCCGGGTTGATGATCACGATACCAATCGCCAGACCGACGATGACACCGATTTTCAGGAACGTCGCCAGATAGTCACGCGGGGCCAGAATCAGCCAGACCGGCAGCAGGGCGGAGATAAACGCGTAGCCGATCAATGCGAAGGTAATGGTGGTGTCTTTGAAGGTCAGCGCCGGGCCCCAGTACGGGTCGTGAGCGATGATACCGCCGAAGTAAATGGACGCCACCAGCAGCACGATACCAATCACGGACACTTCACCGACACGGCCCGGACGAATAAAGCGCATGTAGATACCCATGAACAGCGCAATCGGTACGGTCGAGCAGACAGTGAACACACCCCACGGACTTTCTGCCAGGGCTTTCACCACGATCAGCGCCAGCACCGCAAGGATGATGATCATGATCAGGAAGCAGCCGAACAGGGCTATGGTGCCCGGCACGCGGCCCATCTCTTCTTTGATCATCTCACCCAGAGAGGCCCCGTTACGACGGGTCGAGATGAACAGCACCATGAAGTCCTGCACCGCGCCTGCCAGAACCACGCCGGCAAGCAGCCACAGGGTACCCGGCAGGTAACCCATCTGCGCGGCAAGCACCGGCCCAACCAGCGGGCCTGCACCAGCAATCGCGGCAAAGTGGTGACCAAACAGCACATAGCGGTTGGTAGGAACGTAGTTCAGGCCGTCATTGTTAATGACCGCCGGAGTGGAACGCGTCGGGTCGAGTTTCATGACCTTCTGCGCGATGTAAAGACTGTAGTAGCGGTACGCTACCAGATAGACGGAAACCGACGCGACCACGATCCACAGGGCGCTTACGTGTTCGCCCCGGCGTAATGCGACAACCGCCAGACAGAAAGCACCGAGGATCCCGAGGAGCGCCCAGGGTACGTGCTTAAGTAGTTTTTTCGTATCCATAGTTAGACCTGGTTTTTTAGCTGGAAAAAGGGCCTGAGTTTATTTTGAGGAGGTATTGATTAATGCTGAGGCGATCTTGCCAGATCGTCGCGCGTGTAAAGGAAGGTAAATGGGTGAGTGGTTGATTGCGGTGGTTAAGCGGTCAAAGGCCGGGGCGAGTGGTTAAGGCTCGCCGCCAGCGGTCTGGTTTATGTGATTGAGATCACATCGTTTATTCGAGGGCGTCGGCGGTAGCATTTGTCATATAACCTTCGAGCGTGTCGAAGAGTTTATCCCGCAGCCACTGAGGCTCCAGCACCTGAATGTTCGGCAGCCAGTAGAAGATGAGCGGCAGGATCTGATTTTCATGTGCCGCCTGACAGCGGATCGTCACCCCGTCTTCGCTTTCTGCGACCACCTCCTGCTCCGGCAACAGGTCCCGGCGCGTGAAGTAGTGCGAGATACTATGGTTGGTAAACACTTTTACCTCGAAGGCCTCTTCACTCACCCACGGGTCGAGATTTTTTTCCAGTAATTGAGCCGTATCGCTATCCAGCGAAAAAGTCTCTTTTTGAATATCCAGCCAACTGATCTGGCTTAATGAAAAGGATTTCAGCCTGCCATTTTCCGTAGCTTGTAAATACCATATATTTTTTTTGTTAATTAATTTGTATGGATTAATGAGCCGAGTTTTGTCTTTATAAACTATCTGGCAAACGTGACGCTCTTTTATCGCTTTTTCAATTGCAGTGAGATGACGACGAATATCATTCTGAACCGAGTGCTCAGCGTCGTTGTTGAGGATCAGAATATGGTTCTCTTCCACGCGCGCCTCCAGACTCTGCCAGAACGCCGTGCCTCTGTCAGGGAAATAACTGTCAGCATTCAAAAAGTTAGCGACAGCGTTGTGCAGCCCTTGCCCGCTGGGATTTTGCTGGGCGTGAATCAGGCGATACAGACCATTTCCCGTATGCTGAACAATCGGCGACAGCGCATTCAGATCCCGATATACCGTACGTTCGGTTATTTTATATTTTTGCATCAGATCGCGGCGGTTAACGACGCCGTTTAAATGTAGCTCCATAAGAATATCGACGAGTCGTTCAGCAGAGCGGCTGCGGGCTGGAGTTGTCATATTATATTCCCGTTTAGTGCGGTGAGGATCTCTGAAGAATAAGGATGCCACTGACAGAATATGTCAGTGCGACAGAGATAAAATTTATCTTATGGAATATATAACGGCGCGATTTAGGATAAACATTAATAGTTTTTTGCGAAATCATCCGTAAATGTTCAAATCATCAACACGATTTTCGTAAAGTTTTCCCTAACCAGGCCGAAAATTCTGTTATCTGTCTGATGGAAAGAGAAAACATGTTAAATCGTATCAAGATTGTCACCAGCTTGTTGCTGGTTTTGGCTATTTTTGGCCTGTTACAACTGACATCCGGTGGTCTTTTCTTTAATGCCCTGAAGCATGACAAAGAAAACTTCACTGTCCTACAAACTATTCGCCAGCAACAATCCACGCTGAACGGCAGCTGGGTCGCGTTGCTGCAAACCCGTAATACCCTGAACCGCGCGGGTATTCGCTACATGATGGATCAGAGCAATATCGGCAGCGGCGCGACCGTTGCAGAGCTGATGCAGATTGCGTCCGCTTCCCTGAAGCAGGCGGAGAAAAACTGGGCCGATTACGAAGCACTGCCGCGCGATCCGCGTCAGAGCGACGCTGCCGCCATGGAGATCAAGCGTAACTATGATATCTATCACGGTGCGCTGGCCGAGCTGATCCAGCTGCTGGGCGCAGGTAAGATCAATGACTTCTTCGATCAGCCGACCCAGAGCTATCAGGATGGTTTTGAGAAGCAGTATGTGAACTATCTGCAGCAGAACGATCATCTGTATCAGACCGCCGTGGATGACAGCAACAGCTCTTACACTCAGGCGATCTGGGTGCTGATCAGCGTGCTGATCGCGGTGCTCGTGGTGATCGTTGGCGTCTGGCTGGGCATCAAGCAATCCTTGATCTCGCCTTTGAATCGTCTGATCGACAGCATCCGTCATATCGCCAGCGGCGATCTGGTGAAGCGCATTGACGTCGAAGGCACCAACGAGATGGGACAGCTGGCCGATACCCTGCGTCATATGCAGAGCGAGCTGGTGAGCACCGTGGGTGACGTGCGTAACGGCGCGAACGCGATTTACAGCGGCGCGAGCGAAATCTCTGTCGGCAACAACGACCTCTCTTCTCGTACCGAGCAGCAGGCCGCGTCTCTCGAAGAGACCGCTGCCAGCATGGAACAGCTGACCGCTACCGTGAAGCAGAACGCCGAAAACGCCCGTCAGGCGAGTAATCTGGCGCTGAGTGCATCCGAGACCGCGCAGAAAGGCGGGAAAGTGGTGGATAACGTGGTGCAAACCATGCGTGACATCGCCGGCAGTTCGCAGAAAATCGCTGACATCATCAGCGTGATCGACGGTATTGCCTTCCAGACCAACATCCTGGCGCTGAACGCCGCCGTCGAAGCTGCGCGTGCAGGTGAGCAGGGCCGTGGATTTGCGGTGGTGGCAGGTGAAGTGCGTAACCTGGCACAGCGTAGCGCCCAGGCGGCTCGCGAAATCAAGAGCCTGATCGAAGACTCCGTAGGCCGCGTTGAGCTGGGTTCTACTCTGGTGGAAAGCGCCGGTGAAACGATGGGTGAAATCGTGAATGCGGTGACCCGCGTGACCGACATTATGGGCGAAATCGCCTCTGCGTCTGATGAGCAGAGCCGCGGTATCGACCAGGTCGGCCTGGCTGTGGCGGAGATGGACCGTGTGACGCAGCAGAACGCCTCACTGGTGGAAGAGTCCGCAGCGGCAGCCGCCGCGCTGGAAGAGCAGGCGAGCCGTCTGACGCAGGCTGTGGCGGTCTTCCGCATTCAGCAAGAGCAGCAGAAATCACGTGATAACGCCGGTCTGAAAACGCCAGTGATCTCGGCGAAGGGGCGTAAAGCCGCTGCCGCGACGACCGCGTCCAGTGAAAACTGGGAAACCTTCTGATGTAAAAAAGCGCCCTGTTCAGGCGGGGCGCTTTAGGCATTTGTGATGTTGTCGGGTGGCGCTGTGCTTACCCGACATACACGCAGATGTGCCGTTAACCGGCGTTCTGTACCACTTTCATTTCGACCATCCCAATCCCCAGTTTGCGCGGCGAATGCCCGAGAATATTGCCCTCGTTCGTTGATTGCGGATCGGGCGGAACGATCACGACCGTATTGCTGCGCGACGGGTTCTCAAAATGCAGCGTGGTGGTACTCACTTCGTTGCCGAGGGTTATCGTCTGCTCTTTGTCGCCGATACGCACCGGGATCGGTTTGTTGGCATTCGGGCCGAAGGCTTTCGCGGTGATCACCAGATCAAATTTCTCAGGCAGCGGTTGGGCGTATTCGATTTTCACCTCATCGCCGAGTTGCGCGTTTGACCAGCGTCCCCAGGATTCCGGGCGCGAAATACCGCTAAACTGCTTCACCTCTTCCGGCGCTCCCGCCACGTTAAACACGAAGCTGTCAGCTTTATAGCGAATATCGTTATCGACCACTTTCAGCATATCCACGTTGCGCTGATAGCGGTCGGTATTAATCACCGTATCCTTGAACGCGGTTTTGCCTTTCCACTGATCTTTATCGACGCGCTGCACGATTTGTTCGCCGCCGAGCTGGCCTTGCGACACGCACCAGTCCGTTGAAATCGACAGCGGCTGGGACCACAACTGGCCCATTTTGTAGCAGCGATCGATCCAGACGAAGTTATCGCGCGGGGCGAAGTCGGCCAGCTGGAAGCGCAGCGGCGCGGAGTATTCGCTCTCCGGCAGCGGCTCGACGCGGTTATCGGAGACGCGCAGCAGCAGCGGCAGGCGGAAGTGGCTGCCCGAGAAGGCAATCATGTTTTTCTGCTGGTCGATGGTGAAATCTTTCATCTCTTTCGGGAAATTCCACAGACGGATCACGTCCGGTTTCCACGCCAGAATCTTCTCTTTCATATTGAGGAAGACTTCAGAAAGCGACTGGCCGGAGAGCGTGCTGCGCCCCAGTCCGATGAAGTTATCGCCGCCCAGAATATCCAGCACCGTTGCGCCGTTATCCATGGTGTTACGCTTCGTGGCGATGACCTCCTGCTGAGGCTGGTCGCCGCGCATCACAAAGAACAGGTTGCTTCGATCCTGCTTGTTCAGCTCATCCCACGCGGTGTTTTTCATCGCCAGATGGTCGGAAGAGACCACGATCACCGTGTTTTTGAAATACGGCGAGGTTTTGATTTTATTGATAAACGCGGCGATATGTTCCTGGCTGCAGGTCACGGCGCTGAACGACTGATTGTCCTTGCCGTTGATCGCGTATTTTTTGCGCTCGCATGTGCGCGAGATAAAGCCGTCCGGATGGTGTGTATCCACGGTTAAGGCAAACAGCGAGAAGCGTTTACCGGATTTGGACAGCTCCTCGAATTTCTTCCAGGTTTCGTCCAGCACCGTGTCGTCGTAGAAGCCCCAGTCATTGCGATAAGACGGGTCGGCGACGGTGGTTTTTAACTCTTCAGCACCGTAAAGGTGATCGAAACCGTGGGATTTCAGGAATACGTCTTTCCCGGCAAAGCGCAGGTTGGCGCCCTGCATGAAGTAGTTTTCGTAGCCGGAGTTTTTGAGGATATCGCCGAGGCAAATATTCTGCGGGAAGAAGCTCGACATCGACGCGGAGGCGTTACCCTCGAACGGCGCGAACAGCGGAATGCCGCACTGAGAGGCGACCATCCCGGCGATGGTGTAATCGGTGCCCGGCAACTGCGCCGTGTGGCTGAAGTCCAGCCCTTCGTCTTTCAGCGGGCCGAGATCTGGGGTCAGGTTCGGGAAGGCGTCGTTATCGAAATAGGTGCGCTCAAGGCTCTCGCCGTAGATATAAACCAGATTCAGTTTCGGGTGCGCAATGGTTTTCGACGGCTCTTTGTAATACGCCGTGAAATCGGGATCGCCGTCGCGGGACTGGGATTTCACCAGTTCCGTAATCTGATGGAAGGCCGGGCTGGCATCGACGGAACCGAGCGCCAGCACCAGGGCCAACAGGCTATAACCCATATGATGCGGAAGATGGCGGCGACGACGCAGTACCCAGCCGAGGGTGCCAAACACCGCCACCAGCGCCAGAACCAGCCCTGCGCCCGGAAGTATGTACTTACTAACTCCTGCGCCTGTCAGACTGTTGGTGAGTGTGTACAGCACGGCGTCGTTGATGCCGTCACCGGTAAAGTAATCGCTGGCGTACAGGGTAATGTTTAAAACAATAAAAATACCCAACACCAGTAATGTGGCAATAAACCACCAGGTGTTGCGGCCGGCCTTCCAGGCATAGATGCCAACGGAAGCCAGGAATAGGGCAAGGGAAATAAACTCTGACAACAGCTTATCCTCAATAGCGCCAGTCGCTTAGCTGGCTAACTGATTATTTTTTGGTTGATACAATTTAATGGCGAAGTCACATAGCTGCAATTCTAGTGTCACTAAAATGTGCTGTTGTTAGGATTTGGTTTAGAAAGTGGAAATTTTGATCGCCGTCGCATCGCGTTATACGCGGGCTGAGACGTAAAAGAATGAGAAAAATACGAGTCTGGCGCCGCGTTGTCAGAGTAACGGAACAATCGCGGCGTGTTGTGGCAGAAAATGGGATGGATCAGGAGAGGAAATTAACGCCTTGTTTCAGCACCAGATCGCAGGCTTTGGTCTTCACCTGTTTCGCCAGCGCGGAGTCACCGAGGGTGCTTAGGTTCAGCTGTTGGCCATCTTTGGCATTCAGCAGGCCCTGGATCCCATCCATATAGTTGGTGTCCTGCTTCTGCTCTTGCGTATCCAGCCCCAGCTTATCTAATACCTGGTTTTTAATGTTCTGCGTGTCAGTGACCGATGCCAGCTTCTGCTTGGCGCAGTAGCCCAGAATACCGGCCGCGTTGTTCATGGTGCCAGCGCTCAGGCTCTGATTGCTGCCGCCCAGCAGACTGGTGAGGGACGAAGCAGACAGCCCGCCGCTCTGGGCGCTACCGCTGCTTTTGCTCAGTTCGTTCGCTGCGCTGGAGAGTGACTCCTGCCAGGAGGCCGCGTGAGCGGCGCCGGTGAGCAGAACGACGCTAAATGCTGTGCTGAGAAGAAGATTTTTTTTCATAAAATGCACTCTAAAAGGCCCTTGTCGGGCTGGAAGTGGCTTCAGTGTATACCTGTGAAAGGCGCGCCATTCCTGGAAATATCCTAATACTCTTTGCCGGTAACGCGATCGCGGTAGCTATCCCAGGTGAAGTTCACCCATAAGCTGTTGCCGAGGCGCATGCGGTCCATGACGCGCTCACCCAGCAGCTTGGTCATCTCTTCCGCTTTATGGTTGGTGAGCATGCCGGTCGGGCGCTTCGACGAGGATCGACGGTCAACGATCTGATTGATAATTACTTTTTCGTAGCGGGATTCGGTCTGGACGCCGATTTCGTCAATGACCAGCAGATCGACGTTGCTCAGATCGTTCAGCAACTGCTCTTCCGTGGTTTCGCGGTTGCTGAAGGTGTCTTTCATCGCCGACATGATGTCGGCGACGGTAATGATCAGAACCGATTTTCCGCGCAGCAGCAGCTCATTACAGATGGCCGCCGCAAGGTGGTTTTTGCCGGTGCCCGGTTTGCCGCTGAAGATAAAGCTGGCGATGCTGCCGTCGAACTCTTCGACATACTGGCGTGCTTTGGCGAGGGCCATCATCTGACCGTCGTTTTCCACGCGATAGTTATCGAAGGAACAGTTCTGATGCAGGGGACGAATGCCGGAGCGGTTGAAGGTACGCTGCATTTTCATGGCGCGGTTTTCCCGCGTCAGGGCTTCGGAGCGCATCTTTCCCTGCTCTTTTTGCCAGGCCAGCAGCTCTTCACCCGAGGTGAAGGCCGGCTTTACGTTGGCAGGCATCATTTTTTGCAGACGTTTCATCAGGTCGCCGACGTTTTTCATATCATCCTCTGAATCCTGGTGGGATCTGATTATCGGGTTCGGAAATGGTGTTGATATCGCGCTTAGGCTGGCCGCCGTTGCTGGCGCGGTTGATCTGAATACTGCGCGCGAGCTTTTGCTGCCACTGCACGTGGTGGAACACTTTGCCTTCGGCCTGCCAGTACGCGACAAATGCGGCCAGCTCTTCCGGCGTGGCGGCCTGCGTCAGGGCGATGCCCCACAGGGCGGCCTGGCGCTGGAAATCCGCATCCGGCTGCCAGCCAGAGTACATCGCAAATTTGCCCATCGGGACGGCAACCGGCGCACTGGTCGGTTCTTCAAAGAATTGTGTATCTAACGCGACGTCACTGACCGGGCGCGACAGACGCGCTTCAATATCCAAAAGCTGTGCCAGGCGTTCAGGCGTGATGGCGTAAAACGCGGGCGCGTTGTCGGCAAACACGGCGAGAGTACCGCCATCGGCTTTGGTTAAGATGCCACGGGGATCGCGCACAAAGGCATCGATTCCGGCGACGCTGGTGGTCAGGAGTCTGGATGACATAACACTTTCTCTACTGGGATACGACGTCGTGATATGGGGTCATAGTAGCACAGAGAGAAGGGGGGACGGAGGGGGATTTCCCCGGTGGCACTGCGCGCACCGGGGCTGCATACGTCGGGGCTTATCAGGCGATGATATTCAGCGTCACATCAATATTGCCGCGGGTTGCGTTAGAGTACGGGCAAACGATATGCGCCGCGTCGACCAGCTTTTTGGCTTCGGCTTCGTCCATACCTGGCACGTGGATATTCAGTTTGGCTTCGATACCAAAACCGGTTGGCAGTGGACCAATACCAACTTCGCCTTCGATAAACGCATCTTTCGGCAGCGCGATTTTGTCACGGGCAGAGACAAATTTCATCGCGCCCAGGAAGCAGGCAGAGTAGCCCGCCGCAAACAGCTGCTCTGGGTTGGTGACTTCGCCACCCATACCGCCCATCTCTTTCGGTACGCCCAGTTTGACATCCAGAACGCCATCGGAAGAGGTCGCACGGCCATCACGGCCTCCGGTGGCTTTGGCTTTGGCGGTATAAACAACTTTTTCTAAAGACATGGCAGGTTCCTCATCTTACGGTTATTCGCGCTATTAAATAGTGCGCGATATATATGGGTAAACAAAATCTTATTAACTATAGCCTCAGGCGCGATGAAGCTGTTGGCGCAGTTGCTCAAGCTGCTGCTTGAGAGCGAGCATGGAATCCGCATCGCATTGTGCGGCACAGCCCACGGCCTGGGGAATACTTTTCGCCTGCTGCTGGAGGGCGCGGCCTTCATCACTTAAGGTGACGGCGACCTGGCGTTCGTCCTGGCGCGAGCGCTGACGGACAAGCAGACCAGCGCTTTCCAGACGCTTCAGCAGCGGGGTGAGGGTGGCGGAATCCAGGAACAGACGTTCGCCAATCTCCGACACCGTAATGTCATCCTGCTCCCACAAAATCAGCATCACCAGATACTGCGGGTAGGTCAGGTTAAGCGGTGCCAGCAGTTGCCGGTACAGCTTATTGAGCGCCAGATTTGCCGAGTAGAGAGCAAAACAGAGCTGGTTATCCAGCAGCAGCGCAGCGGTGGTGTCGTTCGTTTTCGCGTTCATGAAATGAATATAGATAGTGCGCGATTTAATTGCAAGCGATTTTATGGGCAGGTATAGCGAAGGGCCACCTGAACGGCCATTTTGCGATAGTGCTGGCGCTGGGCCTGCTCATCGGCGCCGTCTTCAAATAGCAGCGTGAAGGTATAGCTGTTGGCGACGTAATGAAAACTGAAACTGCTGATCAAACGGTGCAGGTCGCGCGCATCAACGGTCTGATTAAATAGCTGCTTCTCTTTGCCACGCTGCAGGATCGCTTCCAGCAGTTCGAGTGCGCTGCGATTAACCTGACGCAGATAGCTGGACTGCTGCATAAAGCGGCCACGCTGCATGTTCTCCATGCAGATAATGCGAATGTAATCCGGATGATCGGCGTGGTAATCAAAGGTCGCTTCCACCAGATGGACCAGCGCTTCAACGGGCGGCAGCCCTGACAGGCTGAGCTGTTTTTCGCTGGCGCGGATCTCGGTGTAAACGTACTCCAGCGCCTGGAGATAGAGGTTCTCTTTGTTTTTATAGTGATAAACCACCATGCGCTTGGTGGTGCCGGCTTTTTCGGCAATCTGCTCCATTCGCGCGCCGTTCAGACCGTATTCGGCAAACAGGGTAATCGCGCTCTGAAAAATTTTGTCCTTCAGGCTGGAATCATCTTGGTGGTCGGGGAATTCGCTGCCAGGGTTAGCCACTTCCACTCCTTACATCGCCAAACAGAATGCAGGGATTATCGCCATGGCAGCGGGAGAACACAAATTCAAACGCGTGGGCGCTTTCTGTAGAGCCACAAACCGGGAATCGACAGACCGATGGAGAGCGCGCCGACGATGGACGAGGCTTTGAGGAAATTGCTCAACAGCAGGATCATTTGCGGCTCGCTGTAGCCGAAGTGGCTGATCTTCACCGCCGAGATCATCGCTGTGTAGGCGGATATGCCGGGGAACATCGGGATCACCGCCGCCACGGTGAACACTTTCGGGTGCGCCAGATACCAGCGCGACCACTGAATGCCGATACAGCCGACCAGCATCGAGGCCATAAACGTTGACCATTCGATGTTAAACCCGGCGGTCATCATTACCATTCGCGAACCATGACCGATAGCACCTAACAGGGCGCACCAGGGCAGGGCGCGCTGCGGCACGTTAAAGACCATCGCAAAGCCCACGGCAGGAATGGCAGCCAGCGCCATGTCTTGTGCCAGAGCGAATAAAAAGTCGATTATGCCCATCCGCGCAGCCCCCAGAGTGTCATGGCCATGACCACGCCGATGCAGGTCGCGAGGGTTAACAGGCTCGCAATCGCCCAGCGTGCCAGACCCGTATTGATGTGCCCTTTGAACATATCAGCGACGGCGTTGATCAGCGGAAAACCCGGTACCAGCAGCAGGACGCTGGCCGCCATGGCGACGCTCGCTGTGCTGACAAACACAGGCAGGCGCAGCAGCAGACCGGAGACGGTTGTTGCGACAAAGGCAGTGAGACAAAAGTTTATCTGCGGATGCATATGGCGCTGTGTCAGGAGCTGGCGTACGTACATGGCGATGGCGCTGGCGAAAAAGGTCACCACCGCGCCATCCCATCCGCCATTATTCAGTTTGCAGAAACAGGCGCAGGACAGCCCCACCATCAGCACCACTAACCAGCGCGGGTAGCGCAGCGGCTTAATCTGGTTGAACCGTTTTTCAACGCCGGGCAAGTCCAGAAGCTTGTGTTCAGCCATGATGACGATGTGCTGCACTTCGGTGACCACGTGCATATTGATGCCGCGATCCTGGTTTTTGCGCGTCGACGTCAGACACTGGCCCTCTTTTATGGTGGTCAGCACGATGGCGTTAGACGAGATAGAGCTTTCTACGCTGTCCACCCCCAGCGCCAGACCCAGGCGGGTCGACAGCTCTTCGACCAATGCGCTCTCTGCGCCGTGTTGTAATAAGAAAAGACCGCACTGTATGCATAGTCGCGTGGCGGCGCGTTGTGACGACTGATCTGCCTGCATTGGTTGCCCTGAAAATGAGAACTGCCAGAGTGTCTGGAATGTTTACTTTTAGCACAAACGGCAGCCTGTCTGGCTCTGGGTCAGATCAACATTTGTGCAATCAGTGACAGGATGCAACGGCAGGCGCAGAGCGGACTGGGGTGTTTGTTATTTATTTCGTGAATACTAATTGATGATATATATAATTTATTAATTTAGTTTGATGCGTTTAATATTTTGTGCAAGGACTATTATGTTATTCTGATTTTTGTATTATATTATCCTCGGATTTAACAATGTCAGGATTATAGTTGTTATCGTTAATATAACCTGTACTAATAACTTAGGGTCAGGATAATGCCCATGTCTGAGCCGTGATTTTAATATCATTAATTAGATGAAGAAAGGATTCGGAGAATCTATGTCACCAGTGAAGGGAAAATCAGTAATCGTTATCAGTAAAATCCCGGTGATGCAAACCGGTCTGGGCGGCATCATGGCCAGCCATTTTCCAGAATATGACGTGTCTTTTTGCCGCACACATGACGATCTGACTTTACAGAATTTAAATCGTGCATCTGTCGTGGTTGCTGATATTTCAGGTGATTACGTCAACCCTCGCGGCGCGCTTGAACACTATTATCTGTTATTAAGTCAATACCGGGATATCCACTGGATTTTTCTGGTCTCACGTCCTCTTTACCCTCTCGCTGTTGAGTTGCTCATACGCCCCGAAAGCACACTGCTTTCGGATATGGAACCTATCGAAGGCGTCATCAACGCGATCCGCGCGGGGAGCGAGTATTCTGATCGGATAAGTCAGACGCTGTTATCACCTGAGCCGCGAGTTGATGATAATGAGTATAAAGTCCCTGTAATACTGACCCTCTCAGAACGTAAAGTATTACGTCTGCTTGGAAAAGGCTGGGGAATAAACCAAATCGCCACGTTACTGAAAAAAAGCAATAAAACCGTCAGTGCGCAAAAAAATAGTGCGATGCGTCGTTTATCTCTGCACGGAAATGCAGAAATGTACGCATGGATCAATAGTACACAGGGAATGAGAGAGCTGAACTTAATCTCAGCCTATGGAGAGCAAAAGGAATGGAAACAAATGCCTCAGGAAGAGATATTGCTGTCATAGACCAATGCACGATGAGTGCCGTGGGGCTTGAACATCTCTTTGCCATCGCGCCATTTAGCGAATATCGCCTTCATCTGTTTAAAAACTTTAGCAGTTTCAAGGCCGCGCTTTCACAGACTCCTTTTTTCTCGGTGATCTATTCGCTTTCAGATGTGCGAGAAGAACGAAGAAATTGTCTGGTGTCACTGCGAGAACTGGCCCTAACCCACAGTGGTATACAGCGCATTATTCTGGCGGCAGACGACGTTGAGGCAAGATTGATCGGTCAACTGACGCCTTCCCGTCTTCACGGAATAATCAGTAAGTCGGCCTCACTGGCTGAGCTGCAAAAACTGCTGATCATTCTGTTAAGCGAAACCGAGCGAGTCAATAACAACGCCTTTGCCCACTGGCAAGGAAGCTTATCCAGAATGTTAAGCCCAATGGAGCGGGCGATTATGCGCCATCTTTCGGCGGGCCTTTCCATTCCCGAAATTGCGGAGCAGCTTAAACGCAATATCAAAACCGTTCGCGCGCATAAATATAATGTGATGGTGAAGCTGGGGGTGAGTTCCGATGTGGGGCTGCTGCATGCGGCAGATATTCTGGGGCAGTTGCCCATGCGTGAGCTGAAACTAACTGTTAAGGCGGCGTAGTGCTTTTCATTGTGCATCATTGCGCCAGAGGAACCTGGCGCAGCGATCAGATGCAGACATCAATCCATTTAGCCGATGTAAGCTCAGCCATTCGCTCAGGCGCGATACGCACTGCGCTGTGAATTGACCCGGCCGCAGGAAGCACTTCCTCATATTGTTTAAGGGAAACGTCGCAGTAAACGGCCAGCGGAGTCTCCAGGCCGAAGGGGCAAACTCCACCAACGGGATGCCCGGTTAGCGTCACCACTTCATCACTGCACAGCATCCGCGCTTTCGCGCCAAACGCATTTTTCAGTTTTTTGTTATCCAGGCGTGCATCGCCTTTTGCGACCACCAGAATCACCTCGTTTTTAACCTTCAGTGATAAGGTTTTCGCTATCTGTCCCGGCTCGACATGATGGGCGGCTGCGGCCAATGCAACCGTTGCGGTGCTTTGGCTAAGCTCGATGACATCAATATCCGGGGCATTGTCAGCAAAAAATTGCCGTACGGACTGCAAACTCATTGTTATCTCCTGACAAATATCCTGCGTAATCTGTCATAAGAAATTATGCTCTGTAAATATCTCTTAGGTAACAAATATTCTGTTCACTCGTTTTCTGGATCGCCTTCACATTCACGGAAACCGGTTACAGTAACCGGTTGCAGAGTGTGATGGAGAGATTAATACTGACGATGTAACTTCCCCTGTATCCAATAATAAGAGTCGAATATGAAACCAATTTGTCCGAGCGGTACCGCTGGTACACGAACCAGCAAGGTGGTGACAATGATGTATGGATCACCGTGTGGCGCGTCTGCGTCCAAACTGAACGTCTGACAGGAGCCCCACTATGTCTGCCAACCATGCTGCGTTTAATCTTATTTTCCGGTTCGTTGAAAACTATGTCAGTCCCGTCGCCGGGCGTATCTCCTCTCAGCGCCACGTGATGGCGATTCGTGACGGATTTATTTCCGCGATGCCCTTTATGATTGTCGGCTCCTTCTTGCTGGTGTTTGCTTACCCGCCTTTCTCACCGGACACCACATGGGGCTTTGCCCGTGCGTGGCTGGATATGGCGAAACAGTTCGAAGGGCAGATCCTGACCCCGTTCGATATGACCATGGGAATCATGTCGATCTACATCTGTGCGGCTATCGCCTACAACCTGGGTAAGCACTACGTTAAGTCGCATCAGCTCGACCCGTTCATGTGCGCGATGCTGTCGCTGATGGCATTTTTACTGGTTGCTGCACCGAAAACCAAAGGGGCGATGCCGGTCGATAGCCTGGGCGGGACCGGGATCTTTACTGCGATTCTTGTGGCCGTGTACTGCGTGGAAATGATGCGTTTCCTGAAGGCACACAATATTGGCATTCGTCTGCCGGACCAGGTGCCACCGATGATCAAAAACTCATTTGATCTGCTGATCCCGGTGCTGGTCGTGGTGCTTACGCTTTATCCCCTGAGCCTGTTTATTCAGTCTCAGTTCGACATGCTGATCCCTCAGGCGATTATGTCGATCTTTAAACCGCTGGTGTCGGCGGCGGATTCTCTGCCTGCAATTCTGCTGGCTGTGTTGATTGGTCACCTGCTGTGGTTTGCCGGGATCCACGGCGCTGCGATTGTGTCAGGCATGCTGCAGATGTTCTGGCTGACTAACCTGGGCATGAACCAGACCGCGCTGGCTCAGGGTGCGCCACTGCCGCATATCTTTATGGAAGCGTTCTGGACCTTCTTTATCGTCATCGGTGGCTCGGGCGCCACGATGGGGCTGGTGATCTGCTATCTGCGCAGCCGTTCCGCACACCTGCGGTCCATTGGCCGTTTAAGCGTTGTACCAAGCTTCTTTAACATTAACGAACCGGTAATTTTCGGTACCCCAATCGTGATGAACCCTGTGTTCTTCATTCCATTCCTGCTGGCACCGATGGTGAACGCAGTGCTCGCATGGGCCGCCATGAAGCTGGATCTGATTGGACGTGTGATTTCTGTGGTGCCATGGACCGCTCCGGCCCCGGTGGGTGCTGCGTGGGCGTTGGGCTGGGACTTCCGTGCGGCGGTGCTGGTCATCCTGCTGGCGCTGGTCTCGGCCATCATCTACTACCCGTTCTTTAAAGTGTACGAGAAGCAGTTGCTGGAGCAGGAAGCCGAAGAAGCACAGCGCGCTGAAGAGGATAGCCAGCAGGTGGCTTAATCAAAAAGCAAAACGGCAACTTCGGTTGCCGTTTTTGTATTTGCATTTTCCCCCGTTATAAGAGGGCAGCCTGTAAAGATATTACTTCAGCGTACAATCACCACACTGCTGAACATCCGGCAGGCGATAGCGCTGGCAGCAGGTCCGACGGACCAGTAATCCGTCGCGCGGAACCACGGTGCGGAACAACGGATTATCCTGGCCATCTGAAAGCTGTTTGGCAAAGAAACAGGACTGACGCAGCGCCTCGACGGTTTCATCGCCCAGCACTGCTTTCATCTCGGTCAGATACCAGTGAATGAGATACCCGGTATTACTCCAGATAAGCTTCCCGTTGATATCGCCAGTCTCTTCCAGCGCATTTACCACTGGAATGAGCGCCTGTTTCACCAGCGTTTCCATACGCTCCTGCGCGGACAGCACCGTCGTATTCCGATCCTCATGGACGTCAATCCAGAAGCAGGCCGCACGGCCGGTTTCATGAAACTCGACGAAAAAATGCTCCGGAGAAAGGTCCAGCGCGGCGTCCTGGGTTAACAGGGCTATCATCAGCGGAGGCACCATCAGCCCGATGTACCATTGCGCCCACAGTGAGAGTAACGGTTTATTTTCTCGCGCAAGATTAGGCTGGTTTCGATAGATATGATCGGAATAGACCGCGAGCAAAGAGTGCATTTCTGCCGGGCGACACCACTGCGCCAGCGTCATGGCCTGGTGCGGATGGGGTTCATCCAGCTTGATGAAATCGAGCAGGTAAGCGCGATGTTCGGCGATGGTTTCCCGTACGGAATCCGCAAGCGTTGAACGCCCGGCGCCAGGAGGGGCTAGCCAGATGACAGGATCAACGATTTGTGCGGAACGAGTAGCCATAGGAGAATAGGATACAAATCTAAATGATAATGATTGCCAATCCTAGCTATAGAGCAAACCGATCGCAAGCCTTTTGTCGGTAAAGCGGGAGGTGGGGCTTATCCTGCCTGGAGTTCAGGGCTTAAGAGGATATTGTTGCGGCCCATGTGCTTGGCTTCGTAGAGCGCTTTATCCGCTTTTTCGAGCGCCGCTTCGATATCCTCTGACTCATAAATCGCAATGCCAATACTGATGGTGACGTTGGTCGCCACGCTCTCATTAAACATATGCGGGATCTTCAGGTCGTAGACCTTCTGGCGAATACGCTCGGCGGTCTGGCGCGCCTGATCGAGCGTGACGCTGGTCAGCAGCACCATAAACTCTTCCCCGCCAAAACGGGCGACGATATCGCGTGAGCGCACGGCGTCACGGATTGCAGCCGAAACCCGAATCAGCGCCTGATCGCCCATCATATGGCCGTAGTGATCGTTATAGGCCTTGAAATGATCGATATCCAGCAGCAGAACGAAATGTTCTCCCTGCTCAAGCGTAGGCAGATTCTCCAGCCTGCTTTGCAGGCCACGGCGGTTATACAGGCCGGTCAGCGGGTCCATCATACTTAGATCGTTGAGCGTCTCCCGCTCCTCAAGCAGCCGGTACAGCAAGTCCTGAGCAAAACGATCGTTACGTCTTTGAATCACGTGATGGATTGCAATCCCAATCATCGGCAGCGCGAGGGAGTAAACGATGCGTGGCCAGTACTCGGGCGGGCAAAACCACAGACAGACCAGAAATGTCGGCAGCGAGTGGATAGTAAATGCTTTGATATCACTGGCAAACGCCAGCGAGCCGATAAACAGGACGCTTAGCAGGGCCAGCAGCAGGAAGGTATAAGGATCCTGCGTGACCAGCATAAATTTCCAGGCGATGTGCCAGGCCCAAATTCCACCAAAGATGAATGAAATCAGCGGAATATTGATCTGCCGGGTTTTATTCTTCCAGTGCCAGACCAGCAGCGACAGGCTGAGCGTGAAAATAAGCGCGACAGGCAGGGTCAGCGTATGCACGCTGTATAAGGGATTGAACACAGTAAAAAGTGCTGACACGGCGTTCAGGAATAAAAATAAACGTAAAGATAACTGATATTTCTTGTGACGTAATGAACGCCAGGATTGTGCTGTCATGTCGGTATATTTTTAGTAATTCTGAATTAAATCAAACTAATGGCTGCCGATGTGAATGAAATACTGCGCAATAATCAGGGACTAAAATATCAGAAATTTATTATAAATAGTTAACAGGTGTGCAATTTATCACCTTACTCATATCCTGTCATTACGGGAAAGGTAAAGGTTGCCTGATTGTATCGGCCAGTGCTGACAAATGAGAAAACCTATCATATGATATTGGTTATCATTATCGCGTTGAGAGAGAAAAACATGTTGAGCAAGGCGCTGGGAAGTGGATGGGGTGTGTTGCTGCCGGGGATCGTCATCGCTGGGCTGACATTTGCCGATCTCTCATTGGACGTCTGGAAAGCGATTATCGTGTCGGGTCTGTTGGTCACATCAGGAATGATTTGGCACAAGCAGTTGCGTCATTTCGTTCTGCTGCCGTCTTGCGTCGCGCTGATCAGTGGGATGCTGGTAATAATGATGAGTTTGAAATAAAAGGGAAATGACAGGGAGTTAATCAGGGAGGAGATAAGATAAGTGGTGCGAAGAGGGGGACTTGAACCCCCACGTCCGTAAGAACACTAACACCTGAAGCTAGCGCGTCTACCAATTCCGCCACCTTCGCACTGTTATCTTATTCTTTTTGATATTGCCTCGTTGGTGCGAGGGGGGGGACTTGAACCCCCACGTCCGTTAAGACACTAACACCTGAAGCTAGCGCGTCTACCAATTCCGCCACCGTCGCCCGGTGAGAACAATATCAAACATGGTTTGTGGTGCGAGGGGAGGGACTTGAACCCTCACGTCCGTAAAGACACTAACACCTGAAGCTAGCGCGTCTACCAATTCCGCCACCGTCGCATACCATCAATACTTAAAAAGTATCGCAACCACGGAGGCGCATTCTAGATGTTTTCAGCTTTCCGTCAACAGATAATTGCCCAGGATGTTTTGATTGCTGCAAAAATCGGCATTTGTATAGCCCGGAGCGCGATGCGCTGCCGGGCTGGCGGCAAATTACTTCTTCGCCTGACGCGTCATAACCGTGCGGTAAACTTTAAAGCGACCGGTCTGCGCCAGCACTTCATGGAAGCCGAAAATCTCATCCAGAAGATTAGGATAAGGCAGGAAGGCGTTGGCCACGATGCGCAGCTCACCGCCGCTGTTGAGGTGACGTACCGCACCGCGAATCAGCGTTTGTGCCGCTTCAAGGCTGGTTTCCATGCCGTCGTGGAATGGCGGGTTGGAGATAATCATATCGAAACGCCCCGTCACCTCTGAGAACACGTTGCTGGCGAAAACGTCGCCTTCGAGTTCATTGGCGGCAAGGGTGGCACGGCTGGCTTCAACGGCCGGCGCGCTCACGTCGCACAGGGTAAGACGCACTTTCGGGGAGTGGGTGGCGAGCACGGCAGACAACACGCCTGCGCCGCAGCCGACATCCAGCACTTTGCCTTTGGTGTGCGGCGTAAAGGTGGAGAGCAGCAGCTGGCTGCCCACATCCAGACCGTCGCGGCTAAAGACGCCCGGCAGCGTTTTGATTGTCAGCCCTTCGAGCTGATATTCGCCCCAGGCTTTTTCGGCATCAAACTCAGGCTGTTTTTCCAGACGACCGTGGTACAAACCGCAGCGACGCGCGCTGTCGATTTTGTTCAGCGACGCGTATTCCGCCAGCATCTGTTCGGCGCTACGCACGCCGCTGCGGTTCTCGCCGACGACGAAAATGTCGCTGCCAACCGGCAGCATGGAGAGCAGGTTCATCAGCTGGAACTGCGCTTCAGGTTTGTTCTTTGGCCAGTAGTAGATCAGCGTATCGCAGTCGGCGATATCGCTTTGCTCCGCCACCAGGCTGAAGCGCACGCGATCTTCCATCTGACGGCTTAACACCTGCCAGTGATGGAATTGCTGGGTATGGGCGCGGCTTTCGGCGCATTCGAAACGGGCAGGCAGATCGTCCTGCATATCTCCGGCAAACAGAATACGGCTTTCTTCGAAATCATCACTGTGACGCAGCAAGACTTCACTTGCCGGGGTAAATGCAGACATGAATTGTTCCTCAATAAACTCAGCCGGGGATTATAGTAGTTTGTTGGCGGATATACGACGAATTTGCTATATTTGCGCGCCTGACAGACAGGAGTTTTCCCTATGACATCCCGACGTGACTGGCAGTTACAGCAACTGGGCATCACCCAGTGGTCTCTGCGTCGCCCGACGGCGTTGCAGGGTGAAATCGCTATCTCCATTCCGGCACACGTTCGTCTGGTCATGGTGGCTGAAGAGCTGCCCTCGCTCACTGAGACGCTGGTCAGCGACGTTCTGCGTACGCTGAAAGTGAGCGCCGATCAGGTGTTACAGCTGACGCCCGAGCGCGTGGCGATGCTGCCGCCGGAGAGCCGCTGCAACAGCTGGCGGCTTGGCGTTGCGGATGAGACTCCCCTTGAGGGCGGTCAGCTGCTTACGCCGCCACTGGAAGAATTGAAAGCAAACCCAAAGGCGCGAAGCGCGCTATGGCAACAAATCTGTGAATATGAACACGATTTCTTCCCTCACGACGTCTGATCTGGCATCAGCGTTCGCGATCGAGACGCGCGCCCATGCCTTTCCATGGAGCGAAAAAACATTCGCCAGCAATCAGGGCGAGCGCTATCTGAATTTCCATCTGGATGTCGATGGCGAAATGGCGGCATTTGCCATTACGCAGGTCGTGCTGGATGAAGCGACGCTGTTTAACATTGCCGTCGATCCTGCATACCAGCGCCGTGGCCTGGCCCGGGAACTGCTGGAACATGTAATACGCGAGCTGGAGACACGTGATGTCTTCACGCTGTGGCTGGAGGTTCGCGCCTCCAATGCGGCCGCCATCGCACTCTACGAAAGCTTAGGCTTTAACGAGGCGACGATTCGCCGTAATTATTACCCGACTGCCGAGGGACGCGAAGACGCCATCATCATGGCGCTGCCGCTTGGATAACAAATAAGGTTGTAACGATGAAATGGGACTGGATTTTCTTTGACGCCGACGAAACGCTGTTTACGTTTGATTCGTTTGGCGGCCTACAGCGGATGTTTTTAGACTATAGCGTCACCTTTACCGCAGAAGATTTTCAGGACTATCAGGCGGTGAACAAACCGCTTTGGGTGGATTACCAGAACGGTGCCATCTCTGCGTTACAGCTCCAGCACCAGCGTTTTCAGGGCTGGTCCGAGCGTCTGAATGTCTCTCCCGGTGCGCTGAACGAGGCTTTTCTCAACGCGATGGCGGAGATTTGCGCACCGCTGCCTGGGGCGATTTCCCTGCTTAATGCCCTTAAAGGCAAAGTGAAGCTCGGGATCATCACCAATGGCTTTACCGCCCTGCAGCAGATCCGCCTTGAACGCACGGGCCTGCGCGATCATTTCGACGCGCTGGTGATCTCTGAACAGGTGGGCGTGCCAAAACCCGATCCGCGTATTTTTGACTATGCGCTGGAAAAAGCCGGCCATCCCGCACGTGAGCGCGTGCTGATGGTCGGAGACACCGCCGAGTCGGATATTCTGGGCGGGATGAAGTCCGGGCTGGCAACCTGCTGGCTGAACGCACACGGTCGCGCGCTGCCTGAAGGCATCGAACCGACCTGGACCGTATCGTCATTGAACGAACTGGAGCAACTCCTGTGTAAACAATGATTGCCTGCCCCCCATTGATGGGTAAAATAGCCGCAATTTCGTATTCCATGATGCGTGGCCTGCTGCCGCGCTTATATAAGAAGATTTGATTATGACGTTGTCTCCTTATCTGCAAGAGGTGGCGAAGCGCCGTACTTTTGCCATTATTTCTCACCCGGATGCCGGTAAAACGACCATCACCGAAAAGGTACTGCTGTTCGGACAGGCGATTCAGACCGCCGGTACGGTAAAAGGCCGTGGCTCCAGCCAGCACGCCAAATCGGACTGGATGGAGATGGAAAAGCAGCGTGGTATTTCCATTACCACCTCCGTGATGCAGTTCCCGTATCACGACTGCCTGGTGAACCTGCTCGACACCCCAGGCCACGAAGACTTCTCCGAAGATACCTACCGTACGCTGACGGCGGTTGACTGCTGTCTGATGGTCATCGACGCCGCGAAAGGGGTAGAAGATCGTACCCGTAAGCTGATGGAAGTCACCCGTCTGCGCGATACGCCGATCCTGACCTTCATGAACAAACTCGACCGTGACATCCGCGATCCGATGGAAGTGATGGACGAAGTGGAACGCGAGCTGAAAATCGCCTGTGCGCCAATTACCTGGCCGATCGGCTGCGGTAAGCTGTTCAAGGGCGTTTACCACCTCTATAAAGATGAAGTGTATCTGTACCAGACCGGTAAAGGTCACACCATCCAGGACGTGCGTATCGTGAAAGGTCTGGATAACCCGGATCTGGACGTGGCCGTGGGCGAAGAGCTGGCCTCTCAGCTGCGCGATGAGCTGGAGCTGGTCAAAGGCGCTTCTCACGAGTTTGACAAAGAGCTGTTCCTGGCCGGGGAAATCACACCGGTATTCTTCGGTACCGCACTGGGTAACTTTGGTGTGGATCATATGCTCGACGGTCTGGTGGAGTGGGCGCCGCAGCCGATGCCGCGCAAAACTGACTCCCGTCTTGTCGAAGCCGCAGAAGAGAAATTCACCGGCTTCGTCTTTAAGATTCAGGCCAACATGGACCCGAAACACCGCGACCGCGTGGCCTTCCTGCGTGTGGTTTCCGGTAAGTATGAAAAGGGCATGAAGCTGCGCCAGGTGCGTATCGGGAAAGACGTTGTCATTTCCGACGCGCTGACCTTTATGGCGGGCGACCGTTCACACGTTGAAGAAGCCTATCCGGGCGACATCATCGGCCTGCATAACCACGGCACCATTCAGATCGGCGACACCTTCACCCAGGGTGAAATGATGAAGTTCACCGGTATCCCGAACTTCGCGCCGGAACTGTTCCGTCGTATCCGTCTGAAAGATCCGCTGAAGCAAAAGCAGCTGCTCAAAGGTCTGGTCCAGCTCTCCGAAGAGGGCGCGGTGCAGGTCTTCCGTCCAATTGCCAACAACGATCTGATCGTGGGCGCGGTCGGTGTGCTGCAGTTCGACGTGGTCGTTGCGCGTCTGAAGAGCGAGTACAACGTGGAAGCGATCTACGAATCGGTGAACGTGGCGACGGCGCGCTGGGTTGAATGTGCTGACGTGAAGAAATTCGAAGAGTTCAAACGTAAGAACGAAATCCAGCTGGCGCTGGATGGCGGCGATAACCTGACGTACATCGCCCCAACCATGGTTAACCTGAATCTGACCCAGGAACGCTATCCTGACGTTCAGTTCCGCAAAACCCGCGAGCACTAATCCTTTCTCAGAGCACGGCGCCCGCCGTGCTCTTCTTAAACTCCAGCCTTATTAATCCCTTGCGGAATGTTCTTAATTCAACGCGATTTTAGCGTTATTGCTCGTTTTTTGCCCGATTCTGAAAGCGGCTTTGTCAATGTGATCTATATTTAACTCAGTGTTTAACACCGGGCGCGGATGATAGTCCTGTTCAATGCGTGTTCATGAGTCTCTCATCCCGGCCGTGTGTTTATTCGCAAGATTAAAAACTAGTATGAAGGGATGTTTTGACGCTCAACTTCCGAGCAAACTACAGGAATACATCGATGAATATGACAAGACTTAAGATTTCTAAAACTCTGCTGGCAGTCACTCTGGGTGGCCTCCTGGTAAGTGGTTCTGCCCTGGCAGAAAGCACTACTACGGATAAGGCGCAATCCACCGCGGACAGCGCAGGGCAAAAAATCGATAGCTCTATGAATAAAGTCGGTAATTTCATGGATGACAGCTCTATCACAGCAAAAGTGAAAGCGGCTCTGGTGGATGATGAAAACATCAAGAGCACCGACATTTCCGTAAAAACTGACAAAAAAGTGGTCACCCTGAGTGGCTTCGTGGAAAGCCAGGCGCAGGCTGAACAAGCCGTCACCGTGGCGAAAGGCGTTGAAGGCGTCACCTCAGTCAGCGACAAACTGCACGTGCGTGATGCTAAAGACGCGTCTGTGAAAGGCTATGCAGGCGACACCGCAACCACCAGCGAAATCAAAGCTAAACTATTAGCAGATGACATCGTACCGTCTCGTAAAGTGAAAGTTGAAACCACCGACGGTGTGGTCCAGCTCTCCGGTACGGTTGATTCCCAGGCGCAGGTGGAACGCGCCGAAACTATCGCTAAAGCCGTCGATGGCGTTAAAAGCGTCAAAAACGATCTGAAAGCGAAATAAGAACGACTTTTGGACACAACGCTTGTGAGCACCTGAGCGCTCACATATAGCGGCTGATATTAACTATGGTAAAGGAGAGTTTTATGTTTCGTTGGGGCATTATATTTCTGGTTATCGCGTTAATTGCCGCCGCTCTGGGCTTTGGTGGTCTGGCGGGTACAGCGGCCGGCGCGGCGAAAATTGTTTTCGTTGTCGGTATTATCCTGTTCCTGGTCAGCCTGTTTACCGGACGCCGTCGTCCCTAGATAAGCGTAATCAGCCCGTCGGAAAACACAGCCGACAACACCACACTAAAAGCCAGTCCTTGCGACTGGCTTTTTCTGGTTTGAGTCATAGGGCCAGTTTGCGCTACTGTGTAATAACAGAAGAATGAAAAACAGGTGTAGCAGTGGGGCAGAGAATTCCGGTTACGCTCGGCAATATCGCGCCGTTGGCGTTAAAACCTTTTCGCGTCGGCCGGCTCGCGCTGGTATGCGAAGGCGGTGGGCAGCGAGGCATCTTCACGGCCGGGGTGCTGGATGAATTCATGCGCGCGCAATTTAACCCCTTCGATCTCTTCTTTGGCACGTCCGCCGGGGCGCAAAACCTCTCTGCCTACGTCTGTAACCAGCCCGGTTACGCACGCAAAGTGATCATGCGTTACACCACTTCTCGCGATTTCTTCAATCCGCTGCGCTTTGTACGCGGCGGAAATCTCATCGATCTGGACTGGCTCTTAGACTCCACCTCCAGCCAGATGCCGCTGGCGATGGACACCGCTTCTCGCCTTTTTGATACGGGAAAAGAGTTCTGGATGTGCGCCAGCCGGGGCGATGACTACACGCCGGGCTACTTCTCACCGCAAAAAGAGAACTGGCTGGATATTCTGCGTGCATCCAGCGCGATTCCTGGCTTCTACCGGACCGCAGCGGCCCTCGACGGCATCAACTATCTGGACGGTGGAATCAGCGACGCCGTCCCCGTTCAGGAAGCTGCCCGCCGTGGCGCGCAAACTATCGTGGTGATCCGCACCGTGCCGTCGCAAATGTACTACACCCCGCAGTGGTTTAAGCGCATGGAAAAATGGCTTGGGGACAGTAGCCTGCAGCCGCTGGTGAACATCGCTCATCAGCATGAAACCAGCTACAGCGCAATGCAGCGGTTTATCGAAAAGCCGCCGGGCAAGCTGAAAATCTTTGAAATCTACCCGCCGAAACCCCTTAACAGCATGGCGCTGGGCAGTCGCATACCTGCGCTGCGCGATGACTATAAAACCGGGCGTCTGTGCGCTCGCTATTTCCTGGCAACGGTGGGGAAACTGCTGGCCGAAAGTCCGCCTATTTATCGGCATAAGCGCATCATCACGCCGCCGGCGATTGTGGCCAACGACGCCCTGACGATGCCGCTGGTGGATGCCCCGCAGGCGAACGATACGACCTTTGATAACGAGGATCTGGCGTGACTTTTCGCTTTGTCGACACCCATTGCCACTTTGATTTCCCGCCGTTTACCGGCAACGAAGCGCAAAGTATTGCGCAGGCAGCGAAGGCGGGTGTGCAGGCGATTATCGTGCCTGCCATTGAAGCGGCGAATTTTGAGCGGGTGCTCGATTTGGCCCGCAGCCACACGGCACTCTACGCCGCGCTGGGCCTGCATCCCATTGTGGTGGAAACGCATCAGGATGCGCATCTTGACCAGCTGGAAGCCTGTATTCTCACCGCCGGAAACAAGCTGGTGGCGATCGGTGAGATCGGTCTCGATCTCTATCGTGACGATCCGCAATTCGACCGCCAGCAGGCGCTTTTGGATGCGCAGCTAAAACTGGCTAAACGTCACGATCTGCCGGTGATCCTCCACTCGAGACGCACTCACGACAAACTGGCGATGCATCTCAAACGCGCCGATCTGCCGCGAACCGGCGTAGTGCACGGTTTTTCCGGAAGCCTGCAACAGGCGCAACGTTTTATCGAGCTGGGCTACAAAATTGGCGTCGGCGGCACAATCACCTATCCGCGCGCCAGTAAAACCCGCGACGTGATGGCGCAGTTGCCCCTGTCATCCTTGCTGCTGGAAACTGACGCGCCGGACATGCCACTGAACGGTTTTCAGGGCCAGCCGAATCGCCCGGAGCAGGCGGCGCGTGTCTTTACGACGCTGTGTGAATTACGTGCTGAGCCGGCAGAAACCCTCGCCGATGCGCTGCTGCAAAACACTGAAGATCTGTTTGGCATCACCCTATAAATAGAGCGCCGGACGGATCACCGCGATCCTCTGTTTCTCCAGCGCGCAGGCCAGAGGTTCTACATCCTCTGCCGTGGCGCTGCGCCAGCTGGCCGCCTCGCCGTACACCCCGTGGGCGTGAAAAGCGTTGATCCTGACAGGCACATCGCCGAGAGCGTGAATAAAGGCGATCAGCGACTCCAGATGTTTCAGATAATCACAATGATCCGGGATCACCAGCAGCCGCAGTTCCGTTAAACGCTGATGGTGCGCCAGCCAGCGAATGCTGTCTTTAATCTGCGGGTTTTCGCGCCCGGTCAGGAAACGGTGATGCTCGTTGTTCCAGGCTTTCAGATCCAGCATGGCACCTTCAAAAAACGGCAGCAGCTTTTGCCAGCCGGTTTCACTCAGCAGCCCGTTGCTGTCTACCAGACAGGTTAAATGTTTCAGGGAGGCGTCCGCTTTGATGGCGCGAAACAGCGCCACCACAAACGGCAGCTGGGTAGTGGCTTCGCCGCCGCTGACGGTTATCCCTTCAATAAAAGGCGCGACGGTGCGAATCTGCCCAAGGATTTCCTCTACGCTGAAACGCTGCGCCATCGGGGTGGCCTGTTGCGGGCAGACGTGCAAACAGGTGTCGCATTTTTGACAGATACTCTCCTGCCACCAGACGCGCCCGGCCTGAATGGTCAGGGCATCGTGCGGACAGTGAAGCACGCAGTCGCCACAATCGTTGCAGCGGCCAATGGTCCACGGGTTGTGGCAGGTTTTGCAGCGCAGGTTACACCCCTGCAGGAACAGCGCCAGGCGGCTGCCCGGCCCGTCCACGCAGGAGAAGGGGATAACCTGACTAACTAAAGCGCATCTGCTGTTCATGGCTCATCACGCGCGGCTGACGTTCAAGGATACGTGTATTGCGTGCGGCCTCTTCGCCAAGCCAGGTGGTGTTGGTACGAGAGCCTTCCGCGCGGTATTTCTCCAGATCTGACAGGCGCACCATATACCCGGTCACACGCACCAGATCGTTCCCGGCGACGTTGGCCGTGAATTCGCGCATCCCGGCGTTAAACGCCCCAAGACACAGCTGAACCACGGCCTGCGGGTTACGCTTGATGGTTTCGTCCAGCGTCAAAATATCACTGATGCCTGAATGATAATATTTGTGATGCGGCGCGACGGCCAGCAGATGGCTAATCGGATCCGGCTCATCGCCATACGGCAGACGCGCACCCGGCGTAGTACCCGCGTCAGAGCTGATTCCGGACTGGGCATGCAGCATGGCGCGCTGCTTCCAGCCGTGTTTCACCGGCGTATTTTCGACAAATTCCGCAAGCTGTTCGCTCATGCGGTAGCCCAGCGCATTGGCCTGCTCATCCTTGCCGTAACGCGCGTTCAGCCCGGCTTTCTCGCACAGGGTATTCACCGCTTCGGCCAGACCGTACATGCCAAACATCGGCACAAAACGATCCGCATCAATCAGCCCCTCTTTTACCAGGAAGCTATTCTCAAAGAAGCCGGATTGCTCATACAGGAAATCACAGCGTGCATCGATAATCGCGATCTGCTGCTGGCAGTAGTGCGGTAGCGTGCGGGTAAAGAAATCGTCCATTGATTCACTGCTCTCGGCAATAGCCTTGAGGTTGAGGCGAACTAGGGTACTGCCACCGCCCGCCAGCGGCAGGGAGTTGTAACAACTCACTACGCCATAACGGCCTTTTGTGAAAATTTTATCATTCACCGGACCGTTGGAAATATGCGGTTTACTGCATTCGCAAATATTTTTCGCCACGCTCAGCAGCAAATCATCAGGGGTGATTTCCGGGTCGTAAATAAAGGTGAGATTCGGTGCGACCTGCTTCAGCTCTGCGTCAGCGCGTAAAATTGCGCGGGTGACTGGGGTATCCGCAGGGCCGATGTTGGCGTGCATAAACGCGTCTGGCAGGGTTCTGTCGAGATAACGCCAGAAACGTTTTATTCGGCTATCAATTTCTTCTTGTGTTAGAATTATAACATATGGTTGCAGCAACGCGTCGAGATGGCCGAGAAACACCGGCATCGATGTGACGGATGGAACATGGTGGTAGAGGATGGTGAGTAACGACAGGGCCTCATCGAGATCTTTCGCCCCTTCCAGCTCTAACCACTCTGAGCCGTTTGCCAGGAATTTAGCGTAGTCCGGCAGAACGTAGCGCGGTTTGAAGGGCGCATGGCCTTCAAACATATCGCAGATGAAACCCTCGTCCAGTGCCGCACGCGCGGCCTGTGACAGCGCGGGGTAGGGTAGATTGTTTTCCGCTTCCAGCGCCAGGAAATGACGTTTTTGCTCGGCTGTCAGTACCGGGCTTGTCACAATTTGCTGGCAACGTTGTTGCAAAGCATCGAGACAGGAGGTGGACATGTTCGCTTCCTTTTATTCTGCGGTTGATGGGCCGATTGTAGGAACTCATCATGCGAAACCATTTGATCCGACGCGGGTGATTGCTGTTTTAGCCAGCAGCCTGAGGACTAAAGTTTGAAGTTGATCTCATTACAGTAATGCAAATTTGTATGCAGTTTTCATTAACTGTGATGAATGTCGAAGTGTGAATGCGGGTGAATGTTAGAATACTCACAGACCCGCACGGTGAAAATTTATACGGCGAAGCCGTTGGAGAATGTTATGACCGATTTAACCGCAAGCAGCCTGCGCGCGTTGAAACTGATGGACCTGACCACCCTGAACGATGACGACACCAATGAAAAAGTGATCGCATTGTGCCATCAGGCGAAAACGCCAGTGGGCAATACCGCTGCCATCTGCATCTATCCGCGTTTTATCCCGATTGCACGTAAGACGCTGAACGCGCAGGGCACGCCTGACGTGCGTATCGCAACCGTCACCAACTTCCCGCACGGCAATGACGACATCGACATTGCGCTGGCTGAAACCCGCGCGGCGATTGCCTACGGTGCTGATGAAGTTGACGTGGTGTTCCCGTACCGTGCGCTGATCGCCGGCAACGAGCAGGTCGGTTTTGACCTGGTGAAAGCCTGTAAAGACGCTTGTGCGGCGGCTAACGTGCTGCTGAAAGTGATTATCGAAACGGGCGAGCTGAAAGAAGAAGCGCTGATTCGTAAAGCATCTGAAATCTCTATCAAAGCGGGTGCGGATTTCATTAAAACCTCTACCGGTAAAGTGCCGGTCAACGCAACGCCAGAAAGCGCTCGCATCATGATGGAAGTGATTCGTGACATGGGCGTGTCTAAAACCGTTGGTTTCAAACCTGCGGGCGGCGTGCGTACTGCAGAGGACGCGCAGCAGTTCCTGGCCATCGCTGACGATCTTTTTGGCGCCGACTGGGCGGATTCCCGTCACTACCGCTTCGGCGCATCCAGCCTGCTGGCAAGCCTGCTGAAAGCGCTGGGTCACGGTGACGGTAAGAGCGCCAGCAGCTACTAATTACTCGTCATAGTCAGGCTGCACTTTCACCCCAGTCTCTTACTTGTGTAGGCGCCTGGGGGGCACTTTCTTGCCGCCCTCCGGCAGCTCGAATTATGTAGAGTAATATTATTATCGCGGCGGGTTTACCGCCGCATTTAACCTGATTCCCCGGGGGTTACCGTGTTTCTCGCACAAGAAATTATTCGTAAAAAACGTGATGGTCATGCATTAAGCGACGAAGAGATCCGCTTCTTTATCAACGGTATTCGTGACAACACCATCTCTGAAGGGCAGATTGCCGCCCTGGCGATGACCATTTTCTTCCACGATATGGCGATGCCGGAACGTGTCTCGCTGACCATGGCGATGCGGGATTCAGGAACCGTTCTGGACTGGAAAAGCCTTAACCTCAACGGCCCGATTGTGGATAAACACTCCACGGGCGGCGTGGGCGATGTCACTTCCCTGATGCTCGGCCCAATGGTCGCCGCATGTGGGGGCTATATCCCGATGATCTCCGGGCGCGGCCTGGGGCATACGGGCGGTACGCTCGACAAACTGGAAGCCATTCCGGGCTTCGATATCTTCCCGGATGACCAGCGCTTCCGCGAAATTATTAAAGACGTTGGTGTGGCGATTATCGGCCAGACCAGCTCTCTCGCGCCGGCAGATAAACGTTTTTACGCCACCCGCGATATCACCGCGACAGTGGATTCCATTCCGCTGATCACCGCCTCGATCCTCGCCAAAAAGCTGGCAGAAGGTCTGGATGCCCTGGTGATGGATGTGAAAGTGGGTAGCGGCGCGTTTATGCCAACCTATGAACTCTCTGCGGCACTGGCCGAAGCGATCGTGGGCGTCTCCAACGGTGCAGGCGTGCGCACAACGGCGCTGCTCACCGACATGAACCAGGTGCTGGCTTCCAGCGCGGGTAACGCCGTCGAAGTGCGCGAAGCCGTGCAGTTCCTGACCGGGGAATACCGCAATCCGCGTCTGTTCGACGTCACGATGGCGCTGTGCGTTGAGATGCTGATCTCCGGTAAGCTCGCCAAAGACGACGCCGACGCGCGCGCGAAACTGCAGGCGGTGCTGGATAACGGCAAAGCGGCGGAGATCTTCGGTCGCATGGTGGCTGCGCAAAAAGGCCCAACCGATTTCGCCGAAAACTATGCGAAATACCTGCCGACCGCGACGCTCAGCAAGGCGGTTTACGCCGATGCGGAAGGTTTTGTCTCCGCCATGGACACCCGTGCGCTGGGCATGGCCGTGGTATCGATGGGCGGCGGACGCCGTCAGGCATCGGACACGATTGATTACAGCGTCGGCTTTACCGATATGACCCGTCTGGGTGACAGCGTTGACGGGCAGCGTCCGCTGGCGGTCATCCATGCTAAAGACGAAGCCAGCTGGCAGGAAGCGGCGAAAGCGGTGAAAGCGGCCATTAAACTTGACGACACAGCTCCCGAAACCACACCAACCGTCTATCGTCGTATCACCGAATAGCGGTATACTGATCTGATCGGTTTTTTATGAATTTTTGAAGCACATAAGTACGGAGAACATATGAAACGTGCATTTATTATGGTGCTGGACTCATTCGGCATCGGCGCTACAGAAGATGCAGACCGCTTTGGTGATGTCGGTTCCGACACCATGGGCCATATCGCAGAAGCGTGTGCGAAAGGCGAAGCGAACAATGGCCGTCAAGGCCCACTGACGCTGCCAAACCTGACCCGCCTGGGTCTGGTTAAGGCGCATGAAGGTTCGACTGGTAAAGTGGCGGCCGGTATGGACGCTAACGCAGAAGTGATCGGCGCATACGCCTGGGCGCACGAGCTTTCCTCAGGTAAAGATACCCCGTCTGGTCACTGGGAAATCGCCGGTGTACCGGTTCTGTTCGACTGGGGCTACTTCTCCGATCACGAAAACAGCTTCCCGCAGAAGCTGCTGGACAAGCTGGTTGAGCGCGGCAATCTGCCGGGTTACCTCGGTAACTGCCACTCCTCCGGTACGGTGATTCTGGATCAGCTCGGCGAAGAGCACATGAAAACCGGCAAGCCGATTTTCTATACTTCCGCTGACTCCGTGTTCCAGATTGCCTGCCACGAAGAGACCTTCGGCCTGGATCGTCTGTACGAGCTGTGCGAAATCGCGCGTGAAGAGCTGACCGAAGGCGGCTACAACATTGGCCGCGTAATTGCTCGTCCGTTTATCGGCGACAAACCGGGCAACTTCCAGCGTACCGGCAACCGTCACGATCTGGCCGTAGAACCGCCAGCACCGACCGTGTTGCAGAAACTGGTTGATGAAAAAGCGGGCGAAGTGGTGTCTGTCGGTAAAATCGCAGACATCTACGCCAACTGCGGCATCACCAAAAAAGTGAAAGCCACCGGTCTGGACGCGCTGTTCGACGCCACCATCAAAGAGATGAAAGAAGCGGGCGACAAGACTATCGTCTTCACCAACTTCGTAGACTTCGACTCCTCCTGGGGCCACCGTCGCGACGTCGCTGGTTATGCTGCCGGTCTGGAACTGTTCGACCGCCGTCTGCCAGAACTGCTGGAGCTGGTGGGGGAAGATGACATCATCATCCTCACCGCTGACCACGGCTGCGACCCAACCTGGACCGGTACCGACCACACCCGCGAGCACATTCCTGTGCTGGTGTACGGACCGAAAGTGAAACCAGGATCGCTGGGCCACCGCGAAACCTTCGCGGATATCGGCCAGACCATTGCGAGCTACTTCGGTACTTCGCCAATGGACTACGGCAAAAACATGCTGTGATGCACATGCCCGGCAGCACTGCGCTCGCCGGGCCTACGATTTAGTAGGTCGGGTCAGGCGCAGCCGCCACCCGACAAAACGACAATTTTAAAAGGATCTGAAGATGGCTACCCCACACATTAATGCAGAAATGGGCGATTTCGCGGACGTAGTGTTGATGCCGGGTGACCCGCTGCGCGCGAAGCACATTGCGGAAACCTTCCTCGAAGACGTGCGTGAAGTTAACAACGTGCGCGGCATGCTGGGCTTCACAGGTACTTACAAAGGCCGCAAAATCTCTGTGATGGGTCACGGTATGGGTATCCCGTCCTGCTCCATTTACACCAAAGAGCTGATCACCGATTTCGGCGTGAAGAAAATCATCCGCGTCGGCTCTTGCGGTGCAGTGCGTATGGACGTGAAACTGCGTGACGTCGTCATCGGTATGGGTGCTTGCACCGATTCCAAAGTCAACCGTATGCGTTTCAAAGACCACGACTTTGCAGCCATCGCTGACTTCGGCATGGTGCGTAACGCGGTTGACGCGGCGAAAGCGCTGGGCGTTGATGCGCGCGTTGGTAATATCTTCTCTGCTGACCTGTTCTATGCACCGGACGGCGGCGAAATGTTCGACGTGATGGAAAAATACGGCATCCTGGGCGTGGAAATGGAAGCGGCGGGCATCTACGGCGTAGCGGCTGAGTTTGGTGCGAAAGCGCTGACCATCTGCACCGTATCTGACCACATCCGTACTCACGAGCAGACCACTGCCGCTGAGCGTCAGACCACCTTCAACGACATGATCAAAATCGCGCTGGAATCCGTTCTGCTGGGCGATAAAGAGTAAGTCTGTTTGCCGGGTGGCTTCTCCGCCTTACCCGGCCTGCAATGTTAAAGCCCGCTTGCGGGCTTTTCTGTCACCGCACCGCTTTCGCTATCCACGCCGACAACTCCCGCAACTCTTTTTCCTGCTCCGGGAATTCGCCTAACAGCGCGTCACACGCTTGCTGCAGACTCTCCGCGCGATACAGACATCCCTGCAAACGGGCCGCCAGCGCTTCCAGCGGGGCCGGATTGAGGCTATCGGTAAACACCTGCGTGCGCGTGATAATGCCCCGTTCAACGTCGAAATGCAGCTCTACGCCGCCCCAGGTGAAACGCTCATCCAGCAGATGCGAGAACGCCGGTGCCTGGCCGAAGTTCCACTCCCAGCTGCTTTGCCGGGCAAAGGTTTCGGCGAAGTTGGGCAAATCCGGCGTTTTGTCCGGGGAGATCACTTCCGCTTCGACGCGCTCGCCATAATGTTCGAAAAACGCCTCACGAATTGCCGCGCAGACCTGCTCATGGGTAATGCCTGGCAGCAGTTCCACCAGATTTGCCACGCGACCGCGCACCGAGGTAATCCCCTTGGCCTGCAGCTTTTTCTTGTCGGGATTGAGATAGTTCGCCAGACGGCTCAAGTCAGCGTTAAGCAGTAGAGTGCCGTGATGAAAACCGCGATCTTTGGTTTCGCGATAGGCCGAGCCGGAAACTTTACGGTCGCCTTCTGGGGTTTTGACCACCAGATCGTTTCGCCCGGAGGCTTCTGCCGTCACGCCGAGGGCGTTCAGGGCATTGAGCACAATCGCGGTGGAGATGGTTTTATCGTACTCCGGTTTCCCGGCCATAAAGGTGAAACAGGTATTGCCGAGGTCATGGAATACCGCGCCGCCGCCGCTGCTGCGACGGGCCAGACGCACGTTGTCCTCTTCCATGCGCCGGGTGTTGCACTCTTTCCACGGGTTCTGCGCGCGGCCAATGACCACCGTATCGGCGTTGCGCCAGAGAAACAGGACGCGCTGTGTGGCAGGCATCTGGCGGAAGATGCACTCTTCCACCGCGAGGTTGAACCAGGGATCGTAAGAGTCAGAGATAAGCAGGCGTAGTGTCGTCATGGCAGATTTCCTTTCCGAATCGTCCACCCACTTTACCATTAATCCTTCTTCTCGCTCTCTTCCTCTTCTGGCACCGATTTACTGGCCGTCAGCAGGAAAGGCGACTGCTGCCAGCGCGTGCGTTTGCCCTGCAAAAGCGTGCGCGTTAACACGACGCCAATCGCCAGCGAAAGGAGTAACATCAGGCGTAGAATATTCGTGGTGTTATCCACCTGTTTGGCTTCGGTCGGCAGGGTGTGGGTGTCGAGGGTCAGACGCAGGTAGCCCAGCGGGCCATTCTTGCCCTGAATCGGCTCGATAATTTGCTGATTGAAATAGCCGCCAGCCTTTTTGCCGTCGAGCGCCAGACGGTCGCGCACGTCAACGTGCTCACCGGCGCGGGCAATCAGATCGCCCTGCTCGTCGTAGACCCCTGCATCCAGAATACGGCTGTTTTCCGTAATCTGACGCAGTATTTGGGCGATGCGTTTATCGTCCGGCGTCTCGGTGCGCATTGCGGGCGCAACGCTCAGGGTAACCTGACGCGCCAGGGTTCGCGCCAGCTCTTCGAACTGCGGATTACGTTGTCGTTGATGATTCTGGCTAAACCAGGATGCCCCTTGCATCAGCGCCACCAGAAGCGCGAGGCAGGACAGGACAATCACTGCACGATGAAGCCGGAATTTCAGTTTTGCGCGAGCCATATTCCACCTGCTGAAAATTTACGGCTTAATGTTGCCAGAAGTGATGGTTACAGGGTAGCCTCATGCGTTATTTTCCCCCTGGAACCTTCCGGCGCGAACCAATTTACAGGAGCTTCAATGCCGAACATTACCTGGTGCGACCTGACCGATGACGTCTCTTTATGGCCAGGATTGCCGCTCTCATTAAGTGGCGACGAGGTCATGCCTCTGGACTACCATGCGGGGCGTAGCGGCTGGCTGCTGTATGGCCGTGGCCTGGATAAGCAACGCCTGACGCAATACCAAACCAAGCTCGGCGCGGCGATGGTGATTGTGGCGGCCTGGTGCGTGGAAGATTATCAGGTGCTGCGTCTGGCCGGATCTCTGACACAACGCGCGACCCGCCTGGCCCACGAAGCCGGGCTGGATGTGGCGCCGCTGGGTAAAATCCCGCATCTGAAAACGCCAGGACTGCTGGTGATGGATATGGATTCGACCGCCATTCAGATCGAGTGCATCGACGAACTCGCGAAACTGGCCGGTAGCGGCGAGATGGTGGCGGAAGTGACCGAACGCGCCATGCGCGGCGAACTCGATTTTGCCGCCAGCCTGAAGCAGCGCGTCGCCACGTTGAAAGGGGCCGATGCCAACATCCTGCGTCAGGTGCGTGATGAACTCCCGTTGATGCCTGGCCTCACCCAACTGGTACTGAAGCTGGAAACCCTCGGCTGGAAAGTGGCGATTGCCTCCGGCGGGTTCACTTTCTTCGCGGACTACCTGCGCGACAAACTGCGCCTGACCACCGTTGTGGCGAACGAACTGGAGATCCGCGACGGTAAACTGACCGGCGAAGTGATCGGCGATATCGTGGATGCCCAGTACAAAGCCAACACCCTGACGCGTCTGGCGGAAAAATATGAAATTCCGGTCACGCAGACCGTCGCCATCGGTGACGGCGCGAACGATCTGCCAATGATCAAAGTGGCCGGGCTGGGCATTGCCTATCATGCCAAGCCAAAAGTAAACGAAAAGACGGAAGTCACCATTCGTCACGCCGATCTGATGGGGGTGTTCTGCATCCTCTCCGGTAGCGTGAATCAGAAATAAAGAGGTAAACCGTGGCGAAAGCTCCAAAACGCGCATTTGTCTGTAATGAATGTGGTGCGGATTATCCGCGCTGGCAGGGGCAGTGCAGTGCCTGTCATGCCTGGAACACCATCACCGAAGTGCGTGTGGCCGCTTCGCCAACCGTGGCCCGTAATGAGCGTCTGAGCGGCTATGCGGGCAACGCTGGCGTCTCGAAGGTACAAAAACTTTCCGAGATCAGCCTCGATGAAGTGCCGCGTTTTTCCACCGGTTTTAAAGAGTTTGACCGCGTACTGGGCGGCGGCGTGGTGCCGGGCAGCGCGATTCTGATCGGCGGTAACCCCGGCGCCGGTAAATCGACGCTGCTGCTGCAAACGCTGTGCAAACTCGCCGAACAGATGAAAACCCTGTACGTGACCGGTGAAGAGTCTTTGCAGCAGGTCGCGATGCGCGCACACCGTCTCGGTCTGCCGACCGGCAATCTGAATATGCTGTCGGAAACCAGCATCGAGCAAATCTGTATGATTGCTGACGAAGAGCAGCCGAAGCTGATGGTCATCGACTCCATCCAGGTCATGCACATGGCGGATATTCAGTCTTCGCCGGGCAGCGTGGCGCAGGTGCGTGAAACCGCCGCCTATCTGACGCGCTTTGCTAAGACGCGCGGCGTGGCTATCGTGATGGTCGGCCACGTCACCAAAGACGGCTCTTTGGCCGGTCCGAAAGTGCTTGAGCACTGTATCGACTGCTCCGTGATGCTCGACGGCGATGCGGATTCCCGTTTCCGCACCCTGCGCAGCCATAAAAACCGTTTTGGTGCGGTGAATGAGCTGGGCGTTTTCGCCATGACCGAACAGGGTCTGCGTGAAGTGAGCAACCCATCGGCCATCTTCCTGAGCCGTGGCGACGAAGAGACCGCCGGCAGCTCGGTGATGGTGCTCTGGGAAGGGACGCGGCCGCTACTGGTGGAGATTCAGGCGCTGGTGGATCAATCCATGATGGGCAACCCTCGTCGCGTGGCGGTCGGGCTTGAGCAAAACCGTTTGGCGATTCTACTGGCGGTACTGCACCGCCACGGCGGGCTGCAAATGGCGGATCAGGATGTGTTCGTCAACGTGGTGGGCGGCGTGAAAGTGACAGAAACCAGTGCCGATCTGGCCTTGCTGCTGGCGATGGTCTCCAGCCTGCGCAACCGACCGCTCCCGCAGGATCTGGTGGTGTTTGGCGAAGTGGGGCTGGCCGGAGAAATTCGCCCGGTCCCGAGCGGCCAGGAGCGTATCTCCGAAGCGGCGAAACACGGTTTCCGTCGTGCCATTGTCCCTGCTGCCAACGTACCGAAAAAAGTGCCGGAAGGGATGAAAATTTTCCCGGTGAAAAAACTGTCGGATGCGTTAAGCGTCTTTGACGACTTATAATATTAACGTGCGTATCTTTTTTGGCGGGAGCGTTTTGCTGACCCGCCTCACTTAGCAGGAGGCTCTTGTGTCAACATTTGACTATCTTAAAACCGCGATCCGCCAGAAAGGCTGTACTTTGCAGCAGGTGGCGGAAGCGAGCGGGATGACCAAGGGCTATTTAAGCCAGCTTCTGAATGCCAAAATCAAAAGCCCGAGCGCGCAAAAACTTGAGGCGCTGCACCGCTTTCTGGGCCTCGAATTTCCGCGCATGCAAAAGAATATCGGGGTGGTATTTGGCAAGTTTTATCCGCTGCATACCGGCCATATCTATCTGATTCAGCGCGCCTGTAGCCAGGTGGATGAGCTGCATATCATCATGGGTTACGATGACACGCGTGACCGCGCGTTGTTCGAAGATAGCGCCATGTCCCAGCAGCCGACTGTCTCAGACCGTCTGCGTTGGCTGCTGCAGACGTTCAAATACCAAAAAAACATTCGTATTCATGCCTTTAACGAAGAGGGCATGGAGCCGTATCCGCACGGCTGGGATGTGTGGAGTAACGGCATCAAAGCCTTTATGGAAGAGAAGGGGATAGCCCCGAACTGGATCTATACGTCTGAAGAGTCCGATGCGCCACAGTTCCGCGAACATCTCGGAACGGAAACGGTATTGATCGATCCTAAGCGCACCTTCATGAACATCAGCGGCGCGCAAATCCGCGAAAACCCGTTCCGCTACTGGGATTACATCCCAACGGAAGTGAAGCCGTTCTTTGTGCGCACGGTGGCGATTTTGGGCGGTGAATCGAGCGGTAAATCTACGCTGGTCAACAAGCTGGCGAATATCTTCAACACCACCAGTGCCTGGGAGTACGGGCGCGATTACGTCTTCTCACACCTGGGCGGCGATGAGATGGCGCTCCAGTATTCCGATTACGACAAAATCGCGCTGGGCCATGCGCAGTACATTGATTTCGCGGTGAAATACGCGAACAAAGTGGCGTTTGTGGATACGGATTTTGTGACCACTCAGGCGTTCTGTAAAAAGTACGAGGGCCGTGAGCATCCGTTTGTTCAGGCGCTGATCGATGAGTATCGCTTCGATCTGGTGATTTTGCTGGAAAACAACACGCCGTGGGTCGCCGATGGGATGCGCAGCCTGGGCAGCTCCGTCGACCGCAAAGAGTTCCAGACCATGCTGGTGGATATGCTGCGTGAGAATAACGTGGAGTTTGTCCATGTGGAGGAGTCGGACTACGATGGCCGCTTCCTGCGTTGCGTGGAGCTGGTGAAGACGTTGATGGGGGAGCAGGCGTAAAGCGCTGCTCCGAACGATCCCCTCTCCTAAACAGGGAGAGGGTCAGAAAGAGGGTAATGACCTCAGAACTGCACTACCACCTTCCCGCGCATATGCCCGTCCAGCACTTTGCGGTGCGCTTCGCTAATGCTCTCCACGCTTAATCCCTGCAGCGTCTCACTCAGCGAACTCTCCACCACGCCGTTTTCGACCAGCTTCGCGACCTCATTCAGAATCTCACCCTGACGCGCCATGTCCGCAGTCTGATACATGCTTCGGGTATACATGAACTCCCAGTGCAGCGCGGCAGATTTAGACTTCAGCTTGTTTTGATCCAGCGGATGGTCGTTCTCAACGATGGTGCAAATATGCCCCTGCGGCGCAATCAGCTCGCTGACCGCCGCCCAGTGCCCGTCGGTATCGTTAAGAATGAAAATGTAATCCACAAAGGTAATGTCGTGCTTCGCCAGTTCACCTTGCAGGTCGCGATAATTCACCACCAGATCCGCACCGCGATCCCGGCACCACTGGGCCGAATCTTCCCGGGACGCCGTGGCGATCACCTTGATCTGGCTGTTGTGTTTGGCAAAGGGGATCGCCAGCGATCCGACGCCGCCCGCGCCCCCGATGATCAGCAGTGTTTTGTCCGATCCGGCGTCCTGGATATTCAGCCGTTCAAACAATCCTTCCCACGCCGTCAGGGCGGTTAACGGCAGCGCCGCTGCGGCAGCCCAGTCGAGGTTTTGCGGTTTGTGGCCGACGATGCGCGCATCAATCAGCTGGTGCGTGGCATTGCTGCCCGGACGGGTGATGTCCCCTGCGTACCACACTTCGTCACCGGCTTTGAATTGCGTAACGCTCGCACCGACCGCCTTCACAATTCCGCTGGCGTCCCAGCCCAGAATACGCGGCGCTTGCAGACCGTTTTTGCTCAGGCTGGCATGAACTTTAGTATCGACCGGGTTTACAGAAACGGCTTTCACCTCAACCAGCAAATCATGCTCACCGGGCTGCGGCATGGGCTGCGTGATCTCAATAAAAGCAGAAGGCTGGTCTGGATTAACGGCAATGGCTTTAACGGACATGGTGAACTCCTCATGGAATGCGTTTGTTGAGGCTAGTCTATTAAGTCACCAGTTGCGTGATAAGATGGACAATCAATAACAAAGTGTTCGCTTGAGATGAACAATCATGTTTAAACAGCTACAGGATATGGCCCTGTTTGCGCTGGTGGCCGAGATGGGGAGTTTTACCGCGGCGGCGCAAAAAGCGAGCCTGCCAAAATCAAGCGTCAGCCAGCGAATCAGCCAGCTTGAGCAGCAGGTCGGTATCCGCCTGCTGAACCGCACCACCCGCAAACTCAATTTAACCTATGCCGGAGAGCACTATCTGGTGCACTGCCGCGAGATGCTGGCGGCGAGCGAGCGCGCGGAATACGCCATTCAGCGTCTGCGCGATAATCCCGGCGGTCGGCTGCGGATCACAAGCCCGGCGGGGATTGGTGCCACGCTGCTGGCGCATCTGAATGCGGAGTTTCAGCGCCGTTATCCGGATGTGTCACTCGATGTCTGTATTTCAGATGATGTGCAGGATTTGGTGGAGTCTGGCTATGACGTTGCGCTGCGCACCGGTAAGCCGCAGGACTCTTCGTTGATTGGCCGTATGATTGGCAACTGCCCGCGCTATATGCTGGCCTCGCCCGATTATCTGGCGCGTTTTGCTCCTCTGGAACATCCACGGCAGCTGGTGGATCACCGCTGTATCACTCACAAAGCCTGGCCGGAGTGGCTGTTGCGTCGTAACGACGAGGATTATCGGCATCTGCCTGACAACGCGCATGTCACGGATAACCTGGTTTACGCCAGGGAGAGTGCCATTGCGGGGGCGGGAATCACGCTGCTGCCCGCGTTTTTGCTGGAAGATAAAATCGAGAAGGGAGCGCTGGTGCCGGTGTTGCCAGAATGGCGCGTGGAGGGGAATGAACTATGGCTGGTCTACCCGAGCCGGAAGCTGAATTCGCCTGCGCTGATGAGCTATATCCAGTTTGCGATGCAGTTTGATGAGGTGAAGCGGTTTTACGTTGGGGTGTGAATGCCGGGAGGCGATGACGCCTTACCCGGCCTGCTTTCTTTCGTTTGCCCGGCAGGCAAAACGCCGCCGGGCAAATCAGGCACTTATTTGGAGATACGCTTGTACTTGATACGTTTTGGCTCCAGCGCATCGGCGCCGAGCGTGCGTTTCTTGTACTCTTCGTATTCGGTAAAGTTACCTTCGAAGAACTCCACTTTACCCTCGTCCTGGTAATCCAGAATGTGGGTGGCAATACGGTCCAGGAACCAACGGTCGTGCGAGATCACCATCGCACAGCCCGGGAACTCCAGCATGGCGTTTTCCAGCGCACGCAGGGTTTCAATATCCAGGTCGTTGGTCGGTTCATCGAGCAGCAGTACGTTACCGCCAACCTGCAGCAGTTTCGCCAGATGCAAACGGCCACGCTCACCGCCGGACAGCTCGCCGACGCGTTTACCCTGATCCACACCTTTGAAGTTGAAGCGGCCAACGTAGGCGCGGCTCGGCATCTCGGTGTTACCGATACGCATGATATCCTGCCCGCCGGAGACTTCTTCCCATACGGTTTTGCTGTTGTCCATTGCGTCACGGAACTGGTCAACGGAGGCCAGTTTCACGGTATCACCCAGCGTAATGGTGCCGCTGTCAGGCTGTTCCTGACCAGACATCATGCGGAACAGGGTTGATTTACCGGCGCCGTTCGGACCGATGATCCCGACAATCGCCCCTTTCGGCACGGAGAAGCTCAGGTCGTCGATCAGCAGGCGATCGCCGTAGGATTTACGCAGATTGCTCACTTCAACGACTTTATCCCCCAGACGCGCGCCTGGTGGAATAAACAGTTCGTTGGTTTCGTTACGTTTCTGGTATTCGGAGTTGTTCAGCTCTTCAAAGCGTGCCAGACGGGCTTTGCCCTTAGACTGACGGCCTTTAGCGCCCTGACGAACCCACTCCAGCTCTTTCTCAATCGATTTACGACGAGCGGCTTCCTGAGACGCTTCCTGCGCCAGACGCTGATCTTTCTGCTCAAGCCAGGAGGAGTAGTTGCCTTCCCACGGAATACCTTCGCCGCGGTCCAGCTCGAGGATCCAGCCTGCCACGTTATCAAGGAAGTAACGGTCGTGGGTAATTGCCACAACGGTCCCTTCGAAGTCGTGCAGGAAGCGTTCCAGCCAGGCGACGGATTCAGCATCCAGGTGGTTCGTTGGTTCGTCGAGCAGCAGCATGTCTGGCTTTTCCAGCAGCAGACGGCACAGCGCGACGCGGCGGCGTTCACCACCGGACAGTTTTTCGATTTTCGCGTCCCAGTCTGGCAGGCGCAGGGCATCGGCCGCACGCTCCAGCTGGACGTTCAGGTTGTGACCGTCATGCGCCTGGATAATTTCTTCAAATTTACCCTGTTGCGCCGCCAGTTTGTCGAAGTCAGCGTCCGGTTCAGCGTACTTCGCGTACACCTCGTCCAGGCCTTTCAGTGCGTTAACAACTTCAGAAACGGCTTCTTCGATGGATTCGCGAACGGTGTGTTCCGGGTTAAGCTTCGGTTCCTGCGGCAGGTAACCGATTTTGAGACCAGGCTGCGGGCGAGCTTCACCTTCGATGTCTGTATCGATGCCGGCCATAATGCGCAGCAGGGTGGACTTACCGGCACCGTTGAGACCCAGAACACCAATTTTTGCGCCCGGGAAGAAGCTCAGCGAGATATTTTTCAGAATATGACGTTTCGGCGGAACGACCTTGCCGACACGATGCATGGTATAAACGAATTGAGCCACGTGGACTTCGCCTCTTTTATCGTGAAGAAAATAGAATTCAGCTGCGAAGTGTAGCCTTTTTCAGTGCCTAATCCCAGCCAGGAACGTCGGGAGTGTTAAAGCACGCAAGAAAGGTAAAAAAGTGTCCATAACGTGGCGTGTTGCGGTATGCCTGGTTAGCATAGATCCATTACATTTTTATGTGGCACGACGCCGCAACGGTATTCAACAAAATGAGGAAGAGCTTGTGGAAAAAGCCAAACAGGTGGTCTGGCGTCTGCTGGCTGCCAGCGTATGCGTGATGACGATAAGCCACGCAGCGCATGCCGATTCACTGGATGAACAGCGCAACCGCTATGCGCAAATCAAGCAGGCGTGGGACAGTAAGCAGATGGATACCGTGCAGGCACTGATGCCGACGCTGAAAGAGTATCCGCTCTATCCGTATCTGGAATACCGCCAGATCACCGACGATCTCATGAACCAGCCGACCCTCACCGTCGCGAATTTTATCCAGGCGAATCCGACGCTACCGCCCGCCCGCGCTCTGCAATCGCGCTTTGTGAATGAGCTGGCGCGTCGTGAAGACTGGCGCGGTCTGCTGGCGTTCAGCCCGGAAAAACCGGGCACCACCGAAGCGCAGTGTAATTTCTATTACGCCAAATGGGCGACCGGGCAGCAGCAGGAAGCCTGGAGCGGGGCGAAAGATCTGTGGCTGACAGGCAAAAATCTGCCAAACGCCTGTGACTCGCTGTTTGGCGCCTGGCGCGCATCGGGTCAGCAAGATCCGCTGGCCTATCTCGAACGTATTCGCCTGGCGATGAAAGCGGGCAACACGCGTCTCGTGACCACGCTGGCCGGGCAGATGCCCTCCGATTACCAGACCATTTCCACAGCGGTTCTTCAGCTCGCCAACGATCCCAATTCTGTGCTGACGTTTGCTCGCTCGACGGGCGCGACCGATTTCACCCGCCAGATGGCGGCGGTGGCCTTTACCAGCGTGGCGCGTGACGATGTGGAAAACGCACGGCTGATGATCCCGCAGCTGGTGCAGGCGCAGCAGCTCAACGACGATCAAACCCAGGAGCTGCGCGATATTGTCGCGTGGCGTCTGATGGGCACCGATGTGACCGACGAACAGGCGCGCTGGCGTGACGATGCGATCATGCGCTCAAACTCGACGTCGCTGGTTGAACGCCGCGTGCGTATGGCGCTCGGAACCGGCGATCGCCGTGGTTTAAACACCTGGCTCTCCCGCCTGCCGATGGATGCGAAGGAAAAAGACGAGTGGCGTTACTGGCAGGCCGATTTGCTGATGGAGCGCGGGCGTGATGACGAAGCGAAAGAGATCCTCCACTCCCTGATGCAGCAGCGCGGTTTCTATCCGATGGCGGCGGCGCAGCGTCTGGGCGAGGAGTACACGCTGAAGATCGACAAAGCCCCGACAAACGCCAATCCAGCCCTGACGCAGGGACCGGAAATGGCGCGCGTGCGCGAGCTGATGTACTGGAGCATGGATAACACCGCGCGCAGCGAGTGGGCCAACCTGGTGACCAGCCGTACGACTGACGAAAAAGCCCAGCTGGCGCGCTATGCCTTCGATAACCGCTGGTGGGATCTGAGCGTGCAGGCGACGATCGCCGGCAAACTGTGGGATCATCTGGAAGAGCGTTTCCCGCTGGCCTACAACGATCTGTTTGATCGTTACACCAGCGGCAAAGATATCCCGCAGAGCTATGCGATGGCGATTGCCCGTCAGGAGAGTGCCTGGAACCCGAAAGTGCGCTCGCCGGTGGGGGCCAGTGGCCTGATGCAAATTATGCCCGGCACCGCCACGCATATGGTGAAAATGTTTAATATTCCAGGCTACAGCAGCCCGTCACAGCTGCTGGATCCGGATACCAACATCAACATCGGCACCAGCTATTTGCAGTATGTTTATCAGCAGTTCGGCAATAACCGCATCTTCTCTTCGGCGGCGTATAACGCAGGGCCTGGGCGTGTGCGCACCTGGCTTGGCAACAGCGCCGGGCGCATCGACGCGGTGGCGTTTATCGAGAGCATTCCGTTCTCCGAAACGCGCGGTTATGTGAAGAATGTGCTGGCCTATGACGCCTACTACCGCTACTTCATGGGGCAGAAAGACACCCTGATGAGCGACGCGGAGTGGCAGAGAAAGTATTAATCCGGATGGGTTGTGTTATGCTTGTACTCGTCTAAGAGTACAAACGGCGGCATAACATGACCCAGCATTCCCCTTATTCATCGGCGATGGCCGAACAGCGCAACCAGGAGTGGCTTCGTTTTGTGGAGCTGCTTCGCCAGTCCTACGAGAAAGATCTGCACTTGCCTCTGATGCAGCTGATCCTGACGCCCGACGAGCGCGAAGCGCTAGGGACGCGCGTGCGCATCATTGAAGAGCTGCTGCGGGGGGAGATGAGCCAGCGTGAGCTGAAGAATGAGCTGGGGGCGGGGATTGCTACGATTACCCGTGGATCGAACAGCCTGAAATCAGCCCCGGTAGAGCTGCGCCAGTGGCTTGAGGAAGTGCTGCTGAAAAATGCCTGAGGGGATTTCCTGTTATCGGGAAAGAGTGCGATTGCAGGCCTGATGGCGTTGCGCTTATCAGACCTGCAAAAGATCAGCTCTCATTGTGGTGTTTTTACGGTAAATCGCGTTATGAAACGGGCTTAACGCCAGCACCACTGCCTGATGGTAAACGCTCGAACGCGTCAGCGTCCCGGCGGTAAACACGCCGATGGCTCCTTCTTTGCGGCCAATCTCGTCGATGCCGGTGTAGTGCGACATCACCGGCCCGAGCGCTTCTCCGGCCCGCACTTTTTCCAGAATGGTGGCCGGTAAAGGCAACGTCGCTGAACGGGATTCTCCGCGCTGCTCGCGGCTCTCAATCACCACCCAGCTAAAGGTTGCCCCTTCGTCAATTCCCGCTTCAATCGCGACCCAAAAATCGGCCTGCGGGCGCAGAGCTTTCGCATTCACGACGCGATTTCGTGCGCCGGCGCGCGTTTCTTCGCTTCCGAAAGGTTGTTCAGGGACGCCGCTCTCGACGCCGACGGCGTCGATATGGCAGGATCCTTCGCCGAAGATCTCTTCAAATGCCCTTAGAATTGCCTGAATTTTGGCAGGATTAGTGGTGGCAGAGACAACATGGTGCATAATTAAGCTCGATTCGAAAAAAACTCATCGCAGTATAACGGAAAAAAACATGTTACAGGTTTACCTTGTTCGCCACGGTGAAACGCAGTGGAACGCCGAGCGACGTATTCAAGGCCAGTCAGACAGTCCTCTCACCGCCAAAGGTGAGCAACAAGCATGGCAGGTTGCGGAGCGCGCCAGAACCCTGGGCATCACGCACATTATCGCCAGCGATTTAGGGCGCACGCAGCAAACGGCACGCATTATCGCTGAGGCCTGCGGGTGCGACATTATCCTCGATCCTCGCCTGCGCGAGCTCGACATGGGCGTGCTGGAAAAACGTCATGTGGATTCTCTGACGGAGCAGGAAGAGGGCTGGCGTCGTACGCTGGTCAACGGCACCGAAGATGGCCGTATTCCTGAGGGGGAGTCCATGCAGGAGCTGAGCGTGCGCGTTCAGGCGGCACTGGCAGATTGCCTCAAGCTACCGGCAGGTAGCCGACCGCTGCTGGTGAGCCACGGTATCGCACTGGGCTGCCTGGTGAGCACCATTCTTGGGCTGCCGGCCTATGCCGAACGCCGTTTGCGTCTGCGCAACTGCTCTATTTCCCGTATCGACTATCAGGAAAGCCCGTGGCTGGCGTCTGGTTGGGTGGTGGAAATGGCAGGGGACATCTCGCATCTGGACGCCCCTGCGCTGGATGAACTGCAGCGTTAGCGGCGAATAGGAATTAAGAATTCCATACGCAGATTGATTGGGCCTTCATCCGGTTTAGCATCGCTGGCCGGATAGTAGCGCTCAATGTCCTGACCTTTACGGCGGTTCAGATTCAGCATCGGCATGCAGGTACCGTAAACGGTCAGGATAAACTCCTGAACGCCCGTTCCCAGCCCTTCATAGTTGAACATCACGTATTCACCGCCTTCCAGCACGACCGGTTTCGAGCCCTGAATATAGCCATTGGCCATCTCAGGCGTGAGCGCGGTGGTGTAGAACACTTCCTGCTCGTCGTCCTTTTCCTGGCTTGGGTGCGTTTCGTTCAGGCCATACAGCAACGGCGGGATCGCTGGGGCATGGCTCAGGAAATCGCGCCAGAACTGGGTGCGCATCTGATGACGGAATTCAGAAATCTGTTCCAGCGAACAGGAGTAGCTTTGCGTCGTGCCAATCAGGTGCGTCTCTGGTAGGGTGACGAATTCATATTTTGGCATCGCAAATTCGCCCAGACGCAGCGGCGGGCGCATGCCAAACGAACTCCAGTCGGGTGAACGACGATAGAGCGCAGGCGTCAGCGAGAACTGTTTTTTGAAAGCGCGAGTAAAGGTCTGCTGCGAGTCAAAACGGTATTGCAGCGCAATATCCAGAATCGGACGCGCTGTCAGGCGCAAGGCCACCGCCGATTTTGAGAGACGACGTGCACGAATATAGGCACCGATAGCATGACCGGTGACATCCTTGAACATCCTTTGCAAATGCCACTTGGAATAACCTGCTTTTGCCGCCACATTATCCAGTGACAAAGGCTGGTCCAGATGACCTTCTAGCCAGGTAAGCAGATCGCGAATAATTCCAGCCTGATCCATATACTATCCTCATCCTTAAAACAGCAGGTGCCTGATAACAGGGTAGCGGATAATAGCATTTTTTGATGTTTTAGCATTCAGTGTTTTTTTTGCGCATTAATGCTTTTTGCCGCACATTATGGGCATCAAATTGCTAATCCTGTGATCTTGCTACATTTTTATCCTGTTTGTTGAATAATCGCTCAATGCAATTTTAAAGAATGGTAACAATATGAAATACAAGACATTGATCTTCACCGCTCTGATGCTGTTAGTGGGTCGTAACGCGCTGGCCGAAGAAGTTGGCTCCGTCGATACCGTGTTTAAAATCTTTGGCCCGGACCATAAAATCGTGGTCGAAGCCTTTGACGATCCCGATGTGAAGAACGTCACCTGCTATATCAGCCGCGCGAAAACGGGCGGGATCAAAGGAGGGCTGGGGCTGGCCGAAGATACGGCCGATGCGGCGATCTCTTGTCAGCAGGTGGGGCCGGTGGAGCTGAGCGACAAAATTAAAAACGGCAAAGCGCAGGGCGATGTGGTGTTCCAGAAACGCACTTCGCTGGTGTTCAAAAAACTGCAGGTCGTGCGTTTCTATGATGCAAAACGGAACACGCTGGCATACCTCGCGTACTCCGATAAAGTGGTTGAGGGCTCGCCGAAAAACGCACTGAGTGCCGTGCCGATCATGCCGTGGCGCTAACCCAGGGGGCACAGGATGCAGCAACCGTTGATTTGGCTGGTGGAAGACGAAATCAGCATCGCCGAGACGCTAATTTACATGCTTTCGCAGGAAGGCTTTGCGGTGAAGTCCTTCGAACGCGGGCTGCCTGCGCTCGAAGAGGCGCGGCGTCAGGCGCCTGCGCTCGCGATTCTGGATGTGGGTCTGCCGGATATCAGCGGTTTCGAGCTGTGTCGTCAGCTGCTGGCGCAACATCCATCACTGCCGGTGCTGTTCCTCACGGCCCGCAGCGATGAGGTGGATAAACTGCTGGGCCTCGAAATGGGGGCCGATGATTACGTCGCCAAACCCTTCTCGCCGCGCGAAGTGTGCGCCCGGGTGCGGACCATTTTGCGACGGATGCAGAAATCGGCGTTGCCTTCGGAGATCTTGCGCATCGGGCAGTTTGAACTCAACGAACCCGCCGCGCAGATCAGCTGGTGCGGCGAAGCATTACTTTTAACGCGCTACGAATTTTTGCTGCTTAAAACCTTGCTCCACGCGCCTGGCCGAGTATTTTCCCGCCAGCAGCTGATGGACAAAGTCTGGGGCGAGGATGGCGACAGCTTCGATCGCACCGTGGATACCCATATCAAGACTCTGCGCGCCAAACTGCGCGCCGTGAATGCGGACCTTTCGCCCATCAGCACCCATCGCGGCATGGGTTACAGCCTGGGGCTGTCGTAATGCGCATCGGCATGCGGCTGCTGCTGGGCTATTTCCTGATTGTCGCAATCGCCGCCTGGTTTGTGCTGTCGATCTTTGTGCAGGAGGTGAAACCCGGCGTACGCAGGGCCACCGAGGGGACACTGATTGATACCGCCACGCTGCTGGCGGAAGTGGGGCGCGACGATCTGCTGGCGAATGATCCCCAAAACGGCAGAGTTGCGCAGGCCTTCTCGCAGCTGCATCAACGCCCGTTTCGCGCCAACATTGGCGGCATCTACAAAGTGCGCAACGAATATCACTTATACATGACCGACGCGCAGGGCAAAGTGGTGTTTGATTCCACCGGAAAAGGGCTGGGTGAGGATTATTCGCGCTGGAATGATGTCTGGCGCACCCTGCGCGGGCAGTACGGCGCGCGCAGTACCCAGGACGATCCCAACGACCCTGAGAGCACCGTGATGTACGTGGCGGCACCCATTGTTGATCGGGGAAAAGTCATCGGCGTGCTGTCGGTGGGGAAACCAAACAGCGCTATGGCGCCGGTGATCCACCGCAGCGAGCGGCGCATTCTCTGGGCGGGCGGCGCGCTGCTGGGGATTGCCCTGCTGATAGGGCTGATTGTGGCGTGGTGGATCAACCGTTCCATCAGTTCCCTGTCGCGCTACGCGGATTCTGTGACCCACGACACGCCGCTGCCGTTGCCCGATCCGGGCAGTAGTGAGCTGCGCAAGCTGGCGCAGGCGCTGGAAAACATGCGTATCCGCCTCGAAGGCAAAAATTACATTGAGCATTACGTTCACGCCCTGACCCATGAGCTGAAAAGCCCGCTGGCGGCGATTCGCGGCGCGGCGGAGATTTTGTCAGAGCAGCCGCCGCCGCCGGTGGCCGCGCGGTTTATCGACAATATTCTGGTGCAGAACGCGCGGATGCAGTCGCTGGTCGAAAAGCTGCTGGAGCAGGCGAAACTGGAAAACCGCGTGGAAATTATCCCCGGCACCGTCAATATTACTACGCTGTTCACGCGCATCAGCGACGCGCGCGCAACGCTGTTGGCGGCAAAAAATATCCACCTGAGTTGCCAGGTCGACGTGCAGACGGTCGAGGGCGACGCGGATTTGCTGGAGCAGGCGCTGGGCAACCTGCTGGATAACGCCATCGACTTTACGCCGCACGGCGGGAGTGTCACGCTCACCGCTGAAGCGGCGCACAAGCAGATCCTGCTGAAAGTGACCGACAGCGGCAGCGGTATTCCGGACTACGCCCTGGCCCGCATCTTTGAGCGCTTTTACTCACTTCCGCGCGAAACGGGCCTGAAAAGCAGCGGCCTTGGGCTGGCGTTTGTGCAGGAGGTGGCGCGTCTGCATCACGGCGATATTCAACTTCGCAATCGCGAAGCAGGCGGCGTCGAGGCTATTTTGGCACTTCACCGTCCCTTCACATAACTTCAAATTCCGCGCACATAGCCACGTTACGCTCTCTCCATCACTAAGGAGAAAGCAATGAAAAAATCCCCACTGTTCTGGAAAGTTAGCACCCTGATGGGGTGCATCCTGCTGCTGTTAGTTCCGCTGTTTATGGTAAGCAACCTGATTTCGGAGCGTGCCAGCTATCGCGATGACGTCGAAGATACGCTGCGCCAAAGCACCAGCGGGCCGCAGCAGCTCACCGGTCCGTTAATCGCGATTCCGGTAACGGAAATTTATTACACGATTGAAGATAAGGTTCAGGTTGAGCACAAGCGCAGTTTCCTGCACTTCTTGCTGCCGGAATCGCTGGTGATTGATGGCAATCAGCAGGTCGAATCCCGAAGCATCGGCATCTACGACGGGCAGATCTGGAGCACTGATCTGAAACTGAAAGCGCAATTTAATACGGATAAGCTGGACCAGCTTAAAGGGGAAACCATCACGCTGGGTCAGCCGTTTGTGGCCGTCGGCGTCGGTGATGCGCGTGGGATCGGTGCGGTGAACGTGTCGAAAGTGAACGGCGAAACCATGACCGTAGAGCCGGGTTCCGGCATCCTGGGGGAGCAGGCGGGGATTCACATTCCGTTGACGTGGGAGACGCTCAATGCAAAAAATATCGAACTGGAGATGGCGCTGAATCTCAACGGGACGGGCAGTTTCTCCGTCGTGCCGGTCGGGCGTAACAGCGAGCTGACGCTGCGCAGCAACTGGCCGCACCCTGGTTTTATGGGCGATTACTTACCGTCGAAGCGCGAAATCAGCGCCTCAGGATTTCAGGCCCACTGGCAAAGCAGCTGGTTTGCGAACAATCTTGAAAGCGTGTTCAGCGCGAGTGAAACGCCTTCGTTTCGTGACGTTCCAGCCTTTAGCGTGACGGTGGCGACGCCTGCCGATCAGTATCAGTTAACTGACCGCGCGATTAAGTATGCCATTTTGTTGATTGCGCTGACGTTTATGGCTTTCTTTGTCTACGAAACGCTCTCTCACCTTCGTCTGCACCCGATGCAGTATCTGCTGGTGGGACTGTCGCTGGTGCTGTTCTACCTGGTGCTGCTGGCGTTGTCAGAACATGTGGGCTTTACCCCTGCCTGGATTATCGCAAGCCTGGTCGGGGCGATGATGAACGGGGTATATCTGCAGGCGGTGCTGAAGGGCTGGAAGCGAAGCGCGGTGTTTGTCGTGGCGCTGTTAGGCCTGGACGGTGTGATGTGGTTCCTGCTGCGTTCGGAAGACAGCGCGCTGCTGCTGGGGTCGGGCGTGCTGGCGTTAGCGCTGTTTGCGGTGATGTATCTGACGCGGCACTTTGACTGGTACTCGCTCACACAGGTGAAACGCAGTATGCCGAAAAGTGAAGAGAACCCGGATTCGTTACGGATCTGGAAATAAAAAAACGGCGCGTTAAGCGCCGTTTTTACTGCATTGAGAGCGGGATTATTCCTGCAAGTCGCCGCAGAAACGATAGCCTTCGCCATGGATAGTGGCGATGATTTCTGGCGTATCCGGCGTAGACTCGAAATGTTTACGAATGCGACGGATCGTCACGTCAACAGTACGGTCGTGCGGCTTCAGCTCGCGGCCCGTCATCTTCTTCAGCAGCTCTGCACGGGACTGAATTTTGCCCGGGTTTTCGCAGAAGTGCAGCATGGCGCGGAATTCACTGCGCGGCAGTTTGTACTGTTCACCGTTCGGGCTAACCAGCGAACGGCTGTTGATATCAAGTTCCCAGCCGTTGAATTTGTAGCTGTCTACGCTACGACGCTCTTCACTCACCGTACCCAGATTCATGGTGCGGGACAGCAGGTTGCGTGCACGAATGGTTAACTCGCGAGGATTAAACGGCTTGGTGATGTAGTCATCAGCGCCGATTTCCAGGCCAAGAATTTTATCAACTTCGTTATCACGGCCTGTCAGGAACATTAACGCCACGTTCGCCTGTTCACGCAGCTCGCGTGCCAGAAGAAGGCCGTTTTTCCCGGGCAGGTTGATATCCATGATGACCAGGTTGATATCATTTTCAGAAAGGATCTGATGCATCTCTGCGCCATCGGTCGCTTCAAAGACATCGTAGCCTTCTGCTTCGAAAATGCTCTTTAACGTGTTGCGTGTTACCAACTCGTCTTCAACGATAAGAATGTGCGGGGTCTGCATGTTTGCTACCTAAATTGCCAACTAAATCGAAACAGGAAGTACAAAAGTCCCTGACCTGCCTGATACATGTCGCAAATTAACATGATCGGCCTAACGTGACTAAAGTACGTAATTGCGTTCTTGATGCACTTTCCATCAACGTCAACAACATCATTAGCTTGGTCGTGGGCACTTTCCCTCAGGACCCGACAGTGTCAAAAACGGCTGTCATCCTAACCATTTTAACAGCAACATAACAGGCTAAGTGACACCGGACACCCAATAAAACTACGCTTCGTTGACATATATCAAGTTCAATTGTAGCACGTTAACAGTTTGATGAAATCATCGTATCTGATTGCTAGCCTTTGTCACAATTTTTCAATAAACCAACTAGTTGCAGATATTGATTAATAAACAACGCGAATCCAATTCGAAAAACCAATCAATACGAGTATTATCATTATTAAACATACGGATAACTAATGTCTGTTAACATTTGAATCACTAGTTCCGTTACGGAACAGTTTAGCGCTTTTAATTCATGGTGAAACGCTATTTCGGTGATTTGTGTTGCAATTTTGTAAATTCGCGCTGCGTAATATGTTGAGCTGCGTCACACTTTTACCGGCTAACTGATTAAAAAGAGAGCAAAAATGCACTTATCGATAGTGCTGGTTTCGCCAGCACGAGCAGAAAATATTGGCGCTGCCGCCCGAGCAATGAAGACCATGGGATTCACCGATTTGCGCATCGTAGACAGCGAGGCGCACCTCGAGCCAGCCGCCCGTTGGGTTGCACATGGATCGGGTGAAATCCTCGATAACATAACCACTTACGCGACTCTCGCCGACGCGCTGCATGACATTTCTTTCACCGTCGCGACCACCGCCCGCAGCCGGGCGAAGTATCATTATTACGCGACGCCAACCGAACTGGTGCCGTTGCTGGAAGAAAAAAGCGCGTGGCTAACCAAAGCGGCACTGGTTTTTGGCCGCGAAGATTCGGGCCTGACCAACGAAGAGCTGGAGCTGGCAGACGTGCTGACCGGTGTGCCGATGGTGGCAGATTATCCGTCCCTCAATCTCGGCCAGGCGGTGATGGTCTATTGCTATCAATTAGCATCTTTAATGCAAATTCCCACGCCCGACGTGAACGACGGGGATGAAAACCAGCTGCGGGCGTTGCGCGCGCGAACGCACTCGCTCTTAACCCAGCTTGGCGTGGCGGACGATCAGAAAATGGTGGACTGGCTTCATCAGCGACTGGGGTTGCTTGAGCAGCGCGACACGGCAATGTTGCACCGATTGCTGCACGATATCGAAAAAAAATTGGCAGAATAAAAACCTGACATTTGTTTTTCGTATGGCTTAACCGTCTGTCGATAAGGGTTGCAACTGGTTGTATCCGGATAAAAATAAAACCGCAAGCAGCGGGTCGTGAAAGGGTTACAAATTGTGATCAAATTAAAAATTCATTGACTTAAGGTGCCGGATACTTTAACCCTAAAAGAATACAGGACAGACAGAAAACAACACAGAGCACACAACATCCATGAATCGCGTTAGCACCACCACCATTACAACAACCATCATCATTACCACAGGTAACGATGCGGGCTGACGCGTAACAGGAAAAACAGAAAAAAGCCCGCACCTGAACAGTGCGGGCTTTTTTTTCGACCAAAGATCACGAGGTAAACCATGCGAGTCTTGAAGTTCGGCGGTACATCAGTGGCAAACGCAGAACGTTTTCTGCGCGTTGCCGATATCCTGGAAAGCAACGCCAGGCAGGGGCAGGTGGCAACCGTGCTCTCTGCCCCGGCGAAAATTACTAACCACCTGGTGGCGATGATTGAAAAAACCATCGGTGGCCAGGATGCTCTCCCGAACATCAGCGATGCCGAGCGCATTTTTACCGAGCTGCTTCAGGGGCTGGCAGATATCCAGCCAGGCTTCCCGCTCGCCCGGCTGAAAGCCTTAGTGGAACAAGAGTTCGCACAGATCAAACATGTCCTGCACGGCATCAGCCTGCTGGGACAATGCCCGGATGGCATCAACGCGGCGCTGATTTGCCGCGGTGAAAAACTCTCAATTGCTATCATGGCGGGCCTACTGGAAGCGCGTGGTCACCATGTCACGGTGATCGATCCGGTCGAAAAATTGCTGGCGGTGGGCCATTACCTCGAATCCACCGTCGATATCGCCGAATCTACCCGTCGCATCGCTGCCAGTAAAATCCCGGCTGATCATATGATTCTGATGGCGGGCTTCACTGCCGGTAACGAGAAGGGCGAACTCGTGGTGCTGGGCCGTAACGGTTCCGACTACTCTGCCGCCGTGCTGGCTGCTTGTTTGCGCGCCGATTGCTGCGAAATCTGGACGGACGTTGACGGCGTCTATACCTGCGATCCGCGCCAGGTGCCGGACGCAAGGCTGCTGAAATCGATGTCGTATCAGGAAGCGATGGAGCTGTCGTATTTCGGCGCGAAAGTCCTCCATCCACGCACCATCTCCCCGATTGCTCAGTTCCAGATCCCTTGCCTCATCAAAAATACCGGTAACCCGCAAGCGCCAGGCACGCTGATTGGCGCGAGCCATGATGAAGACGATTTGCCGGTTAAAGGCATCTCTAACCTGAATAACATGGCGATGTTCAGCGTCTCCGGTCCGGGGATGAAAGGCATGGTCGGCATGGCCGCACGTGTGTTTGCCGCGATGTCACGCAACGGTATCTCCGTTGTGCTCATCACGCAGTCCTCCTCTGAATACAGCATCAGCTTCTGCGTGCCGCAGGCGGATTGTGGCCGTGCGCGTCGTGCGCTGGAAGATGAGTTTTATCTGGAGCTGAAAGAAGAGCTGCTGGAACCGCTGTCGATCCAGGAACGCCTGGCGATTATCTCGGTCGTCGGCGACGGAATGCGCACCCTGCGCGGGATCTCCGCCAAATTCTTTGCCGCGCTGGCACGCGCCAACATCAACATCGTGGCCATTGCCCAGGGCTCTTCCGAGCGCTCGATTTCGGTTGTGGTGAGCAATGATGACGCGACCACCGGGGTGCGTGTCACGCACCAGATGCTGTTCAACACCGATCAGGTGATCGAAGTATTCGTCATTGGCGTCGGCGGTGTGGGCGGCGCGCTGCTGGAGCAGGTGAAGCGTCAGCAGGGCTGGCTGAAGAACAAACATATCGATCTGCGCGTTTGCGGCGTGGCGAACTCCCGAGCGCTGCTGACCAACGTCCACGGGCTGAATCTGGAAAGCTGGCAGGATGAACTGGCGCAGGCGAAAGAGCCGTTTAATCTTGGCCGTCTGATTCGTCTGGTGAAAGAGTATCACCTGCTTAATCCGGTGATTGTGGACTGTACCTCAAACCAGGCCGTCGCCGATCAGTATGCTGACTTCCTGCGCGAAGGTTTCCACGTGGTGACGCCGAACAAAAAGGCCAACACCTCGTCGATGGATTACTACCATCAGCTGCGCACCGCGGCCAGCAAGTCTCGCCGTAAGTTCCTCTACGACACCAACGTCGGCGCGGGGCTGCCGGTCATTGAGAACCTGCAAAACTTGCTGAACGCGGGTGATGAACTGCAGCGCTTCTCCGGCATTCTCTCCGGTTCCCTGTCGTTTATTTTCGGCAAGCTGGATGAAGGGATGAGCCTCTCGGAAGCCACCCGTGAAGCGCGTGAGCTGGGCTATACCGAGCCAGACCCGCGTGACGATCTCTCGGGTATGGATGTCGCGCGTAAGCTGCTGATCCTTGCCCGTGAAACCGGCCGTGAGCTGGAGCTGTCGGATATCGTCATCGAGCCGGTGCTGCCTGCAGGTTTTGATGACAGCGGCGATGTCGCTACTTTTATGGATCGCTTAGCGCAGCTGGATGACGACTTTGCGGCACGTATCGCAAAAGCCCGTGATGAAGGCAAAGTATTGCGCTATGTTGGCAACATTGAAGACGACGGCGTGTGCCGCGTGAAGATTGCTGAAGTGGACGGGAACGATCCGCTCTTTAAAGTGAAAAACGGCGAAAACGCCCTGGCGTTTTACAGCCACTATTATCAGCCATTACCGTTGGTACTGCGCGGTTATGGCGCAGGGAATGATGTGACGGCGGCGGGCGTGTTTGCCGATCTGCTGCGTACCCTGTCATGGAAGTTAGGAGTTTAACATGGTCAAAGTTTATGCCCCGGCTTCCAGCGCTAATATGAGCGTCGGATTTGATGTGCTGGGTGCGGCGGTAACGCCCCTCGACGGTTCGCTGCTGGGTGATACCGTCACCGTCGAAGCGGCGGACAGTTTCAGCCTCAATAACATTGGCCGCTTCGCCAACAAGCTGCCGCCAGAGCCGCGCGAGAATATTGTCTACCAGTGCTGGGAGCGCTTCTGTCAGGAGATCGGTAAAAACGTGCCGGTCGCCATGACCCTTGAAAAAAGTATGCCGATTGGCTCCGGGCTGGGTTCCAGCGCCTGTTCCGTCGTCGCCGCGCTGGTGGCGATGAACGAACACTGCGGCAAACCGCTTAACAACACCCGCCTGCTGTCACTGATGGGCGAACTGGAAGGGCGCATCTCTGGCAGCATTCACTATGATAACGTCGCGCCGTGCTTCCTTGGCGGGATGCAGCTGATGATCGAAGAGAACGGCATTATCAGCCAGCAGGTGCCAGGCTTTGATGAGTGGCTATGGGTGCTGGCCTATCCTGGGATTAAAGTTTCGACCGCTGAAGCGCGCGCGATTCTGCCCGCGCAGTATCGTCGTCAGGACTGTATCGCGCACGGTCGTCATCTGGCGGGCTTTATTCACGCCTGCTATACCCGTCAGCCTGCACTTGCCGCGAAGCTGATGAAAGATGTGATTGCCGAGCCGTACCGCACCAAACTGCTGCCGGGCTTCAATGAAGCGCGTGAGGCGTCACTGGATATCGGCGCGCAGGCGTGCGGTATTTCGGGCTCAGGCCCAACGCTGTTCGCCCTTTGTGATAAGCCGGACACCGCGCAGCGCGTGGCAGACTGGCTGGCGAAAAACTACCTGCAAAATCAGGAAGGCTTTGTTCATATTTGCCGTCTGGACACGGCAGGCGCACGAGTACTGGGATAAACGATGAAACTCTACAATCTTAAAGATCATAACGAGCAGGTGAGCTTCGCGCAGGCGGTGACTCAGGGGCTGGGCAAAAATCAGGGGCTGTTTTTTCCGCATGATTTACCGGAGTTTAGCCTGACGGAAGTCGATGACATGCTGAAGCAGGATTTCGTCAGCCGCAGCGCGAAAATCCTCTCTGCTTTTATTGGCGATGAAATTCCTCACGAACTGCTGGAAGCGCGCGTGCGCAATGCGTTTGCCTTCCCGGCACCAGTGAAATCCGTTGAGCTGGACATCGGCTGTCTGGAGCTGTTCCACGGCCCGACGCTGGCGTTTAAAGATTTCGGCGGGCGCTTTATGGCGCAGATGCTGACGCACATCAGCGGCGACAAACCGGTCACGATTCTGACGGCGACGTCTGGTGATACTGGTGCAGCGGTGGCTCACGCGTTTTACGGCCTGAAAAACGTGCGCGTGGTGATCCTCTATCCGCAGGGCAAAATCAGCCCGCTACAGGAAAAACTGTTCTGTACCCTCGGCGGTAACATTGAAACCGTCGCCATCGACGGCGATTTCGATGCCTGTCAGGCGCTGGTGAAACAGGCCTTCGACGACGAAGAGCTGAAAGTGGCGCTGGGGCTGAACTCGGCGAACTCAATCAACATCAGCCGTCTGCTGGCGCAGATTTGCTACTACTTCGAGGCGGTGGCGCAACTGCCGCAGGAAGCCCGCAATCAGCTGGTGATTTCTGTCCCAAGCGGCAACTTTGGCGATCTGACCGCCGGGCTGCTGGCCAAATCCCTGGGCCTGCCGGTGAAGCGTTTTATCGCGGCGACCAACGCCAATGACACCGTTCCACGCTTCCTGAAGGATGGCAAGTGGACGCCAAACGCGACGCAGGCGACGCTCTCTAACGCGATGGACGTGAGCCAGCCGAACAACTGGCCGCGCGTGGAAGAGCTGTTCCGCCGTAAGATCTGGCGTCTGGGCGATCTCGGCTATGCGGCCGTGAGTGATGACACCACCAAAGCGACGATGCGTGAGCTGAAAGCGGTGGGGTATACCTCCGAGCCGCATGCGGCGATTGCCTATCGTGCGCTGCGCGACCAGCTTAATCCGGGCGAGTACGGCCTGTTCCTCGGAACGGCGCACCCGGCGAAGTTCAAAGAGAGCGTGGATGAGATCCTGGGTGAATCGCTGCCGTTGCCAAAAGAGCTGGCCGATCGCGCCGATCTGCCGCTGCTGTCCCACACTCTGCCAGCAGATTTTGCGGCGCTGCGTCAGCTGATGATGACGCGCGGGTGAGGGTTGTGCCGGGTGGCGGCTTCGCCTAACCGGCTAACAGAACGCACATAGCTAGCTAAACCGGGTTCGCCCGGTTTTTTTATGGAGAAAATAAGGAGAAAAAATGCAGGGAAAAAGCAGAAATTCCCAATAAATGCGCTCACTTAGAGATTAGGATTGCAGAGAATAACATCCCCGACTTCCCTCACGTAATCTCCTTACATCGGCCCACGTTGGGCAAGAATATGAAGGAGTCACCTATGTCTAAACTGAAACCTGCAATGCTCGCACTTTCGCTGATGCTGGTCGCTCCCGCAGTGGTACAGGCCGGAGAGATCACGCTGATCCCGGCGGTTAAATTACAGATTGGCGATCAGGATAAAAGCGGGCACTACTGGGATGGCGGCCGCTGGCGCGACCATGACTGGTGGAAATCGCATTACGAATGGCGCGACAACCGCTGGCATCCGCATGACGAGCATCGCGAACCTCACGATAATCGTCATGGCGATAAGCATGATAACCACGGCAAGGGGCCGGACTGGAAACATCATTAACACTGCCGGATGGCGCTGCGCTTATCAGAGCGACGAGTCGCTCCGGGAAGCGTAGCGCCACGGGGAATTACTGCTCGTGACGCTTAAACACCAGTTCGCCTTTCCCTGACGCTTCGCCGTCAAAGAAATACCCTTCGCTGTTAAAGTGAGTCAGCTGTTCTGGCTTCGTCAGGCGGTTTTCGATGATGTAGCGGCTCATCAACCCGCGCGCTTTCTTGGCGTAGAAGCTGATCACTTTGAACTTACCGTTCTTCTCATCCAAAAATACCGGCTTTATGATCTCGGCGTTCAGCTTTTTCGGCTTCACGGATTTGTAGTATTCGTCAGATGCCAGGTTGATCACGATGTTATCGCCCTGAGCGCTCAGCGCGTCGTTCAGCTTCTCGGTGATGATATCGCCCCAGAAGTGGTACAGATCTTTGCCTTTGGCGTTTTCCAGACGAATGCCCATCTCCAGGCGGTACGGCTGCATCAGATCCAGCGGGCGCAGCACGCCGTAAAGACCCGAGAGCATACGCAGGTGCTGCTGGGCAAAATCGAAATCGGCTTCGCTGAACGTTTCCGCTTGCAAGCCGGTATACACATCACCTTTAAAGGCGAGGATCGCCTGGCGGGCGTTTTTCGGCGTAAAGTCCGGCTGCCAGTCGTGGAAGCGGGTGGCGTTGAGATCGGCGAGTTTGTCGCTGATGCTCATCAGCTTGCCAATCTGCGGGGCGGAAAGTTTGCGCGCCTCACGGATCAGCTGCTGGGAATGATCCAGCAGTTCGGGCTGGGTATAGCGCTCGGTGGCGAGCGGGCTCTGGTAATCGAGCGTTTTTGCAGGTGAAATCAGAATCAGCATATCCAGTCCTTGCAGGAAATTTAGTGCGACTTTAGCAAAAAAACGGCCTGATTTGATCGATGACTGTTATTGCCGTGGCAAATCATCCCAGCTGCCCGGGGCAATTTGTGACTCGATTTCGGGATAGCGGGTGGCGTCAAACACCGGCCTCACGCCCAGTTTCCGCTGGCGTAGATAATCACTGGCAATCAGCGTCACCACCGGCGACAGCAGCAGAATGGCTGTCAGATTCGTGATTGCCATCAGCGCCATAATCACATCCGCCAGCTGCCAGACCAGCGGCAGGCTCATCACCGAACCTGTCAACACCATACCGACGAGCGCGACGCGCAGACACCACAGGGTGTTGCGTGAATCGATGCGCAGGAATATCAGGTTATTTTCGGCATAAATGTAATTGGCGACGATGGAACTGAAGCTGAAGAGAATCACAATCAGCGAGACAAATCCGGCACCCCAACTGCCTGAGAGGTTCACCAGCGCCTGCTGGATGATCTGAATTCCGACGGCATCCGCGGAATGAGTCACCGGCCCCGCCAGCAGCACAATCATCGCGCTGGCTGAACAGATGATAATGGTGTCAGTAAACACACCGATCATCTGCACGATCCCTTGAGCCGCCGGGTGAGGGGGCCATGACGCTGCCGCCGCGGCCGCATTTGGCGTCGAACCCATACCGGCTTCGTTAGAGAACATACCGCGCTGGAAACCTGCGGTCAGCGCCTGGCTGAGGGTGTATCCCAGTGCGCCAGCGGCGGCTTCTCGCCAGCCAAACGCGGCTTTGAAAATGGTGGCGATCACCCCTGGAACCTGTTCGAGATGCGCGGCGGTGACCACCAGGCTTGCGATCACCCACAGCAGGGCCATGGCCGGAACCAGCCACTGCATGAGGCGCGCAACGCCTTTGATACCGGTCACGATCACCAGCAGCGTCAGTACCGCCAGGACGACACCCGTTATCCATTCCGGGAAGTCGAAGGCATAGCGCACAGCATGGGCCACGGAGTTGGCCTGAACGGTGTTAAAAATAAGACCGTAGGCGACGAGAAGGAAAAGGGAAAACAGAACGCCCATCCAGCGCATACCCAGTCCTCGGGCCATGTACCAGGCCGGGCCGCCGCGAAACTGACCATGCTTGTCCCGCTCTTTGTAGAGCTGCGCCAGCGAGCACTCTGCAAAGGAGGTCGCCATTCCGATAATGGCTGTGACCCACATCCAGAACACGGCGCCAGGGCCGCCCGCGCTGATGGCGAGTGCCACACCGGCGAGATTCCCGCTGCCGACGCGTGCCGCAAGACTGGTGCAGAGCGCCTGGAAGGACGTTAATCCGCCGGGCTGGGGGCTGACGCTGTTTTTAAGACTTTTGCCAAACTGGCGAATGTAGCGAAACTGAATAAAACCGCTGCGAACGGTAAACCAAATCCCGGCCCCCAGTAACAGATAAATCATTACTGAGCCCCACAGAACTTCATTGATAAACGAGAAATAGTCCGGCATTAACGTCCCTCTTGTTGATGCCACCTTCTTACCCCTCCTGCTTCGGGCCACAGGTGCGTTGGCTGTGCTCGTTCACCCCAGTGACGGACGTATCGCTTCCGGGGATTCGCTCGCCTGCCGCCTGTCTGCAACGCGAATGTTTTAGGGTAAGGTTAGATTGTTGAGTAAGCCTGCTGTTAATTAGCACGCTGTTAATATTCAGAGTTTACCATACTATCCGTAAGCGCACTGTCTGCGGTTGCGCTGTCATTCCGTCGTGTTATCATCATGGCAGACCGGTTACATCCCCCTAACAAGTAAACCTGTCATTTTTCCGCTGCTGGCAGGCTGTCGGTAGCGTGAATTATCCAGGGCACGTTAAAAGAGAAACACTATCATGACGGATAAATTGACCTCCCTTCGTCAGTTCACCACTGTCGTAGCTGACACCGGAGATATCGCGGCAATGAAGTTGTACCAGCCGCAGGATGCCACAACTAACCCTTCTCTGATTCTTAACGCCGCGCAGATCCCTGAGTACCGCAAACTGATCGACGAAGCTGTCACCTGGGCGAAAGGCCAGAGCAACGATCGTGCGCAGCAGGTTGTGGATGCAACTGACAAACTGGCTGTGAACATCGGTCTGGAAATCCTGAAACTGGTTCCGGGTCGTATCTCTACCGAAGTTGACGCGCGTCTGTCCTACGACACCGAAGCGTCTATCGCGAAAGCCAAACACCTGATCAAACTGTATAACGATGCGGGCATCAGCAACGATCGTATCCTGATTAAACTGGCTTCTACCTGGCAGGGCATCCGCGCTGCAGAGCAGCTGGAAAAAGAAGGTATCAACTGTAACCTGACTCTGCTCTTCTCCTTCGCTCAGGCACGTGCTTGTGCAGAAGCGGGCGTGTACCTGATTTCTCCGTTCGTGGGCCGTATTCTGGACTGGTACAAAGCCAACACCGACAAGAAAGAGTACGCAGCATCTGAAGATCCAGGCGTGGTTTCCGTCACTGAAATCTACGAATACTACAAACAGCACGGTTATGAGACTGTCGTGATGGGCGCAAGCTTCCGTAACGTCGGCGAAATCATCGAGCTGGCTGGTTGCGACCGTCTGACCATCGCCCCTGCGCTGCTGAAAGAGCTGGCAGAGAGCGAAGGCGCACTGGAGCGTAAACTGAGCTACACCGGCGAAGTGAAAGCGCGTCCAGAGCGTATCACCGAGTCCGAGTTCCTGTGGCAGCACAACCAGGACCCAATGGCAGTAGACAAACTGGCGGACGGTATCCGTAAGTTTGCTGTTGACCAGGAAAAACTGGAAAAAATGATCGGCGATCTGCTGTAATCATTTTTCATGGCCGGGAGCTTCTCCCGGCCACGTTACTTCTTTCGTCCCCTGTCTGATTTTCCCCTCTGCGTGTATCATTCCCCTTAATCAGTATTGTTATGAAGGGAATGGATATGAATACCTTACGCATCGGCTTAGTGTCGATTTCTGACCGCGCCTCCAGCGGCGTTTATGCCGATAAAGGCATCCCGGCGTTAGAAGAGTGGCTAGCTGCCGCACTGACCACCCCATTTGAAGTGCAAACCCGCTTAATCCCGGATGAACAGCCGATCATCGAGCAAACCTTGTGCGAGCTGGTGGACGAAATGAGCTGCCATCTGGTGCTGACCACCGGCGGTACCGGGCCTGCGCGCCGCGATGTGACGCCGGATGCGACCCTGGCGGTGGCCGATCGCGAGATGCCAGGTTTCGGTGAACAGATGCGCCAGATCAGCCTGCATTTTGTGCCAACGGCGATTCTTTCGCGCCAGGTAGGGGTGATCCGCAAACAGGCATTGATTCTCAATCTGCCGGGCCAGCCGAAGTCGATCAAAGAGACGCTTGAAGGTGTGAAAGCCGAAGACGGGAAAGTGGCGGTGGCCGGGATTTTCGCCAGTGTACCGTATTGTATACAGTTACTGGACGGCCCCTACATTGAGACCGATCCGCAAGTGGTAGCAGCTTTTCGTCCTAAAAGCGCGCGACGCGAAACAATCTCCTGAAATTAGTGTGTTTGTGACATAAGCTACAGCCTCAATGGCGTGGTGATACATTTACGGTATAGTCATTTTTTCTTTACGATTGCTGTAAAATTAAATCAACACTGCCAGTAAAGGTTTGCTATGTCACATTACACCCGGCCTCTGAATCGTCAGGACTACAAAACGCTCACGCTCGCGGCCCTTGGCGGCGCGCTGGAGTTTTACGATTTCATCATCTTCGTCTTCTTTGCCGCCGTTGTGGGCGAACTCTTCTTCCCGGCGGATATCCCGGAATGGCTGCGCCAGGTACAGACTTTTGGCATTTTTGCCGCAGGCTATCTCGCGCGCCCGCTGGGCGGCATCATAATGGCCCACTTTGGCGATCTGGTCGGGCGTAAAAAGATGTTTACCCTCAGCATTTTGCTGATGGCGGTGCCGACGCTGGCCATCGGTCTGCTGCCGACCTATGCCTCAATGGGCATCGTGGCGCCGGTGCTGCTGCTATTGATGCGCATTTTGCAGGGGGCGGCAATTGGCGGGGAAGTGCCGGGGGCGTGGGTGTTTGTCGCTGAACACGTTCCGGCGCGGCGCATCGGGATTGCCTGCGGAACCTTAACTGCCGGGCTGACCGTCGGGATTCTGCTCGGCTCGGTGGTGGCGACCCTGATCAACACCAGCATGACCACCCAGGCCGTGCATGAGTGGGGCTGGCGTATTCCATTCCTGCTGGGCGGCGCGTTTGGCCTGGTGGCGATGTATCTGCGCCGCTGGTTGCAGGAGACGCCAATTTTCCTCGAAATGCAGCAGCGTAAAGCGCTGGCGCAGGAACTGCCGGTGAAATCAGTTGTGGTGCGCCATCAGAAAGCGGTGGTGATCTCCATGCTGCTCACCTGGCTGCTGTCTGCCGGGATTGTGGTGGTGATTTTGATGTCGCCGGTCTGGCTGCAAAAACAGTACGGCTTTGCCCCGGCGGTGACGCTGCAGGCCAACAGCATTGCAACCATCATGCTCTGCTTTGGCTGTCTGATTGCCGGTCTGGCGGCTGACCGCTTTGGCGCCAGCCGGACGTTCATCGTCGGCAGCCTGTTGCTCGCCGGGTCGAGCTGGGCGTTCTATCATCTGGCGGGAGCACATCCGGAACAGCTGTTCCTGCTCTACGGCGTCGTGGGGCTATGCGTCGGCGTGGTCGGTGCGGTGCCTTATGTGATGGTCCGCGCCTTCCCGGCAGAAGTGCGTTTCACCGGGATTTCGTTCTCGTACAACGTCTCGTACGCCATTTTCGGCGGCCTGACGCCGATTGCCGTCACGCTGCTGATGGGCGTGTCGCCGATGGCGCCTGCCTGGTACGTGCTGGCGCTGGCATTGATGGGAATGGGGCTTGGGATCTGGCTTCGCGGTGAGCGCCATCAGCTGATGGCGCACGCGCAGACTAACGAGGGGTAAAACTCAGGATGATGTTGTCATCCGGAATGTGGGTGAAGCTTTTGATCAGCTCGTGATAATCCGCCAGCGGATCCACATCATTGAACAGCGTTGGGTAGAAGCGTTTACTCAACGCTTCAATGGCGATGATGTTATACGGATTATTGTAGAAGTGATGGTACAGCGCGCCGGTTCGGCCCTCCGCGACGGCCGGAATGCTGCTCACGCCCTGGCGCGACACCAGCGCCTTAAACGCGGCGGCGACATCGCTTTCCGGCACGTTGTAGCCAAACGGTATAATCGCCGTTCCTTTCCCCGAGCGTTTTGAACCGGTCATCAGGTAGTAATCCGGGTTCAGGGAGATAATTTTCTCCACCGAGATATTTCCGGTTGCGCCCGGCAGCAGCTGCGAGCCAATGTTCACGCCGCCTGCGGCCTCTACCAGCCCGCCCCAGCCGTTGTGCGCGTGGGTAAAGCAACAGCCGTTATCCAGGCCAGCCACTCCGGCGATCGGTTCGATAAACACCAGCGGCTTTTTCTCTGCTGTAGCCAGGCGCTGATGAATCCGATCCAGACGCTGCTGGTAGAAATCGATGTAGGCCTGCGCGCGCTCCGTCTGACCTAACACCTTGCCCAGCAGATCAATACTCGGCAGCGTGTTCTCCACCGGATGCAGTTCGTAATCGACGAAAACCACCGGAATGTGCAGGGCTTCCAGCTGAGTCAGCACGCCGCTTTGCGTCAGCGAAGGTTTCGCGCGCAGCTGGGCAATCATCAGATCCGGATGGCGCGAAATCACCGTCTCCAGATCGACATTCCCCTGATCCGAGAATTGCATATCAAGGATCTTCTCGGCTTCCGGCCATTTACGCTTCAGCACGTTCCAGGTTTCAGTGTCCTGTTTCTTCGGCAGGTTGTTCCACGCCACGACTTTGGCGAAGGGATCGTCCCGCTCGAGAATCGCCAGCGCCAGGATATCGCGGCCATCCTGCAAAATAATGCGCTGCGGCTCCTTAGGAATGGTGACCGTGCGGTTATCCCTGTCTTTTACGGTCACCGGCCAGTTCTGGGCCATCGCCAGCAGCGGCGAGAGCAGCAGTACCGCGGCGAATATCATCTTCTTCATCGTCTTACTTCCCCGTCTCATGATGCTTGTTATGCGGTTAAACCATCGACCACCACGTGCGGCAGTCCTTGCGAACAATATTCCACCCGGCCCCTCACTCCGTAGACCGTTGCCAGATTTGCGGGGGTGACCACTTCACCCGGAATTCCGCTGGCGACCAGGGCACCCTCTTTGAGCATCACGGCGTATTCGGCGTGGCGCAGGGCGATGTTGATGTCGTGGATAACCACCACCGTCACGATATTGCGCAGCCGCGTTTCGCGGGCGACGATATCCATGACGTGAAACTGGTAGTTGAGATCGAGGGCGCTCAGCGGTTCATCCAAAAGCAGGAGGTCGGGCTGGCGGATCAGCGACTGCGCAAGGCCAATGAGCTGTTTCTGCCCGCCGGAGAGCTGGTCGAGATAGCTCATTGCCAGATGGGCGACGCCGAGTTTTTGCAGGATATCGAACGCTTCCTGCTCTGCGTTGCCGTCGGCGTAAAAGCCGCTGGCGCGTCGCGCGACGATCACTGACTCCAGCGCATGCAGATGCACTCCCGCCGGGAGCGACTGCGGCAGATAGACCACCTTCTGTGCCCGCTGGGCGGAAGGTAATGTCATCAGATCTTCGCCATTCAGCTCCAGCGTGCCTTGCGCCGGATTCAGATCGGCCAGTGCCCGCAACAGCGTCGATTTCCCCGAACCGTTTGGCCCAAGCAGCGCGGTAATTTTCCCGCGCGGCAGCAGGGGCGTATTCAGCCCGTCGATGATTTTCTTTTTGCGATAGCCGGTGTGCAGGTCGGTGACGATCAAGCCATCCATTACAGCGTCCCCCGATGGCGAATAATAATGCTCAGGAAGAAAGGCACGCCGACCAGCGAGGTGACGATGCCGACCGGAATGATGACGCCGGGAACGATATTTTTGGAGAGCACCGAGGCGAGGGAGAGCACCAGCGCGCCGATCAGCATACTTCCCGGCAGATAAAACCGGTGGTCTTCGCCAAACATCATACGTGAGATATGCGGCGCGACCAGACCGATAAAACCGACCGGCCCGACAAAGGCCACCGTCAGCGCCGAAATAATGCTGATGCGCAGGAGCGTCGCCAGCCGCAGTTTGCGCACGTTAATGCCAAAACTGACTGCCCTATCTTCCCCGAGGCGCAGAGCCGTGAGCTTCCAGGCATTTTTCAGCGACAGGGGAACGACAACCAGCAGCACTACCACCAGAATCGCGAGCTTATCCCACGACGCGCGGGCCAGGCTGCCCATCGTCCAGAACACCAGCCCCTGGAGGGTATCTTCGCTGGCGACAAATTGCAGAATGGAGATCAGCGCGTTAAAGGTGAAGACCAGCGCGATGCCAAACAGCACCACGCCGGAAGTGGCGACGCGCGTCCAGCGGCTGATGCCGTCGAGCACGAAGCAGGCCATTAGCGCAAAGACAAAGGCGTTGGCGGAGATAAACCATTGATCGGGAATACCGGGGATTCCCAGCCCGAGAATAATTGCCAGCGCCGCGCCAAAAGAGGCGGCGGAAGAGACACCCAGCGTAAACGGGCTGGCGAGGGGATTGTTCAGGATGGTTTGCATCTCTGCGCCCGCGAGACCCAGCGCCATGCCAACCACCACCGCCATCAGCGCGAAGGGCAGACGTAAATCCCAGACAATCACCCGCGTGCCCGCATCGGCCGAGGCGGCATCAAACAGCGTGTGCCACAGGGTTGAGACGGAAATCCCGGAAGGGCCGAGGGTAAAATCGAGCAGCAGCGAGAAGATGATCATGAGCAGGATTACACCCGCAACGATAAAGCGACGCATCACGACTTTTCGGTACTGTGACGCCACCGCTGACCCGTCAGGCTTCACGCTGGCGACAAGAGGGGAACTCATTGGCTTACCTTATGCAACAAAAGCAGAATCGTAGTTTATCCCGAAACGTTCCTGTCCTTGATGCTGCCTGATATCCAATATCCGGGATGCTCCCGGTGACAATATTCGGGATGATAATGCTTATCAATTAAAATGATGTGAATAGCGCAACTTGTTTAACCGTGGTTTCTGTTGTGCGCAAAAATCAACCTTCCAGACGGCGGCAGGTCATGTATGCGCCCGTCACGCAGAGGGCTACCGGCACCAGGAAGCTGTGGTCCATGCGGGTGGATTCCATGATCAGCACGATGGCGGTCAGTGGCATTTGCAGGGAGGCCGCGAGAAAACCGGCCGCACCCGTCAGAGCAAAACTCGCCATATCGGTGCCGGGGAACCAGCGCCCCATCAGGATAAACAGCACTGAACCGAGCAGACCCCCGACGGCGAGGCCCGGCGTCAGTAACCCACCCTGAGCACCGGCGCGCAGTACCGCCCAGATCACCACCACTTTAAGAGCGAGGATCGCGGTGGCGAGCTGTAGCGTAATAGCGCCGTTGAGGGCAAGCTGCGTCGGGCCTTTACCATTGCCGGGCAACTGCGGGAACCAGACGGATAACGCGCCGAGGGCCGTAAAGGCGATCAGGCTGAAGACCGGCATTTGCCAGTTACTGCGTACCCTACTGCGTGCGTGCTGCGTCACACGACGAAACAGAAACGCCGCCGCACCAAACAGCGGGCCAGAAAGCGCGCCCCAGAAAACAAGCGAAGTGGCGGCAATTTCGGTGGTGAAATGGTACTGATGCTCATCGCCAAGACCTAATGTGGCGATCCACGCCGCCAGCGCCGAGGTCACCAGCGCGGCGATGGCTTTCTCCCAGCTGAAGCTGACCAGCAGCACTTCCAGAGTAAATATGGCCCCGGCCAGAGGAACGTTATAGACCGCCGCCAGTCCGGCTCCGGCGCCGCAGGCAATCATCAGCTGGATATCCGCAGAACTCAGGTGTAAACGACGGGCGACGCCGCTGGCAAACAGTGCGCCCACTTCGCGCGGTGCGACTTCGCGGCCAAGCGGCGAACCCATCGCGACGGTGATAATTTGCAGCAGAGCGTTAATGAGCGTCGTGACGGCTGGCATTGGTTTGTCGGGGTTTTTTATCGCCTCGCCAATGCTGATGCGTTTTTTGGCATAGCGTGCAAGCGACCACCAGCCGATACCCGCTACCAGACCCGCAGCGGTGAGGGCGAGAAAACGTCGCTGCGCGCTGGCATCCGTCACGCCCTCTAAAAATGACTGCGGGCTGATGAGGATGGTCTGGCTGTAGCCGTATACGAGGTGCTGAACTTCATGCAGCAGCATGGCGAGCAGCATGCCGCCCAGCCCGGCCAGAATCCCGGTGAGGAGTAGCGCGGCCCAGCGTTGCAGCCAGTCAGTACGAGACGGATCGTAAGCCATCATAGCGAGCGTCTTGATAAAAAGAGGGAGCCACAGTGTCCCATAAAGCGCATGAACGAGGTATCAATCAGAAGAATTAAGGCAGGAGATTCGTGCCCGCGAGGCGGGCACGAAGGGGGATTAGTGTTTTTCACCAATCGGCAGAACGGTGCGACCAAACTGCTCGTTCAGCACTTCACCCATTGCCAGGTAAATTGCGCTTGCGCCACAGACCAGACCTACCCAGCCAGCAACGTGAACGATGCTTTCGTTTTCCGCCAGATGGCCAATCGCCAGCAGGGCGAACAGCACGGTCAGGCTCAGGAAGACGAACTGCAGCACGCGGTTAGCAACCAGCGTACCGAAGAACATGAACAGGGTGAACACGCCCCACAGACCCAGGTATACGCCCAGGAAGTGGCCGTTTGATGCATCAAAGCCCATTTGCGGCATAACCAGAATGGCGACCAGCGTCAGCCAGAAAGAACCGTAAGAGGTGAATGCGGTTAAACCGAAGGTGTTGCCTTTTTTATACTCCAGCAGGCCCGCGAAGATTTGCGCGATACCGCCGTAAAAAATGCCCATCGCCAGGATAACATTGTCCATCGGGAATAAGCCGATGTTATGCAGGTTCAGCAGAATAGTGGTCATGCCGAAACCCATCAGGCCCAGCGGAGCCGGATTAGCCAACTTAGTGTTGCCCATAAGTCCTCAAAAAATCATCATTAGTATGGTGAAATGGTTTTACCACGCCCACTCTCCCAGGCGTGGCGCGGCATAATAATCACCGCGACTCTCGGCGTCTATGATCTGAGCAGGGTGAAATTAAAAAATTTTTTATCCTTCCCCCTTGATGGATGCCGTTACGACCCCATCTTGTAGTCAACCGCAGTGAGTGAAGCTGAAAAAAATCAAATCTGGGCAGTTGAAACCGCACGTTTCGCCCTTATTACAGATTCACAACCACATGATGAACAAATTTTTAGTGGAGACGTTTAGATGGGTAAAATTATTGGTATCGACCTGGGTACTACCAACTCTTGTGTAGCGATTATGGACGGCACTACTGCACGTGTGCTGGAGAACGCCGAGGGCGATCGCACCACGCCTTCTATCATTGCTTATACCCAGGATGGTGAAACTCTGGTTGGCCAGCCGGCTAAACGTCAGGCCGTGACTAACCCGCAAAACACTCTGTTTGCGATTAAACGCCTGATTGGCCGTCGCTTCCAGGACGAAGAAGTTCAGCGTGATGAAGCCATCATGCCGTACAAAATTATCGGTGCTGACAACGGTGATGCATGGATCGACGTGAAGGGCCAGAAAATGGCACCACCGCAGATCTCTGCTGAAGTGCTGAAGAAAATGAAGAAAACGGCTGAAGATTACCTGGGTGAACCGGTAACTGAAGCGGTTATCACTGTACCTGCTTACTTTAACGATGCTCAGCGTCAGGCAACCAAAGATGCCGGTCGTATCGCAGGTCTGGAAGTCAAACGTATCATCAACGAACCAACCGCAGCTGCACTGGCTTACGGTCTGGATAAAGAAGTCGGCAACCGTACTATCGCGGTTTACGACCTCGGTGGTGGTACTTTCGATATCTCTATTATCGAAATCGACGAAGTTGACGGCGAAAAAACCTTCGAAGTTCTGGCAACCAACGGTGATACCCACCTGGGTGGTGAAGACTTCGACAGCCGTATGATCAACTACCTCGTTGACGAATTTAAGAAAGATCAGGGCATTGACCTGCGTAACGATCCGCTGGCCATGCAGCGCCTGAAAGAAGCCGCAGAAAAAGCCAAAATTGAGCTGTCTTCTGCGCAGCAGACCGACGTGAACCTGCCGTACATCACTGCAGATGCGTCTGGTCCAAAACACATGAACATCAAAGTGACTCGCGCGAAACTGGAAAGCCTGGTCGAAGACCTGGTCAACCGTTCCATCGAGCCGCTGAAAGTTGCTCTGCAGGATGCTGGTCTGTCTGTCTCTGACATTCAGGACGTTATCCTGGTAGGTGGTCAGACTCGTATGCCAATGGTTCAGAAGAAAGTTGCTGAATTCTTTGGTAAAGAGCCGCGTAAAGACGTTAACCCGGACGAAGCTGTGGCAATCGGTGCAGCGGTTCAGGGCGGCGTACTGACCGGCGAAGTGAAAGACGTTCTGCTGCTGGACGTTACCCCGCTGTCGCTGGGTATCGAAACCATGGGCGGCGTGATGACTGCGCTGATCAGCAAAAACACCACTATCCCGACCAAGCACAGCCAGGTGTTCTCTACCGCTGAAGACAACCAGTCTGCGGTAACCATCCATGTGCTGCAGGGTGAGCGTAAACGTGCTGCGGATAACAAAGATCTGGGCCAGTTTAACCTCGACGGTATCAGCCCGGCACCGCGCGGTATGCCACAGATCGAAGTCACCTTCGACATCGATGCTGACGGTATCCTGCACGTTTCCGCGAAAGACAAAAACAGCGGTAAAGAGCAGAAGATCACCATCAAGGCTTCTTCTGGTCTGAACGAAGAAGAGATCGAAAAAATGGTTCGTGAAGCAGAAGCAAATGCTGAATCTGACCGTAAATTCGAAGAGCTGGTTCAGACCCGTAACCAGGGTGACCATCTGCTGCACAGCACTCGTAAGCAGGTTGAAGAGGCAGGCGATCAGCTGCCAGCTGATGACAAAACCGCTATCGAAGCTGCACTGAGCGCGCTGGAAACTTCCCTGAAAGGCGAAGACAAAGCGGACATCGAAGCGAAAATGCAGGAGCTGGCGCAGGCGTCCCAGAAGCTGATGGAAATTGCTCAGCAACAGCACGCACAGCAGCAGGCTGGCGCTGAAGCTGGTGCTTCCGCGAACAACGCGAAAGACGACGACGTTGTCGACGCTGAGTTCGAAGAAGTAAAAGACAAAAAATAATCGCCCTGATGCAGGGTAATTAATCGGCACGGGCGTAGAGGTTTCCTCTCCGCCCGTGCTCGCATGTTAAGGGGCTGAAAAAACCAATGGCAAAGCAAGACTACTACGAGATTTTAGGCGTTCCGAAAACCGCGGAAGAGCGTGAAATCAAAAAGGCGTACAAGCGCCTGGCCATGAAATTTCACCCGGACCGTAACCAGGGTGACAAAGAGGCCGAAGCCAAATTTAAAGAGATCAAAGAAGCGTATGAAATCCTGACCGACGCTCAGAAACGTGCAGCCTACGATCAGTACGGTCATGCGGCGTTTGAACAAGGCGGCATGGGCGGCGGCGGATACGGCGGTGGCTTTGGTGGCGGTGGTGCTGATTTCGGCGATATCTTTGGCGATGTTTTCGGTGATATCTTCGGCGGTGGCCGTGGTCGTCAGCGCGCAGCGCGCGGCGCGGATCTGCGCTACAACATGGATCTTACGCTGGAAGAGGCCGTACGCGGTGTCACGAAAGAGATTCGCATTCCGACGCTGGAAGAGTGTGATATCTGCCACGGCAGCGGCGCGAAAGCGGGTACCAAGCCGCAGACCTGTCCAACCTGTCACGGCTCCGGTCAGGTACAGATTCGCCAGGGCTTCTTCGCGGTACAGCAGGCCTGTCCGCACTGTCATGGTCGCGGTACGCTGATTAAAGATCCGTGCAACAAATGTCACGGTCACGGTCGCGTTGAGAAGACCAAAACCCTCTCCGTCAAAATTCCGGCAGGGGTGGATACGGGCGATCGTATTCGTCTGTCCGGTGAAGGCGAAGCAGGCGAGCACGGCGCACCCGCAGGCGATCTGTACGTTCAGGTTCAGGTGAAGCAGCACGCCATCTTTGAGCGTGAAGGCAACAACCTGTACTGTGAAGTGCCGATCAACTTCGCGATGGCGGCGCTGGGCGGCGAAATCGAAGTGCCTACGCTCGACGGGCGCGTGAACCTGAAGGTTCCGGGCGAAACCCAGACTGGCAAGCTGTTCCGCATGCGCGGCAAAGGCGTGAAATCCGTTCGCGGCGGTGCGCAGGGTGACCTGCTGTGTCGTGTGGTCGTCGAAACGCCGGTCGGTCTGAACGACAAACAGAAACAGCTGTTGAAAGAGTTGCAGGAAAGCTTCGGCGGTCCAACGGGCGAGAATAACAGCCCGCGTTCCAAAAGCTTCTTCGATGGCGTGAAAAAATTCTTCGATGATTTGACCCGCTAATCCCTTAGCGAGTGTGAATTTTTCAAAGCCCGGAAGCGATTCCGGGCTTTTTCTTTTGGTGGCGAATGACTCGGCAAAACCGAGTATATCCGCAACATTAATCTGATTTTTTCGAGCTGTTTGCCTTGGTATTATGGTTTTATCGAGGTATGGTCTTAGAGAGAGAACTAAAGTGAAACTTTTACAACGATTCTTCAGCAATGAGGCGTCCGGCGGCGTAATTTTGATTATCGCTGCACTTGCCGCCATGGTGTTGGCGAATATGGATGCGACTCAGGGCCTGTACCGTGCATTTCTGGACACGCCCGTTGAGCTGCGCGTGGGTGCATTAGAGATCAACAAGAACATGCTGCTGTGGATTAACGACGCGCTGATGGCCGTGTTCTTCCTGCTGGTGGGCCTGGAGGTTAAGCGTGAGCTGGTTCTTGGGTCGCTTAACAGTCGTCAGCGGGCAGCTTTCCCGGTTATTGCTGCGTTGGGCGGTATGGTGGTGCCTGCGCTGCTCTATCTGGTGTTTAACTACCATGACCCGGTCGCTCGCCATGGTTGGGCGATTCCGGCGGCAACGGATATTGCTTTTGCGCTGGGCGTGCTGGCGCTGCTGGGCAGCCGCGTGCCGGTGGCGTTAAAGATTTTCCTGATGGCGCTGGCGATTATCGATGACCTGGGCGCGATCGTGATTATCGCTCTGTTCTATACCAGCGAGCTGTCGGTGTTATCTCTGAGCGTGGCGGCGGGCGCTATCGCTGTGCTGGCGCTGCTGAATTTGTTTAACGTGCGCCGAACCGGGATCTACATTCTGGTGGGCGTGGTGCTGTGGACCGCGGTACTGAAATCGGGCGTTCATGCGACGCTGGCGGGCGTTATCATCGGCTTCTTTGTGCCGCTGAAAGCGGATGAGAAGGGCAAATCCCCGGCCAAACAGCTGGAGCATGTCCTGCATCCCTGGGTCGCCTTTATGATCCTGCCGCTGTTTGCATTCGCGAATGCGGGTGTGTCGCTGCAGGGCGTCACCCTGAGCGGCCTGACGTCTATGCTGCCGATGGGCATCGTCGCTGGCCTGTTTATCGGTAAGCCGCTGGGGATCGGCCTGTTCTGCTGGCTGGCTCTTAAGCTGAAGTTCGCGTCATTGCCGCAGGGGACGACCTTCCGGCAAATCGCGGCGGTCGGCGTGCTGTGCGGAATCGGCTTCACGATGTCGATTTTCATCTCGACCCTGGCCTTTGCGTCATATGACCCTCAGCTCATCGTGTGGGCAAAACTCGGGATCTTGATCGGCTCGTTACTGGCCGCGTTCACGGGATACACACTGTTGAAAGTGAAGCTGTCCGGACAGGTGCAACCGGCCTAACAGTTAAAAGGGGGAGGGCAGAGGCCCTCTCCTGACAATAGTCTCAGGGAGCGAAATGCTATGTCTCACATCAATTACAACCATCTGTACTATTTCTGGCACGTCTACAAAGAAGGCTCAGTGGTCGGCGCAGCAGAGGCGCTCTATCTGACGCCCCAGACCATTACCGGTCAGATAAAGGCACTTGAAGAACGCCTGCAGGGGAAGCTGTTTAAGCGTAAGGGTCGTGGTATTGAGCCGAGCGAACTGGGTGAACTGGTTTTTCGCTACGCGGATAAGATGTTCACCCTGAGCCAGGAGATGCTCGATATCGTGAACTACCGCAAAGAGTCAAACCTGCTGTTTGATGTGGGCGTTGCGGATGCGCTGTCTAAACGGCTGGTGAGCGGCGTGCTGGACGCGGCGGTGGTGGAAGATGAGCAGATCCATCTGCGCTGCTTTGAATCGACGCACGAGATGCTGCTGGAGCAGCTGAGCCAGCATAAGCTGGACATCATCATCTCGGACTGCCCGATCGACTCTACCCAACAGGAAGGGCTGTTCTCGGTCAAGATTGGCGAATGCGGTGTGAGCTTCTGGTGCATCAATCCGCCGCCAGATAAACCGTTTCCCGCCTGCCTTGAGGAGCGACGCCTGCTCGTGCCGGGACGACGTTCGATGTTAGGCCGCAAGCTGCTGAACTGGTTTAACTCGCAGGGTCTGAAGGTAGAGATTCTGGGAGAGTTTGATGATGCGGCGCTCATGAAAGCCTTTGGCGAAGCGCATAACGCGATCTTCGTCGCCCCAACGCTTTACGCACATGATCTGTACACCGATGACAGGGTCACAGAGATTGGGCGGGTGGACAACGTGATGGAAGAGTATCACGCGATTTTTGCCGAAAGGATGATTCAGCATCCGGCGGTGCAGCGTATCTGTAACCGCGACTACTCGGCGCTCTTTACGCCGCCAGCGTCAAAATGAGTCAATAAAAAAACCCGCATTAAGCGGGTTCTTTATAACAAGCAACAACAAGTGGCGATTAAGCCAGTTTGCTGATCTGCGCGGTCAGGTTTGCTTTATGACGCGCTGCTTTGTTTTTGTGGATCAGACCTTTAGCAGCCTGACGATCCACGATTGGTTGCATTTCGTTAAATGCGTTCTGCGCTGCAGCTTTGTCGCCAGCTTCGATTGCTGCGTATACTTTCTTGATGAAAGTACGCATCATAGAGCGACGGCTTGCATTGTGCTTACGAGCCTTTTCAGACTGAATAGCACGTTTCTTAGCTGATTTGATATTAGCCAAGTCCAACTCCCAAATATGATCTATGTGGACAATTCAAAGGCCGAGGAATATGCCCTCTATACCTTCTTTTGTCAATGGATTTGTGCAAATAAGCGCCGTTGAATGGCGACGCTACGTTACGTAGTGATGGCGCAGGATTCTACCAGCTTGTCTCAGCTGAATACAGTCTTTCGATGTAAAAAAACGCAGTAACGGGCAGATTTTTTCCCTCCGAAAGCTAAGCATCATGAAATCATTACGGCTTTCTGATTTGAGGCAACAATCGCCGGTTAACCTTAACCGCTGTACAAGGTATACTCGGGCGATTTTCACTGTTTTGAGCCTGTCATGAAGCTGATACGCGGCATACATAATCTCAGTCACGCCCCGCACGGGTGCGTACTGACCATTGGTAATTTCGACGGCGTGCATCGTGGGCATCAGGCGCTGTTGCAGGGATTGCGTAAAGAGGGCGAGGCCCGTGGGCTGCCGGTCGTGGTGATGATTTTCGAACCGCAGCCGCTGGAGCTGTTTGCCGGTGATAAAGCGCCCGCGCGTTTAACTCGCCTGCGTGAAAAATTGCGCTATCTGGCAGAATGCGGCGTGGACTACGTACTATGCGTGCGCTTCGACCGACGTTTTGCGGCACTGACGGCGCAAAATTTTGTCGGCGATCTGCTGGTAAAACGTCTGGGCGTGCAGTTTCTCGCCGTGGGCGATGATTTCCGCTTCGGCGCTGGTCGTCAGGGCGATTTCTTGTTATTACAGAAGGCGGGTCTGGAGTATGGCTTTGATGTCACCAGCACCATGACCTTCTGCGAAGGTGGCGTGCGCGTGAGCAGCACGGCAGTGCGTATGGCCTTAGCCGACGATCAGCTGGACGTGGCGGAGAACCTGTTAGGGCATCCGTTTGCCATTTCCGGGCGGGTCGTGCATGGCGATGAACTCGGTCGCACAATAGGTTTCCCGACGGCGAACGTCCCGCTGCGTCGTCAGGTTTCCCCGGTAAAAGGGGTGTATGCGGTAGAAGTCACCGGACTGGGTGATAAACCGTTGCCGGGCGTGGCCAATATCGGCACCCGTCCAACGGTAGCAGGTGTGCGTCAGCAGCTCGAAGTGCATCTGCTTGACGTTGTAATGGACCTTTACGGTCGCCATATAGATGTAATCCTGCGTAAAAAAATACGCAATGAGCAGCGATTTGCTTCGCTCGATGAGCTGAAAGCACAAATTGCGCGTGATGAGTTAACGGCCCGCGAATTTTTTGGGCTATCGAACCCGGCTTAATGCCTGAACGAGTTTTAAATACGGAACCGAGAATCTGATGAGTGACTATAAATCAACCCTGAATTTGCCGGAAACAGGGTTCCCGATGCGCGGCGATCTCGCCAAGCGTGAACCGGGAATGCTGGCGCGTTGGACCGATGATGACCTGTACGGCATCATCCGTGCAGCCAAAAAAGGCAAAAAAACCTTCATTCTGCATGATGGCCCTCCATATGCGAATGGCAGCATTCATATTGGTCACTCTGTAAACAAGATTCTGAAAGACATTATCGTGAAGTCCAAAGGACTCACCGGTTTTGACTCGCCTTACGTTCCGGGCTGGGACTGCCATGGTCTGCCGATCGAGCTGAAAGTGGAGCAGGAATACGGCAAGCCGGGTGAGAAATTCACCGCCGCCGAGTTCCGTGCAAAATGCCGCGAATACGCGGCCGCGCAGGTTGATGGTCAGCGTAAAGACTTCATTCGTCTGGGCGTGCTGGGCGACTGGTCTCGTCCATACCTGACGATGGACTTCAAAACTGAAGCCAACATCATTCGCGCTCTGGGTAAAATCATCGGTAACGGCCATCTGCATAAAGGCGCGAAGCCTGTGCACTGGTGCGTTGACTGCCGTTCTGCGCTGGCAGAAGCGGAAGTGGAATATTACGACAAAACCTCTCCGTCTATCGACGTGGCGTTCCACGCGGTAGATCAGGACGCGGTGAAAGCGAAATTCGGCGTGACCTCCGTCAACGGCCCAATTTCCCTGGTTATCTGGACCACTACCCCGTGGACCCTGCCTGCGAACCGTGCGATCTCGCTGTCTGCGGACTTTGATTACGCGCTGGTACAGGTTGAAGGCCAGGCGGTGATTCTGGCCAAAGATCTGGTTGAAAGCGTCCTGAAACGCGCAAACATCAGCGAATACACCGTGCTGGGCACCGTGAACGGCGCTGAGCTTGAGCTGATGCGCTTCAAACACCCGTTCCTCGATTTCGACGTGCCGGCCATTCTTGGCGATCACGTTACGCTGGACGCTGGTACCGGTGCGGTACACACCGCCGGTGGCCACGGCCCGGATGACTACAACATCAGCCTGAAATACGGTCTGGAAATCGCCAACCCGGTCGGGCCGGACGGCGCATACCTGCCAGGCACCTACCCGGCGCTGGACGGTATCAACGTCTTTAAAGCGAACGACATCATTGTCGACATGCTGCGCACCAGCGGTGCTCTGCTGCACGTTGAGAAGATGCAGCACAGCTATCCGTGCTGCTGGCGTCACAAGTCGCCAATCATCTTCCGTGCGACCCCGCAATGGTTCATCAGCATGGATCAGAAAGGCCTGCGCGAGCAGTCTCTGAAAGAGATCAAAGGCGTGCAGTGGATCCCGGACTGGGGCCAGGCGCGTATCGAATCCATGGTCGCGAACCGTCCTGACTGGTGTATCTCCCGTCAGCGTACCTGGGGCGTACCGATGTCCCTGTTCGTTCACAAAGAGACGCAGGAGCTGCACCCTCGCTCGCTGGAGCTGATGGAAGAAGTCGCCAAACGCGTTGAAGTGGATGGCATCCAGGCGTGGTGGGATCTGGACTCGAAGGAGATCCTGGGCGACGACGCGGCCAACTACGAGAAAGTACCAGACACCCTCGACGTATGGTTCGACTCCGGCTCTACCCACTCTTCTGTAGTGGATGTGCGCCCTGAGTTCTATGGCCATGCGGCGGATATGTATCTGGAAGGTTCTGACCAACACCGCGGCTGGTTCATGTCTTCTCTGATGATCTCCACCGCGATGAAAGGTCAAGCGCCATACCGTCAGGTTCTGACGCACGGCTTTACTGTGGATGGTCAGGGACGCAAGATGTCCAAATCCATCGGTAATACCGTTTCTCCGCAGGATGTGATGAACAAACTGGGCGCGGACATTCTGCGTCTGTGGGTGGCCTCTACGGACTACACCGGCGAAATGGCGGTTTCCGATGAGATCCTCAAACGTGCTGCCGACAGCTATCGTCGTATCCGTAACACCGCGCGCTTCCTGCTCGCTAACCTGAACGGTTTCGACCCGGTCAAAGACATGGTGAAACCGGAAGAGATGGTCGTGCTGGATCGTTGGGCTGTGGGCTGCGCGCAAGCGGCGCAGGACGATATCCTGAAAGCCTACGAGTCTTACGATTTCCACGAAGTGGTGCAGCGCCTGATGCGTTTCTGCTCCATCGAGATGGGCTCGTTCTACCTCGACATCATTAAAGACCGCCAGTACACCGCTAAAGCAGACAGCGTGGCGCGTCGCAGCTGCCAGACTGCGCTGTATCACATCGCAGAAGCGCTGGTTCGCTGGATGGCACCGATCATGTCCTTCACCGCAGACGAAATCTGGGGCTACCTGCCAGGCGACCGCGAGAAGTACGTCTTCACCGGCGAATGGTACACCGGCCTGTTTGGTCTGGCTGAGACTGAAGCCATGAACGATACCTTCTGGGACGAGCTGCTGAAAGTGCGTGGCGAAGTGAACAAGGTTATCGAACAGGCGCGTGCTGACAAGAAAGTCGGTGGTTCTCTGGAAGCGGCAGTGACCCTGTACGCAGAACCTGAGCTGGCGGCGAAACTGACGGCGCTGGGCGATGAATTGCGATTTGTCCTGTTGACCTCAGGTGCCAGCGTTGCCGATTATGCACAGGCGACTGCCGATGCCCAGCAGAGCGAGCTGCTCAAAGGGCTGAAAGTGGCGCTGAGCAAAGCCGAAGGTGAGAAATGTCCGCGCTGCTGGCATTACACCAACGATATTGGCCAGGTGGCGGAACACGCAGATATCTGTGGACGCTGTGTCAGCAACATCGCCGGTGATGGCGAAAAACGTAAGTTTGCCTGATGAGTAAATGTCCCTGTGCAACAGGACTGCGCTGGCTGTGGCTGGTCGTCGTCGTACTGATTATTGATCTGGGCAGCAAATTCCTGATCCTCCAGAACTTTGCTCTGGGGGATACGGTTCTGCTGTTCCCGTCACTAAATCTGCATTACGCGCGCAACTACGGCGCGGCGTTCAGCTTCCTCGCTGACAGCGGAGGTTGGCAGCGCTGGTTCTTCGCGGGTATCGCTGTCGGTATCTGCGTGATCCTCGCGGTGCTGATGTATCGCTCAAAAGCGACGCAGAAGCTGACCAACATCGCCTACGCGCTGATCATTGGCGGTGCGCTGGGCAACCTGTTTGACCGTCTGTGGCACGGCTTTGTGGTCGATATGATCGACTTCTACGTCGGTAACTGGCACTTCGCCACCTTCAACCTGGCCGATAGCGCAATTTGCATCGGCGCCGCGTTGATTGTGCTGGAAGGTTTCTTGCCTAAACCCGCAGCGAAAGAGCAGGCGTAAATGTAAAGGCCGGGTGTGACCCGGCCTATAGAATATGTGCCTCGCGTAAGCTCGGAAGCCAGGCGCCACCGGGCAAACCGTTGAGGCAAAACAAGCGAGCAAATCGGCATGTCAAAATCCATACAGAGCAATAGCGCGGTGCTGGTCCATTTCACGCTGAAACTGGACGACGGTTCCACTGCGGAATCGACCCGCAATAACGGCAAACCTGCGCTGTTCCGCCTGGGTGACACCTCTCTTTCGGAAGGTCTGGAGCAGCAGTTGCTTGGGCTGAAAGAGGGTGAGAAAAAAGCCTTCTCTCTCGAGCCTGATGCGGCGTTTGGCGTGCCAACCCCGGATCTGATCCAGTATTTCTCGCGCCGTGAATTCATGGACGCGGGCGAGCCGGAAATCGGCGCGATTATGCTCTTTACCGCTATGGACGGCAGCGAAATGCCTGGCGTGATCCGTGAAATTAATGGCGATTCCATCACCGTTGATTTCAACCATCCGCTGGCCGGGCGTACCGTCCATTTTGATGTTGAAGTGCTGGAGATCGACCCGGCGCTGGAGGAAGTAAATGCAGATCCTGTTGGCTAACCCGCGCGGTTTTTGTGCCGGAGTAGACCGCGCTATCAGCATTGTTGAAAACGCGCTGGAAATTTACGGCGCGCCGATTTATGTCCGTCACGAAGTGGTCCACAACCGCTATGTGGTAGACAGCCTGCGCGAGCGCGGCGCAATCTTTATCGAGCAGATCAGTGAAGTGCCTGACGGCGCGATCCTGATCTTCTCGGCGCACGGCGTCTCGCAGGCGGTGCGTAACGAAGCGAAAAGCCGGGACCTGACGGTCTTCGACGCCACCTGTCCGTTGGTGACCAAAGTGCATATGGAAGTCGCCCGCGCCAGCCGTCGTGGTGAAGAGTCGATTCTGATTGGCCACGCCGGCCATCCAGAAGTGGAAGGCACGATGGGCCAGTACAGCAACACGGAAGGGGGAATGTACCTGGTTGAGTCGCCGGACGATGTGCTGTCGCTGGAAGTGAAAAACGAAGCGCGCCTGTCGTTCATGACCCAGACGACGCTCTCGGTAGACGACACCTCTGATGTGATCGATGCCCTGCGCAGTCGGTTCCCAAAAATTGTCGGGCCGCGCAAAGATGACATCTGCTACGCCACCACTAATCGTCAGGAAGCGGTGCGCGCGCTGGCCGAGCAGGCGGATGTGGTGCTGGTGGTTGGTTCCAAAAACTCTTCCAACTCCAACCGTCTGGCCGAATTGGCGCAGCGTATGGGGAAAACCGCGTTTCTGATTGATGACGCCACGGACATTCAGGAAGCGTGGGTCAAAAACGCAGCCTGTGTCGGCGTGACCGCCGGTGCCTCCGCGCCGGATATTCTGGTGCAAAACGTGATTAAGCGTTTGCAGGAGCTGGGTGGCGGCGAAGCGGTGCCGCTGGAAGGTCGCGAAGAGAATATCGTCTTTGAAGTGCCGAAAGAGCTGCGCATCGACGCGAAAGAAGTCGAATAATCCTCTCTGTTTAGAAAATGCCGGTCCCGAAAGAGACCGGCATTTTTTTGTCTGATTCCCTGTGATGAACCCGACAGTTCCACCCTTTGCGTGAATCATGCGGTTTTCGCTGATCCTCATGTCTTTTACTGATACTGCCGCCTGTTTATCATAAAATTCTAATTATCGGCGTTTTAAGATAGCGGCTTCGTCACAGGCTGGTTAATCTGAAAACGATTTACATACTTTTAACGTAAGAGAATAACTATGCATGATGCACAGGTGCGTGTCGCGATAGCGGGCGCGGGTGGCCGTATGGGCCGTCAGTTAATTCAGGCAGCGCTGCAGTTAGACGGCGTTGCGCTTGGCGCGGCGCTGGAGCGCGACGGCTCCTCGCTTCTTGGAACGGACGCGGGTGAACTGGCGGGTGTGGGCAAGACGGGCGTAATCGTGCAAAGCAGTCTGGATGCGGTGAAAGACGATTTTGACGTGTTCATCGATTTCACGCGCCCGGAAGGGACGCTGCACCATCTGGCCTTTTGCCGTCAGCACGGTAAAGGAATGGTCATCGGCACCACCGGTTTTGACGACGCGGGCAAACAGGCGATCAAAGACGCTTCCCAGGAGATTGCGATTGTCTTCGCCGCTAACTTTAGCGTGGGCGTGAACGTCATGCTCAAGCTGCTGGAGAAAGCCGCGAAAGTGATGGGCGACTACACGGATATCGAAATTATCGAAGCGCACCACCGCCACAAAGTGGATGCGCCATCCGGTACGGCGCTGGCGATGGGCGAAGCGATTGCTTATGCACTTCATAAGGATTTTAAGGAATGCGCGGTCTATTCTCGCGAAGGGCATACGGGCGAGCGTGTTCCGGGCACGATTGGGTTTGCTACGGTGCGAGCGGGGGATATCGTCGGCGAACATACGGCGATCTTCGCCGATATCGGTGAGCGCGTGGAGATTACTCATAAAGCATCCAGCCGCATGACCTTTGCCAACGGCGCTGTGCGCTCGGCATTGTGGCTCAAAAATTTAGATAATGGTCTTTTTGACATGCGAGATGTGCTTAATCTTAACGATTTATAAGTGTTATTACCCATCGTGATGTGGTTATTGCAGTCTTAATTGATTGATTGCACAGGGCAATATTTTATTGCCCTTTTATTTTGCCTGTTTGAAATTGATTCCGTAATATTTTTGAGTAAAGTTACAGTTATCTCTCTTTATTGTGTTATCGCACTGTAAATTTTGACCATTTGGTCTGGTTTTTGTTGTGCTACCTCATCAAATATCACTAAACTCAGCGTACAAACGTTTTCTAACGTGATTTTGTTGATCTTTTTATGGCTTAAACTCCGTTAAACGCCAAAGCCGCGTAAAATAATAAACAAAAAAGCCATTTTGAGTTGACTTTACCCCTCTAAATCCCCAGAATGCCGCCGTTTGCCGAAAATCCGCGGGAAACAAATTTGCATTGATTCATAACGCCGTTGTGAATTAATATGCAGATAAAGTGAGTGAATATTCTCTGGAGGGTGTTTTGATTAAGTCAGCGCTATTGGTTCTGGAAGACGGAACCCAGTTTATCGGTCGGGCCATAGGGGCAACAGGTTCGGCGGTTGGGGAAGTCGTTTTCAATACTTCAATGACCGGTTATCAAGAAATCCTCACTGATCCTTCCTATTCCCGCCAAATCGTCACCCTTACTTATCCTCATATTGGTAATGTCGGCACCAACGAAGCCGATGCAGAATCCTCTCAGGTTCACGCGCAAGGTCTGATTATTCGCGACCTGCCGCTGATTGCCAGCAACTACCGCAATACTGAAGACCTCTCTTCTTACCTGAAGCGTCACAACATCGTGGCGATTGCCGATATCGATACCCGTAAGTTGACCCGTTTGCTGCGCGAGAAGGGCGCACAGAACGGCTGCATCATCGCAGGCGACAACCTGGATGCGGCACTGGCGCAGGAAAAAGCGAAAGCCTTCCCTGGCCTGAACGGAATGGATCTGGCGAAAGAAGTGACCACAGCGGAAGCCTACAGCTGGACCCAGGGGAGCTGGACGCTGGCAGGTGAACTGCCAGAAGCCAAAAAAGAAGACGAGCTGCCGTTCCACGTGGTGGCTTACGACTACGGCGCGAAGCGCAACATCCTGCGCATGCTGGTGGATCGCGGCTGCCGCCTGACAGTCGTTCCGGCGAAAACCCCGGCCGAAGACGTGCTGGCGATGAACCCGGATGGCATCTTCCTCTCCAACGGCCCGGGTGACCCGGCACCGTGTGATTACGCGATTGAAGCGATTAAACGCTTCCTCGAAACCGATATTCCGGTATTTGGCATCTGCCTCGGCCATCAGCTGCTGGCGCTGGCGAGCGGTGCGAAAACCATCAAGATGAAGTTCGGCCACCACGGTGGAAACCACCCGGTGAAAGATATCGACAACAACACGGTGATGATTACCGCGCAAAACCACGGTTTTGCGGTGGATGAGGCGTCAATGCCCGCCAACCTGCGCGTCACCCACAAGTCGCTGTTCGACCATACCCTGCAGGGTATCCATCGCACCGACAAACCGGCGTTCAGCTTCCAGGGGCACCCGGAAGCCAGCCCAGGCCCGCACGATGCCGCGCCGCTGTTCGATCACTTCATCGAACTTATCGAGCAATACCGTCAGACCGCTAAATAATCAGGAGCCGAGAACACCATGCCAAAACGTACAGATATAAAAAGCATCCTGATCCTTGGCGCTGGCCCGATTGTCATCGGCCAGGCCTGCGAATTCGACTACTCCGGCGCACAGGCGTGTAAAGCCCTGCGCGAAGAGGGTTACCGCGTAATCCTGGTGAACTCTAACCCAGCCACCATCATGACCGACCCGGAAATGGCCGATGCGACCTACATCGAGCCGATTCACTGGGAAGTGGTGCGCAAAATCATCGAAAAAGAGCGTCCGGACGCCGTACTGCCAACCATGGGCGGCCAGACAGCACTTAACTGCGCGCTGGAACTGGAACGTCAGGGCGTGCTGGCGGAATTCGGTGTGACCATGATTGGTGCCACCGCCGACGCGATTGATAAAGCCGAAGACCGCCGCCGTTTCGACGTGGCGATGAAAAAAATCGGCCTCGACACCGCGCGCTCCGGCATCGCACACACCATGGAAGAAGCGCTGGCGGTTGCCGCTGACGTGGGCTATCCGTGCATTATCCGTCCGTCCTTCACCATGGGCGGCACCGGTGGCGGTATCGCTTACAACCGCGAAGAGTTCGAAGAGATTTGCGAACGCGGTCTGGATCTGTCCCCAACCAAAGAGCTGCTGATTGATGAGTCGCTGATTGGCTGGAAAGAGTACGAGATGGAAGTGGTGCGTGATAAAAACGACAACTGCATCATCGTCTGCTCTATCGAAAACTTCGATGCGATGGGCATCCACACCGGTGACTCCATCACCGTCGCGCCAGCCCAGACGCTGACCGACAAAGAGTATCAAATCATGCGTAACGCCTCGATGGCGGTACTGCGTGAAATCGGCGTCGAAACCGGCGGTTCTAACGTGCAGTTCTCCGTGAACCCGAAAAACGGTCGCCTGATTGTTATCGAAATGAACCCGCGCGTTTCACGCTCCTCGGCGCTGGCATCGAAAGCGACCGGCTTCCCGATTGCGAAAGTGGCGGCGAAACTGGCGGTAGGTTACACCCTCGACGAGCTGATGAATGACATCACCGGTGGCCGCACTCCTGCGTCGTTTGAGCCGTCTATCGACTATGTTGTGACCAAAATTCCTCGCTTTAACTTCGAGAAATTCGCGGGCGCAAACGACCGTCTGACGACCCAGATGAAATCCGTCGGCGAAGTGATGGCGATTGGCCGCACTCAGCAGGAATCTCTGCAGAAAGCGCTGCGTGGCCTGGAAGTGGGCGCAATGGGCTTCGACCCGAAAGTGAGCCTCGATGACCCGGAAGCGCTGACCAAAATTCGTCGCGAACTGAAAGACGCAGGCGCTGAGCGTATCTGGTACATCGCCGATGCGTTCCGCGCGGGCCTCTCCGTGGATGGCGTCTTCAACCTGACCAACATCGACCGTTGGTTCCTGGTGCAAATTGAAGAGCTGGTGCGTCTGGAAGAGAAAGTGGCTGAGATGGGCATCACCGGTCTCGACGCGGACTTCCTGCGTATGCTGAAGCGTAAAGGCTTTGCCGATGCGCGTCTGGCTAAACTGGCGGGCGTGCGTGAATCCGAAATCCGCAAGCTGCGTGACCAGTACAACCTGCACCCGGTCTACAAACGCGTGGACACCTGCGCCGCTGAGTTCGCAACTGACACCGCCTACATGTACTCCACTTATGAAGACGAGTGCGAAGCGAATCCGTCCGTAGACCGCGACAAAATTATGGTGCTGGGCGGCGGTCCAAACCGTATCGGCCAGGGCATTGAGTTTGACTACTGTTGCGTACACGCCTCTCTGGCGCTGCGTGAAGACGGTTACGAGACCATCATGGTCAACTGTAACCCGGAAACGGTATCGACCGACTACGACACCTCTGACCGCCTCTATTTCGAGCCGGTGACCCTGGAAGACGTGCTGGAAATCGTGCGCATCGAGAAGCCGAAGGGCGTTATCGTACAGTACGGCGGCCAGACCCCGCTGAAACTGGCGCGCGCGCTGGAAGCGGCAGGTGTACCGGTTATCGGCACCAGCCCGGATGCGATTGACCGCGCAGAAGACCGCGAGCGTTTCCAGCAGGCGGTTGACCGTCTGAAGCTGAAACAACCGGCCAACGCCACCGTCACTGCGATTGAGATGGCTGTTGAGAAAGCGAAAGAGATTGGTTATCCGCTGGTGGTGCGCCCGTCCTACGTGCTGGGCGGCCGTGCGATGGAAATCGTCTACGACGAAGCCGACCTGCGTCGCTACTTCCAGACGGCAGTGAGCGTCTCTAACGATGCGCCAGTGCTGCTCGACCGCTTCCTCGACGACGCGGTAGAAGTGGACGTGGATGCCATCTGCGACGGCGAAATGGTGCTGATTGGTGGCATCATGGAGCACATCGAACAGGCAGGCGTACACTCCGGTGACTCCGCATGTTCTCTGCCAGCCTACACCCTGAGTCAGGAAATTCAGGATGTCATGCGCCAGCAGGTGCAGAAGCTGGCCTTCGAGCTGCAGGTACGCGGTTTGATGAACGTCCAGTTCGCGGTGAAAGATAACGAAGTCTATCTGATTGAAGTTAACCCGCGTGCGGCGCGTACCGTACCGTTCGTCTCCAAAGCCACCGGTATCCCGCTGGCGAAAGTGGCGGCGCGCGTGATGGCGGGCCAGACGCTGACCCAGCAGGGCGTCACCAAAGAGATCATCCCACCGTACTACTCGGTGAAAGAGGTGGTGCTGCCGTTCAACAAATTCCCGGGCGTTGACCCGCTGTTAGGGCCAGAAATGCGCTCCACCGGTGAAGTCATGGGCGTAGGCCGCACCTTCGCAGAAGCCTTCGCTAAAGCGCAGCTGGGCAGCAGCTCAACCATGAGAAAGCAGGGCCGCGCGCTGCTCTCCGTGCGTGAAGGGGATAAAGAACGTGTAGTAGACCTGGCAGCGAAACTGCTGAAACAGGGCTTTGAACTGGATGCCACCCACGGTACGGCTATCGTGCTGGGTGAAGCTGGTATCAACCCGCGTCTGGTCAACAAGGTGCATGAAGGTCGTCCGCACATTCAGGACCGTATCAAGAATGGCGAGTACACCTACATCATCAACACCACCGCAGGTCGTCAGGCGATTGAAGACTCCAAGCTGATTCGCCGCAGCGCGCTGCAGTACAAAGTGCATTACGACACCACCCTGAACGGCGGTTTCGCGACAGCCATGGCGCTGAACGCGGATGCCACCGAGAAAGTGATTTCGGTGCAGGAAATGCACGCGCAGATTAACAAGTAACAGTATTGCAGGCCGGGTAAGGCGAAGCTGCCACCCGGCACGTTTTTGTTCGCGCAAGCCTCTGGCGGGTGGCGTTTCGCTTACCCGCCTACAACAAACGCCTCTTCGTTCCACTTCAGAGTCTTCTGGTTTTCCATCTCTCTTCAGTCAGTTAGCCTAAAATGGTTAGGTCGATAATTAAATTCAACTGAAAAGCAGGGAGAACACCATGCGAAATAAACTTCTGGCCACCTCAATTTTTGCTGCCGCAGCTCTCTTCACCGTTGCTGGTTGTTCATCTAACCAGGCAGTGGAAACCACAGATGGCAGAACCATCGTCACCGACGGTAAACCACAGGTCGATGACGACACCGGTCTGGTTTCCTATAAAAATGCACAAACCGGTAAAACCGAGCAAATTAACCGCGATCAGGTTAAGAACATGAGTGAATTAGATAACTAATTCTCATTCATTTTTTTTCTTACAGCGGCGCTTCGCCGCTGTATCTAATCCTTGACGAATATCAACCGTAATCCTTAGGAGGTAAGCGAGAATCACGCTCTGAAAAATGGAGAGTGATTATGGAAGAACATCAAAAAGCACCAGATAAGCAAGGTTTAGAAATTTCACGGCGTTACGTCCTCAAATCGGGTTCTTTACTCCTGACCCTTCCTTTTGTATCCCGCACTGCACGATCCGCTGATGTTGCAGACACGACTGCCGTCGTACCGGACTCACCGTCGATGGAAAAAGTGGTCGCAACCTGCAGCACCTTCGACTGCGGCGGAAAATGTGATATTCGCGCTCATGTTTCAGAGGGCGTTGTCACACGAATCACCACTCGCCCCGATAATGAACTCGATCCTGATATGCCGATTATGCGCGCCTGCGTGCGTGGCCGTGGATACCGTAAATTCGTCTATCATCCCGATCGTCTCAAATACCCGATGAAGCGCGTGGGCAAGCGCGGAGAAGGGAAGTTCGAGCGCATCTCCTGGGATGAAGCCACGACGATGATTGCGGATAACCTCACGCGGATCACGGCGAAATATGGCCCGGCGTCGCGGTTTATGCATAACAATACCGCCACCAGCGGCGGGGCATTTTCCGGCGACGGGATGATGAAACGCCTGCTGAATCTGACCGGCGGGTATCTCTCGTACTACCACTCCGTCAGCCTCGGAAATACCGTGGCGGCCACGCCGTACACATACGGCATCGCGGCCAGCGGAAACTCTCTTGATACCCTGAAAGACACCCCGCTGGTGATCCTCTGGGGGCACAACCCTACCGAGACGATTTTTGGTCACACCAACCACTATTTCCAGCAGATGAAGCAAAACGGCACCCGCTTCATCGTGGTTGATCCACGTTATTCTGACACCACGTCGTCCCTGGCGGATGAGTGGATCCCGCTGCTGCCGACGACCGACAATGCGCTGATGGATGCGATGATGTACGTCATCATTAGCGAGGATCTGCACGACAAAAACTTTATCGCCCGTCACACGCTCGGCTTTGACGAGGATTCGATGCCAGAGGGCGTTCCGGCGAATGAGTCGCTGATGGCCTATCTGATGGGGAAAAAAGACGGCGTGGTGAAGACCCCCGAATGGGCCGAGAAAATCACCCACGTTCCTGCGCAGACGATTCGCCAGCTGGCGCGCGATTACGCCACCACCAAACCGGCGGCGCTGATTCAGGGCTGGGGGCCGCAACGACATAACTGCGGTGAACGTACCGCCAGAGGCTCCACGCTGCTAGCCACGCTGACCGGCAATGTCGGCGTGATGGGCGGCTGGGCCGCAGGCTACGGCGGATGTGCCAACCGAAAATTCACCACCGGCACCGAAACGCTGGAGAACCCTGTTAAAGAGAGTATCTCGATCATGAACTGGGTCCAGGCGGCGGAAGATGCCAGTAAAGTCAGCCCGGACGATGGCCTGAAAGGGGCCGAGAAACTCAGCAGCAACATCCGCATCCTGTTCTCGCTGGCAGGTAACTATCTGGCGAACCAAAACCCGGACGTTAACCAGACGGTGAAAATGCTTGAGGACGAATCGAAAATCGAGTTTATCGTCGTCAGCGATCTCTACATGAGCCCCAGCGCGAAATATGCCGACCTGCTTTTGCCAGAAACCAGCTTTATGGAGCGCTGGAATATCGGTGAAACCTGGGGGACGGCAAATTATCTGGTGCTATCAGAAAAGCTCATCGATCCGGAGTTTGAGCGCCGTAGCGACTATGAGTGGCAGCGCGAAGTAGCGGCAAAACTTGGCGTGGAAGCGGAGTTCAGTCAGGGCCGGGATGAAAAACAGTGGATCGAGCACATCTGGGAAAACACCCGGCTGTCGATGCCGGATGAACATCTTCCGACCTTTGAACAACTGCAGGTCCAGCGCCGTCATCTGTTTAAGAGCGCCCCATGGGTGGCCTTTGAGGAGAACATCCGCGATCCGGATAACCATCCTTTCCCGACGCCGTCCGGCAAGATCGAAATTTTTTCGAAGCGGTTGTATGACATGCAGCACCCGGAAATTCCGGCGCTTTCCCACTATGTGCCCGCGCACGAAGGGCCGGAAGATCCTTTAGCGAAGCAGTTCCCCTTGCAGCTCATTACCTGGAAAGGCAAAAACCGGGCGAACTCAACTCAGTACGCTAACCCCTGGCTGCAGGAGGTGCAGACACAAAAACTGTGGATTAACCCACGGGATGCTGAGTCGCGCGGGATCGTGCAAGGCGACAAGGTGCGCATTCATAACGCACGCGGCGTGAGCCTGGTAGAGGCGGAAGTGACGCCGCGTATTATCCCAGGCGTCGTCGCTATGCAGGCTGGTGCCTGGTGGCAGCCCGATGCGCAAGGGATCGATCATGGCGGATGTGCCAACGTACTTAGCTCGTCGCGAATTACGGCGCTGGCGAAAGGGAATTCTCATCAAACCATGCTGGTGGAGGTAGCGAAGCATGAGTCAGTTTAAGGACTTTGCGCCCGTGAGCGATAAGCAGCTCGGGTTCTTTATCGATTCTTCACGCTGTTCCGGCTGCAAGGCCTGCCAGGTCGCGTGCAAAGATAAAAATAATCTGGACGTGGGGCGTCGTTTTCGTCGGGTTTACGAAGTGACTGGCGGCGGGTTTATGCCTACGGGGCAGGGAGGCATGCAGAATAATGTCTTCGCGTACACGCTCTCCATCTCCTGCAATCATTGCGCAGCTCCTGTCTGTACGAAAAATTGCCCAACCACCGCCATGCACAAACGGCCTGGCGACGGGATTGTCAGGGTGAACACGGATAAATGCGTGGGCTGCGGATACTGCGCATGGTCCTGCCCTTACGGCGCGCCGCAGCTGAATGAGCAGACCGGACAAATGTCGAAGTGCGATTTTTGTGTGGATCTGCAGGCGAAGGGCGAGCAGCCGATCTGCGTTGCGACCTGCCCGCTGGGGGCAATTCAGTTTGGCCCGATTGAGGAATTACGCAAAAAATATGGCGACCTTTGCGATGTGAAGGGATTGCCTGATTCGGCGATCACGCAGCCAAACCTGGTGATCAAAGCGCATCAGGGTGCGGAGAAAAAGGAGAAGCCTCATGCATGAGTGGCCGCTATTAATGTTTACCCTGCTGCTGCAGGGGGCCGTCGGGCTGACGCTGTTTGTGAGCTTAAACCTGTGCGCTGGCACAACGCAGAGTTATTCCGCACGAATGCCAACGGAACGCACGCGTATGCCGGTCTTTATCGTCTGCGTGATGGCCGGACTTGGCCTGCTGGCATCGGTATTCCATCTGGGGTATCCGCTTAACGCCTTCAATGCGCTGCGCCATTTCAGCACTTCGTGGTTAAGCCGGGAAATCGTGTTTGCCAGCCTGTTCCTGGCCGTCGCGGGGTTGGGTTTTTTGGCCTCGCTAATGAACGGTGCGCTGTGGAAAGTGCTGATGCCGTTGGCGCTGCTGGTAGGGCTGGTTGATGTGTTTTGCATGAGCCAAATCTACATGCATACCTCGGTGATCACCTGGATGCATGCCAACACCCTGGTCATGTTCTATGGCTCGGTCGTCATTGTCGGTGCGGTGGTGGCGAGTGCGGTGCTGCCTATACGCAATAGCTCCCTGACACGCTGGATGATGGGGCTGATCGTGGCCGCCGTTCTGGTTCGGTTGCTCACGCAAATGCCTTACCTATCGTGGCTGGCCGGAGCCGGACTGACTGACGCGCTGACGTTCCCGCATCAGCCGCTGGAGGCGTTTCAGGCAACCGCACAGCTGCGTTTATGGGGCTGGAGCCTTTCTGTCGTCGGCATGCTGGCCTTTGCATATGGCGCACTTGGCCGTCGCCAGGTGTGGCTGTATGTGGGGGGCGTGTTACTGCTGGTAGCTGAAGTCCTGCTGCGCTTTGCGTTCTTTAGCATTCACTGATGTTTCGTTTTGCTTTCGCTGACTCCCCCCCGCCTCCTGCGGTGGGCGAGTCATGTTTACGCCGTTCGCTTCGACGTGCAACCTGCCGTGCCTGCGTTGACACCTGTCCCGCAGGTGCGCTGAGTATCACCGGAGAGAGCGCGGCGCTGAACCAAGATCTTTGCCTGGGCTGTGGGCGCTGTCTGTTTGTCTGCCCCGTGGAGGCCATTGCGCACCTGGAGCCGCCCCGAAGACACCTCAGCGCGCAACGCTTAATCGCACCTTTCACATCCATTGCACCGGATATCAATGAACTGTTGCTGTGGCATGTCCAGCATCACATTCGTGGCGTCGAAATCGATCTGGATGAACATCCTCACTGGGGCGTTGCTATCGCGGCGCTCAATTTAAAACTGCGCGAGCTGGATGAGCCACCCTGGCAAATTTATCCGCCGCAGCACGCGTCCCTCAATCGTGGCCGCCGCCGTTTGTCTGGTCTGGAGAGGGGCGTTGCGATCGCGGTGGAGCCGCTTTCAAAGGCATTTCCGCAGTATCATCAGTTTACGCTGCACCTCGACACTGAAACGTGTGTGGCCTGCGCGGCGTGCAGCCGGGTCTGTTCCCCAAAAGCCGTCTTGCTCAAGGCGGGTTCCTTTACCCTCGATGCCCGGCAGTGTCACGGATGTAAAGCGTGCGAGGCGGTCTGTCCTGTCGATGCCATTTCCATCGCGCCTGCGACGGGGAGAGCGGATCCTGTCGTTCACGCTCTGTTTGAGACCTCATGCCCGGCGTGCTCCCGCCCATTTTATGCCTGGCACCCGCAGGCGTCGCTGTGTCCGATTTGCCGCCAGCATCATCACGGAATGCGGTGACGCCCCTGTCATATTAACCGGGCTTATGTATCTCGTTTTTGTTTTACCGCCAATGGGATATGCTTGATCAGATGTTCCTCTCGTTAAGAGCTCCGAATGATTCTGATAATTTATGCGCATCCTTATCCGCAGCACTCGCACGCGAATAAGCGGATGCTTGAACAAGCCAGGGAAATCGACGGCGTTGAGATACGCTCCCTCTATCAACTCTATCCCGACTTTAACATCGATATCGCCGCCGAACAGGAGGCCATCTCCCGCGCGGATCTTATCGTCTGGCAGCATCCCATGCAGTGGTACAGCACGCCGCCGCTGCTCAAACTGTGGATCGACAAAGTCTTCTCCCACGGCTGGGCGTACGGGCACAACGGCCACGCGCTAAAAGGTAAAAGCCTGATGTGGGCCGTTACCACTGGCGGCGGTGAAAGCCATTTCGAAATCGGCGAACATCCAGGGTTTGAGGTGCTGTCTCAGCCGCTGCAGGCGACGGCAATCTACTGCGGATTGCAGTGGCTGCCGCCTTTCGCCATGCACTGTACCTTTGTCTGTGACGACGAAACACTACAGGCGCAGGCGCGTCACTATAAACAACGTTTACTCGACTGGCAGGAGCACCACCATGGATAGCCACACGCTAATACAGGCGCTGATCTACCTGGGGGCCGCTGCGCTGATTGTACCGGTTGCCGTGCGTCTGGGGCTGGGATCGGTTCTCGGCTATTTAATTGCCGGTTGCGCCATCGGCCCATGGGGGCTGGGGCTGGTTACGGACGCTGAGTCCATTTTGCACTTCGCTGAAATCGGCGTGGTGCTGATGCTATTTGTCATTGGTCTGGAACTCGATCCACAGCGTCTGTGGAAACTGCGCGCCTCGGTATTCGGCGGCGGCGCACTGCAGATGGTCGCCTGCGGCGCACTATTGGGCGGCTTCTGTATGCTGCTCGGGATGGACTGGAAGGTAGCCGAGCTTATCGGGATGACCCTTGCGCTCTCCTCGACGGCGATTGCCATGCAGGCGATGAATGAGCGTAACCTGACGGTTTCCCAGATGGGGCGCAGCACGTTTTCCGTTTTACTGTTCCAGGATATTGCCGCCATTCCTCTGGTGGCGATGATCCCACTGCTGGCAGCGAGCGGCTCGTCCACCACGCTGGGGGCTTTTGCCCTGTCGGCGCTGAAGGTGGCGGGCGCGCTGGCGCTGGTGATTTTGTTAGGGCGCTATGTGACCCGTCCGCTGCTGCGCTTTGTGGCTCGCTCCGGCCTGCGCGAAGTGTTCAGCGCCGTGGCGCTGTTTCTGGTCTTCGGCTTTGGTTTGCTGCTTGAGGAGGCCGGTCTGTCGATGGCGATGGGCGCTTTCCTGGCGGGCGTGCTGCTGGCCAGCTCCGAATACCGACATGCGCTTGAAAGCGATATCGAGCCCTTCAAGGGCCTGCTGCTGGGGCTGTTTTTCATCGGCGTCGGGATGTCTATCGACTTTGGGACGCTGGTGACGCACCCGCTGCGCATTTTCATTCTGCTGGCCGGTTTCCTGGTGATCAAAATGGGGATGTTGTGGCTGATCGCCCGTCCGCTGAATGTGCCGAATAAACAGCGCCGCTGGTTTGCCGTGCTGCTGGGGCAGGGGAGCGAGTTCGCCTTCGTGGTGTTTGGCGCGGCGCAGATGGCGAACGTGCTGGATACGGAGTGGGCGAAAGCGCTGACGCTGGCGGTGGCGCTGTCGATGGCCGCCACGCCGATTCTGCTGGTGCTCCTGACGCGTCTTGAACAATCAGGCAGCGGGCAGGATCGCGAAGCCGATGAGATTGACGAAGAGCAGCCGCGGGTGATCATCGCCGGGTTTGGCCGCTTCGGGCAGATCGCCGGCCGTTTGCTGCTCTCCAGCGGCGTGAAAATGGTCATTCTGGATCACGATCCCGACCATATCGAAACCCTGCGTAAATTCGGTATGAAGGTCTTCTACGGCGATGCGACACGTGTCGATCTGCTGGAGTCCGCCGGAGCGGCGAAAGCCGAAGTGCTGATCAATGCGATTGACGATCCGCAGGCCAGCCTGCAGTTAGCTGAACTGGCCATGGAGCATTTCCCTAACCTGAAAATCATCTCCCGGGCGCGCGACGTGGACCATTACATCAAGCTGCGTCAGGCAGGGGTGGACGCGCCAGAGCGTGAAACATTCGAAGGGGCGCTGAAATCCGGGCGTATGGCGCTGGAAGGTTTGGGGCTTGGCGCCTATGAGGCGCGTGAGCGTGCCGATCTGTTCCGTCGTTTTAACACCGATATGGTCGAAGAGATGGTTGAGATGGCCGATGATGATTCGACGTCCCGCGCCGCCGCCGTGAAACGCACCAGCGCGATGCTGACAGAGATCATCAACGAAGACCGTAATCATCTGTCGTTGACCCAGCGTCACGGCTGGCAAGGCACGGAAGAGGGTAAACATACTGGCGATCCGAAGGATGAGCCAGAGAGTAAACCTGTCGCGTGAAGAGGAGTTGCCAGCAATATTGAAATATTTCCCGTTCTTTACTCTGCCGCCAGTCGACGAAAGATTAAGCTTTCCGTATAGTGGCGGCAATTTTTTGCATCCGGGAAATTTTCAATGATCAGTCTGATTGCAGCGCTGGCGGTAGACCGCGTTATCGGTATGGAAAACGCCATGCCGTGGAACCTGCCTGCCGATCTGGCATGGTTTAAACGCACCACGCTAAACAAGCCGGTAGTGATGGGCCGCCTGACCTGGGAGTCAATCGGTCGCCCGCTACCGGGTCGTAAAAACATCGTTATCAGTAGCCAGCCGGGCACGGACGATCGCGTTGAATGGGTAAAATCCGTCGACGACGCGATTGCCGCCTGTGGTGACGCAGAAGAGATTATGGTGATTGGTGGGGGACGTGTTTACGAGCAGTTCCTGCCAAAAGCACAGAAGCTCTACCTGACCCACATTGACGCAGAAGTGGAAGGGGATACGCATTTCCCTGACTACGATCCTGACGAGTGGGAATCTGTCTTCAGCGAATTCCACGACGCTGATGCGCAGAACTCGCACAGCTACTGCTTCGAAGTTTTAGAACGTCGTTAAGTCTTATTCCCCGGTGGCGCTTCGCTGACCGGGGTTTTACGACTGAACATAAACCGGATAAGGCAAAGCCGCCACTATCCGGCATTAATATCAGGAGGCAACCGCCTCGCCATCCCCTAACTCCAGATGCCGGTTCGACGGCTGCACAAAATAGTGCTTATCTTCCCAGCGCAGGCAGGTTAAATCTCCGCCCCAGCAACATCCCGTATCCAGCCCGTAAATGTTCTCCGGCGTGCCTTTGCCTTCCAGCGATGCCCAGTGGCCAAACACAACGCTGTACTCATCCGTCACCGGACCAGGAATGGCAAACCAGGGTTTTAGCGGTGCAGGGGCGTTTTCCGGCGTGTCTTTGCAGTACATATCCAGCTGACCGTTCGGGAAGCAGTAGCGCATGCGGGTAAAGGCATTGGTCACGAAGCGCAGGCGCGCCAGACCGCTTAACTCCGGGCTCCAGTTGTTCGGCATATCGCCATACATCGCGTCGAGGAAGAACGGATAGGAGTCGCTCGCCAGCACCGCTTCGACGTCGCGCGCGCACTCTTTGGCGGTCTGCAGATCCCACTGCGGGGTGATCCCGGCATGGGCCATAACCAGTTTTTTCTCTTCGTCGACCTGCAGCAAAGGCTGACGACGCAGCCAGTTGAGCAGCTCGTCGGCATCGGGTGCTTCAAGCAGCGGCGTGATGCGGTCTTTAGGCTTGTTGCGGCTGATTCCGGCAAACACCGCCAGCAGATGCAGATCGTGATTGCCCAGCACCACACGCACGCTGTCGCCCAGCGATTTGACGAAGCGTAAGACATCCAGCGACCCAGGGCCGCGCGCCACTAAATCGCCCGTCAACCAGAGGGTGTCTTGTCCAGGCGTAAAATCGACCTGTTTTAGCAATGCGATCAGTTCATCGTAGCAACCGTGAACGTCGCCAATGAGATATGTAGACATTTTTTTAGTGAATGAATGTAGGAACGGCGAGACGGAAAACAGGCACGGCAATACGGAAGGTATTGCCGTCTGGATCGACCATTTCATAATGGCCTTGCATGGTGCCCATCGGTGTCTCTATGACGGCACCGCTGGTGTACTGATACTCTTCGCCAGGGGCGATGTGAGGTTGTTCTCCCACCACACCTTCGCCCTGGACTTCAATTTCACGGCCATTGCCGTTGGTGATAAGCCAGTAGCGCCCGAGCAGTTGCACAGGCATCCGCCCCAGATTGCGAATGGTTACGGTGTAAGCAAAAACAAAACGCTCGTCGTCCGGTGTGGACTGAGACTCGACGTAAACGCTTTGCACCTGAACACATACGCGGGGCGAATCAATCATGGCTTAGCTCTCCTTTGGCGGTGCGTTGTCGCTGATGTAATTAGCCAACTTACAGTACTGCTCAACGGAAATATTTTCCGCACGCATTGCCGGATCGATACCTAATTCGGTCAACACCTCAACGGTAAACGAGTTACCCAGGCTGTTGCGAATCGTTTTACGGCGCTGGTTAAAGGCCTCCGTGGTGATGCGGCTCAGTACGCGCAGCTCTTTGACCGGGTACGGCATCACGGCATGGGGGACCAGACGCACTACCGCAGATTCCACTTTTGGCGCCGGGGTAAAGGCGGTCGGTGGCACTTCGAGTACCGGGATAATCTGGCAATAGTATTGCGCCATTACGCTCAATCGACCATACGCTTTACTGTTCGGCCCTGCAACCAGTCGGTTGACGACCTCTTTTTGCAGCATGAAGTGCATGTCTGCAATGGCATCAGTATAGCTAAACAGATGGAACATCAGCGGCGTAGAGATGTTATACGGCAGGTTGCCGAACACGCGCAGCGGCTGGCCCAGCTTCTCGGACAGCTCGGCGAAGTTCATGGTCATGGCGTCCTGCTGGTAAATCGTCAGCTTAGGACCGAGGAACGGATGCGTTTGCAGACGGGCCGCCAGATCGCGGTCCAGCTCGATAACCGTCATTTCGTCGAGGCGTTCACCCACGGGCTCGGTCAGCGCGGCAAGGCCCGGACCGATTTCGACCATCGCCTGGCCTTTTTGTGGATTAATGGCGGAAACGATGCTTTCGATAACGAATTGATCGTTAAGGAAGTTTTGCCCGAAGCGTTTGCGGGCTAAGTGGCCCTGATGGACTCTAGTATTCATTGAGTATTAACAATCATTTTGATGGCGAGATTAAGCGCCGTAATAAAACTGCCGACATCCGCTTTGCCTTTTCCTGCCAGATCCAGCGCAGTACCGTGGTCAACGGACGTTCGAATAAAGGGTAAACCGAGCGTGATGTTCACGGCGCGGCCAAATCCCTGGTATTTTAGCACGGGCAGGCCCTGATCGTGGTACATCGCGAGCACAGCATCTGCACTATCAAGATATTTAGCCTGGAAAAGGGTATCAGCCGGCAGCGGCCCGCTGAGATTCATCCCTTTGGCGCGCATCTCTTCCAGCACCGGAATGATGGTTTCGATCTCTTCCGTGCCCATATGCCCGCCTTCACCCGCGTGGGGATTCAGCCCACAAACCAGAATATGCGGCGCTTTGATACCGAATTTGGTTTGCAAATCGTGATGCAAAATGGTGATGATGTCGCGCAGCAGATCAGGCGTGATCGCCTCTGCAATGGCTTTCAGCGGCAAATGGGTCGTCACCAGCGCGACGCGCAGTTCCTCCGTCGCCAGCATCATGACCACGTTGTCGCTGTGGGAGCGCGCTTCAAAGAATTCCGTGTGGCCAGTAAACGGCACACCCGCATCGTTAATCACGCCCTTATGTACCGGACCGGTAATCAGCGCGGCAAATTCACCGCTCAGGCAACCATCACAGGCGCGCGCCAGCGTATCGACAACGTAGTGACCGTTTTCGGTGTTGAGCAGGCCTGGCTGCGCAGGGGCACGAAGATCAATAGGGAGAAGCGTTAAAGTACCCGCCTGCTGAGGAACAGGCGTTTGGCTGGCGTCGTAAGGCAGGAGCGTTAAAGGCAGACCGAGCCATTCAGCCCGGTCTTTTAACAGTGTTGCATCAGCACAGACGACCAGTTCCACCGGCCAGCTCTGTTGTGCAAGCTGGACGACGAGGTCAGGACCAATCCCGGCGGGTTCGCCGGGAGTGATAACAACACGATGTTGTTTCATTAGTTGCTCAGTATTTTCACGTAAGCGCTGGCGCGTTGTTCCTGCATCCAGGTCGCCGCTTCTTCAGAGAATTTACGGTTGAACAGCATACGGTAGGCTCTGTCTTTCTGGGCCGCGTCGGTTTTATCCACGTTGCGGGTATCCATCAGTTCGATTAAGTGCCAGCCGAAGGAGGAGTGAACCGGGGCGCTCATCTGGCCTTTGTTCAGCTTCATCAGCGCATCGCGGAAGGCAGGATCGTAGATATCCGCAGCCGCCCAGCCCAGATCGCCGCCCTGATTCGCAGAGCCGGGATCCTGAGAGAACTCTTTCGCCGCATTGGCGAAGGAGGTTTTACCGCTCTTAATATCGGCAGCAATCTGCTCCAGTTTCACGCGCGCCTGGTCGTCGGTCATAATCGGTGACGGCTTAAGCAGGATGTGGCGAGCATGCACTTCCGTGACGGAAATACTCTGGCTCTGACCGCGCATATCGTTCACTTTCAGAATATGGAAGCCGACACCGGAACGGATAGGACCGATGACATCGCCTTTCTTCGCGGTGCTCAGCGCCTGCGCAAAGATAGACGGCAGCTCCTGAATACGACCCCAGCCCATCTGGCCGCCTTTCAGCGCCTGCTGGTCAGCGGAGTAGCTGATCGCCAGTTTGCCGAAGTCACCGCCGTTACGCGCCTGATCCACGATAGAACGTGCCTGACTTTCCGCTTCAGCAGCCTGATCGGAAGTCGGGTTTTCTGGCAATGGAATCAGAATGTGGCTCAGGTTCAGTTCGGTGCTGGCATCATTCTGGTTGCCCACCTGCTTCGCCAGTTGATCCACTTCCTGCGGCAGGATCGATACGCGGCGACGCACTTCGTTGTTGCGCACTTCAGAGATCAGCATCTCTTTGCGGATCTGGTTGCGGTAGGTCGCATAGCTGATCCCATCGTAGGCCAGACGGCTGCGCATCTGATCGAGGGTCATGTTGTTTTGCTTAGAAATGTTGGCGATCGCTTCATCGAGCTGCTGATCGGTCACCTTCACACCCATTTTCTGACCCATCTGCAGCACGATCTGATCCATGATCAAACGCTCGAGGATCTGATGACGCAGCGTCGCGTCATCTGGAAGTTGCTGACCTGCTTCACCCGAATTGAGCTTCACAGATTGCATTAAGCCATTTACGTCGCTTTCAAGTACTACACCGTTGTTCACCACGGCGGCGACTTTATCAACAACCTGTGGCGCGGCAAAGCTGGTGTTCGCAACCATAGCGATACCGAGCAGCAGCGTTTTCCAGTTCTTCATACTTTTTCCATTTCAATTAACCGCAAAGCGGATGGCGTTGTAAATCAAGCACATTACAAGGAACTACGATATGGCAGAATGTTCGAGCGCAGCATCTGCTGCGTGCCCAGGCCGTAGTTGGAACTCAGGCCGCGCAATTCGACATTGAAGCCAATGACGTTATCGTATTTGCTCTGATTATTGTCGGTATTCCAGCCGTTAAGTTTGCGCTCGTAGCCTACGCGAAGCGCATAACAGCAGGAGTTGTATTGCAAGCCAACCATCTGATCCGCAGGCTTGCTGGTGTTCGTGTCAAAGTAGTAGGCGCCCACAATGGACCAGCGATCGGCGATCGGCCAACTTGCGGCACCACCCACCTGGGAAATACCGTCTTTATACTGCTCGACGTTGGCGTAGTTTGGCAGCGTCGCCTGAATATATTCCGGGCTGGCGTAACGGTAAGTCAACTGCACCATCCGGTCTTCATCACGACGATACTCAACGCTTGCGCTGCTGGTGGCGACGTTATCCAGACGGGTATCGTACTGCAGGCCACCGCGCAGACCCCAACGATCGGTCATGCGCCAGTAGGTATCACCGGCCCACACCAGGGCACCCGTTTTATTGTCTTTCTCCCAGTTAATGTCGTCATCACCGGTACGTGCTTCAGTGAAGTAGTAGATTTGACCAACAGAAACGTTAAAACGTTCAACCGCAGCGTCATCATATACGCGAGTCGTGACGCCGGTCGTCACCTGGTTCGCGGAAGCAATACGGTCAAGTCCGCCATAGGTACGATCGCGGAACAGGCCGCTGTAGTCGGACTGGAGGAAAGAGGAGTCGTAGTTCTGGATTTTGCTCTGATCGCGATACGGCACATACAGGTACTGCATGCGCGGTTCCAGCGTTTGGGTATAGCCGTTCGCCAGGTTCATATCACGTTCGAAAATCAGCTTACCGTCCATTTTAAACTGTGGCAGCACACGGTTAACGGACTCTTCGAGATCGGTGTTGTAGCGATTGTTGTACCAGTCCAGATTCTTCTGCTGATAGTGGGTAGCCATCATCTTGGCTTCGGTATTGAGGCTAGCCCAGTCGTTAGAGAGTGGCAGATTAATGGTCGGTTCAAGGTGGACACGCGTTGCTTCCGGCATATCGGAATTGGTATTCACGAAGTGCACGGCCTGAGCATAAACACGGGTATCAAACGGACCGACGTCATTCTGCGTCCAGTTCACGTCCAGCTGTGGCTCAGCGCCGTAGGTGCTACGCGTTTGGTTGCTGAAGACCTGGAACTGCTTGGTAGAAACCGTGGCGTTGAAGTTCTGATTCGCGTAACCGACGCTGAATTTCTGCGTCGCGTAGCCATCGGTACTTGAACCGTACTTGGAATCAAAATCGTTAAAGTAGTAGGGATCACTGACTTTGGTGTAGTCGACGTTGAAACGCCAGACCTGATCCATTACACCCGAGTGCTGCCAGTAGTATAACCAGCGGTGGCGATCGCCCTCGGTCGGGTGCTCATCGTTAAACACTTTATCCGATGGCAAATAATCCAGCTCCATCAGACCTGTACCCGCTTTGGTCAAATAGCGGAACTCGTTCTGCCACTGAATATTGCCGCGCTTATGGATGTAGTGCGGCGTAATCGTGGCGTCCATGTTCGGCGCGATGTTCCAGTAGTACGGCAGGTAGAACTCAAAATAGTTCGTGGTGCTGTACTTGGCGTTCGGGATCAGGAAACCTGAACGACGCTTATCGCCGACCGGCAACTGCAAGTAGGGGCTATAAAACACCGGCACCGGGCCGAGTTTAAAGCGCGCATTCCAGATTTCCGCCACCTGCTCTTCGCGGTCGTGGATCACTTCGCTACCGACGACGCTCCAGGTGTCAGAACCTGGAAGACAAGAGGTGAAGGAGCCATTCTCCAGAATGGTGTAGCGGTTTTCACCGCGCTGTTTCATCAGGTCTGCTTTACCGCGTCCCTGGCGACCCACCATCTGGTAATCACCTTCCCAGACGTTGGTATCTTTGGTATTCAGGTTTGCCCAGCCTTTCGGACCTTTCAGGATGACCTGATTGTCGTCATAGTGCACATTGCCCAGAGCATCGACTGTGCGAACCGGCTCTGCCGCGCCCTCAGGCTGCTTTTGATGCAGCTGGACTTCGTCCGCCCGCAGACGGCTGTTGCCCTGATTAATATCGACATTGCCCGTAAATGTCGCGTTATCCGGATAATTGCCACCGGCATGGTCGGCATTAATCGTGACGGGCAAGCTATTGGTATCACCCTGCACCAATGGGCGATCATAGCTTGGGATGCCAAGCTTACACTGTGAGGCGAGATCGGCAGCCATGCCCTGTTGACTGTACAGAGCGGCGGCGATCATGGTGGCCAGGAGGGTGGGGATACGTTTTTTCATACGTTATATTTAGTGTTCCGTCATCAGTGGCTACGGCTTACAAACGCTCAGAGACTATCTTACTCATCTGCGCAGTGCCAGCGTTAATCCTGCCCGTTTACGAGTCAGAGTGTTAGGCTCGCTATCGAATGACGAGTATGATAATGCAAATTATAGGCGATGTCCCTCAATTGACCGTGGCTCGACCACTGAGATGATGGAGTTGCGTCGAATCAGGACTATGACCATACGGGGAGTCTATGCAGTATTGGGGTAAAATTATTGGCGTCGCATTCGCTTTGTTGATGGGCGCAGGATTTTGGGGCATCGTTTTGGGCCTGATTATCGGGCATATGTTCGATAAGGCGCGCAGTCGTAAAATGGCCTGGTTTGCTAACCAGCGCGAGCGTCAGGCGCTCTTTTTTGCGACCACCTTTGAAGTGATGGGGCATTTAACCAAATCGAAGGGACGCGTCACCGAAGCAGACATTCAAATTGCCAGCGTATTTATGGATCGCATGAGCCTGCACGGCGAGTCCCGCGTGGCGGCACAAAATGCGTTTCGTATCGGTAAGGCGGATAATTATCCGCTGCGCGAGAAAATGCGCCAGTTCCGCAGCATCTGTTTCGGACGCTTTGATTTAATTCGGATGTTTCTGGAAATCCAGATTCAGGCGGCGTTTGCGGATGGGTCACTGCATCCTAACGAACGCGACGTGTTGTACGTGATTGCCGAAGAGCTGGGTATCTCCCGCATGCAGTTCGACCAGTTCCTGCGCATGATGCAGGGCGGCGCGCAATTTGGTGGCGGCTATCAACACCAGCAGCAGTCTGCTGGCGGTGGCTGGCAGCAGGCGCAGCGCGACCCGACGCTGGAAGATGCGTGTAACGTACTGGGCGTGAAAGCGACCGACGATGCGACCACCATTAAACGCGCCTATCGCAAGCTGATGAGCGAACATCATCCGGATAAACTGGTGGCGAAAGGGTTACCGCCAGAGATGATGGAAATGGCGAAGCAGAAAGCGCAGGAAATTCAGAAAGCGTACGAGCTCATTAAAGAGCAGAAGGGCTTTAAATAAGCGTAAGCCCGGCACCCGCCGGGCACTACGTTAAAAATCGGCAGGAGCTTTAAACGTCATCAGATTGCCGAATTCCGGATGCGTTATCGTCAGCATCTGAGCGTGTAATTGCAGACGCGGCGCCATTGCGAGCGCTTCCGGGGTGGCGTAAAAACGGTCCCCCAGAATTGGATGGCCCAGCGCCAGCATATGCACGCGCAGCTGATGCGAACGGCCGGTAATCGGTTTGAGCAGGATACGCGCGGTGTTATCCGCAGCGTATTCAAGCACCTCATACTCGGTCTGCGCCGCCTTGCCGGTTTCAAAACAGACTTTTTGCTTAGGCCGGTTCGGCCAGTCGCAAATCAGCGGTAAATCCACCAGACCTTCCGCCTTTTCCGGGTGTCCCCAGATGCGCGCAACATACTGCTTCTTCGGTTCACGATCGCGGAACTGGCGCTTTAATTCGCGCTCAGCCGCTTTCGTCAGAGCCACCACAATCACGCCGCTGGTCGCCATATCCAGACGATGCACGGATTCTGCCTGCGGATAATCGCGCTGTACGCGCGTCATCACGCTGTCTTTGTGCTCCTCCATACGTCCCGGCACGGACAACAGGCCGCTGGGCTTGTTGACCACCATAATGTGGTCATCCTGATACAGAATGACCAGCCACGGGTCCATCGGCGGATTGTAGGTCTCCATGATCATGTCGCGCTCCGTTTACTGATGCGTCACAACGATCAGACGCAGCGCATCCAGTCGCCAGCTCGCCTGATCCAGGCTTTCCAGCACCTGCTCACGGTTGCTCTCAATGGCTGCAAGCTCGTCGTCACGGATGTTTGGATTCACCGCGCGTAACGCTTCCAGACGCGACAGCTCGGCAGAGAGCTTTTCGTCAGCTTCGCTGCGAGCCGCATCAATCAGTGCGCGCGCGGCTTTCTCAATCTGCGCTTCACCCTGCTGCAAAATGGCATGCACATCCTGCTGGACCGCATTCACCAGTTTGCTGCCCGTGTGACGGTTAACGGCACTCAACTGGCGGTTAAAGCTCTCAAACTCGACCTGCGCGGCGAGGTTAGTGCCGTTTTTGTCGAGCATCAAACGCACCGGGGTGGCGGGCAGGAAGCGGTTGAGCTGCAGCTGTTTCGGCGCTTGCGCCTCAACCACGTAGATCAGCTCAAGCAGCAGCGTCCCAACGGGCAGCGCTTTGTTTTTCAACAGGGAAATGGTGCTGCTGCCGGTATCGCCGGACAGAATCAAATCCAGACCGTTGCGGATAAGCGGGTGTTCCCAGGTGATGAACTGCGCATCTTCGCGGGAAAGGGCTACGTCACGCTCGAAGGTGATGGTGCAGCCATCTTCCGGCAGGCCAGGGAAATCCGGGACCAGCATATGATCGGACGGCGTCAGCACAATCATGTTCTCGCCGCGATCGTCCTGGTTGATACCAACGATATCAAACAGGTTCATCGCGAAGCTGATCAGGCTGGTGTCGTCGTCCTGCTCTTCGATGCTCTCGGCAAGCTGCTGCGCTTTCTCGCCGCCGTTGGAGTGGATCTCCAGCAGACGGTCACGCCCTTGCTCCAGCTGCAGTTTCAGCGCGTCGTGTTTTTCGCGACAGGATTTGATTAGATCGTCAAAGCCTTCGGTCTCTTCCGGTGCCGCCAGATACCCAATCAGATCGCTGTGCACCTGATCGTAAATGGTGCGCCCGGTCGGGCAGGTGTGTTCAAACGCGTCCAGACCTTCGTGGAACCAACGCACCAGTACCGACTGGGCGGTTTTTTCCAGGAACGGAACGTGGATCTGAATATCATGAGCCTGGCCGATACGGTCCAGACGGCCAATACGCTGCTCCAGCAGATCCGGGTTAAACGGCAGATCGAACATCACCAGATGGCTGGCGAACTGGAAGTTACGGCCTTCGGAGCCGATTTCGGAGCAGAGCAGCACCTGCGCGCCGCTGTCCTCTTCACCGAACCAGGCCGCCGCGCGGTCGCGTTCGATGATCGACATCCCTTCGTGGAACACGGCAGCGCGGATACCTTCGCGCTCGCGCAGGACTTGCTCCAGCTGCAGCGCGGTGGCCGCTTTGGCGCAAATCACCAGCACTTTCTGCGAGCGGTGAGCGGTCAGATAGCCCATCAGCCATTCGACGCGTGGATCGAAGTTCCACCAGGTGCCGGTATCGCCTTCAAATTCCTGATAAATCTGTTCCGGATAGAGCATATCGCGCGCGCGCTCTTCAGCACTTTTGCGCGCCCCCATGATGCCAGAGACTTTAATCGCGGTTTGATACTGTGTCGGCAGCGGCAGCTTGATGGTGTGCAGCTCGCGTTTCGGGAAGCCTTTCACGCCGTTACGGGTGTTACGGAACAGCACGCGGCTGGTGCCGTGGCGGTCCATCAACATGGAGACCAGCTCTTGACGCGCGGTTTCCGCGTCGTCGCGGTCGCTGTTGGCGGCGTGCAGCAGTGGCTCAATATCCTGCTCGCCAATCAGCTCGCTCAGGGTGTTGAGTTCATCGTTGGACAGGTGCTTACCAGCCAGCAGCAGGGCGACCGCATCGGCAACCGGGCGGTAGTTTTGCTGCTCTTCGACAAACACAGAGAAATCGTGGAAACGGTTAGGATCGAGCAGGCGCAGACGCGCAAAGTGGCTTTCCAGCCCCAGTTGCTCCGGCGTAGCGGTCAGCAGCAGGATACCCGGCACGCGTTCGGCCAGCTGTTCGATCGCCATATATTCACGGCTGGGCGCATCTTCGCTCCAGACCAGGTGGTGAGCTTCATCGACGACCATCAGATCCCACTCGGCATCGCACAGATGCTCAAGGCGTTGCTTGCTGCGGCGCACAAAGTCCAGAGAGCAGATCACCAGCTGTTCTGTTTCGAACGGATTATCGGCATCGTGCTGGGCTTCGGCGTAGCGCTCGTCGTCAAACAGGGAGAAGCGCAAGTTGAAGCGGCGCAACATCTCGACCAGCCACTGGTGTTGCAGGGTTTCAGGCACCACGATAAGCACGCGCTCGGCAGCGCCGGAGAGCAGCTGTTGATGCAGGATCATCCCCGCTTCGATGGTTTTACCGAGACCGACTTCATCAGCCAGCAGCACGCGTGGCGCATGGCGACGGCCAACGTCGTGGGCGATGTTCAGCTGGTGCGGGATCAGGCTGGTACGCTGACCACGCAGGCCGCTCCACGGCATGCGGTACTGTTCGCTCTGGAATTTACGCGCGCGATAGCGCAGGGCAAAACGGTCCATGCGGTCGATCTGACCGGCAAACAGACGGTCCTGCGGCTTGCTGAAGACCAGTCGGCTGTCGAGCAGCACTTCGCGCAGGATGACATTTGTTTCTTCCGTGTCGACTCGCGTACCGATGTAGGCGAGGATCCCGTTCTCTTCTTTTACGTCTTCAATCTTCAGCTGCCAGCCTTCATGGCTGGTAACGGTGTCACCCGGGTTAAACATGACGCGGGTAACAGGGGAGTCATTGCGTGCATACAGACGGTTTTCACCCGTGGCCGGGAAAAGGATAGTGACCATGCGCGCATCCAGCGCTACCACAGTTCCTAATCCAAGCTCGCTTTCTGTATCGCTGATCCAGCGTTGACCAAGTGTAAAAGGCATAGTTGTTTGGCTCTAATCTTTAATTGCAGGCAATAGTTCGACCACCGTCGCAAAGTGACGGCCATCGAAAAATGGGTCCGGGAATGGAAAGGGCGCTATGGTACTGGATGGCGGCGTTTTCGTCACGCGTCAAAATAGCCCCAGTTGCCCTGTCATGAGTGTAGCAAAATCATCGTCGACAAAAGGTAAAATTCCATCGGCGACAGGCATAAGCTGTCGCGTCAGATAGTGATCGTAGTCCAGAGGCGAGTGCTGATAATCCACCGGTTCCGGGCCGCTGGTGGTCCAGACGTATTTAATGGTGCCGCGATTTTGATACTGCGGCGCGCGGCCGCGACGTACGTTCTCTTCATCGGCCAGCCGCGCGGCGCGAACATGCGGCGGCATATTGCGTTGATACTCCGCCAGCGGGCGGCGCAGGCGCTTGCGATAGACCAGCTGGCTGTCCAGCTCACCGGCCAGCAGGCTAGCGATAGTCTCGCGGACATAATCCTGATACGGCTCGTTGCGGAACACGCGCAGATAGAGCGTTTGCTGGAACTGTTGCGCCAGTGGCGTCCAGTCGGTTCGCACCGTTTCCAGCCCTTTAAACACCATGCGCTGGCTCTCGCCCTCCTGAATCAAACCGGCGTAACGCTTCTTGCTGCCCTGCTCGGTACCGCGAATTGTCGGCATCAAAAAGCGGCTGAAATGGGTTTCAAATTCCAGCTCTAACGCGCTGGTTAACCGCTCTTTTTGCAAATGATTGCGCCACCAGTCGTTGACGAACGCCACCAGATTTTGGCCGATTTGCGCGGCGTCCTCTTCGCTGTGAGCGCCTTTCAGCCAGACGAACGTTGAGTCCGTGTCGCCGTAAATCACGTCATAGCCCTGGGATTCCACCAGCGCTTTGGTCTGGCGCATGATTTCATGCCCGCGCATGGTGATCGACGAGGCGAGACGGGGATCGAAGAACCGACAGGCGCTGGTGCCGAGCACGCCATAAAAGGCGTTCATGATGATCTTCAGCGCCTGAGAAAGCGGTTTATTGTGCTGACGCTTGGCCTCCTCACGCCCGTGCCAGATTTGGCCGACGATTTCAGGCAGGCAGTGCTTTTCCCGCGAGAAACGCGCGCCGAGAAATCCTTCGGTGCTGTGCGCCTCATCCGGCTGGGCCATCCCCTCGACCAGGCCGACGGGATCGATCAGAAAGGTGCGAATGATCGACGGATAGAGGCTTTTATAATCCAGCACCAGGACCGAGTCATACAGGCCAGGCCTGGAGTCCATCACATAGCCGCCAGGGCTAGCCTGAGGCGGGACCTCGCCAAGATTTGGCGCGACATAGCCCGCGCGGTGCATGCGTGGAATATACAGATGGCCGAACGCAGCGACGGAACCGCCGTGACGATCGATCGCCAGGCCGTTGACGGTCGCGCGCTCCAGCAGGAACGGCATGATCTCCGTTTTGTGGAAAATCCGCGTCACCAGCTCGCAGTCCTTCAGGTTATAAGTGGCCAGCGCCGGTTTGTCTTCATTGAAGCGCCGGTCAATCTCATCCATCCGATCCCAGGGATTGTCGATGGATTTCCCTTCGCCGAGCAGCTCCTGAGAGACGGCTTCCAGCGAAAACGAGGAGAAACTCCAGAAGGCGGATTTAAGCGCGTCGATACCGTCGATAATCACCCGCCCGTTAGCCTGCGCGAAGAACACGCCATTCTTAAAACCGTGCTCGCGCCACTCCAGCTCGCTGTTGCCGCGGCCCAGCATCAGCGGAATACGGTAACGCTCGGCATGCTTTTGCAGCACGCGCAGGTCAAACTGCACCACATTCCAGCCAATCAGGACATCAGGATCGTGAATGGCAAACCACTGGTTTAGCTTTTCAATCAACTGTGGGCGGCTGGTGACGTACTCCAGCTCAAAATCGAGGGCTGACGCATCACCGTTTGGCGGCCCGAGCATATAGACAATTCGCTGCCCGCAGCCTTCAAGGCCGATGCAATACAGTTCGCCGTGGCGCGTGGTTTCGATATCCAGCGACACCCATTTCAGGGGCGGTCGGTAGTGGGGATTGGGTTTGAGGCGGGCGTTGAGCAGTTTGCCGCCCTGCGGCGTGCCGTCGACCCAGACGGGAGCGGTAATAAAACGCTCCATCAGGAAACGTTCCGGCGGGCGAATATCCGCTTCGTACAGCGTTACTCCGGCTTCTCGCAGCAGCTTTTCAAAGCGCATCAGCTGGCGATGGGCGCGGCAGTAAAGCCCGTAAACGGGCTGGCGGTGGAAATCGTTCAGCTCAAGCGGCGTAATACGCCAGCCGTTTTCCCCGCGTAACACCTCGCGCGTTTTTTCGACGTGCTGTTCCGGGATAAACGCCACGGACTCCTGTGGCGGCAGCGTGACGTTCAGCGGACCCTCGTCCGTCGCCAGCCAGAATTCCACTTCAGTACCCTGCGGCGTATCCCGCCAGTGTCGGGTCAGTAAAAAGCCTTCTCGCGCCTGCGTCACACACCGTCATCCCAAAAAACAAAACCAGGCGTGATTATAGCCTGGTTACGGATTTTTTGCTGGGTTTATATACAGGTGTGATTTTGCCGGATGGCGCTGAGCTTATCCGGCCAATAATGTCCCTGTTCCCGATTTACTGCCCGTAATACGCCTTCGCACCGTGCTTGCGCAGATAGTGTTTATCCAGCAGGGTTTGCTGCATATCCGGAAGCTGTGGCGCCAGCTGGCGGCAGAAGATCCCCATATAGGCGACCTCTTCCAGCACGATGGCGTTATGCACCGCATCTTCGGCGTTTTTGCCCCACGCAAATGGCCCGTGAGAGTGCACCAGCACGCCCGGCATTTGCGCCGCATCGATTCCCGCTTTTTCAAAGGTTTCGACGATCACGTTGCCCGTTTCCCACTCATACTCACCGTCAATTTCCGCATCGGTCATTTTACGGGTGCAGGGGATGGTGCCGTAAAAATAGTCGGCATGGGTCGTGCCCGTCGCCGGAATGGATTGTCCGGCCTGCGCCCAGATGGTGGCGTGGCGCGAGTGGGTATGCACGATACCGCCAATCGACGGGAACGACTGATAGAGCAGGCGATGGGTTGGCGTATCGGAAGAGGGCTTTTTCTTCCCTTCGACCACTTCGCCGGTTGCGATGCTCACCACCACCATATCCTCGGCGGTCATCACGCTGTAATCCACGCCGGACGGCTTAATCACAAACACCCCTTTCTCCCGATCGACAGCGCTGACGTTGCCCCAGGTGAGGGTGACGAGATGGTGTTTCGGCAGGGCCAGGTTGGCTTCCAGCACCTGTTGCTTTAATGCTTCAAGCATTCTGTTCTCCTTGCCGGATGGCACTTTGCTTATCCGGCCTGGGTTTATAAGCCCGGCAGACGACGTGCCGCCGGGCACGTGCTTAACGTTTTGAACCGTAATAGACTTCGTTCCAGCGCAGTGCGTCTTTAAACGCTGGCAGACGGGTGTCGTTATCGATGACGGTCAGCTCGATGTCGTGCAGCTCCGCGAACTGGCGCATATCGTTCAGATCCAGCGAGTGGCTGAAGACCGTGTGGTGCGCGCCACCGGCCACGATCCAGGCTTCAGACGCGGTCGGCAGGTCCGGCTGCGCTTTCCACAGGGCGTTCGCGACGGGCAGTTTCGGCAATGAATGCGGGGTCTCCACGGCATCCACGCAGTTCACCAGCAGGCGGAAACGATCGCCCAGATCGATCAGGCTGGCATTTATCGCCGGGCCGGTGCGGGTGTTGAAGATCAGACGGGCCGGATCGGCCTTGCCGCCAATCCCCAGGTACTGCACGTCGAGGATCGGTTTCTCTTCGACGGCGATGGATGGACACACTTCCAGCATGTGCGAGCCGAGCACCAGATCGTTGCCGTTCTCGAAGTGGTAGGTGTAATCCTCCATAAATGAGGTGCCGCCCTGCAGACCGGTCGACATCACCTTCATGATGCGAAGGAGGGCGGCGGTTTTCCAGTCGCCTTCGCCCGCAAAGCCGTAGCCTTGCTGCATCAGACGTTGTACCGCCAGGCCTGGCAGTTGTTTCAGGCCGTGCAGGTCTTCAAATGTGGTGGTAAAGGCGTGGAAGCCGCCCTGTTCCAGGAAGCGTTTCATCCCCAGTTCAATGCGCGCCGCATCGATGACGTTCTGCCGTTTATCGCCGTTGATCTGCGCCGCAGCGGTCAGGCGGTAGCTGCTTTCGTATTCGTCCACCAGCGCGCTGATATCGCCGTCGCTGATTTCGTTCACCACCTGCACCAGATCGCCCACGGCCCAGGTGTTAACGGAGAAACCAAATTTAATCTGTGCAGCGACTTTATCGCCGTCCGTCACTGCGACTTCGCGCATGTTGTCGCCAAAACGCACCACTTTCAGATGACGAGTATCCTGTTTGGAGACCGCCTGGCGCATCCACGAGCCGATGCGCTGCTGCGCGTGTTGATCCTGCCAGTGGCCGGTCACTACCCCGTGCTGCTGACGCATACGCGCGCCGATAAAGCCAAACTCGCGGCCGCCGTGCGCGGTCTGGTTCAGGTTCATAAAGTCCATATCGATGCTGTCCCATGGCAGGGAAGCGTTGAACTGGGTATGGAACTGCAGCAGCGGTTTGTTGAGGATGGTCAGGCCGTTGATCCACATCTTGGCCGGAGAGAAGGTGTGCAGCCATACCACCATCCCGGCGCATTTGTCGTCGTAGTTCGCGTCGCGGCAGATGTGGGTGATTTCGTCTGGCGTAGTCCCGAGCGGTTTCAGCACCAGTTTGCACGGCAGTTTGGCCTCAGCATTGAGAGCGTTAACCACATGTTCCGCGTGTTTCGTCACCTGTTGCAGCGCTTCCGGGCCGTATAAATGCTGGCTGCCAATGACAAACCACACTTCATAATTGTTAAAAATGCTCATTATCGTGTCCTTAATGTGTCAGGGTTGCCGGTTTTTCCGCGGTGTTTTTGGCCGGGGCGGCGACAGGGAGATAGTGTTGTTCGGCGCTTTTCGACCATTGCAGGTAGCGCTGATAAAGCTGCTCGAAGCGTTGGGCCTGCTGAGGGCGCGGCTGGAGCGTGCTCTCGACGGCGCTCGCCATGTGCTGTTGAGCGGTCGGAATATCTGCGTGCACACCCGCCGCGACTGCCGCGAAAATGGCGGCCCCCAGGGCACAGCACTGATCGGAGGCGACGATCTGCAGCGGACGGTTCAGCACGTCGCAGCAGGCCTGCATGATCACCGGGTTTTTACGCGCGATGCCGCCGAGCGCCATCACTTCGTTCACGGCGATGCCCTGCTCGGTGAAACACTCCATGATGGCGCGCGCGCCAAAGGCGGTGGCCGCAATCAGACCGCCAAACAGCGCAGGGGCATCGGTTGCCAGGTTGAGATCGGTAATCACGCCTTTAAGACGCTGATTGGCAAACGGCGTACGACGACCGTTGAACCAGTCGAGCACCACCGGGAGATGATCGAGGGACGGGTTTTTCGCCCAGGCTTCCGTCAGTTGCGGGAGAAGCTGTTTTTTGCTGGCCGCGATCTGCGCTTTCAGCTCCGGATGCGTTTCCGCCAGCTGATCCAGCGGCCAGCCGAGCACGCGGCCAAACCAGGCGTAGATATCGCCGAAAGCGGATTGTCCGGCCTCCAGCCCGATAAAATCAGGGACCACGCTACCGTCCACCTGGCCGCAAATACCTTTCACGGCGCGGTCGCCTACGCTGGCTTTATCAGCGGTGAGGATGTCGCAGGTGGAAGTGCCAATCACTTTTACCAGCGTATTAGGCTGTGCGCCCGCGCCGACGGCACCCATATGGCAGTCGAACGCGCCGCCGGAAATCGCCACGTTTTGCGGCAAGCCCAGACGCTGCGCCCACTCTGCGCTCAGGGTTCCGACCGGAATGTCGGCGGTATAAGTGTCGGTAAACAGCGGATATTTCAGGCTTTGATTGATAATCGGATCAAGTTCATCAAAGAACGCGGCAGGAGGCAGCCCGCCCCAGCTCTCATGCCACAGGGATTTATGCCCGGCGCTGCAGCGTCCACGGCGAATATCCTGCGGGCGGGTGGTGCCCGACAGCAGGGCCGGTACCCAGTCGCACAGCTCAATCCATGACACGGCGGCCTGCGCCACGTCACGGTCGGCACGGGTGACGTGCAAAATCTTGGCCCAGAACCATTCGCTGGAATAAATGCCGCCAATGTAGCGGGAGTAGTCCGCTTTTCCAGGCTGATGGCACAAACGGGTGATGGCTTCCGCTTCTTCAACCGCAGTATGGTCTTTCCACAACACAAACATAGCGTTCGGGTTGTCGGCAAACTCAGAGCGCAGCGCCAGCACGCGGCCTTCGGCATCGACGGGAGCAGGCGTTGAGCCGGTGCTGTCCACGCCAATACCGACGATCTGTGCGCGCTGATCTTCGCTCAATTCGGCCAGAACGGTTTTGATCGCCGCTTCCATCGATTCGATGTAATCGCGCGGATGATGGCGGAACTGATTATTTGGCGCATCGCAATAACGCCCCTCTTGCCAGCGCGGATACCACTCAACGCTGGTCGCTATCTCCTGGCCCGTACGACACTCCACCGCCAGAGCGCGTACTGAGTCACTGCCAAAATCGAGGCCAATCGCAATTGCCATTTATGTTGCTCCATCAAAAAACGGGTATGGATCAACATTAGAGATTGAGGGAGAAAATCGTCAGGCAGGATCCGCTAATCTTATGGATTAAATTGCTGTTGAGGTGGAAAGTGTGACGTTGTGCAAATATTCAATGTGGACATTTCTGCCGCAGTTATAGACACTTTTGTTACTGCTGATTTGCACGAGATCGTGGATGAATCTGGGGTAAAGGCCGAGACAAAGCGGAGTTAAAAGAGAGGGCAGGCGATGTGATTCTCTTAACGACCCGTTTTTATACCGCTTTTATAGATATGGACAATTTGTTTCCTTATTGACCGTCGGGAGTGACCTGTTTATGGCCGAAACACAAAACGATCCCCTGTTGCCGGGGTACTCCTTCAACGCCCATCTGGTGGCGGGGCTGACCCCTATCGAAGCCGAGGGTTACCTCGACTTTTTCGTCGACCGCCCGCTGGGCATGAAAGGCTATATCCTGAATATCACTGTGCGCGGTGAGGGGGTGATCAAAAATAACGATCGGCAATTTGTCTGTCGCCCTGGCGATATTTTGCTGTTCCCGCCGGGAGAAATTCACCACTACGGCCGCCACCCCGATGCAAAAGAGTGGTATCACCAGTGGGTCTATTTCCGCCCGCGCGCTTACTGGCAGGAGTGGCTGGCCTGGCCGTCGATTTTCGCCCACACCGGTTTTTACCGGCCCGACGAAGCGCATCAGGCGCAGTTCCGCGAGCTTTTTGCCCAGATCATCGAAGCCCAGGCTGGCGGGCGTTACGCCGAGCTGCTGGCGATTAATCTGCTCGAACAGTTGTTGCTGCGGCGCATGGAGGCGATTAACGCCTCCCTTAATCCGCCGCTGGACAATCGCGTGCGCGACGCCTGCCAGTACATCAGCGATCATCTGTCGGACAGCCAGTTTGATATCGCGGGGGTCGCGCAGCACGTCTGCCTGTCGCCGTCGCGCCTGTCGCACCTCTTCCGTCAGCAGTTGGGGGTGAGCGTTCTGAGCTGGCGCGAGGATCAGCGCATCAGTCAGGCCAAACTGCTTCTCAGCACCACGCGTATGCCGATTGCCACCGTGGGGCGTAACGTCGGCTTTGAGGATCAGCTCTATTTTTCCCGCGTCTTCAAGAAATGCACCGGCGCCAGCCCGAGCGAATTCCGCGCCGGATGTGAGTAAAACGTAAATAAAACGAAACAAACAGGTGAAGTCTGGCGGCACCCGGTAAACTATTCAGACAATTGTTGTCTTGACGAGGCAGGAAGCACTTCGCAGAATCCCTGCTCTGTTATCTGACCGGAATCGTTATGCAGGCATTGCTGGAACATTTTATTACGCAGTCCGTGGCCTACTCGCTGATCGCTGTCGCGCTGGTCGCCTTTCTGGAATCGCTGGCGCTGGTGGGGCTGATTTTACCTGGCACTGTCATGATGGCGGGCCTCGGTGCGCTGATTGGCAGCGGCGAGGTGAACTTCTGGCAGGCGTGGTTGGCCGGTATCGTTGGCTGTCTGCTGGGCGACTGGATCTCTTTCTGGTTAGGCTGGCGCTTCAAAAAGCCGTTGCACCGCTGGTCGTTCATGAAAAAGAACAAAGCGCTGCTCGACAAAACCGAGCATGCCCTCCATCAGCACAGTATGTTTACCATTCTGGTCGGGCGTTTTGTCGGCCCGACGCGTCCGCTGGTGCCGATGGTTGCCGGGATGCTGGATCTGCCCGTTTCAAAATTTATTCTGCCCAATATCATTGGCTGCGTCTTCTGGCCGCCGTTCTATTTCCTGCCGGGCATTCTGGCCGGTGCGGCGATTGATATCCCCGCCGATGCGCAAAGCGGCCATTTTAAATGGCTGCTGTTAGCCACCGCACTGCTGCTGTGGGTCGCGGTGTGGCTGTGCTGGCGCCTGTGGCGCAGTGCGAAAGCCGGTACGGATCGCCTCACCCAGTATCTGCCGCGTGGCCGCCTGTTGTGGCTGGCACCTTTGACGCTCGGGGTAGCCGTGGTGGCGCTGGTGGCGTTGATTCGTCATCCGCTGATGCCGGTGTATGGCGAGATTTTGTTGAAGGTGGTGAGCCGATAGGCGATTTTCAGCCGCCACCAGGCCTGAGATTGCCCGGTGGCGCATTGTTTGCCGGGCTTACTGCGGTTGCATTATTCCCAACAACGCTGAGGCACTTGCCTTCCCGCTTATCAGCTCCTGCGTTTCCCCATCCCAGGCGATTCGCCCGTCGGCAATCACGACGGAGCGCGCCGCGATTCTGGCGGCGTCTTCCACGCTGTGCGAGACCATCAGCATGGTGAGATTTTTCTGCTGGCACACCTCTTTTACCAGCAACAGCATCTCCTGACGCAGGGCTGGGTCGAGGGCCGAGAACGGCTCGTCGAGGAGCAAAATTGGCTGTTCCCGCACCAGACAGCGAGCCAGCGCGACGCGCTGACGCTGCCCGCCAGAAAGCTCGCCAGGCAAACGTTCGAGAAATTCATTCAGCCCCATCTGCTGGGCAATCGCTTCGAGTTTCTCACGCTGAAGCGCCGTCAGCTTGAGGCCGGGGTCCATTCCAAGGCCGATATTCTGTCGCACCGTCAGATGGGTAAACAGATTATTTTCCTGGAACAGCATCGACACTGGGCGCTGGGACGGCGGCGTATGGGTGTGCGTTTGCCCGTCGATCAACATCTCGCCACGCGCCGGGGGCAGGAAACCGGCAATCAGATTGAGCAGCGTGCTTTTCCCGGCACCGCTTGGGCCGAGAATGGCAATCATCTCTCCGCGTTCGACACAGAGCGTAAAGCGCATTGGCAGGTGCTGATAAAGCCAGGTTACATCAGTCAGTTTTAGCATCGTGCCCCGGAAGTTTTTCGATAACGGTGAAGAGGGTAAAGCACAGCAGCAGCAGGAGCAGGGCCGTCACGGCACCATCCTGACTGCGATACGAGCCGATTTGCTGATACAGCCAGAACGGTAGCGTGCGGAAATCGTCATTACCAAACAGCGCCACTACGCCGAAATCGCCAATCGACAGCACGCTGGCAAAGGCCAGCGCCTGCGCCAGAGGGCGTTTCAGGGCGCGGAGTTCAACGACCCTCACTCGCTGCCAGCCGCGCATCCCCAGCGACTGACAGAGCAGAGTGTAGCGGGCGCTCAGGTCGCGCATCGGGTTTTCCAGCACTTTCAGGGCATAGGGAATCGCCATCAGCGCGTTGGTGAAAATGACGATCCCGTCGGCGTGCTCGGGTAATCCGATGGTGCTGTTAAACAGCAAAAAGAACCCGGTCGCCAGTACGATGCCCGGCATCGCCAGAATCAACATCCCGCTCAGCTCCAGCGCTTGCCCGGCGATTCGGGAGTGGCGGGCGTAAAGTTCGCGGCTGCTCCAGAGCAGCATCATGGTCAGCAGGACGCACAGCAACCCGGCGCCGAGGGCGATCCGCAGCGACGTCCACAACGCCTGCCACAGCACCGGCTGTTGCAGCACCGAGATCAGATTCAGATTGAGACCATCCACCACCACTGCCAGCAGCGGCGGGAGGAGTAACAGCAGCGCAAGTACGATAAGCAGGAGATCGCTCAGGCGGCTGCGCAGGCTGTCCTGCGGATCGCGCCAGCCGTTTACCTGATGGCTCCCCACTGCAATGGCTTTACTGAGTCGCTGGCTGAGCAGGACCAGCCCCAGGCAGCAGAACATCTGGATCATCGCCAGCAGCGCCGCACGACCCGGATCGTAGTCGTAACTCAGGGCCTGATAGATCGCCAGCTCAATGGTGGTGGCCTGCGGGCCGCCGCCCAGCGACAGCACCGTGGCAAAACTGGCGAAGCAGAGCATAAAAATTAATGCTGCAACGGGCGGGATCTGCCGCCGCAGCCACGGCCACTCAACAAAGCGAAAGAAGGCAAATCCGCGCATTCCGAGCTGGGCGGCCAGCTGTCGCTGTTCGCCAGGGATATTTTCCAGCGCCTGTAAGAACAGTCGCGTCGCCATGGGCATATTGAAAAAGACGTGGGCCAGCAGAATACCCTGCAGGCCGTAAGGCGAAAATGTCCATTCGATGCCAAACGCATTCAACAGCGTGGCAATCCACCCCTGGCGCCCATACACGCTCAGAATACCGAAGACGGCGACCAGTACGGGCAGGATCAGCGTCATCGCGCACAGGCGCAGCAGCGCTTGTCTTCCGGGGAAACGGCGGCGATACAGCGCCCGCGCCAAAAAGATCGCCGGGACGACCGAGAGCAGGGCTGAGAGAAATGCCTGCCAGAAGGAGAACCGCACTACGTGCCAGAGATAGCTATCGTGCCACAGCGCGGCGATATCGCTTTGCGGTGCGTTCAGCCACAGGGCAAGAAAAGCCCCCAGGCTCACCACCACCATCAGCGTGGCGGCAGTCAGCCCAGGGAGCAGCCAGCCGGGAATTAGCGGCTGACGGCGCGTTGCCATTCACTGATCCAGGCGGCGCGTTGAGTGGAAACCTGCTGCGGGGTGAATTCCAGCGTGGTTTGCGGTTTGCTCAACTGATCGAAGCCCGCAGGCAGTTTCACGTCGGTCACCGGATACATCCAGTTGCCCGTCGGGATGGCGTTCTGGAACGCAGGCGAGACCATAAATTTCAGGAACTTCTCGGCCAGTTCCGGCTCTTTGCTGGCCGCGGTGCGGGCGGCGACTTCCACCTGCAGATAGTGGCCTTCGGCAAAGTTAGCGGCGGCGTAGTTGTCTTTTTTCTCTTCGATAATGTGGTAGGCCGGCGAGGTGGTGTAGCTCAGGACCAGATCGCTTTCGCCTTTCAGGAACAGGCCGTAGGCTTCACTCCAGCCTTTGGTGACGGTGACGGTTTTCGCCGCCAGTTTTTGCCAGGCTTCCGGCGCTTTGTCGCCGTACACTTTTTGCATCCACAGCAACAGGCCAAGGCCCGGTGTGCTGGTGCGTGGGTCCTGATAAATCACGCGCCATTTCTGGTCGCTCTCGACCAGCTCTTTCAGGCTTTTCGGCGGATTCTTCAGCTTGTTTTTATCGTAGACGAAGGCAAAGTAACCGTAATCGAAGGGGACAAAGGTGTCGTTTTTCCAGCCGCCCGGAACGTTCACCGCATCGGCGGCGATACCGCTTTTGGCAAAGAGTTTGGTTTGTGAGGCCGCTTCCAGCAGGTTGTTATCCAGGCCCAGCACCACGTCGGCCTTGCTGTTTTTACCCTCCATCCGCAGACGGTTGAGCAGCGAAACGCCATCTTCCAGCGCCACGAATTTCAGTTCGCAGTGACAGTCGGCTTCAAAGGCTTTTTTGACCACCGGGCCTGGGCCCCAGTCGGCGGCAAAGGAGTCGTAGGTGTAGACCGTTAAAACGGGCTTGGCAAATGCAGGCAGCGCGAAGAGCGCCAGCAGGGGGAGAACTTTTTTTAACACTTTGCACCTCAAAGTTGAGTGGCAAAGGATTTTGAGCGACAGCCTCAAATCCCTTCGCCGGCGTTATCCGGATCAGGTTCGACGGGTATTATCTCAGCGCACATCATCGATGCAGCACCCCGTTGAGAACGGCGGTATTGTAATGATTTGGTGAATATTACGAAAGTGTTATGGTTCCGGTGGCGCAAACCAGGCGGATTTAAAGTCAAACCAGCCGAGCGTATTCATGCGTAAGCCGCGCATACTGCGCTGTCCCTGAATCATCAGCCAGTGGTGGATCAGCGGTACCATCGCCTGCTGGGACAGCAACTGCTGGCACCAGACCGCCAGATTCATCTCTCCGGCGCGCCACTGAGCGGCGTCCTGCTGCCAGTCGTGGGCAATGCAGTGCTGGATCAGCGGGATCTCATACAGGTGCGAGAAGAGCGAGAAATCGAGCGGCAGAGTGAAGTTCGCGCTGTTGAGCCAGATATCGCTCACCGCTTCGCCGCGATGCCATTCATCGTAATCCACCTCCTGAATTTCCAGCGTCACGCCTTCCGCGGCCAGCAGTTTGCTCATAATGCGCGCAATAAAGCGGTGCTCAACGTGTTCGCGATAATAGGTGAGGGTAATGGTTTCCAGCCCGGCGGGCTTTTCGCCGCGCCCAGGACGGGCGTGGTGCCAGCGAGGCAGCAGCCCGTAGGCCGGGAACCAGTAGGTCTGGTGCTGGTCTTCCGCCTGATAGATCAGATTGGCGGGGGCGAGGATCTGGCTTATCCACTGGCGCACCTCGCTGCTGGCACCCCGGTGGGTGCGGGCGTCAAACAGCAGATAGTAGCAGCCCTCTTCGAGGCGACTTTCGACGGCTTTTTCGCCTTCGGTCGGGCCTTCCAGCGTCAGGCCGGGGCTGAACTCTTCACTGATGTCCGGCAGCACCCAGACATTCACCTCGTCAATCAGCGCGCGGTAGCCAAAGTAGTCATCGAAGGCGCGGATTTTCAACTGGTTACTGTTATTACGCATCACGGCGTAAGGCCCGGTGCCGACGGGCTGGCTGGCGAAACTGGGCATGCTCTCCCATTCATGAGGCAAAATCATCGACGGGACATAACCCATCAGCCACGGCAGCCACTGGTCAGGCTCGGAAAGCTCGATATCCAGCGTCCAGGCGGTGGGAGAGTGTATGTGTGCGATATGGGAGTAGAGGGGCAGCCCGCGAGCGCGCTGCAGAGAAGCGATCACATCGTTCATCTCCAGCTCGCGGCCATGGTGAAAATGGATGCCAGGACGCAAAAAAAAGCGCCAGTGCAGCGGAGAAAGTTGCTGCCAGTGGTGCGCGATGTCAGCTTCCAGTTCCCCGTTTTCCTCATTTATGCGCGTCAGGCCGCTAAAGATTTGTCGCGCCATGTGCGTTTCGGAGCGGCGTAGCGCCGTGCCCGGCAGCAGGTTTTTCATCGGACGGTAGTAGAGCACGCGCAAGATGTGCTTTCCCTGGCGGAAGCTGCGGCCCAGATGGGAGACCAGCATCTGGCGGACGGCGGCTTTATCGCCCACCAGCTGCACCAGCTGATCGATGCGGTCCTGCTCCAGCAGGTCTTCAGCGCGCTGCTGTTGTAAGGCCAGACCGGTATACAGGAAGGTTAAGCGCGAACGCTTTCCGCGCCCTGCTTCCGCCTCCCAGTTCAGCCAGCCCTGCTGCTGCATGGTGTTCAGCAGCGTGCGCATGTGGCGGCGCGAGCAGTTCAGCAGTTCCGCCAGCTCGTTCAGCGTGGTCTCTTTTGACTGGCCTTCGCAGCACTGCCAGAGGCGGATAAATTGTTGTTGCAGACGACCAGACGGCATAAAAGGGGAACTCCTGACAAAAAATCAGCAATTTATTAATCCTCATATTAAGCCAATAATCCTCCTTGTTGAAGTGAGGAGGTAAATATGAAGAGGTCAACCGCACGTCAGTTTTATCAGCACTACTTTTCAGCGACAAAAGGAGTGTCCTGGCTGGCCCGCCAGTGCGCAGAACAGCGCCTGAAAATGCTTGAAGATCTGATGCAGTGGGACGTTACGAAATTGACCTCTGACCGCTGACTCGCCTCGACCATGTGTGACTGAGTATTGGTGCTTATCACCCGCCAGCAAAATGTTTTTGCTGGCTTTTTTCGTTTACACTGCCTCTCCATTTCGCTCCTCTTTGACAAGGAACTGCGCATGCTCTGGTTGATGACGATGGGCCGCCGCCTGAACGGCGTGTATGCCGCTTTTATGCTGGTGGCCTTTATGATGGGCGTCGCGGGGGCGCTACAGGCGCCGACCCTGAGCCTGTTCCTGAGTCGTGAGGTGGGCGCACAGCCTTTCTGGGTGGGCCTGTTTTACACGGTCAACGCCATTGCCGGGATCCTGGTTAGCCTGTGGCTGGCAAAACGATCCGACAGCCAGGGCGATCGCCGCAAATTAATTCTGTTCTGTTGCGCGATGGCCATCGGCAACGCTCTGCTGTTTGCCTTCAACCGCCACTATCTGACGCTGCTCACCTGCGGGGTGCTGCTGGCCTCGCTTGCCAATACCGCCATGCCGCAGCTTTTTGCGCTCGCCCGTGAGTACGCGGACAGCTCGGCGCGGGAAGTGGTGATGTTCAGCTCGGTGATGCGTGCACAGCTCTCCCTGGCGTGGGTGATCGGCCCGCCGCTGGCCTTTATGCTGGCGCTGAATTACGGTTTTACGGTGATGTTCTCCATTGCGGCCGGGATTTTTGCCATCAGCCTGGCGCTGATCGCCTTTGTGCTGCCGTCGGTCGCCCGGGTGGAGCAGGCGGCGGATACGCCCGTCACCCAGGTGAGCGGCTGGCATAATAAAAACGTGCGCATGCTGTTTATTGCCTCGACGCTGATGTGGACCTGCAACACCATGTATATCATCGATATGCCCCTGTGGATCAGCAGCGATCTGGGGCTGCCGGATAAGCTCGCCGGGATCTTAATGGGCACCGCCGCCGGGCTGGAAATCCCGGCGATGATCCTCGCGGGCTTCTACGTGAAGCGCTTTGGCAAACGTCGGATGATGGTGGTTGCGGTGGCGGCTGGCGTCCTGTTTTACCTGGGATTGATCCTGTTTCACAGTCGCGAAGCGCTGCTGGCGTTGCAGCTGTTTAACGCCATTTTTATCGGCATTGTCGCCGGGATTGGGATGCTGTGGTTCCAGGATCTGATGCCCGGACGGGCGGGCTCAGCCACGACGTTATTCACCAACAGTATTTCGACCGGGGTGATTCTGGCGGGGGTGATTCAGGGGGCGCTGGCGCAAAGCTATGGTCACTTTGCCGTGTATTGGGTGATTGCGGGGATCTCGCTGGTGACGCTGGCGCTGACGCTTCGCGTCAAAGAGAGTTAAACAAAAAGGCCCGCTTGCGCGGGCCTTTTTCGTTAGCGCATAAACGCCGGTTGTTTGTTTTCGTAGGCTGCAATGGAGGCTTCGTGCTGCAGGGTCAAACCAATGCTGTCGAGGCCGTTGATCATGCAGTGACGGCGGAAGTCGTCGATTTTAAAGCTGTAAGTTTTGTCACCCGCTTTCACCACCTGCGCTTCCAGATCCACTTCGAACGAAATGCCCGGATTCGCCTTCACCAGCGCGAACAGCTCATCGACCTGTTCGTCGGTCAGCGTCACCGGCAGCAGCTGGTTGTTGAAGCTGTTGCCGTAAAAGATGTCGGCAAAGCTCGGGGCGATCACCACTTTAAAACCGTAGTCCGTCAGCGCCCACGGGGCGTGTTCGCGGGATGAGCCACAGCCAAAGTTTTCGCGGGCTAACAGGATCGATGCGCCTTTAAATTCCGGGAAGTTCAGAACGAACTCGGGATTCGGCTGCTGGCCCTGATCGTCGAGAAAACGCCAGTCGTTGAACAGGTGCGCGCCAAAGCCTGTGCGGGTCACTTTCTGTAAGAACTGCTTGGGAATGATGGCGTCCGTATCAACGTTAGCCGCATCCAGCGGGACAACCAGACCCGTATGTTGGGTAAATTTCTCTGCCATGATTGTCTCCTTATTTCAAACCACGAATATCAGCAAAATGGCCGGTCACTGCGGCAGCCGCTGCCATTGCCGGGCTGACCAGATGGGTACGTCCACCGCGGCCCTGACGGCCTTCAAAGTTACGGTTGCTGGTGGAGGCGCAGCGCTCGCCCGGGTTCAGACGGTCGTTGTTCATGGCCAGACACATGGAGCAGCCCGGTAAGCGCCACTCAAAACCGGCTTCGATAAAGATCTTGTCCAGCCCTTCAGCTTCAGCCTGGGCTTTTACCGGGCCAGAGCCTGGCACGACCAGCGCCTGCACGCCGGGCGCGACTTTACGGCCTTTGGCAATTTCTGCTGCTGCACGCAAATCTTCGATGCGAGAGTTGGTGCAGGAGCCGATAAACACTTTGTCGATTGCCACGTCGGTCAGCGGAATGCCCGGTTTCAGGCCCATGTACGCCAGCGCTTTTTCGGCGCTTGCGCGTTCCACCGGATCGGCAAACGAGGCCGGATCGGGAATGTTGTCGTTAACGGAAATCACCTGGCCTGGGTTGGTGCCCCAGGTGACCTGCGGTGCGATATCTTCTGCCTGCAGGGTGACAACGGTATCGAATGTCGCGCCGTCGTCGGTTTGCAGGGTTTTCCAGTATTCCACCGCCTCGTCAAAATCTTTGCCTTTCGGCGCGTGCAGACGGCCTTTCACATAGTTGAACGTGGTCTCGTCCGGTGCGACCAGACCGGCTTTAGCACCCATCTCGATCGCCATGTTGCACAGGGTCATACGGCCTTCCATGCTCAATGCACGGATAGCATCGCCGCAAAACTCCACCACGTGACCGGTTCCGCCTGCGCTGCCGGTTTTACCGATAATCGCCAGCACGATGTCTTTCGCGGTGATACCTGCTGCCGCCTGACCGTTAACTTCGATTTTCATGGTTTTCGCGCGGCCCTGTTTCAAGGTTTGCGTCGCCAGAACGTGCTCGACTTCGGAGGTTCCTATACCAAACGCCAGCGCACCGAACGCGCCATGCGTGGCGGTGTGGGAGTCGCCGCAGACGATGGTCATTCCCGGCAGGGTGATGCCCTGCTCAGGACCCATTACGTGGACGATGCCCTGATACGGGTGGTTCAAATCGTACAGCTCAACGCCGAAGGCGTTGCAGTTCTTAATCAGCTCCTGCATCTGGATACGCGCCATCTCGCCCGACGCGTTGATGTCTTTGGTCTGAGTCGACACGTTGTGATCCATCGTGGCGAAGGTTTTACCCGGCTGGCGAACGGGACGATTGTGCGCGCGCAGACCGTCAAAGGCCTGCGGTGACGTCACTTCGTGCACCAGATGACGGTCAATGTACAGCAGCGGGGTTTCGTTTGGTGCCGAGTAGACTACGTGCGCATCAAACAATTTTTCGTATAACGTCTTCGCCATGATTACACCCCTTCAGCGACATAGCGGGCAATGATATCGCCCATTTCATCGGTACTGACGGCCGCCGCGCCGCGCGCTAAATCGCCCGTGCGGATACCTTCTTCTAATGCGCGGTTAATGGCGCTTTCGATTGCATCGGCCGCGTCGTTCGCGTCCAGGCTGTAGCGCAGCAGCAGGGCCAGGGAGAGGATCTGTGCAATCGGGTTAGCGATATTTTTACCGGCGATATCCGGCGCGGAACCGCCCGCAGGCTCGTACAGGCCAAAGCCCTCTTCGTTCAGGCTGGCGGAGGGCAGCATGCCCATGGAGCCGGTGATCATCGCGCATTCATCGGACAAAATATCGCCGAACAGGTTGGAACACAGCAGCACGTCGAACTGCGACGGGTCTTTGATCAGCTGCATGGTGGCGTTGTCGATGTACATGTGCGCCAGCTCAACGTCCGGGTACTCTTTGGCGATTTCGTTGACGATTTCGCGCCACAGAATCGAGGATTGCAGGACGTTGGCTTTATCAATAGAGGTCACTTTGTGACGACGTTTGCGCGCAGATTCGAAAGCGATGCGGGCAATACGTTCGATTTCAAAACGGTGATAAACCTCGGTATCGAATGCTTTCTCGTGTTGACCGCTGCCTTCGCGGCCCTTCGGCTGGCCGAAGTAGATCCCGCCGGTTAATTCACGCACGCACAGAATGTCGAAGCCGTTGGCGGCAATATCGGCACGCAGCGGGCAAAACTCTTCCAGCCCCTGATACAGCTTCGCCGGACGCAGGTTGCTGAACAGTTTGAAATGCTTACGCAGCGGCAGCAGCGCGCCGCGCTCAGGTTGCTCTGCGGGTGGCAGATGTTCCCATTTCGGGCCGCCGACGGAGCCAAACAGGACCGCATCGGCGTTTTCGCAGCCTTCAACGGTGGCTTTCGGCAGTGGTGTGCCGTGGTTATCAATCGCAATACCGCCCACATCGTAGTGGCTGGTGGTGATTTTCATCGCGAAACGGGCGCGGATTGCTTCCAGGACTTTCAGGGCTTGTGTCATCACTTCCGGGCCAATGCCATCGCCCGGCAACACAGCAATATGGTAATTCTTCGACATTACACGGTTTCCTTATTGTTCTCTTTATTCTGAGCTTTGCGTTGTAACTCTTTCTCGACTTCTGCGGCGCGCCAGATGTTGTTCAGGACGTGCACCATGGCTTTGGCTGAGGATTCGACGATATCTGTCGCCAGGCCAACGCCGTGGAAACGACGGCCGTTATAAGTGACAACAATATCGACCTGACCCAGCGCATCTTTGCCGTGACCTTTGGCGCTCAAATCGTATTTGACCAGCTCGATGTTGTAGTCGGTGATGCGGTTGATCGCCTGATAAATCGCATCTACCGGGCCGTTACCGTTGGCGGCTTCGGCTTTAACTTCATCGCCGCAGGCCAGTTTGACCGAGGCGGTCGCGATATCGCTGGAGCCGGACTGCACGCTGAAGTAGTCCAGACGGAAGTGCTCTGGCTCTTCCTGCTGTTTATTAATGAAGGCTAATGCTTCCAGGTCGTAGTCAAAGACCTGGCCTTTTTTATCGGCCAGTTTCAGGAACGCGTCGTACAGGTGATCCATGTTGTAGTCGCTTTCCTTGTAACCCATCTCTTCCATGCGGTGTTTCACCGCCGCACGGCCAGAGCGGGAGGTGAGATTCAACTGCACCTGATTCAGACCGATGGATTCCGGGGTCATGATTTCGTAGTTTTCGCGGTTCTTCAGCACACCGTCCTGATGAATACCGGAGGAGTGGGCGAAGGCGCCGGTGCCGACAATCGCTTTGTTCGCCGGGATAGGCATGTTGCAAATCTGGCTGACGGTCTGGCTGGTGCGCCAGATTTCGTTGTGATTAATGCGGGTCTGCACATTCATGATGTCTTTGCGCACTTTGATCGCCATGATCACCTCTTCCAGTGAACAGTTACCGGCACGTTCGCCGATGCCGTTCATGGCGCCTTCCACCTGGCGAGCCCCGGCGTGGACTGCGGCAATGGCGTTGCCCACGGCCAGGCCCAAATCGTCGTGGGTATGGACAGAAATAATGGCTTTATCAATGTTTGGCACGTGTTCATACAGCCCGGTGATGATGTTGGAGAACTCGAACGGCATGGTGTAGCCGACGGTGTCCGGGATGTTGATAGTAGTGGCACCCGCGTTAATCGCGGCTTCTACTACGCGGGCCAGATCGGCAATCGGCGTGCGGCCAGCATCTTCACAGGAGAATTCGACGTCGTCAGTGTAGTTACGGGCGCGTTTCACCATGTATACCGCGCGTTCGATCACTTCATCCAGGGTGCTACGCAGTTTGGTTGCGATGTGCATCGGGGAGGTGGCGATAAAGGTGTGAATTCGGAAGGCTTCAGCCACTTTCAAGGATTCGGCGGCCACGTCGATATCTTTCTCGACACAGCGGGCCAGACCACACACGCGGCTGTTTTTGATGGTGCGCGCAATGGTCTGGACGGATTCAAAATCACCCGGTGAAGAGACCGGGAAGCCCACTTCCATTACGTCGACACCCATACGTTCCAGGGCCAGCGCAATCTGCAGTTTCTCTTTCACACTCAGGCTTGCCTGTAACGCCTGTTCACCGTCACGTAAAGTTGTATCGAAAATAACGACTTGCTGGCTCATGGGTTTGGTCCTTGTCTGTCCTGGGGCGCCTTGCTACGAGCATAAAAAAACCCGCGCAATGGCGCGGGTTTTTTGTTTACCGGAGACGATTCAACGTTGAATTTCGCCCGCCAGCCTACCGCGCACAGTGGATGCGTTTAGTAGTAGTAGGCTGAGGAAACGAACGGTACGAATCATGAATCAGGCTCCAGATGAATGCGTTATGCTTTTAGTGGTACTGGATATGCGGAATCAAGTCAACCCCTGCGGCGAAAAACGCCCGCGATCCATGATACCTGTGGTCCTGGTTCTTTAGCGTATTGTGCTAGGTTTTCCCAAGGGCGTTATTTAAATTGTCTAATTTTGGACTTTAAAACCGTTTCCGGAATAAATTTAATATAATTGGTTTCAATTAATTATTTTCTGAAATTTAAAGGGCGTGGTTATTAAATCCATTGAAATCATTAGGTTGGATTCTGTCTGGTTGCGGTAATGGTGAATGAAGATCAAGCAATGATAATGACATGTTAACGGACAATCGTTGATAGGATGGATTAGTTTAAGAAAACTTAAATAATTGTTTACCTGTAGGCTTGTTGTTTATTCATTGGATTTATGGTTTCATTCCATTCCTAATGTTTTAGTTATTACTTTTAAATTTTTAACGCTTGAGCTTGTGTATACCTGCACCTGTTATTTGGCGTGAGTGTTTATATATTCCGAATTTTAAACTTTTCTCTTTGTCTGGTTTTATCTGCATGATAAATAATATTTTTAAAAGTTATTATTGCGCCAAGTCAAAGGGAGTTTAGCGTGACAGTGGAGTTAGATATGTTAGAAAAAACAAATGAACGGCCTCACGCCATTGAAGCAAACAGGCCTCAGCTACGTACGGTGGATCTTAACTTATTAACCGTTTTTGATGCTGTTATGCAGGAACAAAATATTACCAGAGCCGCACAGGCGTTGGGAATGTCCCAGCCTGCAGTGAGTAATGCCGTCGCCAGGCTGAAGATAATGTTTAACGACGAGCTATTCGTGCGATATGGCCGTGGCATCCAGCCTACGGCAAGGGCTTATCAGCTTTTTGCGTCTGTTCGCCAGGCGTTGCAACTGGTGCAGAATGAGCTGCCGGGGTCCGGTTTCGAACCTTTAAGCAGCGAGCGTGTTTTTCATCTCTGCGTGTGCAGTCCGCTGGATAATTATCTGACCTCCGTTATCTATAATAAAGTGGAAGAAATAGCCCCAAATATTCATCTTATATTTAAGTCCTCCTTAAACCACAATACTGAACATCAGTTACGTTATCAGGAAACGGAATTTGTTCTGGGTTACGAAGAGTTTCGCCGTCCGGAGTTTTCTTGTGTACCGCTGTTTAACGATGAAATGGTGTTAGTCGCCAGTAAATCTCACCCGCGCATCAACGGGCCATTACTGGAAAATGATGTTTATAATGAGCAGCACGCGGTTGTGGCACTCGACAGATATGCGTCATTTAGCCAGCCGTGGTATGACACACCGGATAAACAAGCCTGCGTGGCGTATCAGGGGATGGCCATGGTGAGCGTATTAAATATTGTTTCGCAGACTCAACTTGTTGCTATTGCTCCGCGCTGGCTGGCGGAAGAATTCTCTGCCCAGCTTAATCTGCAAATATTATCGCTGCCGCTGAAGCTCAATAGCCGAACGTGTTATCTTTCGTGGCACGAAGCGGCCGGGCGAGATAAAGGCCATCAGTGGATGGAAGAGCTGTTAGTCAGTGTTTGTCGGCGCTAATCCACATCAGGATAAATCGGTGCAATGCATCCGGTTTATCCTGTTATTTTTTTAATGCGTAGTATTTTATTCTGAATTGAATTTTTCCTTTCGCTTTTTTCCATGCAAAAATAGATGAATTACTGATTCCCCGCCTATTTAAGCGATGAACCATCATCACAAAAGTGTATTCCAGTGGAATTCACCATATCTTGTCATAATGCCTGTGCATTCTGCTTTTACGCCTCTTTTCGTGCCTCCGTTTGCTGATTGCCTGCCTCATGGGGAGCGGTTAAGGTGAAGGTCACTCTGCAAAAATGAAAGACAGGGGAAACCCTGGAAAGCAAGACGGCGAGGAAATGAATTCCTCTGTTCGTCTATAACAAGAAGCCTGGAGGCAAACCATGGAGATGTTGTCTGGCGCCGAAATGGTCGTCCGGTCACTTATCGATCAGGGCGTCAAGCAAGTATTCGGTTATCCCGGAGGCGCGGTCCTCGATATTTACGATGCGTTACACACCGTCGGCGGTATCGATCATGTGCTGGTGCGTCATGAGCAAGCCGCTGTGCATATGGCTGATGGTCTGGCACGTGCCACCGGAGAGGTGGGCGTGGTGCTCGTCACCTCAGGGCCTGGGGCAACCAACGCCATTACCGGCATTGCCACCGCCTACATGGATTCCATCCCACTGGTCATTTTATCCGGACAGGTTGCCACTTCGCTGATTGGTTACGACGCCTTTCAGGAGTGCGACATGGTGGGGATCTCCCGCCCGGTGGTGAAGCACAGCTTCCTGGTCAAACAAACGGAAGACATTCCAGGGGTGCTGAAAAAAGCCTTCTGGCTGGCGGCCAGCGGGCGTCCTGGTCCGGTGGTGGTCGATCTACCAAAAGATATTTTGAATCCGGCCAATAAACTGCCTTACGTCTGGCCCGATTCCGTGAGCATGCGCTCCTATAATCCAACGACCCAGGGGCATAAAGGCCAAATCAAACGCGCGCTGCAAACGCTGATTGCGGCGAAAAAACCGGTGGTCTATGTCGGCGGTGGTGCTGTGAATGCCCACTGTCACACGCAGCTGCGCGAATTAATCGAAAAATTAAACTTGCCTGTGGCTTCATCGTTGATGGGGCTGGGTGCTTTTCCGGCCACACATCGTCAGGCGCTGGGTATGTTGGGTATGCATGGCACCTATGAAGCCAATATGACCATGCACAACTCCGATGTGATTTTTGCCGTCGGCGTGCGCTTTGACGATCGCACCACCAACAATCTGGCGAAGTACTGTCCGAATGCGACGGTGCTGCACATTGATATCGACCCGACCTCTATTTCCAAAACGGTTCCTGCCGATGTGCCGATTGTCGGCGATGCGCTGCAGGTGCTGGAACAGATGCTGGATCTGCTGGCGCAAGAGCCTGCCGTGCAGCCGCTGGATGATATTCGCGACTGGTGGCAGCAGATTGAGCAGTGGCGCGGACGTCAATGTCTGAAATATGACACGCAAAGCGAACACATTAAGCCGCAGGCGGTGATCGAAACGATATGGCGACTGACAAAAGGGGATGCCTACGTCACCTCGGATGTGGGCCAGCATCAGATGTTTGCCGCCCTCTACTACCCGTTTGATAAACCGCGCCACTGGATTAACTCCGGCGGTCTGGGCACCATGGGGTTTGGTCTGCCTGCTGCATTGGGCGTCAAACTGGCGCTCCCGGATGAGATCGTCGTGTGCGTGACCGGCGATGGCAGTATCCAGATGAACATTCAGGAGCTTTCTACCGCGTTGCAGTACGATCTCCCGGTGCTGGTCCTGAATCTGAATAACGGCTACCTGGGCATGGTGAAGCAGTGGCAGGACATGATCTATTCCGGTCGTCACTCCCAGTCGTACATGAAATCGCTGCCGGACTTTGTGCGCGTGGCGGAGGCCTATGGCCACGTCGGCATGCGTGTCAGCGATCCGAATGAACTGGAAGCGAAGCTCGGCGAAGCGCTGGAGCACGTCAGGAACAACCGCCTGGTCTTTGTGGATGTGATCGTCGATGGGACGGAGCACGTCTACCCGATGCATATTCGCGGGGGCGGTATGGATGAAATGTGGTTGAGCAAAACGGAGAGAACCTGATGCGCCGGATATTATCTGTTCTTCTGGAAAACGAATCGGGCGCGTTATCGCGCGTCATTGGGCTTTTCGCCCAGCGCGGTTACAACATTGAAAGCCTGACCGTGGCACCGACGGACGATCCGACGCTGTCGCGGATGACTATTCAGACCGTGGGTGATGCGAAAGTCCTTGAGCAAATTGAAAAGCAGCTGCATAAATTAGTGGATGTGCTGCGAGTGAGTGAATTAGGGCAGGGGGCGTACGTTGAGCGCGAAGTGATGTTGGTCAAAATTCAGGCCAGCGGATATGGACGCGAAGAGGTCAAACGCAACGCGGATATCTTCCGTGGGCAGATCATCGACGTAACGCCTTCTATCTATACTGTTCAGCTTGCCGGAACCAGCGATAAACTCGATGCGTTTCTGGCCTCCGTGCGTGATGTCGCCAAAATTGTTGAGGTGGCGCGCTCGGGTGTCGTGGGCTTGTCTCGCGGCGATAAAATTATGCGTTAGTCGTCAAAAAAGTTCGCCTCTTTCGACCCGGTCTGCAAAGCCGGGTTTTTTTTTGCCTAAACGGACCCTAAGGGAGAGAAAAGCGGTTGCCGCAACTTCTATTCTGCGTTTAGATGTTAAAAGATATAACCATAAACCTGACAAGGCCATGGACTCTTTTATTTCGTTTAAGGGGCAATTGTGAAACTGGATGAAATCGCCCGGCTAGCCGGCGTGTCACGAACTACGGCGAGCTATGTGATTAACGGTAAAGCAAAGCAGTACCGTGTTAGCGACAAAACCGTTGAAAAAGTCATGGCGGTGGTTCGTGAGCATAACTACCATCCGAATGCTGTTGCGGCCGGGCTACGTGCCGGGCGCACCCGATCTATTGGTCTGGTTATTCCGGATCTGGAAAACACCAGCTACACCCGTATTGCGAACTATCTCGAACGTCAGGCGCGCCAGCGCGGCTATCAGCTGCTGATCGCCTGCTCGGAAGATCAGCCCGATAACGAGATGCGCTGCATTGAGCATCTGCTTCAGCGCCAGGTCGACGCGATCATTGTTTCCACCTCTCTGCCACCAGAGCACCCTTTCTATCAACGCTGGGCGAATGGCTCGTTCCCGATCGTCGCGCTGGATCGTGCGCTGGATCGCGAGCACTTCACCAGCGTCGTGGGCGCCGATCAGGATGATGCCGAGATGCTGGCCGCCGAGCTGCGTACCTTCCCGGCAGAAACCGTGCTCTACCTTGGCGCGCTGCCGGAGCTGTCCGTCAGCTTCCTGCGAGAGCAGGGGTTCCGTACTGCCTGGAAAGACGATCCGCGTGAAGTGCACTACCTCTACGCTAACAGCTACGAGCGCGAAGCCGCGGCGCAGCTGTTTGAGAAATGGCTGGAGACGCACCCGATGCCGCAGGCGCTGTTCACCACCTCTTTCGCGCTGTTACAGGGCGTGATGGACGTGACGCTACGCCGCGAAGGGAAACTCCCTTCTGAGCTGGCTATTGCGACATTTGGGGATAACGAACTGCTCGATTTCCTGCAGTGTCCGGTGCTGGCCGTAGCCCAGCGTCATCGTGACGTGGCTGAGCGCGTACTGGAGATTGTTCTGGCGAGTCTGGATGAACCGCGCAAGCCAAAACCGGGGCTAACGCGTATCAAACGTAATCTCTATCGACGCGGTGTATTGAATCGTCGTTAATTATCATTTTAGGGCAGGTCAACTGCCCTGATTGTTTCTCATTATCACGGCAAATAATATCCGGACTAAAATTAGGATAATTCTCTAAGATCCATAGCCTGCTATTCTTATTAATTCATATTGCTTTCATCGGAGCCTTTTTAAGGTTATTTCGGCAACAGTAAGCACTCTTTTTTGTATTGTTTTGTTACAAAGCCTCCTCTCATGCTGAATTATCAGCCATTTTTTCTTCTTTGATGCCCACCTGCGTGCCAGGTCTTGTGTATTCACGCTTCTCCGGTGAATCTGGCGCTGTTATCCCCGTGCGTAATGTCTTAAAATGCCGCCCGCGTCGCAAACTGACACTTTATATTTGCCTGTGGTGGTATGGAGTGATTTTTAACATTCGAATGCATATCTGTTTTTTTTCTTACAAATATTCATGACGTTAATTTTGCCTCGCCAGTTGTGCAGTAATTAATCAAGTTGGGTTATGTCCGTAAATAGGGGGCTTTCCGTCCTGTATCGCGGTAGTCCTGGCTTGACAAGCTTTTCCTTCGCTCCGTAAACTCCTTTATGTGGGAATTTGTGGGTTAAAGTGGTGATAAGGGGTGAGGCTGGCATGTTCCGTGGGGCGGCGTTGGTCAATCTCGACAGCAAAGGGCGTTTATCGGTACCAACCCGATATCGCGATCAGCTGATCGAAAACGCGTCTGGTCAAATGGTTTGCACCATTGACATCAACCACCCCTGCCTGCTGCTTTACACCTTGCCCGAATGGGAAATTATTGAGCAAAAGCTGTCGCGACTGTCGAGCATGAATCCGCAGGAACGCCGCGTACAGCGGTTGTTATTGGGACATGCCAGTGAATGTCAGATGGATAACGCAGGGCGATTATTGATAGCGCCTGTGTTGCGCCAGCATGCGGGTCTGACAAAAGAAGTGATGCTGGTCGGGCAGTTCAACAAGTTTGAACTGTGGGATGAAACGACCTGGTATCAACAGGTCAAGGAAGATATCGACGCTGAGCAGTCTGATTCCGCAGTGTTGTCGGATCGATTGCAGGACTTGTCTCTATAAATATGATGGAAAATTATAAACATACAACGGTGCTACTGGATGAGGCTGTTAACGGCCTGAATATTCGTCCTGATGGCATCTATATCGATGGAACCTTTGGTCGCGGTGGTCACTCGCGTCTGATCCTCTCCCAATTGGGAGCGGAAGGCCGCTTACTGGCAATCGATCGCGATCCGCAGGCAATTGCCGTGGCGAAGACCATCGATGATCCACGCTTTTCCATCGTCCATGGACCTTTCTCTGCGCTGGCGGACTATGTCGCCGAGCGCGGCCTGACGGGCAAGATCGACGGTATTCTTCTTGATCTTGGCGTCTCTTCACCACAGCTTGATGATGCAGAACGCGGTTTTTCCTTTATGCGTGACGGGCCGCTGGATATGCGTATGGACCCGACTCGCGGTCAGTCTGCGGCAGAATGGCTGCAAACGGCTGACGAAGCTGACATCGCCTGGGTGATCAAAACCTTCGGCGAAGAGCGTTTCGGCAAGCGTATCGCGCGCGGCATCGTGGAGCGTAACCGCATCGAGCCGATGACGCGTACCAAAGAGCTGGCAGAAGTTGTGACCGCGGCAACGCCGGTCAAAGACAAATTCAAACATCCCGCGACCCGCACCTTCCAGGCGGTGCGCATCTGGGTAAACAGTGAACTGGAGGAGATAGAGCAGGCGCTAAAAAGCTCGCTCGGCGTGCTGGCCCCAGGTGGGCGGCTATCCATCATCAGCTTCCACTCGCTGGAAGACCGTATTGTGAAGCGCTTTATGCGTGAACAAAGCCGCGGTCCTCAGGTGCCCGCTGGACTGCCGATGACGGAAGAGCAACTCAGGAAGCTGGGTGGCCGTCAGTTGCGAGTAGTAGGCAAGTTGATGCCGGGCGAAGAAGAGGTGGCAGAGAATCCACGTGCCCGTAGTTCAGTGCTGCGCATTGCAGAGAGGACGAACGCATGATCAGCAGAGTGACAGAGACCTTAAGCAAGGTTAAAGGATCGTTAGGAAGCAACGAGCGCCATGCCTTGCCTGGCGTGATCGGCGACGATCTCTTGCGGTTTGGGAAGCTGCCACTCTGCCTGTTCATTTGCATCATTGTGACGGCTGTGACGGTGGTGACCACCGCGCACCATACCCGTTTATTGACCGCGCAACGCGAGCAGATGGTGCTGGAACGCGATGCGCTGGATATCGAATGGCGAAACCTGATTCTTGAAGAAAACGCGCTCGGCGATCACAGCCGGGTTGAACGGATCGCAACGGAAAAGCTGCAGCTGCAGCATGTTGATCCTTCGCAGGAAAATATCGTAGTACAAAAATAAGGGAACACGCGACGCATGAGAGCAGCGGCGAAAACGCAAAAACCGAAACGTCAGGAAGAACAGGCCAACTTTGTGAGTTGGCGTTTTGCGTTGCTTTGTGGCTGTATTTTACTGGCGCTGGTGTTCCTGCTGGGCCGTGCGGCGTGGTTGCAAATTATTGCACCGGACATGCTGGTGCGTCAGGGCGACATGCGATCCCTACGCGTGCAGGAGGTCTCCACTTCGCGCGGGCTGATCACTGACCGTTCCGGTCGCCCGCTGGCGGTGAGTGTGCCGGTGAAAGCGATCTGGGCCGATCCGAAAGAGCTGCATGACGCCGGGGGCGTGACCCTCGATAACCGCTGGAAGGCGCTGGCCGATGCGTTGAAAATGCCGCTCGATCAGATGGCGGCCCGCGTTAACGCAAACCCTAAAGGGCGCTTTATCTATCTGGCGCGTCAGGTGAACCCTGATATGGCCGATTACATCAAGAAACTGAAACTGCCGGGCATCCATCTGCGTGAAGAATCACGCCGTTATTACCCGTCAGGAGAAGTGACCGCTCACCTCATTGGCTTCACCAACGTTGATAGCCAGGGGATCGAAGGGGTCGAAAAGAGCTTTGATAAATGGCTGACGGGTCAGCCGGGTGAGCGCGTGGTGCGTAAAGACCGCTATGGCCGCGTGATTGAGGATATCTCCTCAACCGACAGCCAGGCCGCGCACAACCTGGCCCTGAGTATCGATGAACGTCTGCAGGCGCTGGTTTACCGCGAGCTGAACAACGCCGTGGCGTTCAACAAAGCCGAATCCGGCAGCGCTGTGCTGGTGGATGTCAGCACCGGTGAAGTGCTGGCGATGGCCAATAGCCCGTCCTATAACCCAAATAACCTGACGGGGACGCAAAAAGATGTGATGCGTAACCGTACCATCACTGACGTCTTCGAGCCTGGTTCGACCGTCAAACCGATGGTGGTGATGACTGCGCTTCAGCGTGGCATCGTCAACGAAAATACCGTTCTGAATACGATCCCTTACCGAATTAACGGTCACGAAATCAAAGACGTGGCGCGTTACAGCGAATTGACCCTGACCGGGGTTTTGCAGAAGTCGAGTAACGTCGGTGTTTCAAAGCTGGCGTTAGCGATGCCGTCCTCAGCGTTAGTAGAGACTTACTCACGTTTTGGGCTAGGAAAGGCGACCAATTTGGGGTTGGTCGGAGAACGCAGTGGCTTATATCCTCAAAAACAACGGTGGTCTGACATAGAGAGGGCCACCTTCTCTTTCGGCTACGGGCTAATGGTAACGCCGTTACAGTTAGCGCGAGTCTACGCAACGATTGGCAGCTACGGGGTCTATCGCCCGCTGTCGATTACCAAAGTTGATCCACCGGTTCCCGGCGAGCGTATCTTCCCGGAAGCCACCGTGCGTACCGTCGTGCACATGATGGAGAGCGTCGCCCTGCCAGGCGGCGGTGGCGTAAAAGCCGCCATCAAAGGCTATCGCATCGCGATTAAAACCGGTACCGCGAAAAAAGTGGGGCCGGACGGCCGCTACATCAACAAATACATTGCTTACACCGCAGGCGTCGCGCCTGCCAGCAATCCGCGTTTTGCGCTGGTGGTCGTCATTAACGATCCACAGGCGGGTAAATACTACGGCGGCGCCGTCTCCGCGCCAGTGTTCGGTGCCATCATGGGCGGTGTGTTACGCACCATGAACATCGAGCCTGATGCGCTGGCCACGGGCGATAAAAATGAATTTGTAACTAATCAAGGCGAGGGAACAGGTGGCAGATCGTAATTTGCGCGACCTTCTTGCTCCGTGGGTGCAAACGCTGCCCGCGCGAGAACTGCGGGAGATGGTACTCGACAGCCGTATGGCTGCGTCGGGCGATCTTTTTGTAGCAGTAGTCGGTCATCAGGCGGACGGGCGTCGGTATATCCCGCAGGCGATAGCGCAAGGTGTAGCTGCCATTATTGCTGAGGCAAAAGATGAGGCAACCGACGGCGAAGTCCGTGAAATGCACGGCGTACCGGTCATCTATCTCAGCCAGTTAAACGAGCGTCTCTCGGCCCTTGCAGGACGTTTTTATGATGAGCCGTCCGATCGGCTGCGTCTGGTTGGCGTCACGGGCACCAACGGTAAAACCACCACCACGCAGCTGATGGCGCAGTGGGCCGAGCTGCTGGGTGAAACCAGTGCAGTGATGGGTACCGTCGGCAACGGTCTGTTGGGAAAAGTGAACCCGACGGAAAACACCACCGGTTCTGCGGTAGACGTGCAGCATGTGCTTGCCGGTCTGGCAGGGCAGGGCGCGACCTTCGCTGCGATGGAAGTCTCTTCTCACGGTCTGGTCCAGCACCGCGTGGCCGCCCTGAAATTTGCGGCATCGGTCTTTACCAACCTGAGCCGCGATCACCTTGATTATCACGGCGACATGGAAAGCTACGAAGCCGCGAAATGGCTGCTTTATTCCACGCACCACTGCGGTCAGGCAATTGTTAACGCTGACGATGAAGTGGGCCGCCGCTGGCTGGCTAAGCTGCCGGATGCGGTGGCTGTGTCGATGGAAGACCACATTAATCCGAACTGTCATGGCCGCTGGCTGAAAGCGACGGACGTGAAGTATCACGATAGCGGCGCAACGATTCGCTTTGACTCCACCTGGGGCGAAGGCGAAATCGAAAGCCGCCTGATGGGCGCGTTTAACGTCAGCAATCTGCTGCTGGCGCTGGCGACGCTGCTGGCGCTGGGTTATCCGCTGGCCGATCTGCTGAAAACCGCCGCGCGTCTGCAACCCGTTTGTGGCCGCATGGAAGTGTTTAGCGCACCGGGCAAACCCACGGTTGTCGTCGATTACGCTCACACCCCGGATGCGCTGGAAAAAGCGCTGCAGGCGGCCCGTCTGCACTGCACCGGTAAACTGTGGTGCGTGTTTGGCTGTGGCGGCGATCGAGACAAAGGTAAGCGCCCACTGATGGGGGCGATTGCCGAGCAGTTCGCGGATATTCCGGTGGTAACAGATGACAACCCGCGCACCGAAGAGCCGCGCGCGATTATCAACGATATTCTCGCGGGTATGCTCGATGCCGGGCGTGCACGTGTGATGGAAGGCCGTGCTGAAGCGGTGACGAATACCATCATGCAGGCTAAAGAGAACGACGTTGTGCTGCTGGCCGGTAAAGGCCACGAAGATTATCAGATCGTCGGCGCACGTCGGCTGGATTACTCGGATCGCGTCACAGCGGCACGCCTGCTGGGAGTGGTGGCATGATTAGCTTAACGCTAAGCCAGGCCGCTTCTTTACTCAAGGGCGAGCTACTTGGCCAGGATCTGACTATTGATGCCGTAACTACCGACACCCGCAAAATCACTGCGGGCTGTCTGTTTGTGGCGCTGAAAGGCGAGCGCTTCGACGCCCATGATTTTGCCGATCAGGCGAAAGAAAACGGGGCCGGCGCGCTGCTGGTCAGCCGTAAGCTGGATATCGACCTGCCGCAGATTGTAGTGAAAGACACCCGTCTGGCGTTTGGCGAGCTGGCTGCCTGGGTGCGTCAGCAGGTTCCGGCACGCGTTGTGGCACTGACCGGCTCTTCCGGTAAAACCTCCGTAAAAGAGATGACGGCGGCCATTCTGAGCCAGTGCGGCAACACGCTCTACACCGCAGGCAATCTGAACAATGATATCGGCGTACCGATGACGCTCCTGCGTCTGACGAAAGAATACGATTACGCCGTGATCGAATTAGGCGCCAACCACCAGGGCGAAATTGCCTGGACCGTCGGCCTGACGCGTCCTGAAGCGGCGTTAGTGAATAACCTCGCCGCCGCACATCTTGAAGGCTTCGGCTCGCTGGAAGGCGTGGCAAAAGCCAAAGGTGAGATCTACACCGGTCTGCCGAAAGACGGCATCGCCATTATGAATGCAGATAACAACGACTGGCTGAACTGGAAAAGCGTGATTGGTTCTCGCAAAACCTGGCGTTTCTCGCCAAATGCGGCCAACAGCGATTTCACCGCGACCAACATCCACGTGACCTCTCACGGGACTGAATTTACGCTGCAGACCCCGACAGGTGGCGTGGACGTTTTACTGCCACTGCCTGGACGCCACAACATCGCCAACGCACTGGCGGCTGCCGCGCTGTCGATGGCGGTGGGTGCCACGCATGAGGCGATTAAAGCGGGTCTTGCGAATCTGAAAGCGGTGCCGGGGCGTCTGTTCCCGGTTCAGCTCGCAGAAAACAAACTGCTGCTGGATGACTCCTACAACGCTAACGTCGGTTCCATGACTGCCGCTGTGCAGGTGTTGGCAGAAATGCCCGGCTACCGCGTGATGGTGGTGGGCGACATGGCTGAGCTTGGTGTTGAGAGCGAAGCCTGTCACATCCAGGTCGGTGAAGCGGCGAAAGCGTCTGGCATCGATCGGGTGTTGAGCGCAGGGACGCTGAGCCAGGCAATTAGCCAGGCGAGCGGTGTCGGTGAGCATTTCGCAGAAAAAACAGCGCTGATTGAGCGCCTTAAAACGCTTGTTAAAGAACACCAAATTGTGACGGTTTTAGTGAAAGGTTCACGTAGTGCCGCCATGGAAGAGGTCGTGCACGCATTACAGGAGAACGGAACATGTTAGTTTGGCTGGCCGAACATTTGGTCAAATATTATTCAGGCTTTAACGTCTTTTCCTATCTGACGTTTCGCGCCATCGTCAGCCTGCTGACCGCGCTGTTCATCTCTTTGTGGATGGGCCCGCGCATGATCGCCCGTCTGCAAAAACTCTCCTTTGGCCAGGTCGTGCGTAACGACGGTCCGGAATCACACTTCAGCAAACGCGGCACGCCGACTATGGGTGGGATCATGATCCTCACCGCTATTGTCGTTTCTGTTCTGCTGTGGGCTTATCCGTCAAACCCTTACGTCTGGTGCGTGCTGACCGTTCTTATCGGCTACGGCATTATCGGTTTTGTCGATGACTATCGCAAAGTGGTGCGCAAAGACACCAAAGGCCTGATTGCTCGCTGGAAATACTTCTGGATGTCGGTCATTGCCCTCGGCGTGGCGTTTGCGCTCTATCTGGCAGGGAAAGACACGCCGGCGACCGAGCTGGTGGTGCCGTTCTTTAAAGATGTGATGCCGCAGCTGGGCCTGTTCTACATCCTGCTGGCCTACTTCGTGATTGTCGGAACGGGTAACGCCGTTAACCTGACCGACGGTCTCGATGGCCTGGCGATTATGCCAACCGTGTTTGTCGCCGGTGGTTTTGCGCTGGTGGCATGGGCGAGCGGTAACATGAACTTTGCCAGCTACCTGCACATTCCTTATCTGCGCCACGCCGGTGAGTTGGTGATTGTCTGCACGGCAATTGTCGGCGCGGGCCTCGGTTTCTTATGGTTCAACACCTATCCGGCGCAGGTTTTTATGGGCGACGTCGGTTCGCTGGCCCTGGGCGGCGCGCTCGGCATTATCGCCGTACTGCTGCGTCAGGAGTTCCTGCTGGTGATTATGGGCGGCGTGTTTGTGGTTGAAACCCTCTCGGTAATTTTGCAGGTCGGCTCCTTCAAGCTGCGCGGTCAGCGCATCTTCCGTATGGCGCCGATTCACCACCACTATGAACTGAAAGGCTGGCCGGAACCGCGCGTGATTGTGCGCTTCTGGATTATTTCGCTGATGCTGGTCCTGATTGGCCTGGCGACGCTGAAGGTACGTTAATCATGGCAGATTACCAGGGTAAAAAAGTCGTTATCATCGGGTTAGGCCTAACGGGCCTTTCCTGCGTGGACTTTTTCCTCGGGCGCGGCGTTACGCCGCGTGTGATGGATACGCGTGTTTCTCCGCCTGGTCTGGACAAGCTGCCAGAACAGGTTGAACGCCACCTTGGTGGTCTGAATGATACCTGGCTGCTCGATGCCGATCTGATTGTCGCCAGCCCTGGGATGGCGTTGGCGCATCCGTCATTAAGCGCGGCAGCAGATGCGGGCGTTGAAATTGTCGGCGATATTGAACTGTTTTGCCGTGAAGCCCAGGCGCCGATTGTGGCGATTACCGGCTCTAACGGCAAAAGTACGGTTACGACGCTGGTCGGCGATATGGCGAAAGCGGCGGGCGTTAACGTCGGCGTCGGCGGCAATATTGGCCTGCCTGCGCTGATGCTGCTCGATCCGGCTCGCGAGCTGTATGTGCTTGAACTGTCCAGCTTCCAGCTGGAAACCACCTCTAGTCTGCAGGCCGTGGCAGCCACGATCCTGAACGTGACTGAAGATCATATGGATCGCTATCCGTTTGGCCTGCAGCAGTACCGCGCGGCCAAACTGCGCGTCTATGAAAATGCGAAAGTCTGTGTGGTGAACGCAGACGATGCGCTGACCATGCCGGTGCGTGGTGCAGACGAACGTTGCATCAGCTTTGGCGTGAATATGGGTGACTACCACCTGAATCACCAGCAGGGCGAAACCTGGCTGCGTGTGAAGGGCGAAAAAGTATTGAACGTGAAAGAGATGACTCTTTCCGGGCAGCACAACTACACCAATGCGCTCGCGGCGCTGGCGCTGGCCGATGCCGCAGGTTTACCGCGTGCCTCCAGCCTCAAAGCGCTGACAACCTTTACCGGTCTGGCGCACCGCTTCCAGCTGGCGCTGGAGCACAACGGCGTGCGCTGGATTAACGACTCAAAAGCAACCAACGTGGGCAGCACCGAAGCCGCACTGAAAGGATTACGCGTCGATGGCACGCTGTATCTGTTGCTGGGGGGCGATGGAAAATCGGCGGATTTCTCGTCCCTGAAACCGTATCTGATGAGCGATAACATCCGCCTGTACTGCTTTGGCCGTGACGGCGCTGAGCTGGCGGAGCTGCGCCCGGAAATTGCTGAACAAACTGAAACGATGGAACAGGCTATCCGCCTCATCGCGCCTCAGGTTAAACCGGGTGATATGGTGCTACTCTCTCCGGCATGTGCCAGCCTCGACCAGTTTAAGAATTTCGAACAGCGTGGTGATCTGTTTACCCGCCTCGCGAGGGAGTTAGGCTGATGCGTTTATCTCTCCCTCGCCTGAGAATGCCGCGCATGCCGGGGTCCCGAATCCTGGGCTGGCTGTTTGCGGCGCTGAAAGGCTGGGTGATGGGCTCGCGGACGAAAGATTCCGATAGCCTGGTCATGTACGACCGTGCGCTCCTGTGGTTTACGCTGGGTCTGGCGGCTGTGGGCTTCATCATGGTGACCTCGGCTTCGATGCCCGTTGGGCAGCGTCTGGCGAACGATCCTTTCCTGTTCGCCAAGCGTGACGGTTTGTACATCATCCTGGCATTCTGCCTGGCGCTGATTACGCTGCGTCTGCCGATGGAGTTCTGGCAGCGCCACAGTACCGCGATGCTGATCGCCTCCATTATTATGCTGTTGATCGTGCTGGTGGTGGGTAGCTCCGTTAACGGTGCATCGCGCTGGATCGCCTTTGGCCCGCTGCGTATTCAGCCTGCGGAATTCACCAAGCTGTCGCTATTTTGTTATCTCGCTAACTACCTTGTGCGCAAGGTTGATGAAGTGCGAAATAACCTGCGCGGCTTCTTAAAACCGATGGGTGTGATTCTGGTTCTCGCAGTGCTTCTGCTGGCGCAGCCGGACCTCGGTACGGTGGTGGTGCTGTTCGTCACCACGCTGGCGATGCTGTTCCTGGCGGGTGCCAAGCTGTGGCAGTTCATTGCGATTATCGGCATGGGCATCTCGGCCGTGGTCCTGCTGATCCTTGCCGAGCCGTATCGTATCCGCCGTGTGACCTCTTTCTGGAACCCCTGGGAAGATCCGTTTGGCAGCGGTTATCAGCTGACTCAGTCTCTGATGGCCTTTGGTCGCGGCGAAGTGTGGGGCCAGGGTTTAGGCAATTCAGTTCAAAAACTGGAGTATCTGCCCGAGGCGCATACGGACTTCATCTTCTCCATTATTGGGGAAGAACTGGGTTATATCGGTGTGGTACTGGCACTTTTAATGGTATTCTTCGTCGCTTTCCGTGCTATGTCGATTGGCCGAAAAGCGCTGGAAATCGATCACCGTTTCTCAGGTTTCCTGGCCTGCTCAATTGGTATCTGGTTTAGCTTCCAGGCATTGGTCAACGTTGGCGCCGCAGCAGGTATGCTGCCGACGAAGGGCCTGACGTTGCCGTTGATCAGTTACGGTGGTTCGAGTCTGTTGATTATGTCGACGGCGATTATGTTCTTGTTACGCATAGATTATGAGACGCGTCTGGAAAAAGCCCAGGCGTTTACACGAGGTTCACGATGAATCAACCGAAGCGGTTAATGGTGATGGCAGGCGGTACCGGCGGACATGTTTTCCCGGGGCTTGCGGTTGCGCACCATTTAATGGATCAAGGCTGGCAAGTGCGCTGGCTGGGAACCGCCGATCGCATGGAAGCCGATCTGGTGCCGAAGCACGGTATCGAGATCGACTTTATTCGGATTTCAGGCTTACGTGGCAAAGGCATCAAAGCGCAGCTGCTGGCTCCGGTGCGTATCTTCAACGCCTGGCGTCAGGCGCGCGCAATCATGAAGCGCTTTAAGCCTGATGCGGTGCTGGGTATGGGCGGATATGTTTCCGGCCCGGGTGGGCTGGCGGCCTGGTCGCTTGGGATCCCAGTTGTGCTCCATGAGCAGAACGGTATCGCCGGGCTGACCAACAAATGGCTGGCAAAAATTGCCACCAAAGTGATGCAGGCTTTCCCGGGTGCATTTCCTGCCGCAGACGTAGTGGGTAATCCGGTGCGCGTGGATGTGCTGGCGCTCCCGTTGCCGCAGGAACGCCTGATCGGGCGCGAAGGCCCGGTGCGGGTACTGGTTGTCGGCGGCTCTCAGGGCGCGCGGATTTTGAACCAGACCCTGCCACAAGTGGCGGCAAAACTGGGCGATAGCGTGACGATCTGGCATCAGAGCGGAAAAGGTGCGCAGCAAATGGTCGAACAGGCGTATGCCGAAGCCGGTCAGTCGCAGCATAAGGTTACTGAATTTATTGACGATATGGCAGCGGCCTATGCCTGGGCCGATGTCGTGGTGTGCCGTTCCGGCGCACTGACGGTGAGTGAAATCGCCGCAGCAGGATTGCCAGCAGTGTTTGTGCCTTTTCAGCACAAAGATCGCCAGCAGTACTGGAATGCGTTACCGCTTGAGAAAGCGGGTGCCGCAAAGATTTTTGAACAGCCACAGTTTACCGCAGACGCCGTCGCTACCACCCTCGCGGGCTGGAACAGAGCGACCCTGCTGGAGATGGCCGAACGCGCACGCGCGACGGCTATACCGGATGCGACCGAGCGGGTGGCAAATGAAGTGAGCCTGGCAGCAAAGGCTTAACCCTTGCAGCGCGTTTTGCGTTGCCACGAATTTTTAGAAGTATCGATGGCGGTTAGAGAATGAATACACAACAACTGGCGAAACTGCGTTCAATCGTGCCCGAGATGCGTCGCGTCCGGCACATCCACTTCGTTGGCATCGGCGGCGCAGGAATGGGCGGTATTGCCGAAGTTTTAGCGAACGAAGGTTACCAGATCAGCGGTTCCGATCTGGCGCCGAACCCTGTTACGCAACAGTTGGCGTCGCTTGGGGCGACCATCTATTTCAACCATCGTCCTGAAAACGTACTCGATGCGAGTGTTGTTGTGGTCTCAAGCGCGATCTCCTCTGATAACCCGGAGATTGTTGCCGCGCACGAAGCGCGTATCCCGGTGATTCGCCGCGCAGAGATGCTGGCTGAGCTGATGCGCTTTCGTCACGGTATTGCCGTTGCGGGTACCCACGGTAAAACGACGACCACGGCGATGGTCTCCAGTATTTATGCAGAAGCCGGTCTTGATCCGACCTTCGTCAACGGTGGTCTGGTAAAAGCGGCGGGCGTTCATGCGCGTCTGGGCCACAGCCGTTACCTTATTGCTGAAGCGGATGAGAGCGATGCGTCGTTCCTGCATCTGCAGCCGATGGTGGCGATTGTCACCAACATCGAAGCCGACCATATGGATACCTACCAGGGCGACTTCGAAAATTTAAAGCAGACGTTTATTAATTTCCTGCACAATTTGCCGTTTTATGGTCGTGCGGTGATGTGTGTGGACGATCCGGTAATTCGTGAATTGCTGCCGCGCGTGGGTCGTCAGATTACGACTTACGGTTTCAGCGAAGATGCGGACGTGCGGGTGGAAGATTACACGCAAATCGGTGCGCAGGGGCATTTCACCCTGGCACGTCAGGATAAACCGCTGCTGCGCGTTACCCTGAATGCACCGGGACGCCACAATGCGCTCAATGCTGCGGCTGCGGTGGCTGTCGCCACTGAAGAGGGCATTGAGGACGAGGCAATTTTACACGCGCTGGAAGGTTTCCAGGGCACAGGGCGTCGTTTTGACTTCCTCGGTGAATTCCCGCTGGAGCCGGTAAACGGCAAAGCAGGTACCGCGATGCTGGTGGATGACTATGGTCACCATCCGACAGAAGTGGATGCAACCATTAAAGCGGCACGTGCGGGCTGGCCGGACAAAAATCTGGTGATGATTTTCCAGCCACACCGCTACACACGTACGCGCGATCTTTATGACGACTTCGCAAACGTGCTGTCGCAGGTGGATACGCTGCTGATGCTGGATGTTTATTCAGCGGGTGAAACTCCGATTCCGGGCGCGGACAGCCGTTCTTTGTGTCGTACGATACGCGGACGCGGTAAGGTAGACCCGATTCTGGTTTCCGATCCGGCTCAGGCGGCTGAAATTCTGGCGCCAGTGCTGACCGGTAACGATTTGATTCTGATTCAGGGCGCGGGAAATATCGGCAAAATCGCGCGTAACTTAGCGCAAATCAAACTGACGCCGCAAACCTCAGAGGATGAACGCAATGGCTGATAAGATTGCGGTCCTCTTTGGCGGAACCTCTGCTGAGCGTGACGTCTCGCTGAACTCCGGCGCCGCCGTGCTGGCGGGTCTGCGTGAGGGTGGAGTCAACGCCCACCCGGTAGATCCTAAAGAGACGGACATTACTCGTCTCAAGGAGATGGGGTTTCATAAAGTCTTTATCGCTTTACACGGTCGTGGCGGTGAAGACGGTACGCTGCAAGGGCTATTGGATTTAATCGGTTTGCCTTACACCGGCAGTGGTGTGATGGCCTCCGCCATTTCCATGGACAAATTACGCAGTAAATTACTGTGGCAGGGCGCGGGTTTACCCGTTGCGCCATGGGTTGCGCTGACGCGCCGCGAGTTTGAAGCGGGCGTTGACGAGAGCGTCAATGCGCGCATTGCGCAGTTGGGTTTGCCGGTTATTGTCAAACCCAGCCGTGAAGGCTCAAGCGTCGGTATGTCCAAAGTTGATCAAGCTGGTGATTTAAACCAGGCGTTAGCACTGGCTTTTCAACATGATGAAGAAGTTCTGATTGAAAAATGGCTCAGCGGTCCGGAATTTACCGTGGCGATGCTCGGCGAAGAAATTTTGCCGTCAATTCGTATCCAACCCGCTGGAACCTTCTATGATTATGAAGCGAAGTATCTCTCTGATGAGACGCAATATTTCTGCCCAAGTGGTCTGGAAGCAGAACGTGAAGCAGATTTACAGGACCTGGTGCTTAAAGCCTGGACTGTTTTGGGTTGCCGTGGCTGGGGACGCATCGATGTGATGCAGGACAGCGACGGAGAATTTTACCTGCTGGAAGCGAATACCTCACCGGGTATGACCAGCCACAGCCTGGTGCCGATGGCGGCGCGTCAGGCGGGCATGAGCTTCTCGCAGTTAGTCGTACGTATTCTGGACCAGGCGGGCTGATATGTCGCAGGCTGCACTAAACACGCGCAACCGCGAAGAAGAGGAAGAATATTCCTCTTCAGGACGGAGTAATGGAACGCGTCTTGCAGGGATCCTGTTCCTGCTCGGTGTGCTGTGTACCGTGTTTATCAGCGGCTGGATGGTGTTGGGCTGGATGGAAGATGCGCAACGGTTACCGCTGTCAAAACTGGTGGTCACCGGCGAGCGTCACTACACGCGTAACGATGATATCCGTCAGTCGATCCTTGCGCTGGGATCGCCTGGCACTTTCATGACCCAGGACGTCAACATTATCCAGAGCCAGATTGAACGTCTGCCATGGATAAAACAGGCGAGCGTCAGAAAGCAATGGCCTGATGAATTGAAGATTCATCTGGTTGAATATGTGCCCATTGCGCGTTGGAATGATCAGCATATGGTCGACGTAGACGGAAATTCGTTCAGCGTCCCGGCAGATCGTGTCAGCAAGCAAAGTTTACCGATGTTGTCTGGCCCGGAAGGCAGTGAAAACGAAGTGCTACAAGGTTTTCGCGAGATGGGGCAGGTGCTGGCTAAGGACAGATTTGCGTTAAAAGATGCGTCAATGACGGCTCGCCGCTCCTGGCAGCTGACGTTGACGAATGGGATTAAGCTCAATCTTGGTCGCGGCGACACGATGAAGCGTTTGGCGCGTTTTGTAGAACTGTACCCCGTTTTACAGCAGCAGGCGCAGACCGACGGCAAACGGATAAGCTACGTTGATTTGCGCTATGACTCAGGCGCAGCAGTCGGTTGGGTACCGGCTCCGGTTGAGGAACCTAATCAGCAACAGAATCAGGCACAGGTACAGGCAGAACAACAATGATCAAGGCGACGGACAGAAAACTGGTAGTTGGACTGGAGATTGGCACCGCTAAGGTTGCCGCTTTAGTAGGGGAAGTTCTGCCCGACGGTATGGTCAATATCATTGGTGTGGGCAGTTGCCCGTCCCGTGGTATGGATAAAGGTGGGGTAAACGACCTCGAGTCGGTGGTGAAATGCGTACAGCGCGCCATCGATCAGGCAGAATTAATGGCAGATTGCCAGATTTCCTCCGTCTATCTGGCCCTCTCTGGTAAGCACATTAGCTGCCAGAACGAAATCGGGATGGTGCCGATTTCTGAAGAGGAAGTGACGCAGGAAGACGTTGAAAACGTAGTGCACACGGCTAAATCCGTGCGCGTGCGCGATGAACACCGCGTGCTGCACGTGATTCCGCAGGAATATGCGATCGACTACCAGGAAGGTATCAAAAATCCGGTCGGTCTTTCCGGCGTGCGTATGCAGGCAAAAGTGCACTTGATCACATGTCACAACGACATGGCGAAAAACATCGTCAAAGCCGTTGAACGTTGTGGCCTGAAAGTTGACCAACTTATTTTTGCAGGACTGGCAGCAAGCTACTCGGTTCTGACTGAAGACGAACGTGAATTGGGCGTCTGTGTGGTTGATATCGGTGGTGGTACAATGGATATGGCCGTGTATACGGGCGGTGCATTGCGTCACACCAAAGTCATCCCTTATGCCGGGAATGTCGTGACCAGCGATATCGCTTACGCCTTTGGTACGCCTCCGAGCGATGCAGAGGCGATTAAAGTGCGCCATGGTTGTGCATTAGGCTCCATCGTCGGTAAAGATGAGAGCGTTGAAGTGCCAAGCGTGGGCGGTCGTCCGCCGCGCAGTCTGCAGCGTCAGACGCTGGCAGAGGTGATTGAGCCGCGTTATACCGAGCTGCTCAACCTCGTCAACGAAGAGATTTTACAGTTACAAGAACAGCTTCGTCAGCAGGGTGTGAAACACCATCTCGCGGCGGGGATTGTATTAACCGGTGGTGCAGCGCAAATTGAAGGTCTTGCCGCCTGTGCCCAGCGAGTGTTCCATACGCAAGTCCGTATTGGTGCGCCGCTGAATATTACCGGGTTAACGGATTACGCTCAGGAGCCGTATTATTCAACGGCCGTGGGCCTGCTGCACTACGGGAAAGAGTCCCATTTGAGTGGTGAAGCAGAAGTGGAAAAACGTACGTCGGTCGGTTCCTGGGTCAAACGACTCAATTCCTGGCTGAGAAAAGAATTTTAATTTTTAAAGAGACCGGAGAGAATTAGCGGTCTCAGGCGACAGGCACATACGCAAAAGCACTCTTTTGCCCAAGCAGGCTTGAGTGATGAAGCGTAAAAACGGAGAGAAACCATGTTTGAACCAATGGAATTAACCAACGACGCGGTGATTAAAGTCATCGGCGTCGGTGGCGGCGGCGGTAACGCTGTCGAGCATATGGTGCGCGAACGCATCGAAGGTGTTGAATTCTTTGCAGTTAACACCGATGCTCAGGCACTGCGAAAGACAGCTGTAGGCCAGACTATTCAGATCGGTGGTGGAATCACTAAAGGTCTGGGCGCTGGGGCTAACCCAGAAGTCGGTCGTAACGCGGCTGAAGAAGATCGTGAAGCACTGCGTGCTGCACTTGATGGCGCCGATATGGTGTTTATCGCAGCGGGCATGGGCGGTGGTACCGGTACGGGTGCTGCACCGGTCGTTGCTGAAGTGGCAAAAGATCTGGGTATCCTGACCGTTGCTGTCGTGACGAAGCCTTTCAACTTTGAAGGCAAGAAGCGTATGGCATTCGCGGAGCAGGGTATCACTGAGCTGTCCAAACACGTGGACTCTCTGATTACCATCCCGAACGACAAACTGCTGAAAGTGCTGGGTCGCGGTATCTCCCTGCTGGACGCTTTTGGCGCAGCAAACGACGTGCTGAAAGGCGCGGTTCAGGGTATCGCTGAGCTGATTACTCGTCCGGGTCTGATGAACGTCGACTTCGCCGACGTCCGCACCGTGATGTCCGAAATGGGCTATGCGATGATGGGCTCTGGCGTGGCAAGCGGTGAAGACCGTGCGGAAGAAGCGGCTGAAATGGCGATCTCTTCTCCACTGTTGGAAGACATCGATCTGTCCGGTGCGCGCGGCGTTCTGGTCAACATTACCGCTGGCTTCGATCTGCGTCTGGATGAGTTCGAAACCGTGGGTAACACTATTCGTGCGTTCGCGTCTGATAACGCCACCGTGGTTATCGGTACTTCCCTTGATCCGGAAATGAACGATGAGCTGCGTGTGACCGTTGTTGCCACCGGTATCGGCATGGACAAACGTCCAGAGATCACCCTGGTCACCAACAAACAGACCCAGCAACCGGTAATGGATCGCTACCAGCAGCACGGCATGGCACCGCTGACGCAGGAGCAAAAACCGGCTGCGAAAGTGGTGAACGACAATACGCCACAAACCGCGAAAGAACCGGATTATCTGGATATCCCAGCGTTCCTGCGTAAGCAAGCTGACTAAGAATTGGCTGGAATTTGGGGATTTTCGCTCTTTGTGCTAAACTGGCCACCCGTTAGTGATATACACTCTCGGTTGGATAAGTAATTTGGCGAGATTATACGATGATCAAACAAAGGACACTTAAACGTATCGTTCAGGCGACTGGCGTCGGTTTACATACCGGCAAAAAAGTCACACTGACGTTGCGCCCTGCGCCGGCCAATACCGGGGTCATCTATCGTCGCACCGACTTGAATCCACCGGTAGATTTTCCGGCCGATGCCAAATCTGTGCGTGATACTATGCTCTGTACTTGCCTGGTGAACGAGCATGACGTGCGGATTTCTACCGTAGAGCACCTGAACGCCGCCCTGGCGGGTCTGGGTATCGACAACATCGTTATTGAAGTCGATGCGCCAGAAATCCCAATCATGGATGGCAGTGCTGCTCCGTTCGTTTATCTGCTGCTTGATGCGGGCATTGATGAACTGAACTGCGCGAAGAAATTTGTACGCATTAAAGAGACTGTTCGCGTGCAAGATGGCGACAAGTGGGCTGAATTCAAACCGTTTAATGGTTTCTCGTTGGACTTTACCATCGACTTTAACCATCCGGCGATTGACGGCAGCAACCAGCGCTATGCGATGAACTTCTCTGCTGATGCGTTTATGCGTCAGATTAGCCGTGCACGTACTTTCGGTTTCATGCGTGATATTGAATATCTGCAGTCCCGTGGCCTGTGCCTGGGCGGCAGCTTCGATTGTGCCATCGTTGTTGACGATTATCGCGTACTGAACGAAGACGGCCTGCGTTTTGAAGATGAATTCGTTCGTCACAAAATGCTGGACGCAATCGGCGACCTCTTCATGTGTGGTCACAACATCATTGGTGCATTTACCGCGTTTAAATCCGGCCATGCACTGAACAACAAATTGTTGCAGGCAGTTCTCGCAAAACAGGAAGCCTGGGAATTTGTGACCTTCGAAGATGAAGCTGAACTGCCACTGGCATTCAAAGCGCCGAGCACGGTTCTGGCGTAACGGTTAATTCCGTATCGTAAAATCGACTGGTTGACCTGGTACTCTCTCCGGCCAGGAAGACCAGTCGTTTTTGTTTTTGCACGTCTGATTTTCTTCCCCGCATGATTATTGCCCGCTAAGCACAGAATGTGCGCGCGTTCGCTGCATTCTTGACCGTTTTTACCCGTGGCAATCTGTCATTCCTGCTGATGTATTATCGCTTTAGTGATAATATCTGTGCGCTAAATAATATCTGAACGCATGCCTGAACGGGCCTGCACACGATGGTGGATTAGGTGAGCGGAATACTAACGCGCTGGCGACAATTTGGCAGACGTTACTTCTGGCCGCATCTCTTATTAGGGATGGTTGCGGCGAGCCTCGGCTTGCCTGTACTCAGCCACTCCGCAGAAGCGGCAACGCCTGCGAACACCACCACCGCCAAACACGATCTCTCTACGCGAGTTAACTTCACTCATCTCGCGCTGCTCGAAGCCAGTCGCCGTCCGAACTTTACGGTCGATTACTGGCATCAACATGCTATTCGCACCGTCATCCGTCATCTTTCGTTTGCCATGGCGCCACAAGCCGTGCCTGCTGCGGAAGAGTCGCTGCCGGTTCAGGCGCAACATCTTGCGCTGCTGGATACGCTCAATGCGCTGCTGACGCAGGAGAGCAAACCGCCGGTCATCGTTCGTCAGATGGCTCAGACCGCCTTTATCCCACACGCCGCCTTTTCGGTGTCCGCCTGGATTAGCCAGGTGCAGGGCATCCGCGCCGGGCCACAACGCCTCAGCTAAATTAACTTTTTTCAATACCTTAATTTATCTGCCCATGATGGGGCGTGTGAGAATTTATTATGCTAATCAAATTATTAACCAAAGTTTTCGGTAGCCGTAACGATCGTACCCTGCGCCGTATGCGCAAAGCGGTCACCGTCATTAATGGTATGGAACCGGAGATGGAAAAACTCTCCGATGACGAACTGAAAGCGAAAACGGGCGAGTTCCGTGAGCGTCTGGAAAAAGGCGCAACCCTGGAAAGCCTGATTCCAGAAGCTTTCGCTGTGGTTCGCGAAGCGAGTAAACGCGTGTTTGGCATGCGTCACTTCGACGTACAGCTGCTCGGCGGTATGGTTCTGAACGAACGCTGCATCGCAGAAATGCGTACCGGTGAAGGTAAAACCCTGACCGCAACGCTGCCTGCCTACCTGAACGCATTGACCGGTAAAGGCGTTCACGTCGTGACCGTCAACGACTACCTGGCACAGCGTGACGCCGAAAATAACCGTCCCCTGTTCGAATTCCTCGGCATGTCCGTCGGCATCAACATGTCCGGCCTGCCCGCTCCGGCGAAGCGTGAAGCGTACGGCGCAGACATCACCTACGGCACCAACAACGAATACGGTTTTGACTACCTGCGCGACAACATGGCGTTTAGCCCGGAAGAGCGCGTACAGCGTAAACTGCACTACGCGCTGGTGGATGAGGTCGACTCAATCCTCATCGATGAAGCCCGTACTCCGCTGATCATCTCCGGCCCGGCTGAAGACAGCTCCGAGATGTACCGTAAAGTCGATAAAATCATCCCGCACCTGATTCGTCAGGAGAAAGAAGATTCTGATACCTTCCAGGGCGAAGGCCACTTCTCCGTGGATGAAAAAGCGCGTCAGGTGAACCTGACCGAACGCGGTCTGGTCCAGATCGAAGAGCTGCTGGTTGAACAGGGCATTATGGAAGAGGGCGAGTCACTTTACTCCCCGACCAACATCATGCTGATGCACCACGTTACTGCGGCATTGCGCGCTCACGTCCTGTTCACTCGCGACGTGGATTACATCGTGAAAGACGGCGAAGTGATCATCGTTGATGAACACACTGGTCGTACCATGCAGGGCCGTCGCTGGTCTGATGGTCTGCACCAGGCTGTGGAAGCGAAAGAAGGCGTCGATATTCAGAACGAAAACCAGACGCTGGCTTCTATCACCTTCCAGAACTACTTCCGTTTGTATGAAAAACTGGCGGGCATGACCGGTACAGCGGATACCGAAGCGTTCGAATTTAGCTCTATCTACAAGCTGGATACCGTTGTCGTTCCAACGAACCGCCCAATGATCCGTAAAGATATGCCGGATCTGGTCTACATGACCGAAGCGGAAAAAATTCAGGCGATCATCGAAGATATCCGCGAGCGTACCGCTGCAGGTCAGCCGGTGCTGGTGGGTACTATCTCTATCGAAAAATCCGAAGTGGTCTCTCACGAGCTGGATAAAGCGGGCATTAAGCACAACGTGCTGAACGCTAAATTCCACGCCAAAGAGGCCGATATCGTTGCGCAGGCGGGTTATCCGGCTGCGGTCACCATCGCCACAAACATGGCGGGTCGTGGTACCGATATTATGCTGGGTGGTAGCTGGCAGGCCGAAGTGGCCGAGCTGGAAAACCCAACGCCAGAACAAATTGCGCAGATCAAAGCTGACTGGCAGGTACGTCACGATGCGGTGCTGGCCTCCGGTGGTCTGCACATCATTGGTACCGAGCGTCACGAATCTCGTCGTATCGATAACCAGCTGCGTGGTCGTGCGGGTCGTCAGGGTGATGCCGGTTCTTCCCGCTTCTACCTGTCAATGGAAGATGCCCTGATGCGTATTTTCGCCTCTGACCGTGTGTCTGGCATGATGCGTAAACTGGGGATGAAACCGGGCGAAGCGATTGAGCACCCTTGGGTGACCAAAGCGATTGCCAACGCACAGCGTAAAGTGGAGAGCCGCAACTTCGATATTCGTAAGCAGCTGCTTGAGTATGATGATGTTGCCAACGATCAGCGTCGTGCTATCTACACCCAGCGTAACGAACTGCTGGATGTGTCCGACGTGAGCGAAACCATCAACAGCATTCGAGAAGATGTCTTCAAAGTGACTATCGATGCGCACATTCCACCGCAGTCTCTGGAAGAGATGTGGGATGTTGAAGGCCTGCAGGAACGTCTGAAAAACGACTTCGATCTCGAACTGCCGATCAAAGAGTGGCTGGACAAAGAGCCAGAGCTGCACGAAGAGACGCTGCGCGAACGTATTCTGGAAACTGCGGTTGCCGTTTACAAGCAGAAGGAAGAAGTGGTTGGCACCGAGATGATGCGTCACTTCGAGAAAGGCGTCATGTTGCAGACCCTGGACTCTCTGTGGAAAGAGCATCTGGCAGCGATGGATTACCTGCGTCAGGGTATTCACCTGCGCGGCTATGCGCAGAAAGATCCTAAGCAGGAGTACAAACGTGAATCCTTCGCCATGTTCGCCTCGATGCTGGAGTCACTGAAATACGAAGTGATCAGTACCCTGAGCAAAGTTCAGGTACGTATGCCAGAAGAAGTGGAAGCGATGGAACAACAGCGTCGTGAAGAGGCTGAGCGTCTGGCACAGATGCAGCAGCTGAGTCACCAGACTGACGAAGACGAAGCGGCAGCGGCGATTGCAGCCCAGACGGGCGATCGCAAAGTGGGCCGTAACGATCCGTGCCCATGTGGTTCCGGTAAAAAATACAAAGCGTGTCATGGCCGTCTGAGCTAAACACGTATCACCAGTTGAAAAGGCGCAGACATCTGCGCCTTTTTTATGGAAGTCACAATATGAAAATACTGCAAATCGCTGTCGGGATTATTCGCAACTCGCAAAACCAGATCTTCATTACTCAACGCGCCGCTGATGCCCATATGGCGAATAAATGGGAGTTTCCTGGCGGGAAAATTGAATCAGGTGAAACGCCGGAACAGGCGCTGATTCGCGAACTTCAGGAAGAGGTGGGGATCACCCCGAGTGGCCCTATATTGTTCGATAAGCTCGAATACCAGTTCCCGGATCGCCACATTACGCTGTGGTTCTGGGTGGTGGAAAGCTGGGAGGGGGAACCTTGGGGCAAAGAGGGACAGCCTGGCAACTGGGTTGAATTAGAAGCGCTGGACGCCGATAAATTCCCGCCAGCCAATGCGCCTGTCATTGCAAAACTGATTGAGGAATGGAAGGCCTGCTAAGCCGATTGTCAGCAGGCGCTGCGGAGAACGGGTTATTGCTGTTCTTCGCTCCAGTCGTCGCTGTCGGACAGATCGCCCGCGCTCGGGATACGTTTCTCTTCCGCAGCCCATTCACCCAGATCGATTAACTGGCAGCGTTTGCAGCAGAACGGGCGAAACGGGCTGATTTCGCCCCAGATCACGGCTTTCCCACAGGTCGGGCAACTGACGGTAATAATTTCAGACATCAATACTCCTTAGCAACAAGCCAGTTCGAAATCGAGACGTTCTGGCACGGTGCCATTTTCACTGTCCAGCGGCATAAAGCGAATCGCAAAGCGGCTTTTATGCCCTGAAATCTGCGGATAAAGCTGCTCGCCGAGCGCAATATTCAGACGCAGCAGATCGGCATCGTCGCCGTTGTCCTGGTAAAAACCGTTAAGGCTGGTCTGCTTGCGAAACGGCGATGAGTGGCGCACGAGATCGAGGATCAGCGTCAGCGCCTGATTCATTGGCTCCAGACTTTCCATCCAGCTCGTCACCTGTGCATCGCGTTGTTCTTGCTGCATATGCAGCCACATGTGCAACGTTGGCAGGTCGAAACTGCAACAGCCACCCGGAATGCTCAGACGCTGGCGCACCAGGGCAATCAGGCGATCTTCGCGCAGAAACTGCCCCACGCGTGGTGCGGCCATCAGAATGCTACTGCTTTGTTTCAGCTGAAGACGCAGGGAGTCAATGCGGCTCTGATCGACACCGGGGACTTCAGTCCAGGCCTGCAGTTTACGCTGCTGGCGCTCAAGTTCTTTCAGTAATTCGGTACGAACGTCACCGCGCTCAATGACATCCAGCAGATCCCCGACATTGCGAAAAAAATGCAGCGCCGTAGCGTGATCGGCGATAGGACGATGGTGCGACATCTGCTGAATGAGAAATTCTATACGCAACCAGGTGCGCATTTTTTCATTGAGTGGGTGCTCAAAAAGGATGTGCGTATTCATTATGGTTTTTCCTGTGCTACGGCCTGCGCCGCGTAGATCAGATACTGGGCGTGCAGGCGGGCAACATCCGATTCAATTGTGTCGGGTGCGCCATCATTATCAATAACATCATCTGCGACGGCAAGGCGCGCTTCACGCGTTGCCTGCGCAGCAAGAATTTGTTCAGCGTGCTGACGAGTGACATTATCGCGCAGCATCGTACGCTGAAGCTGTGTCTCAGGTGATACATCGACGACCAGAACACGATCGGCTTTATGCTGCAGCTGATTTTCAACGAGCAAAGGAACAACCCATAGCACATAAGGTGATGTGGACGCAGCGATCTGGCGCTGAGTTTCCTGGTGAATCATGGGGTGCAGGAGAGCATTGAGCCAGGTTTTCTCAGCGGGCTGCGCAAAGATACGCTCACGCAGCAGGCGTCTGTTCAATGTGCCATCGGCATTGATGATGTGATGTCCGAAATGCCCGGCAATCGCATTGAGGCCGGGTGTATGAGGCTCTACCACCTGACGGGCAATAATATCCGCATCAATAATCGCGATACCCCGACGTGAAAAAGCATTGGCCACGGTGCTTTTGCCACTGCCAATACCGCCCGTTAACGCTACGACGTACCCCATTAAATCAGATCCTGGGAATTATTCATTTTTAAAATCAGCTGCTTAGAAATTGAACTTACAGTAGCGAATGGTTAATTCTGTTTACCTGCTTTTGACCAGGTAAATTTATAGGATTGTAGCGTAAAAAAAGAGAAATTCGCAGTCTTGCGGAGCACGTATTAGTGCGTATGATAACGTCACTGGAGTTGTGCTTTTAACATATTTGCCTCTAACCCCAGGAATCCGCACATGCGTATCGAAGAAGATCTGAAGTTAGGTTTCAAAGACGTTCTCATCCGCCCTAAACGCTCTACGCTGAAAAGCCGCTCAGACGTTGAACTCGAACGTCAATTCACCTTTAAGCATTCCGGTCAGACCTGGTCTGGCGTGCCTGTTATTGCCGCTAATATGGATACCGTCGGTACCTTTGCTATGGCTACCGCGCTGGCGACTTTCGATATTCTGACTGCGGTGCATAAGCATTACAGCATTGAAGAGTGGAGCGCTTTTGCCGCTTCAGCGTCTGATGATGTGAAGAAACACATCATGGTATCTACCGGTACCTCCGATGCGGATTTCGAAAAAACCAAACAAATCCTGGTCGCAAATCCCGAGTTTAATTTTGTCTGCATCGACGTTGCGAATGGCTATTCCGAGCATTTTGTTCAGTTCGTCAGCAAAGCGCGTGCAGCCTGGCCGACCAAAACCATCATTGCGGGTAACGTCGTGACCGGCGAGATGTGCGAAGAGCTGATTCTGTCTGGTGCAGATATCGTGAAAGTCGGTATCGGTCCAGGCTCTGTTTGCACCACGCGTGTTAAAACAGGTGTTGGCTATCCACAGCTGTCCGCTGTGATTGAGTGTGCCGATGCGGCCCACGGTCTGGGCGGTCAGATCATCAGCGACGGTGGCTGCACCACCCCTGGCGATGTGGCGAAAGCCTTTGGCGGCGGCGCTGATTTCGTGATGCTGGGCGGTATGCTGGCAGGGCACGAAGAGAGCGGTGGCGCTGTGGTTGAAGAAAACGGCGAGAAATTCATGCTGTTCTACGGTATGAGCTCTGAATCGGCCATGAACCGCCACGTTGGCGGCGTTGCACAGTACCGTGCAGCAGAAGGCAAAACCGTGAAACTGGCTCTGCGCGGCCCGGTCGAAAATACCGCTCGCGACGTTCTGGGTGGGCTGCGTTCTGCATGCACGTATGTCGGCGCATCACGCCTGAAAGAGCTGACCAAACGCACTACCTTTATCCGCGTTCAGGAACAAGAAAACCGCGTTTTCAATAGCCTGTAATCGCTTTGTCGCTGGTGCGCACCTGCGTGCCAGCGCTATCCCGCACTCATGGCGTCCCCCAGATGGAAAATGGGCAGATACATCGCCACCACCAACGTTCCGATTATCACTCCCGTCACAATCAATAGCAGCGGTTCTAACAGCGACGCCAGATTATCCGCGTGCTGAAACGTCTGCTCGTTATGATGACGCGCCAGATTGGTCAGCATCATATCCAGGGCTCCAGAGACCTCACCCGTTCGCACCAGCTGGATGCATAATGGGGTGAAAACTCCTGCGCCACTCAGCGACGACCAGATAGGTGCCCCCTGCACCACACGCTCCCTGACATCCCGCAGCACCTCTTGCCAGAACACCCCCTCGACCGACTCCTGGGCGCTTTCCAGTCCTTGTAAAAAAGCGATGCCTGCCTGCTGTGTCAGCGATAACACGGTAAATATTTGGCTCAGCTTTTGCCCACGAATCAGCGAGCCCATAATGGGCACGCGCAACCCAAATCTCTGATGAAAACGCTGCCAGCCTTCATGCCGCCTTAGGAAACGCATGACGAGCACCGGGCACAGCCCGAGGCATATCAGCGCGGTGAGATGCTGACCAACAAAGTCAGCAAACCCGATAACCAGCTTTGTGAGCAGCGGTAAGGGCGTATTAAACGTCTTATAGATAGCAGCAAACTCGGGCAATACCAGCGTGACCATTGCCATCACCACGACAACGGCGAGGGCCAAAATGATCGTGGGGTATCGCAGGGCCTTTTTTACTTTCGCGCTAAGTTGCTGCTGTGATTGCTGCTGCTGTGCTAACTCGCGGCAGCACTCTTCCAGTTTTCCGGTGAGTTCACCGGTTTTCATCATCGAAACATAGAGCGGAGAAAACACCTCCGGCCATTTCTTTAGGGCGTCGGAGAATGCACAGCCCGCGCTGAGATCATCTGCCAGACTGGCCAGTAGCGCCTGCCACTGCTTAACGGGATGCTGCTCGGCCAACATTTGCAGGCTCCAGGCGAGCGTCAGTCCAGCCTGAAGCAGGGCAGCAAGCTGTCGGAATATTTCATAACAGTGCTGTGTCTGCCATTTTTGCTGCATAAGATTGCGCTTCAAGGTCAGCGGACAGAGCGCCTTTTGCGACAGCTGACCCCAGGCCGACTCGCGATCGGCAGCCCAAAGTGTGCCCTGCTGCAGTTCCCCCTCAACCGTGAGCGCGCGCCAGCGCCAGAGATATTTAACAGCCATCAGGCATCCCCAGTACGCGAAGTAGCTCTTCGAGCGTGGTGTGCCCACGCTCTACGGCCAGGCACCCGTGTTCAAATAGCGTGGTCATACCCGTTCGTCGGGCTGTTTTTTCGATCTCTTCAATTGATGCACCACTGGCGATAGCCTGGCGGATATCATTGTTCACTGGCAGCACTTCAAACAGAGCAACGCGGCCATAAAATCCGTGATAGCAACGGTCACAGCCCACCGGCTGCCAGTGCGGTAGCTTGCGTGGCCAGACTGTTTTAGGGAGTCTCGCCTCCTGGTAGCTCTCTTTTCGACAATGGGGGCAGAGGCGGCGTACCAGCCTTTGTGCAATGACCAGCGTCAGAGCAGAAGAGACCATCCAGCGGGCAACCCCCATTTGCTGAAGACGGATCAGGGTCTCTGTCGTGGAATTTGTATGCAGCGTGGAGAGCACTAAATGGCCCGTCTGCGCGGCTTTGATAGCGATTTCTGCCGTTTCACCGTCGCGGATCTCACCCACCATGATGATGTCCGGATCCTGGCGCAATAGTGCCCGCAACACCGTTTGAAACGTCAGGCCCGCACGCGGGTTGATTTGCGTCTGGTTCAGCCCTACGAGGGGGATCTCAATCGGATCTTCAACGCTGCAAATATTCACATCCTCCGCGTTTCGGGCCTGAAGCGCGCTATAGAGCGTGACAGTTTTCCCGCTGCCGGTCGGGCCGGTGACCAACAATAACCCCTGCGGATGGTTGAGCGCCTCGGCAAATAGCCTGCGCTGGGCGTCTGTCATACCTAATGCGTCAAGCTGCAGAGCCTGCTGCACCTGATGCAGCAAACGCAGCACGATTTTTTCACCACCCCGGCAGGGGAGGGTCGCGATGCGAAAAGAGACCGAGGCCCCCGCCAGTTCAACGGTAAACTGCCCATCCTGCGGCAGGCGGCGCTCGGCGATATCCAGATCGCCCAGCACCTTTAAGCGAGCAATCAGGGTGGTTGCCAGCGCTGCCGCCAGCGGAGGCTGTGGATAAAGCACGCCATCAATACGTAAGCGGATTTGCCAGGCGTCTTCGGCAGGCTCAATGTGAATATCCGAGGCGCGCTGACTGAGCGCCTGCAGAAGCGTGCGGTTAAGAATATCGACAGCAGAACTGGCAATGGGAGTCACAACCGGCAAGTTTGACGGCGATGACGACTGCTGGTACTTCTCCATCCGCTCTTTGGTCCAGCATTCAATGTCGATTCGCTTTTGCGTCGCGAAGCGCAGGGCTTCCATCATTTGGGATGCCGGTGTGTCCACCACGGCAATGCTGACCATCTCGTCATTGCTGGTCAGCAGCAGCGCATGATGTCGCTGACATAGCAGTCTCAGTTGTTCTGAATTCATGTTCCGCCCCCTGTTATTTGCTGTCGAAGCGGAAAACGTCTTCACACGCTTGTTGAAGAGTGCTGTCGTTTGCAATGTTGCAATCACGCGTCCAGCCGGTAATGCCGTCGCCATCGCTCCAGAGTGGGGCTAAAACCACTTCAAGTCCGTTCAGACTCTCCTGGCCGGTGAGTGCCACTGCGCCTTTGGCAATGCTCATGGCAGAGACATAGCGCGTTGTCGTGGGCGAGGGAATGCCGTTAGTTCCGCCATCGCAGGTCCCGACACCGCCATGATCGAGCGCGCAAAGCTCAATCGCCGTGCGGTAGGGGACAAAAGTTTGCAGCATGTCGGTCAGTGCGGCTTTGCGCAGATAGTTTTGGTACGCCGGCACGCCGATGGCGCTCAGAATAGCGATGATGCCAATCACCACCATCAGTTCAATGAGGGTAAATCCATGTTGTCTGTTCATATCTGCTCCTTGAGTTTCGTGGCGCCACTGTGGCAGCGGCAAAAAACAAACACGAGGAGCAAAAAGAGAATTGTGAAAGGGGATTCAGAGAAATTTGACGCGGTTGCAGGAGAGCATCAGAGTTTTGCGAGAAGGGTCGTAATCACGGAATTTTCTTCCCCCTCTCTGGCATGAGAGGGGGAAGAGTCGCGTATTAGTTGAAACGCATCGAGAGGTCAAGGGCCTGCACATGCTTGGTGAGTGCACCGACGGAGATGAAATCCACGCCGGTTTCAGCGAATTCGCGCAGGGTTTCATGCGTCACGTTGCCCGACACTTCAAGCTGCGCCTGGCCGTTGGTGCGTTTGACCGCTTCACGCATCTGTTCCGTCTCGAAGTTATCGAGCATGATGATATCGGCTCCGGCTTTCAGCGCGGCATCCAGCTCTTCGAGGTTTTCGACTTCAACCTCGACAGGGACGTCCGGGTGCAGCCAGAAGGCTTTTTCGACCGCCTGGCGCACAGAGCCAGACGCAATAATGTGGTTCTCTTTAATCAGGAAGGCATCGGATAACCCCAGACGATGGTTCGCTCCACCACCGCACAGCACCGCGTATTTCAGTGCCGTACGCAGTCCGGGCAGCGTTTTTCGGGTATCCAGCAGTTGGGTTTTGGTGCCTTCGAGCAGGTCGACGTAGCGACGAACGGCGCTCGCGACGCCGGATAATGTCTGAACGAAGTTCAGCGCGGTACGCTCACCCGTTAACAGCACGCGGGAAGGGCCGTCGAGTTCAAAAAGGGGCTGATTGGCGCTAATGCTGTCGCCATCCTGAACATGCCAGGTTATCTGAACGTCATCGCCGGCGAGCTGGGTAAAGACCTCCTCAACCCAGCGTTTGCCGCAGAACACGCCGTCTTCGCGGGTGATGATCACCGCGTGGGAGCGCGTCTCTTTTGGCAATAATTGTGCGGTAATATCGTTGTCCGCATTGACCTCGCCGCCCAGATCTTCGCGCAGCGCATGGGCGACGCTTGCCGGGATATCGAGGTTAATACGTTCCAGAAGCGCGTCACGTCGGTGGTCGGGGTTATAACGGCGAGGCGGCATGATAAAACTCCAAATTGGTAACGAATCATAAGATTGAAACATGCTACTCTGAACCGAGAATCTGCACCATATATAAGGAGAGCCAGCATGCAGTTACAAGATGGATGGCTGGTTGATGCGCGGCACGTACCGTCGCCACACCATGATTGCCGCCCGGAGGATGAAACGCCCTCACTGCTGGTAGTCCACAATATTAGCCTGCCGCCGGGTGAATTTGGTGGTCCGTGGATCGATGCATTATTCACCGGAACAATCGATCCCGATGCCCATCCTTTTTTTGCTGAGATTGCGCACCTGCGCGTTTCTGCTCATTGTCTGATTCGCCGCGACGGTGAAATCGTCCAGTATGTTCCTTTCGATAAACGCGCATGGCATGCAGGGGTGTCGGTGTACCAGGGGCGTGAACGCTGCAACGATTTTTCGATTGGTATTGAGCTGGAAGGGACGGACACAACGCCTTACACGGATGCGCAGTATCAGGCGCTGGTGGCGGTGACGCGTGAACTCACCGCGTTGTACCCAAGAATTGCTGATAACATCACCGGGCATAGCGATATTGCGCCAGTGAGAAAAACCGATCCTGGTCCGGCGTTTGACTGGTCCCGGTTTCGCGCCATGCTTACCGCTTCGTCAGATAAGGAGATGACATGACGTTGTTTACCATGCTGCTGGTGATGATCGCTGAACGGTTGTTCAAACTGGGCGAACACTGGCATTTGGATCATCGGATGGAAGTGCTGTTCCGCCGGATTAAACATTTCTCGATGCTGCGCACCCTGCTGATGACCGCGGTGGTAATGTGCGTGGTGTATCTGCTGCTGCGTGCGCTGCATGGCCTCTTTTTCAACGTGCCGCTGCTGGTGGTGTGGATCCTGCTCGGCGTGCTGTGCATCGGTGCCGGAAAGGTGCGGTTGCACTATCACGCCTATCTGAAAGCCGCATCCCGAGACGACAGCCACGCGCGTGGCGCGATGGCAAGCGAATTGACGCTCATCCACGGTGTGCCGCCGGACTGCAACGAGCGCGATTACCTGCGCGAGCTGCAAAATGCGCTGCTGTGGATTAACTTCCGCTATTATCTCGCGCCGCTGTTCTGGTTTGTTGTCGGCGGCCCATGGGGACCGGTGTTCCTGATGGGATATGCGTTCCTGCGCGCCTGGCAAACCTGGCTTGCCCGCTATTTGACGCCGCATGAGCGTCTGCTGTCAGGAATCGATGCGATTTTACATGTGCTGGACTGGCTGCCGGTTCGCCTGGTCGGCGTGGTATATGCGCTTATTGGTCACGGTGAGAAGGCGCTTCCGGCCTGGTTTGCGTCACTGGCCGATCGACATACCTCTCAGTATCAGGTGCTGACGCGTCTGGCGCAGTTCTCCCTGGCGCGTGAGCCGCACACAGACAAAGTCGAAACCCCGAAAGCGGCGGTATCGATGGCGAAGAAAACCTCATTTGTGATTGTGGTTCTGGTGGCGCTTCTGACGATTTACGGTACGCTGGTGTAAGCCAGCGCACCGCACGTCTCACTCAGTATCCGCAGGCGGGATGCCAAACTCTGGCATCCCGTTTTCGTTCCAGTGGACAAGCTTCAGGCGGGTGTGACGGTTCGGATCGTACAGCGGATCGCCCTCGATTTCGGTGTAGTTGCGCGCGTGATACACCAGCACGTCCTCGCCGTCCGGCGTTTGCGTAAAGCTGTTATGCCCAGGTCCGTACTGACGATTTTCATAGCTTGTGGTAAACACCGGGCGCGGCGCTTTATGCCAGTTGGCGGGGTTACGCAGGTCAGCGCTTTTATCAATCCACAGCAGCCCCATGCAGTAATTCTCATCCGTCGCGCTGGCAGAGTAGCTGATAAACAGCCTGTCTCCGTGCTCCAGCACCGCCGGGCCTTCGTTGACCCAGAATCCGCGGCACTCCCAGTCATACTCGGGTTTGCTGAGCAGGACGGGCGCACCCGTCAGCGTCCACGGGTTTTCCATCTCGCAGAGATAGAGATTAGAGTTCCCTGAGATATCCGGCGCTTTTTGTGCCCACAGATACCAGCGTTTGCCCTGATGAACAAAGGTCGTGGCATCGAGGGCAAAGGTATCAAACGGCGTCGTTATCTGCCCTTTTTCAACCCATTTCCCGTTCAGTGGATCGCTATCGGCGCATTCCAGCGCGTACATCCGGTGCTGGAACATATTGAGCTGATCGAGCGCTTTCGTGTGCGCGGCGGCAAAGTAGATGTACCATTTGCCGTCGATGTGATGCAGCTCCGGCGCCCAGATAAGCTCGCTCATCGGGCCGCTCTCTGGCTTACGCCAGACCACCACTTCGGGTGCGTGGCGTAACGCTTCCAGCGAGTCGGCGCGGCGAATCGCCAGCCTGTCGTACTCTGGCACAGAAGCGATAAAGTAGTACTGCCCCTCGTGATGCAAAATAAACGGATCGGCACGTTGTTCGATAAAGGGATTGGGCCAGTGACGCATTGGGCTTTCCTTATTTGGTTTCAGCGGCTTTGAGTTCCTGGTAATCATTCAGCTCGCGATAGTTTATGCGGCGTTTCTCCAGATCTTCCTGAATCTGCTTCATCAGTTCACGATCGACCTTCAGCAGACGAACCACACCCGCGGTGATCAGATAACCGACGCCCGGAATCAGGGTGAACAGCAGGACGATCCCGTTGATGGCATCGGCGCTTTGCGCTTTGGCTCCCGCATCGTAACCGTACCAGGAGAGCAAGAATCCGACCATCGCACCAGCAATCGCCAGACCCAGCTTGAGGAAGAAAATGTTGCCGGAGAAGCTGATCCCGGTGATGCGTTTACCGGTTTTCCACTCGCCGTAGTCGTCCACGTCGGCCATCAGCGACCAGTGCAGCGGGGAAGGGATCTGATGCAACACGTTGAGCAGGAAGTAGAGCACCACGATGGTGGTGGTGGCTTTTGGATCGAAGAAGTAGAACGCGCTGGAGAAAATGGCCAGGGCGATATTAGTCCAGAAGAAGACTTTCAGCTTACACCAGCGGTCGGTCAGGGGTTTGGCGAGGATGCTACCGAGCATCATGCCCACCACGCCGAGACTGATAAACAGCGTGGCGAAATGGGTGCTCTGTCCCATTACCCAGGTGACGTAGTACATGGTCGCCGCCATGCGAATAAAGCCAGGGCAGACGTTACAGATCGTCAGCAGCAGAATGCGCACCCACTGATCGTTCTTCCACACATCCTTGAGATCGTTTTTCAGTTCGTCATTCGTCTGTACGGCAGGGCGAATACGTTCCCGTACGGTTGAGAAACTAAACAGGAACATGCAGGTGCCAATCAGCGCCAGCACGGTCATCGCCATTTGATAGCCTTTGGCTTTGTTATCACCGCCAAAATACTCCACCATCGGCAGCAGGGTTAAGGAGAGCAGCAGCGTCGCAATCCCTACCATGACAAAGCGATACGACTGGCAGGCCACGCGCTCTTTCGGGTCGTTAGTGATTACCCCGCCCAGCGAGCAGTAAGGGATATTGATTGCGGTGTAGGTGAGTGACAGCAGGAAATAGGTGACAAACGCATAGATAACTTTGCTGTTGTACGTCCACTCTGGTGTGGTGAACATCAGAATACTGAACAGGGCATACGGGAAGGCGATCCACAGCAGCCATGGACGAAATCGCCCATATTTACTGCGGGTACGGTCGGCAATGGCTCCCATGATAGGGTCTGTGATGGCGTCAATCACCCTCACTGACAGCAATAGCACCCCTACCAGAGCGGGGGCGAGCCCAAAGATATCCGTATAAAAGTAGTTAACAAACAACATAATGGCGCCGAAGATGATGTTACATCCCGCGTCGCCCATGCCATAGCCGATCTTTTCTTTTACAGACAGTTTATTGTTATCCATCGACAGCTCTCCGGGTTTCGGTATGGAGAGAATTATTCGCTGGCAAATGAATATTTGCGTTGCAGTATCAGGGCGGTGATATGGATGATTTGGCTGTTGGTGAGAATTTGTGAGGCAGGTAACACGCTCTGTGCCGCATTCGGCACAGAGCGAGAAGAGATTAATGCGCTTTTACGGTTTTGGCATTTTTCTGTTTAAACAGATAGCCCACGCCGAGGATCACAATCCACACAGGAATGAGATACACGGAGATCGCCATGCCAGGGGTCATCAGCATGATCACCAGCACCGCCGCCATAAAGATCAGGCACACCCAGTTTCCCAGCGGATAGAACAGGGCAGGGAAGCGCGTTTTCACGCCTTGCTGCTGTTTCGCGCGGCGGAACTTAATGTGCGCCAGGCTAATCATCGCCCAGTTGATCACCAGTGCGGACACGACCAGCGCCATCAGCAGACCGAATGCAGATTCCGGTGCCAGATAGTTAATCAGCACGCACAGGGCGGTCACCACTGCGGACACCATAATGGAGTTCACCGGCACGCCGCGTTTGTCGACGTTCAGCAGGGCTTTCGGAGCGTTACCCTGCTGTGCCAGACCGAACAGCATACGGCTGTTGCAGTAGACGCAGCTGTTATAGACGGACAGCGCCGCGGTCAGCACCACGATGTTCAGCGCGTTTGCCACGAAGGTATCGCCCAGTTCATGGAAGATCAGGACAAACGGGCTGGTGTCAGCGGTGACGCGCGTCCACGGCAGCAGGGAGAGCAGAACCGCCAGTGAACCCACATAGAAGATTAGAATACGGTAGATAACCTGGTTGGTGGCTTTCGGGATGCTCTGCTCAGGGTTATCGGCTTCGGCGGCGGTAATCCCCACCAGCTCAAGCCCACCAAACGAGAACATAATGATCGCCATCATCATTACCAGCCCGGTCATGCCGTGAGGCAAGAACCCGCCTTGTTCCCACAGGTTGCGTACGGTCGCCTGCGGGCCACCGTTGCCGCTGAACAGCAGCCAGCCGCCGAAGATGATCATCGCCACAACCGCGATCACTTTGATAATCGCGAACCAGAACTCCATCTCACCAAACACTTTGACGTTGGTCAGGTTGATGGCGTTGATGATCACGAAGAAAGCCGCTGCTGATGCCCAGGTTGGGATCTCCGGATACCAGAACTGGATGTATTTCCCGACGGCGGTCAGCTCAGCCATGGCAACCAGAACGTACAGGACCCAGTAGTTCCAGCCCGACGCGAAACCGGCAAAGCCGCCCCAGTACTTATAGGCAAAGTGGCTGAAGGAGCCGGCTACAGGCTCTTCAACCACCATTTCACCGAGCTGGCGCATAATAAGGAAGGCGATAAAGCCCGCGATGGCATAGCCCAGAATAATCCCCGGACCTGCCGACTGAATGACGGATGCGCTGCCCAGAAACAGGCCGGTACCGATAGCGCCACCCAACGCGATGAGCTGTATATGGCGGTTTTTAAGGCCGCGCTTTAGCTGATCGCCATGCTGTTGAGCTTCCATTTGAAACCTCGTGTGTGGTTGTTATGTTCACGCTCGGGCGTGTGTAATTATGAAAGTCCATTTTCTGTATTTATTTCTTTACGGTGAAGTTGACCGAAAAAAGCGGAGATGGCTTCCGTTGACGCAAGAATAGTGGTAAGCGCCAGCGAATGCACCTGCTTTATGAAGGGATGTCGATCGCTTGAATAAAAAGAAAGCATTTGTAAATGCGTGCGCGTCGCTCCCTCACCCCATCTATAGAATAAAAATGCTCCATAAGTGGGCGAATTTTCATTATTTACCTTGTTGAATCGCTTCAGATTGCAAATCCCCTCGTTTCAATAAGGTTAAAACTACCTTTTTAGTGGTAACCAGTTCATTTGTGCAAAGTTACATTTCTGAAACGTTATTTCTGTAAGGTTGTTAAAATGTGCAGGGTTTACTGATTTCAATCAAAACCAATATGGACAGAAGGTGAATACTTTGTTACTTTAGCGATACGAACATGAAATTGGTAAGACCAATTTACTCCGGGCAAAAAGGCGTAAGACAGGGAATATGGCCTACAGCAAAATTCGCCAACCAAAACTATCGGATGTGATAGAGCAGCAGCTGGAGTTTTTAATCCTCGAAGGGACTCTGCGCCCCGGTGAAAAACTCCCGCCTGAACGCGAGCTGGCAAAACAGTTCGACGTTTCCCGTCCCTCTCTGCGTGAGGCGATTCAACGTCTCGAAGCGAAGGGCTTGCTGCTTCGTCGTCAGGGCGGTGGAACGTTTGTGCAAAATAGCCTGTGGCAGAGCTTCAGCGATCCGCTGGTCGAGCTTTTGTCTGACCACCCAGAATCCCAGTTTGACCTGCTTGAAACCCGTCACGCGCTTGAAGGTATCGCTGCTTATTACGCGGCCCTGCGCAGCAATGATGAAGATCGCGTGCGTATTCGCGAGCTGCATCAGGCCATTGAACGGGCACAGCAGTCAGGCGATCTCGACGCCGAGTCCAATGCCGTCGTCCAGTATCAAATTGCCGTCACCGAAGCAGCGCACAATGTCGTGCTTCTCCACCTGCTTCGCTGTATGGAGCCGATGCTGGCCCAGAATGTTCGACAAAATTTTGAATTGTTGTACGCCCGCCGGGAGATGCTCCCGCTGGTCAGCAATCATCGCACCCGTGTATTCGAGGCGATAATGGCCGGGGAACCGGAGCAGGCGCGTGAAGCGTCGCACCGTCACCTGGCTTTCATTGAGGAAATCTTGCTGGACCGCAGCCGTGAACAGAGTCGTAGAGAACGTTCACTCCGCCGCATACAGCAACGAAAGGATTAAGCGCCAGAGTTTTTTTAGAGCGCGGCAACTAAACGCAGAACCTGTCTTATTGTGTTCTTTGCTGAGAGCACAATGGGACAGGTTCCAGACAAATCAACGTATTAGATAGATAAGGAATACCCCCATGTCAGAACGTCTCCAAAATGACGTGGATCCGATCGAAACTCGCGACTGGCTACAGGCGATCGAATCGGTCATCCGTGAAGAAGGTGTTGAGCGCGCTCAGTATCTGATTGATCAGCTGCTTTCAGAAGCCCGTAAAGGTGGCGTGAAAGTAGCTTCAGGTGCAGGGGCTAGCAACTACGTAAACACGATTGCCGTCGAAGACGAACCGGAATACCCGGGCAATCTGGATCTGGAACGTCGTATCCGTTCTGCAATTCGCTGGAACGCGATCATGACCGTTCTGCGCGCATCCAAGAAAGACCTGGAGCTGGGCGGCCACATGGCTTCCTTCCAGTCTTCTGCGACCGTTTATGAAGTGTGCTTTAACCACTTCTTCCGCGCACGCACCGAGAAAGACGGCGGCGACCTGGTTTACTTCCAGGGCCACATCTCTCCGGGCGTTTACGCACGTGCGTTCCTGGAAGGTCGTCTGACTGAAGAGCAGATGAACAACTTCCGTCAGGAAGTTCACGGTAAAGGTCTGTCTTCTTACCCGCACCCTAAACTGATGCCTGAGTTCTGGCAGTTCCCGACCGTTTCTATGGGTCTGGGTCCAATCGGTGCGATTTACCAGGCTAAATTCCTGAAATATCTGGAACACCGTGGCCTGAAAGATACCTCTCAGCAGACCGTTTACGCCTTCCTGGGCGACGGCGAGATGGATGAGCCAGAATCTAAAGGTGCGATCACCATCGCTACCCGTGAGAAACTGGACAACCTGTGCTTCATCATCAACTGTAACCTGCAGCGTCTGGATGGTCCGGTAACCGGCAACGGCAAGATCATCAACGAACTGGAAGGCATCTTCAGCGGTGCTGGCTGGAACGTCGTTAAAGTGATGTGGGGCGGTCGTTGGGATGAGCTGCTGCGTAAAGATACCAGCGGTAAACTGATTCAGCTGATGAACGAAACCGTTGACGGCGACTATCAGACCTTCAAATCCAAAAACGGTGCCTACGTTCGTGAGCACTTCTTCGGTAAATACCCTGAAACCGCAGCGCTGGTTGCAGACTGGTCTGACGATCAGATCTGGGCTCTGAACCGTGGCGGCCACGATCCGAAGAAAGTCTATGCAGCACTGAAAAACGCGCAAGAAACCAAAGGCAAAGCAACAGTTATCCTGGCTCATACCATCAAAGGTTATGGCATGGGTGACACCGCCGAAGGTAAAAACATTGCGCACCAGGTGAAGAAAATGAACATGGACGGCGTGCGTTATATCCGCGACCGCTTCAACGTTCCTGTCACCGACGAGCAGGTTGAAAACCTCTCTTACATCACCTTCCCGGAAGGTTCTGAAGAACACACCTACCTGCACGCACAGCGTCAGAAACTGAACGGCTACCTGCCGTCCCGTCAGGTGAACTTCACTGAGAAACTGGAACTGCCGGTTCTGGAAGACTTCTCCCAGCTGCTGGAAGAGCAGAACAAAGAGATCTCTACCACTATCGCGTTCGTTCGTGCCCTGAACGTGATGCTGAAGAACAAGTCGATCAAAGACCGCCTGGTTCCAATCATCGCCGATGAAGCGCGTACCTTCGGTATGGAAGGTCTGTTCCGTCAGATCGGTATTTACAGCCCGAACGGCCAGCAGTACACCCCGCAGGACCGTGAGCAGGTTGCATACTACAAAGAAGACGAGAAAGGCCAGATTCTGCAGGAAGGGATCAACGAGCTGGGCGCAGGCGCATCCTGGCTGGCTGCTGCGACCTCTTACAGCACCAACAACCTGCCGATGATTCCGTTCTACATCTACTACTCCATGTTCGGTTTCCAGCGTATCGGTGACCTGTGCTGGCAGGCTGGCGACCAACAGGCTCGCGGCTTCCTGGTCGGTGGTACTTCCGGTCGTACGACTCTGAACGGTGAAGGTCTGCAGCACGAAGATGGTCACAGCCACATTCAGTCTCTGACTATCCCGAACTGTATCTCTTATGACCCGTCTTACGCGTACGAAGTGGCAGTCATCATGCATGACGGTCTGGTTCGTATGTACGGTGAAGCGCAAGAGAACATTTACTACTACATCACCACTCTGAACGAAAACTACCACATGCCGGCTATGCCAGCAGGTGCCGAGGAAGGTATCCGTAAAGGTATCTACAAACTCGAAACCATCGCGGGTAGCAAAGGTAAAGTTCAGCTGCTGGGCTCCGGTTCTATCCTGCGTCACGTACGTGAAGCAGCGCAGATCCTGGCGAACGACTACGGCGTTGGCTCTGACGTGTACAGCGTAACATCCTTCACTGAACTGGCACGTGATGGCCAGGATTGTGAGCGCTGGAACATGCTGCACCCAATGGAAACGCCACGCGTACCGTACATCGCTCAGGTGATGAACGACGCTCCGGCAGTCGCATCTACTGACTATATGAAACTGTTCGCCGAGCAGGTTCGTACTTATGTACCGGCTGATGATTACCGCGTACTGGGTACCGACGGCTTCGGTCGCTCTGACAGCCGCGAAAACCTGCGTCACCACTTCGAAGTTGACTCTTCTTACGTGGTCGTTGCAGCGCTGGGCGAACTGGCTAAACGTGGCGAAATCGATAAGAAAGTGGTTGCGGAAGCAATCACCAAATTCAACATCGATGCAGATAAAGTTAACCCGCGTCTGGCGTAAGAGGTAAAAGAATAATGGCTATCGAAATCAATGTACCGGACATCGGGGCTGATGAAGTTGAAATCACCGAGATCCTGGTCAAAGTAGGCGACAAAGTTGAAGCTGAACAGTCGCTGATCACCGTAGAAGGCGATAAAGCCTCTATGGAAGTCCCGTCTCCTCAGGCTGGCATCGTTAAAGAGATCAAAGTCTCTGTTGGCGATAAAACCGAGACTGGCAAACTGATCATGATTTTCGATTCCGCCGACGGTGCAGCAGCTGCTGCACCTGCGCAGGAAGAGAAGAAAGAAGCAGCGGCCCCGGCGGCTGCACCAGCGGCTGCAGCTGCAAAAGACGTTAACGTGCCTGACATCGGCGGCGACGAAGTTGAAGTGACTGAGATCATGGTGAAAGTGGGCGACACCGTTGCTGCTGAACAATCCCTGATCACCGTAGAAGGCGACAAAGCCTCTATGGAAGTCCCGGCTCCGTTCGCGGGCGTGGTAAAAGAGATCAAAATCAACACCGGCGACAAAGTGTCTACCGGCTCCCTGATTATGGTCTTCGAAGTGGCGGGTGCTGCACCGGCTGCGGCTCCAGCACAGGCGGCTGCTCCGGCGGCGGCTGCTGCACCAGCAGCGTCTGGCGCGAAAGACGTTAACGTTCCGGATATCGGCGGTGACGAAGTTGAAGTGACTGAAGTGATGGTGAAAGTGGGCGACAAAGTTGCCGCTGAGCAGTCACTGATCACCGTAGAGGGCGACAAAGCCTCTATGGAAGTCCCGGCTCCGTTCGCAGGTACCGTTAAAGAAATCAAAATCAGCACCGGCGACAAAGTGTCTACCGGCTCTCTGATCATGGTCTTCGAAGTAGAAGGCGCTGCGCCTGCTGCGGCTCCGGCTGCTGCGCCAGCACCTGCTGCTGCCGCTCCGGCGCCTGCTGCGAAAGCCGCTGCACCGGCCGCGAAAGCAGAAGGCAAATCTGAGTTTGCTGAGAACGACGCGTACGTTCACGCGACTCCGCTGATTCGTCGCCTGGCGCGCGAATTCAGCGTGAATCTGGCGAAAGTGAAAGGGACGGGCCGTAAAGGTCGTATCCTGCGCGAAGACGTTCAGACTTACGTGAAAGAAGCTGTGAAACGCGCTGAAGCGGCACCAGCTGCTGCTGCCGGTGGCGGTATTCCGGGCATGCTGCCATGGCCGAAAGTGGACTTCAGCAAGTTTGGCGAAATCGAAGAAGTGGAACTGGGCCGTATCCAGAAAATCTCTGGTGCTAACCTGAGCCGTAACTGGGTGATGATCCCGCACGTTACTCACTTCGACAAAACCGATATCACCGATCTGGAAGCGTTCCGTAAACAGCAGAACGCCGAAGCCGAGAAACGTAAACTGGACGTGAAATTCACCCCAGTAGTCTTCATCATGAAAGCTGTTGCGGCAGCTCTTGAGCAGATGCCACGTTTCAACAGCTCCCTGTCTGAAGATGCGCAGCGTCTGACGCTGAAGAAATACATCAACATCGGTGTTGCGGTAGATACGCCAAATGGTCTGGTTGTTCCGGTCTTCAAAGACGTGAACAAGAAGAGCATCACTGAGCTGTCCCGTGAACTGACGGTGATCTCCAAGAAAGCGCGTGATGGTAAGCTGACTGCCGGCGAAATGCAGGGCGGTTGCTTCACTATCTCCAGCATCGGCGGCCTGGGTACTACCCACTTCGCGCCGATTGTTAACGCGCCGGAAGTGGCGATCCTCGGTGTGTCCAAGTCCGCGATGGAACCAGTGTGGAATGGTAAAGAGTTTGTGCCGCGTCTGATGATGCCAATCTCTCTCTCCTTCGACCACCGCGTGATCGACGGTGCTGATGGTGCGCGCTTCATTACCATCATCAATAACACCCTGAGCGATATTCGCCGCCTGGTGATGTAATCGCAAAAGCCGGCCAGTCGGCCGGCTTTTTGTCTTGTAATCTCATGAAAATTGTGAGGTTATTGGTAAAGACAAGAATTCATGAGCCGTTTGTTGTTTCAAAATTGTTAACAATTTTGTAAAATACGGGCGGATAGAACGTCCCGGTGGATGAAGGGCGACAAGTACCTGGACCGCCGGAAATCAATAAGAGGTCATGATGAGTACTGAAATCAAAACTCAGGTCGTGGTACTTGGGGCAGGCCCGGCAGGTTACTCTGCTGCCTTCCGTTGCGCTGATTTAGGTCTGGAAACCGTTATCGTAGAACGTTACAACACCCTCGGCGGTGTTTGTCTGAACGTCGGCTGTATCCCTTCTAAAGCACTGCTGCACGTTGCAAAAGTTATCGAAGAAGCCAAAGCACTGGCTGACCACGGTATCGTCTTCGGCGAGCCGAAAACCGATATCGACAAGATTCGTACCTGGAAAGAGAAAGTGATCACTCAGCTGACCGGCGGTCTGGCGGGTATGGCCAAAGGCCGTAAAGTGAAAGTGGTCAACGGTCTGGGTAAATTCACCGGGGCTAACACCCTGGAAGTGGAAGGCGAGAACGGCAAAACCGTGATCAACTTCGACAACGCGATCATCGCGGCGGGCTCCCGTCCGATCGAACTCCCGTTCATTCCGCATGAAGATCCTCGCGTGTGGGATTCCACCGACGCACTGGAACTGAAAACCGTACCAAAACGCCTGCTGGTTATGGGTGGCGGTATCATCGGTCTGGAAATGGGTACCGTATACCATGCGCTGGGTTCAGAGATTGACGTGGTTGAGATGTTCGACCAGGTTATCCCGGCTGCCGATAAAGATATCGTTAAAGTCTTCACCAAACGCATCAGCAAGAAATTCAACCTGATGCTGGAAACCAAAGTCACTGCCGTGGAAGCAAAAGAAGACGGTATTTACGTTTCCATGGAAGGCAAAAAAGCCCCTGCTGAAGCGCAGCGTTACGACGCCGTACTGGTAGCGATTGGCCGTGTGCCAAACGGTAAAAACCTCGATGCAGGCGCTGCTGGCGTTGAAGTGGACGACCGTGGCTTTATCCGTGTGGACAAACAGCTGCGTACCAACGTGCCGCACATCTTTGCTATCGGCGATATCGTCGGTCAGCCAATGCTGGCGCACAAAGGTGTTCACGAAGGTCACGTTGCCGCTGAAGTTATCGCGGGCATGAAACACTACTTCGACCCGAAAGTCATTCCATCAATCGCATACACCGAGCCGGAAGTTGCCTGGGTCGGTCTGACCGAGAAAGAAGCGAAAGAGAAAGGCATCAGCTACGAAACCGCCACCTTCCCGTGGGCAGCTTCTGGCCGTGCGATCGCTTCCGATTGCGCTGATGGCGTGACCAAACTGATCTTCGACAAAGAGACTCACCGTGTGATCGGTGGTGCGATAGTCGGTACCAACGGCGGCGAGCTGCTGGGTGAGATCGGTCTGGCTATCGAAATGGGCTGTGACGCTGAAGACATCGCGCTGACCATCCACGCGCACCCGACTCTGCACGAGTCCGTGGGCCTGGCTGCAGAAGTGTTTGAAGGTAGCATCACCGACCTGCCAAACGCGAAAGCCAAGAAGAAGTAATCTCTCGAACCGTAAAAAGCCGCTCAACTGAGCGGCTTTTTTTATTTACGGCGCAACGGGCTGCCACTCTTTGTCAGGATGATAAGCCGTTATCGCTTTCGCTTTCTTCTGCGTTTCATTTCCCAGGTTTGTCTGATACACCTGATCATCACCGTTCACCACAAAACTCATCACGCCAGTCTGCCCGTAGCTGACGGGCCAGGCGATCATCGCAAAGCCGTTGTCTTTATCCGGCAGAATGCGGAAGTGATAGCCGTGATAACCGGTCCCCGGCACCTGCGGGCTGAATGCTGGCCCTAGCGGGCTGGGCGCTTCACCCGGCGCGGCTGGCCAGTATAAACCGTCTTTTTTCCCTTCAGCGCTGATCACTTTTTTCGCATAGCGATGGTTTAGAGCGAAGTAGCTCTTCTGTGCATCCACATAGGCGTGGAGCGCTTCAATAGCGGCCAGCTCGTTGCGGCCGATCTCCCGTGTCAGGATCTCCTCGGCGGCTTTTTGCATATCAAACTGCCAGCCAGCGGCGCGTTTCACCGCTGGGATAGGCAATTGCCAGTCGCTGTCGCCCACGTTGAGATGCGCCACATCGCCGTTGATCACCGTGTGGTGGCTGACTTTCCAGTCGCGCAGAAAACGGTCGACCGCCTCCGGATCGACGCCCTCCGGCGGCAGAAAATCACGCCAGTCATCGCCGAGCAGATTTTTCATCTCGGCTTCGTTTTGCCCGCTGATGGCTTTTGCCAGTGCGCTGGTCGCCTCGTCCGGCGTGGCAAAATGCTGCTGTGCGAGGGTGAAGGTTGAGACCATGAACAACATCATCCCACTGAGTAATTTCGTTTTCATTTCGATTCCCTTAGCGGTGACGGAATTCACGGTGTTCGCTGCGGCCTGCCGGCATTTGCCGTGGCTGCTGACGATTCTGGTGCTGCGCGGTGAACTGACGGCTTTGCGCCCCGCGCTGTTGCTGCGCCTGCCAGTTGGCTGAGCGGCTATCGTTGCCGCTTAACGCATTGGCTCGCGGTTGCGTATTTCGCTGGCGGGTTGGCTGTGAGGCCGGTCGATCCTGTCGCTGTGACAAATTCTGATGATTCTCGCGCTTCGCTTTGTTATTCGATCGCTGGGCGGTGTTCGGTTTACTGGTGTCGTACCCGCGATAGTTATTACGCTGGGAGATCTGTTTCAGCTGATTGTTAGCCGCCTGACGCTGCACGTCTTTGGTTGCCGGGCGCTGGGTTTGTGAAAGGGTTTTCCCGGTCGATTGCTGCACCTGCGCCATCGCCGCCTGACGCTGGCTGTCGCGATTGACCGGTTGATGCTGAGTGGCACTCAGACCGGTTGCGCTATTCGTCGAGTGGAAGCGGTTGTTCAGCTGATTATTCGGATACGGAACGCCTTCGCGATAGGCCGGATTATGCTGCCAGGTGCGGTTGTTATCCGTCAGGCGCTGTCCGCTGATTTTGTTGAAATTATCCACGTTAATATTGATGTTGTTATCACCATTGCGGTTATAGCCGCCGTTGTGGTGATCGTAGTCATCGTGATCATGATGGTGATAATCGTCGTCATCGTCCCAGTCGATATTGCTGAAAATCGCGTAAGTCGTGGCGACCCCAAGGCTAAACCCAAGGCCTTTCACCAGGCTATTGGTAAACTGCTCGCCAGGGGAAGGGGGCAGATAAACCGGTGGATAGCTGGCGCTGGGCCAGGTGCCGTAAACCGTGTTGGGATTGTAGGTCGGGACGTAAACCACCTGCGGATCGGCTGACTCGATTTTAATCACCGTTGGACTGGTCGCCGTGGCAGCGGTCGTTGACGCTGAGCCGGACGCTTTGCTGGCAGCCGGGGCCATTTTCTTCACGCTGGTGACCGTTTGCTGTGGCGTGGACTGCAGCGCGCCCGTCTCCTGGGCCAGGAGCCGCAGACGCTGGACGGAGTCCATCACATCTTTCGGCTGAGCCAAAAACGCATCGCCGAGGCTTTGAATCCATGGCGGGTTTTCTCCCATCAGGGACATCAGCTGAGGGAAGGCCACCAGGGATTTGACGCTGGGGTCCCACGGCTGATTGCTCACCGCCTGAATGGCGGCATCGCCCTGCATTTTAGGGTTATCTTTCGACCACTGCGCGGCCTGAATCACGTTTGCCGGGTAGGTTGAGGCCATCAGGATCTGTGAGAGCAGTGCGTCAGGGTAGAGCGCGATGGGCGCGGTCCACTGATCGATTTGCGCGGCGGTATAGGTCGGGGTGACCACCGGGGCGGGTGTCGGGGAAACAGGCTGAGGTGCGGTGGGCGCCACAGCGGGCGGAGGCGTTGAAACTGTCTCGGGCGCTCGACTTTTCACATACATGACGCCGGATGCGGCTAACAGCCCGGCACTGCACAGCAGGACAAGCAGATGTGGCTTAAAGGGCAACTTCATAGTGTGACTCCAGCGTAAGCAGTGTCGATGAGCGTTCTTGTTGCCGCGAGTATATTCACCCGTATTTTGTGGTTTTGATTAATGTTGGGAAATGGCCCGCTGTATCCGGATAAAGAGTGTGAGCATTTATTACACAAATTATATCCGATGGGGAAAAAGGCGTGAGATATTCAGAAGACCGCTCTTGCGAGCGGCCAGCAGTAAACCGCTGAAAGGCGGTTTTTTTGTGCCCGAAAAATCCCGCTCTCCGCGCGCTATACCATCCTTAACGATTCAGCAAACTATTTAATGTTGCTTTTTTGTAAACGGATTAACACTGTGCAGAAATCCTGCTATGCTGCCCGACGCGGTATCGGGCATTTACCCTACAAACTGCTGTCTCACAGGAGCGTGAAGAGAACGCCGACCGCATATGACAATGAGAGCGAGGAGAACCGTCGTGCTAGAAGAATACCGTAAGCACGTAGCAGAACGTGCCGCCGAGGGAATTGTACCGAAACCCTTAGATGCAACCCAGATGGCCGGCCTCGTCGAGCTGCTGAAGAATCCGCCTGCGGGCGAAGAAGAATTCCTGTTAGATCTGTTGATCAACCGTGTTCCGCCAGGCGTCGATGAAGCCGCGTATGTGAAAGCCGGATTCCTTGCTGCCGTTGCCAAAGGCGAAGCAACCTCCCCACTGGTTACTCCTGAAAAAGCGATTGAACTGCTCGGCACCATGCAGGGCGGCTACAACATCCATCCGTTAATTGATGCACTGGACAGCGACGCGCTGGCACCGATTGCCGCAAAAGCGCTGGCACAAACGCTGCTGATGTTTGATAACTTCTACGATGTGGAAGAGAAGGCGAAAGCAGGCAACGTCTATGCGAAACAGGTGATGCAATCCTGGGCTGATGCCGAATGGTTCCTGAACCGTCCTCAGCTTGCTGAAAAAATTACCGTTACGGTCTTCAAAGTGACCGGCGAAACCAACACCGATGACCTGTCTCCGGCCCCGGATGCCTGGTCCCGCCCGGATATCCCACTGCACGCCCTGGCGATGCTGAAAAACGCCCGCGAAGGCATTAATCCCGATCAGCCGGGCGTTGTCGGCCCGATCAAACAGATCGAAGAATTAAATAAGAAAGGCTTCCCGCTGGCGTATGTCGGTGACGTGGTCGGTACCGGTTCTTCGCGTAAATCCGCAACCAACTCTGTGCTGTGGTTCATGGGCGATGACATCCCTCATGTCCCGAACAAGCGCGGCGGCGGTCTGTGTCTCGGCGGCAAAATTGCACCTATCTTCTTTAACACGATGGAAGATGCGGGCGCACTGCCGATCGAAGTGGATGTGAGCGACCTGAACATGGGTGACGTGATTGACGTTTATCCGTTCAAAGGCGAAGTCCGCAACCATGAAACCGGCGAACTGCTGGCCAGCTTCGAGCTGAAAACCGACGTGCTGATCGACGAAGTCCGCGCCGGTGGCCGTATTCCGCTGATCATCGGTCGTGGCCTGACCACCAAAGCGCGTGAAGCGCTGGGCCTGCCGCACAGCGATGTGTTCCGTCAGGCGAAAGACGTGGCGGAGAGCACTCGCGGCTACTCCCTGGCTCAGAAAATGGTTGGCCGCGCGTGCGGCGTGACGGGTGTTCGTCCGGGCGCGTACTGCGAACCTAAAATGACCTCCGTCGGTTCTCAGGACACCACCGGTCCAATGACCCGTGATGAGCTGAAAGACCTGGCGTGTCTGGGCTTCTCATCCGACCTGGTGATGCAGTCCTTCTGCCACACGGCTGCCTATCCGAAGCCGGTAGACGTGACCACACACCACACGCTGCCAGACTTCATCATGAACCGTGGCGGCGTATCGCTGCGCCCAGGCGATGGCGTTATCCACTCCTGGCTGAACCGCATGCTGCTGCCGGATACCGTGGGTACCGGTGGTGACTCCCACACCCGCTTCCCGATCGGCATCTCCTTCCCGGCAGGCTCTGGCCTGGTGGCGTTTGCTGCCGCAACAGGCGTGATGCCGCTGGACATGCCGGAATCCGTTCTGGTGCGCTTCAAAGGCAAAATGCAGCCGGGAATCACCCTACGCGATCTGGTGCATGCGATCCCGCTGTACGCGATCAAACAGGGCCTGCTGACCGTTGAGAAGAAAGGGAAGAAAAACATCTTCTCAGGCCGCATTCTGGAGATCGAAGGTCTGCCGGATCTGAAAGTTGAGCAGGCGTTTGAGCTGACGGATGCCTCTGCCGAGCGTTCTGCGGCAGGCTGTACCATCAAGCTGAACAAAGAGCCGATCGTTGAGTATCTCAGCTCTAACATCGTGTTGCTGAAGTGGATGATCGCAGAAGGTTACGGCGATCGTCGCACCCTCGAGCGTCGCGTTCAGGGTATGGAAAAATGGCTGGCCGATCCGCAACTGCTCGAAGCCGATGCTGACGCGGAATACGCGGCGGTTATAGACATCGATCTGGCGGATATCAAAGAGCCAATCCTGTGTGCACCAAACGATCCTGACGATGCGCGTCTGCTGTCTGACGTGCAGGGCGATAAGATCGACGAAGTGTTCATCGGCTCTTGCATGACCAACATCGGCCACTTCCGCGCTGCCGGTAAGCTGCTGGATACCCACAAAGGCCAGCTGCCAACGCGTCTGTGGGTCGCTCCGCCAACGCGTATGGATGCGGCACAGCTGACGGAAGAGGGCTACTACAGCGTCTTTGGTAAGAGCGGTGCGCGTATCGAAATCCCTGGCTGTTCCCTGTGTATGGGTAACCAGGCGCGTGTGGCTGACGGTGCAACGGTAGTCTCTACCTCGACCCGTAACTTCCCGAACCGTTTAGGGACCGGTGCGAACGTCTATCTGGCCTCTGCGGAGCTGGCGGCTGTTGCGGCGCTGATCGGCAAACTGCCGACGCCGGAAGAGTACCAGACCTTCGTTGCTCAGGTTGATAAGACGGCGGTGGATACCTATCGCTATCTGAACTTCGACAAGCTCTCTCAGTACACCGAGAAAGCCGACGGCGTGATCTTCCAGACTGCCGTGTAAGATGTTACCGGGCGACACCGCGCTGCCCGGCCTGCAAGACAATAAAACCCCGCGTTTTGCCCGCGGGGTTTTTTATTTTCCACTCCTGACACCCGTCCCGCTTTTTATCTCCTCTCTATCTGCGATAATTACGCCAATGGCTCTGCAGAGGAAAACACCATGGATTACGAATTTCTGCGCGATATCACCGGAGTGGTGAAAGTGCGTATGTCGATGGGCCACGAGGTGGTCGGGCATTGGTTTAACGAAGAAGTGAAAGAGAATCTCGCCCTGCTCGACGAAGTCGAAGACGCTGCGCAAACCGTAAAAGGCAGCGAGCGATCCTGGCAGCGCGTCGGACATGAATACACCCTCTGGATGGACGGGGAAGAGGTCATGGTGCGCGCCAATCAGCTTGAGTTTTCAGGCGATGAGATGGAAGAGGGGATGAGCTACTACGACGAAGAGAGCCTGTCGCTGTGCGGCGTGGAGGACTTTTTGCAGGTGGTAGCGGCGTACCGTGATTTCATGAAACAGAAGTAAATCAGCGGAGCTTCCTTGCTCCCCGTGCGCTTTACACGGCCGGAATATTGCGGCCGTAGTAGATTTCGCGCATCTCTTTCCAGAGCAGGTCGGTAATTTCCTTCCGCTCCTCTTCGCTTAAATCTTCTGGCCTGGTATGGAACATGTAATGCTTCAGGTCGAATTCCTTCAGTAACATCTTGGTGTGGAAGATGTTTTCCTGGTAGACGTTCACATCCATCATGTCATACAGCGCCTTCATGTCCTCGGACATAAAGTTCTGAATTGAATTGATCTCATGATCGATAAAATGCTTCATGCCGTTGATATCACGGGTGAAACCGCGCACGCGATAGTCCACGGTGACAATATCGGATTCCAGCTGGTGGATGAGATAGTTCAGCGCATTCAGCGGTGAAATCACCCCACAGGTGGAGACCTCGATGTCAGCGCGGAAGGTACACAGCCCGCCTTCCGGGTGGCTTTCAGGATAGGTGTGCACGCAGATATGGCTCTTATCGAGATGGGCGACCACCGCCTCGGGCAGCGGGCCAGGGTGCTCGGTGGGATCGATAAGCTGCGGGTCGATCGGCTCTTCGCTCACGAGGATTGTGACGCTGGCACCCTGCGGTTCATAGTCCTGACGCGCAATGTTCAGGATATTGGCCCCGATGATGGAGCAGGTTTCTGACAGGATCTCGGTCAGGCGGTTGGCATTGTAGAGTTCATCGATATAGGCGATATAACCATCGCGCTCCTCCGCTGTTTTCACGTAGCAGATATCGTAAATACAAAAACTCAGGCTTTTGGTCAGGTTGTTAAAGCCATGCAGTTTCAGCTTTTTCAATTTAGTTCACCCCCTTAGAGGACAGCGCGTCTTGCAGATATTGTGGCAGGGCAAAGGCCGCCGTGTGGACTGCCGGATTATAGTAGCGGCATTTCAGGCCTGCCTGATGGAAGCGTGCCTGGATTATCTCGGTCGACAGATGGCGTAGCGCCCCGTTATCCGTCGCCCAGGCAAAGGTCATGATGCCGCCGTAGTAGGTCGGGATCGCCGCCTGATAGAAGCTGACGTCACCAAAATAGGTGCTCAGCTTGCGATGGCTGTCGAGGGCTTCGTCCTGCTGCAGGAAACAGACGCCGTTCTGTGCCACGAAAATCCCGCCAGGGTTCAGGCAGCGTTTGCAGCCTTCGTAGAAGGACGAGGTGAAGAGCGTCGCGCCCGGCCCAATGGGATCGGTGCAGTCGGAGATGATCACATCGAAGGTCTGGCTTGTCTGATTAACAAAATTAACGCCGTCGTCGATCACCAGCGTAAAACGCGGATCGTCGTAGCTGCCCGCATTATGATTTGGCAGGTACTGGCGACAGAAAGAGACCACGCCGGCGTCGATCTCGACCATCGTGATACTCTCGACGGTTTTATGGCGGGAGACTTCGCGCAGCATTGCGCCGTCGCCGCCGCCGATAATCAGCACGTGTTTCGCGTGCCCGTGCGCCAGCAGCGGCACATGGGTCATCATTTCGTGATAGATGAACTCATCGCGCTCGGTGGTTTGCACCACGCCGTCCAGCGCCATGACGCGCCCGAAGGCAGCGTTCTCGAAAATGATCAGATCCTGATGATCGGTCTTCTCATGATAAAGCACGTTATCAACGGCAAAGTACTGACCAAACTGGTCATGCAGCGTTTCATGCCACAAGGTGTTATCGGTCACAGGCTGATACCTCCTCTGTTAACATCCATTACACCCACGCAAAATGGGCGCAACATCATAGCCAACAACGACCGCGCATGCACGGCCATCATTGCAACAAAGGGGCGTCGGGAAGGGTTACTTCACGTAGGCGAGCAGGCTCAGCGAATCGCGGGCCAGCGCTTTGCATTTTTTCGCGACAGGAATGCCAATGCCGCTTAAATCGCGGTAACTGTCTTCACCGAGCGCCTTCATGTCAAAGCTATCGTAGTTGCTGAGATCCCATTGGTTTTGCTGGGCAAAAAAAACCAGTGCGCGACGAATCTGCCCGTTGGGTAAATTCTGGTATCCACAATCGTTTTTCAGGAAAACAAAAACTGCCGTCAGATCGGCCATATCTTCCGCTTCGTTTTCACTCAGCGCATAACTGTTCGCACTCATCGCCACCAGGCTGGCGAACAAAATTGTCCTGAAAAACGTCTTCATTGCTTTTACCACTGCGTCACGGAAATTAAACGTTAGCATACTTGATACCAGCGCGACGACCTTTATTATTGCCGCTTTACTTGACCTTCTCCCAAGGGGAGGGTTTAAGCTCAAAATATCGCCTGCACGGAAAAAAGGAATGAACATGCAACGTCGTGATTTTTTGAAATATTCAGCCGTACTGGGGGCTGCCAGCGCATTACCTTTATGGAGCCGCGCCGCATTCGCCGCCGACAGACCCACCCTGCCCATCCCTGATTTACTGACTGCCGACGCCCGCAGTCGCATCCAGTTAATCGTTCAGTCGGGAAAATCGACCTTTGGCGCGCATCAGGCCACCACATGGGGATATAACGGTAATTTGCTCGGTCCGGCGCTTCAGCTTTCCCGGGGCAAACCGGTGACGGTGAATATTCATAATACCCTTGCGGAAGAGACGACATTGCACTGGCATGGCCTGGAGGTTCCAGGTGAGGTCGACGGTGGCCCGCAGGGGGTGATCAAAGCGGGCGGTGAGCGCAGTGTGACCTTTACCCCGGACCAGCACGCGGCGACCTGCTGGTTCCATCCCCATCAGCACGGCAAAACCGGGCATCAGGTGGCGATGGGGCTGGCGGGGCTAGTGCTGATTGAAGACGACGAAAGCCGGATGCTGCGTCTGCCAAAACAGTGGGGCATCGACGATGTGCCGGTGATCGTACAGGACAAGAAATTTACCGCTGAGGGGCAGATTGACTATCAGCTCGACGTGATGAGCGCCGCCGTAGGCTGGTTTGGCGATACGCTCCTCACCAACGGGGCGATTTATCCGCAGCATTCAGTGCCGCGAGGCTGGCTGCGCCTGCGCTTGCTCAACGGCTGTAACGCGCGCTCTCTCAACTTTGCCACCAGCGACCAGCGTCCAATGTACGTGGTGGCGAGCGACGGCGGGCTGCTGGCTGAGCCGGTGAAAGTCAGCGAACTGCCGATGCTGATGGGTGAGCGTTTCGAAGTGCTGGTGGATATCAGCGACGGGAAACCGTTTGACCTCATTACCCTCCCGGTGAGTCAGATGGGGATGGCCGTTGCGCCGTTCGATAAGCCGCATCCGGTGCTGCGCATACAGCCGCTGCGGGTGACGGCCTCCGGTACGCTGCCGGATACGCTGGCGGCCATGCCTGCGCTGCCGTCCCTCGACGGATTAACCCAGCGCAAACTCCAGCTGTCGATGGACCCCATGCTCGACATGATGGGCATGCAGGCATTGATGAACAAATATGGCGATCAGGCGATGGCGGGCATGCACCACGGCCAGTCGATGGGGCATATGAATATGGACCACGGCAAGATGGGCAACATGGGCCATATGAATCACGGCGGCGGGAAAGGGTTTGATTTCCACAACGCCAACCGTATCAACGGTCAGGCCTTTGATATGAATAGCCCGATGTTTGCGGCCAGTAAGGGCCAGTACGAACGCTGGGTGATTTCAGGCGAGGGCGACATGATGCTGCATCCGTTTCACATTCACGGCACGCAGTTCCGCATTATCTCCGAGAACGGCAAAGCGCCGGCGGCACATCGAACGGGCTGGAAAGATACGGTGCGGGTGGAGGGCGGAGTCAGCGAAGTGCTGGTGAAGTTTGAGCATGACGCGCCGAAGGAGTTTGCCTATATGGCCCACTGCCATCTGCTGGAACATGAAGATACGGGGATGATGCTAGGATTTACGGTGTAAAAAAGCCGGGCGGCGTTTTCGCCTTACCCGGCCAGAGTTCTAAAAACGGCAACCCAAAGGTTGCCGTTTTGCATTTCACTCACATCTACTTCACATCATCCGGCAACGCATACGCGACGATATAGTCGCCCATCTTCGTGCCAAATGACCCGTGACCGCCCGCGGAGATGACAACGTACTGCTTGCCATTCGCTTCGTAGGTCATCGGTGTGGCCTGTCCACCGGCCGGCAGACGGCCTTGCCACAGTTTCTCACCGTTAGTCATGTTGTACGCACGCAGGTAGTTATCTGCGGTTGCCGCGATGAACAGGACATTACCGGCAGTAGAGATCGGGCCGCCGAGCATCGGCATACCCATATTGAACGGAACAGGAACCGGCATCGGGAACGGCATGCTGTCCTGTGGCGTACCAATACGTTTTTTCCATACTACCTGGTTCGTTTTCAGATCCAGCGCGGAGATGTAACCCCAGGCAGGCTGTTTACACGGCAGGCCAAACGGAGAGAGGAACGGGTTCAGCGTAACGCCATACGGCACGCCGTACTGCGGCTGAATACCGGCTTCAGTGCCGCTGCCTTTCGCGTCTTTCGGCTGCTCCATCGGGTTACCAGGACCGCGTGGGATCAGCTTCGAGACAAACGGCAGCGCCATCGGGTTGGCAATCGCCACCTGACGGTTAGGATCGACCGAGATACCGCCCCATTCAAACATCCCCAGGTTACCCGGGAAGACCAGCGTGCCCTGCTCAGACGGCGGGGTGAAGATGCCTTCATAGCGCAGCTGATGGAACATCACGCGGCACACCAGCTGATCGAACATTGTGGCGCCCCACATGTCCGCGCCGGTCAGATCTTTCTTCGGACGGAAGCTCAGGTCAGAGAACGGCTGCGTTTTCGAAACGTAATCGCCTTTCGCTGCGCCCTGCGGCACCGGTTTTTCCGGAGCAGGAACCACCAGTTTGCCGTTAGAACGGTCGAGCACGAAGATGTTGCCGGTTTTCGCTGGCGCGTAGATGACCGGAACAGTTTTTCCGTTGACGGTAATGTCGGCCAGCGTTGGCTGGGACGGCATATCCATATCCCACAGGTCGTGGTGAACGGTTTGATAGCTCCAGGCCAGTTTCCCGGTCGTTGCGTTCAGCGCCACGATGGCACTGGCGTAACGCTCCTGCTCTGGCGTGCGGTTCCCGCCCCAGATATCCGGCGTGGTCACGCCCATCGGCAGATAGACCAGATCCAGCTTCGCGTCATACGCAGCCGGTGCCCAGGAGTTTGGTGAGTTAAAGGTGAAGGTGTGTTCATCCGACGGGATGGCGTTAGGATCTTTCGCGCCCGGATCGAAGGCCCACAGCAGTTTGCCGGTGTTCACGTCGAAACCACGAATCACACCAGAGGTTTCACGGGTAGAGAAGTTATCCGTGACAGAACCGGCAATGACGATGGTTTTATCGGTGATGATCGGCGGTGACGTCGGCTCATACAGGCCCGGCGTGGTATCCGGCATGTTGGTCTGCAGGTTGAGGATACCTTTGTTGGCAAAGGTTTCGCACAGCTTGCCGGTTTCGGCGTTGATCGCAAACAGACGGCCATCGTTCACCGGCAGCATGATACGGCGAGGACAGTCAGCCACCACTTCCGGGCTGGCGTTGTCCGCGCGCGCTTCGTGGTAAGAGACGCCACGACAGGTCACGTGCTGGAAGGAGGTGTTGGTGTTCAGCTGCGGATCAAAGTGCCATTTTTCCTTACCGGTCGACGCATCCAGTGCGAACAGACGCTGGTGAGCAGTACACAGGTACAGCATGTCGCCCACTTTGATCGGAGTGACTTCGTTGGTCAACTCACCCGGATCGTTCGGCTGCTTCAGATCGCCGGTACGGAACGTCCAGGCTTCTTTCAGGTTTTTCACGTTATCGGCGTTGATTTGCTTCAGCGGCGAGTAACGTTGTCCTTCCTGATTGCGCCCATACGCTGGCCAGTCGCCGTCAGCCACCTGAGAAATGGCGGCGGCAGGCGTGGAATCGGCACTCAGGGTACCTTTCACTTCCTGCGGATCGTTAAATCCGGCCCAGGTCAGAATGCCACCGGTGATGAGCAACGCCACGACCAGTGCCGCAACCGCACCGCTGGAAGGCCCCAGCAGGCGACGCCAGACAAAGGGCAAGATCAGCCAGATACCAAAGAAGACGAGAATGTCGCTACGCGGCGTGAGCGCCCAGAAATCGAAGCCGACCTCCCAGACACCCCAGACCATCGTTGCGAGCAGAAGTGCTGCGTAAAGCCACAGCGCGGAACGTTTACGCCGCAAAAGCAGGACGGTCACAGCAATCATGACCAGGCCTGCAATCGGGTAGTACCAGGAGCCGCCAAGCGCGACCAGCCATACGCCACCGATTAACAGATACAGCGCGCAGAATGCGGCAAAAGCGGCTGTTAACGTTACCAGTAGACGCGGCTGTTGAGATTTTATTTCAGCCATAGAAAAGTACTCTGTAGTTTGTTAATTATTTGATAGCAATTAATTATAGGTATTAACAAGTGTGATCGGAATCACAAAATGAGCTTTTTGTAACTCATGCGCCAGGCGAATCCATTTGCTGGTATACTGCCGTACTTGTGAATCATTGCCGGACGTATCTGCATCCGCAGTGATAGATTGGTTTTAAATCATACGGTTAGTAATATGAAACATAGTGTTGAAGTGATGATCCCGGAAGCGGAGATCAAAGCGCGTATCGCCGAACTGGGTCGTCAAATCACCGAACGTTATCAGGACAGCGGCAGCGATATGGTGCTGGTGGGTCTGCTGCGCGGCTCATTCATGTTCATGGCAGACCTGTGCCGTGAAGTTCAGGTGTCCCATGAAGTGGATTTCATGACCGCGTCCAGCTACGGCAGCGGTATGTCGACCACCCGTGACGTGAAAATCCTGAAAGATCTGGATGAAGATATTCGCGGCAAGGATGTGTTAATCGTAGAGGATATTATCGACTCCGGTAACACGCTCTCTAAAGTGCGCGAGATCCTGAGCCTGCGCGGCCCGAAATCCCTGGCGATCTGCACCCTGCTGGATAAACCGACTCGCCGTGAAGTTGACGTCCCGGTTGAATTTGTTGGTTTCTCGATTCCGGATGAGTTCGTGGTGGGCTACGGCATCGATTACGCACAGCGTTATCGCCATCTGCCGTATGTTGGGAAAGTGGTACTGCTGGACGAGTAATCTCAGCGGTCTAGCCCGGAAGCGCTGTGCTGACCGGGCCTGTAAAGCGTGAACGGCACATCTTAAGGCCGGGTAAGGCGAAGCCGCCGCCCGGCTTTTTTGCAGGTTATTTGTGGTTAACGTGCTTGAGCTTCAGGTTGGCAATCCCGGAACGGTAGCGCTGCTCCAGGGTTTCGCGATTGGTGGCGGTCACTTCCAGATTGCGCAGCAATCCATCATGGATACCGTACGCCCAGCCGTGAACGGAGACTTTCTGCCCGCGCTTCCATGCTGACTGCATGATGGTGGAGTGGCCAAGGTTATAGACCTGCTCCATCACATTAAGCTCGCACAGGGTGTCGAGGCGACGCTCCTGCGGCATTTCGCCCAGCAGTGAGCTATGTTTGAACCAGATATCGCGAATATGCAGCAGCCAGTTGTCGATCAGCCCCAACTCCGGGTTTTCGACCGCCGCCTGCACACCACCGCAGCCGTAATGGCCGCAGATAATAATGTGCTCAACTTCCAGCACATCAACCGCGTACTGCACGACGGAAAGACAATTGAGATCGGTGTGAATGACCAGGTTTGCGACGTTACGGTGAACGAACAGTTCACCCGAATCAAGGCCTGTCAGGCGTTCCGCCGGGACGCGGCTGTCAGAGCATCCAATCCATAAAAAACGTGGATTCTGCGCCTTCGCCAGCTTCTCAAAAAATCCCGGGTCCTCTTCTACCAGCATTTTTGACCATAGTGCATTGTTGCTGATGAGTGTATCTATGTCATTCATAGAGGTTAACGACCTGTAACCGAGTAATAGCGTTGCGCTAATATAGGGTAACTCGACTTTTATTGAAACCACACAACGTGTGTCAGAACTATAGGTAAGTTTAATTCATGACTATCGCACTTGAGCTTAAGCAGCTTAAAAAAGTCTATCCGGGCGGCGTTCAGGCGCTGCGCGGAATTGATTTGCAGGTCGAAGCGGGGGATTTCTACGCCCTGCTGGGGCCGAATGGCGCGGGGAAATCCACGACCATCGGCATCATCAGCTCGCTGGTGAACAAGTCTTCGGGCAGCGTCGCGGTGTTTGGCTATGATCTCGAAAAAGATGTGGTCAACGCCAAACGTCAGCTTGGGCTGGTGCCGCAGGAATTTAACTTCAACCCGTTTGAAACCGTGCAGCAAATTGTGGTGAATCAGGCGGGTTACTACGGCGTAGAACGTCAGGACGCCATCGAGCGCAGCGAAAAGTACCTCAAACAGCTCGATCTGTGGGAAAAACGCGGCGAACGTGCGCGTATGCTCTCCGGCGGGATGAAGCGCCGTCTGATGATCGCCCGCGCCCTGATGCATGAGCCAAAACTGCTGATCCTTGATGAGCCAACGGCGGGCGTGGATATCGAACTGCGCCGCTCGATGTGGGGTTTCCTGAAGGATTTGAACGACAAAGGCACCACCATCATTCTGACCACCCACTACCTCGAAGAAGCTGAAATGCTGTGCCGCAATATCGGCATCATTCAGCGCGGCGAGCTGGTGGAAAACACCTCGATGAAGAACCTGCTGTCCAAGCTGAAGTCCGAAACCTTTATCCTCGATCTGGCGGCCAAAAGCCCGCTGCCGAAGCTGGAGGGCTATCAGTATCGTCTGGTAGACACGTCGACGCTGGAAGTGGAAGTCCTGCGCGAGCAGGGCATTAACAGCGTCTTTGCGCAGCTGAGCGCGCAGGGCATTCAGGTATTAAGTATGCGTAACAAAGCTAACCGACTGGAAGAACTGTTTGTCTCGCTGGTCCAGGATAAACAAGGAGAGCAGGCATGATGCATCTTTACTGGGTGGCGCTAAAAAGTATCTGGGCCAAAGAGATTAACCGCTTTATGCGCATTTGGGTGCAAACCCTGGTGCCGCCGGTGATCACTATGACGCTCTATTTCATCATCTTCGGGAATCTGATTGGCTCCCGTATTGGTGAAATGCATGGCTTTACCTATATGCAGTTTATCGTGCCGGGCCTGATCATGATGGCGGTGATCACCAACGCCTATGCCAACGTGGCGTCGTCGTTTTTCAGCGCGAAGTTCCAGCGTAACATTGAAGAGCTGCTGGTGGCCCCGGTGCCAACGCACGTCATCATCGCCGGTTATGTGGGCGGCGGCGTAGCGCGCGGGCTGGCGGTAGGGATTCTGGTAACGGCTATCTCGCTGTTCTTCGTCCCGTTCCAGGTGCATTCATGGATGTTCGTGGCGCTGACCCTGCTGATGACCGCGATCCTGTTCTCGCTGGCAGGCCTGTTGAACGCGGTGTTTGCGACCACTTTCGATGACATCAGCCTGATCCCGACCTTTGTCCTGACGCCGCTGACCTATCTCGGTGGGGTGTTCTACTCCCTGACGCTGCTGCCACCGTTCTGGCAGGCGCTGTCGCACCTGAACCCGATTGTCTACATGATCAGCGGCTTCCGCTTTGGCTTCCTCGGCATTACTGACGTGCCGCTGTTTACCACCGTCATCGTCCTCGCCGTCTTCATCATCGCTTTCTATATTCTGTGCTGGTATCTGATTCAGCGCGGACGCGGATTGCGCAGCTAAGCCGCATCCCCGGCAGCACTCTGCCTGCCGGGGCATTTTCTTTGATAGTTATCACCATAAATTAATCTTCACTCCGCTAAACTACTTTCCCCTAAAGGAGAGACGCTATGTTGGGTTGGGTGATTACCTGTCATGATGACGATGCCCAGGCAATGATCGATCGCCTGGAAAAAAAATTGGGTCCGCTGCCTCAGTGCCGGGCGGTGAACTACTGGCGCGGGCTGAGCACCAACATGCTGAGCCGTATGATGTGCGATGCGCTGCATGAGACGGATACCGGTGAAGGCGTCATTTTTATGACCGACAAATCGGGCGCCGCGCCCTATCGCGCCGCCGCGTTGTTGAGTCACAAGCATGAAAACTGTGAAGTGATTTCCGGGATTAACTACGCATTGCTGGAGATGATGTACCCGCTGCGCGAAACGCTGAGCAGCGCGGAGTTCCGCGATACGCTGGTCGGGCAGGAGATCCCCGGCGTCAGCAGCCTCTGGCATCAGCAGCAGAAAAACCCGCCTTTTGTCCTGCTCCACGATCTGTATAAGAATTAAACATTGGTATTGATGTCGCTTTTGCTACAATGGCGACTGATTTTTAGTGTCGATAATAATCCCATGTTTATACGCGTTTTTTCCTTTCTGTTGCTGCTGGTCTCCGGCGGCGTCTCTGCCAGTTTATTAAGCCAACAGGGCTTACCCGCTCAATATATGCAAACCACTGAAGATGCGGCGATCTGGGCGCAGGTGGGCAACGAGGTTGTTAACGTCGGCAATGTGCGCGCGGGGCAGATTCTTGCGGTCGTTCCTACGGCAGCAGACTATTATGAATTTCGCTTCGGCTTTGGCACCGGGTTTATCGACAAAGGCCATCTGGAAAAGGTGCAGGGGAAACAGCGCGTACAGGACAGTCTGGGCGATCTCAATAAGCCGTTCAGTAACCAGAATCTGATCACGTGGAAAGACACCCCGGTGTATAACGCACCCAACAGCGGCAGCGCCCCGTTTGGTACGCTGAGTTCAAACCTGCGCTATCCCATTCTCAGCAAGCTGAAAGACAGACTCAACCAGACCTGGTTTCAAATCCGCATGGGCAACCGTCTGGCGTGGATCAGCAGCCTGGATGCGCAGGAAGACAGCGGTATTCCGGTGATCACCTATCACCATATTTTGCGCGACGAAGAGAACACCCGCTTCCGCCACACCTCCACGACCACCAGCGTGCGCGCCTTTAACAACCAGATGACCTGGCTGCGCGATCAGGGTTACACCACGCTGACGCTCTATCAGCTGGAAGGCTACGTGCGCAATAAAATGAACCTGCCCGCCCGCGCGGTGGTGATTACCTTTGACGATGGTCTGAAGTCGGTCAACCGCTACGCGTGGCCGATTCTGAAGCAGTATGGCTTTAAGGCGACGGCGTTTATCATCTCGTCGCGAATCAAAGGCCATCCGCAGAAGTGGGACCCGAAATCGCTGCAGTTTATGAGCGTGTCGGAGCTGAAAGAGATTCAGGATGTGTTTGATATCCAGTCGCACACCCACTTCCTGCACCGCGTCGATGGCAATAAACATCCTATTTTGCTGAGCCGTAGCTACCACGTCATTCTGTTTGATTTTGAACGCTCGCGGCGCTCGCTGGCACAGTTCAACCCGCGCGTGCTCTATCTCTCGTATCCGTTCGGCGGTTACGATGACAAAGCGGTGAAAGCGGCGAACGACGCCGGTTTTCATCTGGCGGTGACGACGGTAAAAGGGAAGGTGAAACCGGGAGATAATCCGTTCTTACTGAAACGCCTGTATATCTTAAGAACGGATTCGCTGGAGACAATGTCGCGGCTGATCAGCAATCAGCCGCAGGGGTAACATCAGGCAACCTGAACCGGTACGGCTTTCGCGGTACGTTTCATCTCGTTGTCGCCGTCAAAATAGGCCACTTTAGGCTGCCAGCTGCGCGCCTGTTCGTCCGGCATGGTGACGTAGGTGGCGATAATCAGGATATCACCCACGTCAGCACAGTGTGCCGCCGCGCCGTTGACGGAGATGATTTTTGAGCCGCGCTCACCGGCAATCGCATAGGTAGAGAAGCGTTTGCCGTTGGTTACGTTGTAAATATCAATGGCTTCGTATTCGAGAATACCCGCCGCCTCAAGGAAATCCTGGTCAATCGCGCAGGAACCTTCGTAATGCAGGTCTGCCTGCGTCACTTTGACGCGGTGAAGCTTACCTTGCAGCATTGTGCGAATCATAACGTTACCTTTACTCTTCATGCAGTCCCTCTCCGGCTGGAGAGGGCAGGGTGGGGGGAAACATTCCCCAGGCAAATATTAGCGCAGTATTGCCCGATTTTTAGTCGCTGTCTACTGCGTCAGCTCAACCACTTTGTTGTCGATCAGGCGCGCCTGACCCAGCCATGCGGCCACCAGAATCACCGCGCGTTTGCTGGTGTCTGAAAGTGCCAGCAGCGTGTCCGCATCGCGGATTTGAACGTCGTCGGCACGCAGCCCTTTTTCGTTCAGCTCCTGTTCCGCGATAGCGATAATCTCTTCCGCCGTCAGTTCGTTAGCTTCCAGCTTCTCCGCCATCGCGTTCATGACTTTGCTCAGCGCCGGCGCGATTTTGCGCTGGTCAGCGGTCAGATACCCGTTGCGTGAGCTGAGTGCCAGACCGTCTTTGGCGCGCACAATCGGCACGCCGACGATCTCGATGTCGTAGCCCATGTCTGCGACCATTTTGCGGATCAGGGCCAACTGCTGGAAATCCTTCTCGCCAAAGCAGGCGATATCCGGCTGCACCAGGTTGAAGAGCTTGCTGACGATGGTCGAAACGCCGCGGAAATGCCCCGGACGGCTGGCCCCTTCGAGCATGGTTGAAATGCCCGGCACATCGACGAAGGTCGCCCCTTCGGTACCCTGCGGATAAATATCGTCAGGCGTGGGTGAAAAGACGAAATCCACATGGTGTTTTTTGAGCTTTTCACAATCTTCCTGCAGCGTGCGCGGGTAGCGCGCCAGATCGTCGGCACGGTCGAACTGCATCGGGTTAACGAAAATCGTCACCACGACGACATCGGCGCGGGCTTTCGCTTCGTCGACCAGTTTCATGTGGCCATCATGCAGATTGCCCATGGTCGGGACCAGGGCGATACGTTTACCCTCCTGACGCAGGCGGCGAATGTGCTGACGCAGCAGTGGCAAGGTTTCAATGATTAGCACAATGAGACTCCTTAATGGAAACTGTGTTCTTCAGCCGGGTAAACACCGGATTCGACGTCGGCAATATACTGCCTGACCGCAGCGCGCATGTCGCCCGCGGTGCTTAGGAAATTCTTTGCAAATTTAGGGATGTGGCCGCCGGTGATGCCGAAAGCGTCGTGCATCACCAGGATTTGCCCGTCGGTCACGTTGCCTGCGCCAATGCCAATCACGGGGATTGAGAGCGCTTCGGTGACGCGTTTGGCCAGTTCAACGGGCACACACTCCAGCACCAACAGCTGCGCACCGGCGGCTTCCAGCGCCAGCGCGTCGTCCAGCAGCGTTTGACCTGCTTCGCCGCGCCCCTGAACTTTATATCCACCGAAAATATTCACCGACTGCGGTGTTAAACCGAGATGGCCGCAAACCGGCACCGCGCGCTCGGTCAGTTTTTTCACGGTGTCAACCAGCCAGGCTCCGCCTTCGATTTTCACCATATTGGCGCCTGCGCGCATCACGGCGGCGGCATTTTCGAAGGCTTGTTCTGGCGTGGCATAGGCCATGAAAGGCAGGTCGGAAAGCAGCAGGCACTCTGGGGCACCGCGACGAACGGCGCGGGTATGGTAAGCAATATCTTCTACCGTCACTGGCAGGGTGGAATCATGTCCTTGTACCGTCATCCCTAACGAGTCGCCGACCAGCATGACCTTAATGCCTTCGTCGGCAAACAGCTTCGCAAAGCTGTAGTCATAGGCGGTGATCGTGGCGAAGCGTTTTTTTTCCTGTTTGCATTTCTGCAATAAGGCGATGGTGGTTGGTTTCATAATGTTTCCTGATAGCCCAAAACGAATCTTTGCGCATTCTAACAGTAACATTCGGGGGAACAATGATTTTAGGCAACCGATTAACACCAATTATTTTAGGGGTTATCAGCAAAATAACGGGATTACCAGAGGGCGGGTTTTTCGGCGTTGAGCTGCTGCAAAATTGCCTGCAGCGATTCGCCGTTGGGGAAGGTTAATTCAGGGGCAACTTCCCAGAGCGGCCAGAGCATAAAACCGCGATTTTTCATGTCGTAATGCGGCACCGTCAGGCGGTCCGTATTAATGACTTCATCACCGAACAGCATGATATCGAGATCCAGCGTGCGCGGTCCCCAGCGTTCTGCTTTACGCTGGCGGCCCTGCTGAAGCTCAATACGCTGGGTGTTATCCAGCAAGGTTTCGGCATCGAGGGATGTTTCAAGCACCACGGCGGCGTTCAGGTAATCAGGCTGATCCTGCGGCCCGAGCGGTGGCGTGCGGTAAAACGCAGAAACCTGCACGAGGCGGCTCTGTGGGATCTCGCTTAACGCCTGAACGGCAGCATTAACCTGCTCCAGAGGAGAGGCCTGATTGCTGCCGATGGCGATATAAGCGAGGGTCATGCGCTACCTTCGCGGCGCGGGGCGCGCTTGCGTGGGCGACGATGACGGCGACGCGGTTCTGGCTCTTCATCCAGATTGGTGAGCATCCCTTTCTGTTCCGGCGGAGCGGAAACCTGGAACTCGCCCCACCACTGGGCCAGACTTTGCAGCTCTTTGTTGTTCTCGATCTCAGCGCGTAGCGCCAGCAGATCGTAAGCCGCGCGGAATTTCGGATGTTCCATCAGCTTCCACGCGCGCTTGCCCTGACGGCGAGACATGCGTAATTGCAGCTGCCAGATATCGCGAACCAGCGTGGTGATGCGCTTAGGAATCGCCAGCGTACGGCAGGCTTCGTCCAGCACGTCGTTGGCGGCCAGCGCGAAAGCATCGTAGTAGGCCAGGCCGCTTTCCTGAGCAATTTTCTGCGCAGTTTCGAGCAGTGGATACCAGAACATTGCCGCGAACAGGAACGCCGGGTTCACACGCATATCGTTATGAATGCGGGTGTCAGTGTTTTTCAGCACCTGAGCGATAATGCGCTCCATCGGGCTGTCACCGCTTTCGGTGAAGTAGCGCACGATGGTCGGGAACAGCGGTTGGAAGAGGCTGTTTTCGCGCAGCAGCTTATAGGTTTCATACCCGTAACCGGCTTGCAGCATTTTCAGCGCTTCTTCGAACAGACGCGCCGGTGGCACGTCGTTGATAAGCGTCGCCAGACGCGGAATCGGCTCAGCGGTCTCTGGGCTTATCTGCATATTCAGCTTGGCAGCAAAGCGCACGGCGCGCAGCATGCGCACCGGATCTTCGCGGTAGCGAGTTTCAGGATTGCCAATCAGGCGAATCACGCCCTCTTTCAGGTCCTGTACGCCGCCCACGAAATCACGCACCGTGAAATCGGCCACGCTGTAGTAAAGGCTGTTGATGGTGAAATCGCGACGCTGGGCATCTTCTTCGATGGAACCAAAGATGTTGTCACGCAGCAGCATGCCGTTCTGGCCACGCTGAGAGGTTGTGCGATCTGTTGGTGCGCCGGCTTCGTGATGGCCACGGAAGGTTGCCACTTCGATAATTTCCGGACCAAACATCACGTGTGCAAGACGGAAACGACGGCCTACCAGACGACAGTTGCGGAATAATTTACGCACCTGTTCCGGCGTGGCGCTGGTCGTCACATCAAAATCTTTTGGTTTTTTGCCAAGCAGTAAATCGCGAACCCCGCCGCCCACGAGATAGGCCTCGTAGCCTGCTTTATTCAGACGATAGAGCACCTTGAGGGCATTTTCACTGATATCTTTGCGGGAAATAGTGTGCTGCTCACGCGGAATAACCGACATATGGGATTGAGCAATAGCGTCATTCGCTACGCTCTCATCGCGGCTTAGCACCTTACGGCAAAAATTAGCGACTCGAGTAAAAATAGTACACCTCGGTAGTGTGTTTCATATATTGGACAAAAAATTACACGTCATCTTTTATGCTGCCTCTGCGTTGGCTGCCTTCGCTCTCACGGGCCGTTTACAAGCGTAAACTCGCGGTGATTCACTCAGTTGCCGCCTTGATACAGCGGAGATGCTTCGTGTAAAAAGCGGCTAATCATAGCTCAGCGAGACGCATTTGAGAATGCTGGATTTTTGGCACGGCAGAGAGCGACCAGCCCTCGACGGCTTTTTTCAGCAATTCATCAACGGATAAATCCTGCCATTCATTGTTCACATTTTGGTTTAGAAATCGTAATGCGTCGATCAAAACGGGGCGCGGATCCCCGTCAGGCAGCGCGGGCGCGTGATTCTGCTTTGAAAGTTTATTCCCGTGTTCATTCAGCGCCAGCGGCAAATGAATATAGTCCGGAACCTTCCAGCCTAACTGCTGGTAGAGCGAAATTTGTCGCACCGTCGGTTCAATCAAATCTGCGCCGCGCACAATTTCTGTCACGCCCTGGAAATGATCGTCCACCACCACAGCAAGATTATAAGCAAATAAGCCATCGCGACGATGAATAATAAAATCTTCACGCGCCAGACGCTCATCGGCGGTAATTTCGCCGAGCAGTAAATCCTTAAAGCGGGTGACAGGATGATGCTGAAGCAGACGCACCGCCGCATTCTCCGGCCCGTTATTCAGGGTTCGGCAATGGCCGTCGTAGACGCCGCCTGCCTGCTGAATACGCGCACGGGTGCAGGTGCAGTAATAAGACAGCCCTTGCTCATACAGCCACGCCAGCTGTTCGCGGTAAGCCTCGTGGCGGTTTGACTGCCACAATACTTCTCCGTCCCAGTTCAAACCGTAATGTTCCAGCTGACGCAGGATGGTTTCTGCTGCACCGGGAACTTCACGAGGGGGATCAATATCTTCGATACGCACGCGCCAGAGGCCGTGCTGAGAACGCGCTTGCAGGTAGCTGCCGAGAGCGGCGATGAGCGAACCGAAGTGCAGCTCACCAGAGGGAGATGGCGCAAAGCGCCCGATATAGTCGGATTGAGGCATAGTCACAGCAGACAAAAAGTCACAAGGCGGGAGTGACTCCCGCCTTTATGATCGTTACGACAGAACAGGAATTAACCTGCCATCTGTTTTTCGCGGATTTCAGCCAGCGTTTTGCAGTCGATGCACAGATCGGCAGTCGGACGCGCTTCCAGGCGACGAATGCCAATTTCCACACCGCAGGACTCGCAGTATCCGAAATCTTCGTCCTCGACCTTCTTCAGCGTTTTCTCAATCTTTTTGATGAGTTTGCGTTCGCGGTCACGGTTACGCAGTTCGAGGCTGAACTCTTCTTCCTGAGCGGCACGGTCTACCGGGTCCGGGAAGTTTGCTGCTTCGTCTTGCATATGGGTAACAGTGCGATCGACTTCATCCCTAAGTTGATTACGCCATGCTTCAAGAATACGCTTGAAGTGAGACAGCTGGGCTTCGTTCATATACTCTTCGCCCGGTTTCTCTTGGTACGGCTCCACCCCAGCGATGGCGAGAATACTCAGGGACGATGTTTTACGGTTTTGCCCTTCTTGCATGTTGCTTCTCCTTAACACGCACTATCGATCCCCGTGTGGGGGAAAAATCAGGTCGCTATAAATAGCAGATGCTTTTCCGTAAGGCAATTATCTAAACGTAACACTTGACAAGCCTGTGAGGAAAAGCGTATTTGCGCACGCGGCCAGAACACCAAATCGTCATCTTCTAACCCCTTATAACACAACGGGGAGCGTCGACTTCAGAGTCATATTATCGGCAGAAAGTTCCGCTTTATAAGCGAAAACTTCTACCCCCTGCTTTTGTGCCTCATTCAACAATTGTGCGTACTTTGGGTCAATGTGGCGGGCGGGTGAGAATCGTTCAATCGCTGAATGCAACACCGCAAACAGCAATACGGCGCGCTTGCCCGCCGCCGCAACACTCATTAGCTCTCGCAGATGCTTTTGGCCGCGTAGCGTCACCGCATCCGGAAAGTAGCCATTATCCCTGTCTGCTAACGTCACTGATTTGACTTCAATATAGCACTCAGGGCGGTCATCCGCCTGTAGCATGAAGTCAATTCTGCTGCCTTCCTCGCCATATTTCACTTCGCCTTTCAGCGTGCTGTAACCCATAAGCTCTGGAATCAGCCCGGCGTCGATGGCCTCTTTCACCAGCGGGTTGGCGCGCTGGGTATTTACGCAGATAAAGGCGCCTTGCTGGGTCTCGGTAATTTCCCAGGTATGCGCATATTTACGCTTAAGATTGGCAGAGGTGGAGTACCAGACCGTATCGCCCGGCGTGGCGCAGCCCGTCATCGCACCGGTGTTCGGGCAGTGCAACGTGAGATGCTCGCCCTCGGGGGTGATCACGTCGGCCAGAAAGCGCTTGTAGCGCTGAATCAGGGTGGCTTGCTGTAAGGCAGGGCTAAACTTCATCGTGAGTCCTTGATTATTCGCTTAACGTCCAGCGCGTCAGCGGCGTATAGCGGGTGCGTCCCTGATGGAATACGGATTCGTAGAGGACAAATTCGGTTACCGGAAAGGCCCAGCTAAAGCCTGGGGCGGGAATGGCAACCGCCTGCGCGGTATTGCGCAGCAGGGTGAGGTGCGGGTGAAAGGGCTGCGGGCTTTGATAGCAGCCACTGCGAGCGGCCTGGGCGCGCAGCAGATTCGCCAGCTGCAACAACCCGCGCGGTGGCTGACGCGTCCCGAGCCACACGACGCGAGAGCGCAGCCACTGCCCGGCGTCGTCCAGATTGAGGGTAAAACCCGGCTGGCGGATCCGCCCGGCCATCGCCGACAGCGCTTGCTGCTTTTCTGCGCTGACCTCGCCGAGAAACGCCAGCGTCAGATGTAAATTGGCGGCCGCAACCGGGCGGCCCGCTTCGGCCGGAAAATTCGCCGCGCGCCAGCGGACGATTTGCCGCTGAACAGTGGCCGGTGGCTCAATGGCGAAAAACAGTCGTTTTGAATCAGGCATAGGAGGGCTCGGTAATGATATGCGCCGATGCTACAATGTCCGCCGTCTAATGTTAACCCTCTGGAGCTGTTCGTGTCCTCATTGCCGGTCGCCGCCGTACTTCCCGAGCTACTTGCCGCGTTACAACATGCCCCTCAGATCCTGCTGAATGCGCCCACGGGCGCCGGTAAATCGACCTGGTTGCCGCTGCAGATCCTCAAAGAGGGGAATATTCCCGGAAAAATTCTTCTGCTTGAGCCGCGCCGGCTGGCGGCCCGCAACGTGGCACAACGCCTCGCCGAACTGCTGAATGAAAAGCCGGGCGAAACGATCGGCTACCGCATGCGCGCCGAAACCTGCATCGGCCCCGCGACGCGCCTCGAAGTGGTGACGGAGGGCATTCTCACCCGGATGCTGCAAAACGATCCGGAGCTGAACGGCGTGGGGCTGGTGATCCTCGATGAATTCCACGAACGCAGCCTTCAGGCCGATCTGGCGCTGGCGCTGCTGCTCGATGTTCAGCAAGGGCTGCGTGACGATCTCAGGCTGCTGCTGATGTCGGCGACGCTCGACAACCCACGTTTGCAACAGATCCTTCCCGATGCACCGGTGATCGCCTCCGAAGGGCGGGCATTTCCCGTCGATCGCCGCTACCAGTCGCTGTCGGCGAACCAGCGCTTTGATGAGGCGGTCGCTATCGCTACCGCGGAGCTGTTGCGCCACGAGTCTGGCTCGCTGCTGCTCTTTTTACCGGGCGTCGGCGAAATTCAGCGTGTGCAGGAGAAACTGGCGTCACGCGTTGGCTGCGATGTACTGCTCTGCCCTCTGTATGGCGCACTGTCGCTGAACGAACAGCGTAAAGCCATCCTTCCGGCACCTGCCGGGCAGCGCAAGGTGGTGCTGGCGACCAACATTGCCGAAACCAGTTTAACGATCGAGGGCATTCGTCTGGTGGTCGATACGGCGCAGGAGAGGGTGGCGAGCTTCGATCCGCGCACCGGCCTGACCCGCCTGCTCACGCAGCGGATCAGCCAGGCATCCATGACCCAGCGCGCTGGCCGCGCCGGACGCCTGGAGCCGGGGATTTGTCTGCACCTGACCAGCGCCGAGCAGGCAGAACGTGCGGCGACGCAGAGCACACCGGAAATTCTGCAAAGCGATCTCTCCGGCCTGCTGCTGGAGCTGTTGCAATGGGGCTGCCCGGATCCGAGTCAACTGGTCTGGCTCGATCAGCCGCCTGCGGTGAATCTGGCGGCGGCGCGCAGGCTGCTTACTCAGCTTGGTGCGCTTGACAATGAACGCCTGACACCTCGCGGCCAGAAAATGGCGACCCTTGGCAACGAACCGCGTCTGGCGGCGATGCTGGTGGCGGCAAAAGAGGATGATGAAATCGCCACTGCCGCGAAGCTGGCGGCGATTCTGGAAGAGCCTCCGCGCGGCGGGAGCAGCGATTTGGCCTCGGCTTTTTCGCGCAATCAGCCCAACTGGCAGCAGCGCGCCCAACGGCTTTGTCAGCGCCTGAACTGCCGTGGCGGAGCGTTGGACAGCGATCTGATCCCTGGCCTGCTGGCGCAGGCTTTCCCGGATCGCATCGCACGCAGGCGGGGCATCGATGGCCGCTACCAGCTGGCGAACGGCATGGGCGCGATGCTTGACAGCGATGACGCGCTCACTCGCCACGAATGGCTGATAGCGCCGCTGCTGTTGCAGGGCAGTTCGTCCCCGGACGCGCGAATTTTACAGGCGATAGCGGTGGATATTGACGCGCTCACACGCGACTGCCCGCAGCTGTTGCAGCAGTCGGACACCATCGAGTGGGACGACGCGCAGGGCACCCTGAAAGCGTTTCGCCGCAGCCAGATCGGCAAACTGACCGTCAGCGTTAAACCGCTGGCAAAACCGTCGGAAGACGAGCTGCATCAGGCGATGCTCAACGGTATTCGCGATAAAGGGCTGACTGTGCTGAACTGGACGCCGGAAGCGGAACAGTATCGCCTGCGCTTACACTGCGCCGCGCGCTGGCTGCCGGAGTACCCGTGGCCCGAGGTGGACGACGATGCGCTGCTGGCCTCCCTGGAAACCTGGTTACTGCCAGAAATGGGCGGTGTGCACTCCCTGAAAGCGCTGAAATCACTGGATGTGAAGGCCGCGCTTGAGAATTTACTCGATTGGTCATTACGTCAACGACTGGTGAGTTCGCTCCCCTCGCATTACACTGTGCCGACCGGAAGCCGGATCGCCATTCGTTATCATGAGGATAATCCTCCGGCACTGGCGGTACGGATGCAGGAGATGTTTGGTGAAGCCACCACGCCGTCGATAGCCGACGGGAGCGTTCCACTGGTGCTGGAGCTGCTGTCGCCCGCCCATCGTCCATTGCAAATCACGCGCGATCTCGGTGCTTTTTGGGCTGGTAGCTATCGCGATGTGCAGAAAGAGATGAAAGGGCGTTATCCGAAACACGTCTGGCCGGACGATCCGGCGAATACCGCGCCGACGCGGCGGACGAAGAAGTATTCATAGGTTTTGAGAGATTTCTTCTTTCACCGTTGGGTGGAAGAAAAGAGAATCGGGCCATTGCGCCTGGAATGTTGCGGAGAGAAAGCATGGCGGGGAATGACCGCGAGCCAATAGGACGTAAGGGTAAACCTGCGCGTCCGGCGAAGGAAAAAATCAGCCGTCGTCGCCTCAGAGATGAGGAGTATGACGATGACTATGAAGACGATGATGAGGATGAACCCATGCCGCGGAAAGGAAAAGGCAAAGGGCGGAAGCCTCGTGGCAGGCGCGGCTGGTTCTGGCTGCTGCTGAAGCTGTTTATTGTATTTGTTGTTCTGATGGCGATTTACGGTGTGTACCTGGATCAGAAGATCCGCAGCCGTATCGACGGTAAAGTCTGGCAGTTGCCTGCGGCGGTGTACGGTCGCATGGTGAACCTTGAGCCGGACATGTCCATCAGCAAGAACGAAATGGTCAAACTGCTGGAAGCCACGCAGTACCGTCAGGTGTCGAAAATGACCCGCCCTGGCGAGTTTACCGTGCAGGCGAGCAGCATCGAGATGATCCGTCGTCCGTTCGATTTCCCGGACAGCAAAGAGGGGCAGGTGCGCGCGCGTCTGACCTTTGACGGCGACCATCTGGAAACCATCGAGAACCTGGACAGCAACCGTCAGTTCGGTTTCTTCCGTCTCGACCCGCGTCTGATCACAATGCTCTCCTCGCCAAACGGCGAGCAGCGCCTGTTTGTCGCGCGTAATGGCTTCCCGGATCTGCTGGTTGATACCCTGCTGGCCACCGAAGACCGCCACTTCTACGAGCATGATGGCGTGAGCCTTTACTCCATCGGGCGTGCGGTGCTGGCGAACCTGACGGCCGGTCGTACGGTGCAGGGGGCGAGTACCCTGACCCAGCAGCTGGTGAAAAACCTGTTCCTCTCCAGCGAACGCTCTTACTGGCGTAAAGCCAACGAAGCGTACATGGCCGTGCTGATGGACGCCCGCTACAGCAAAGATCGTATTCTTGAGCTGTACATGAACGAGGTGTATCTCGGTCAGAGCGGCGATAACGAAATCCGTGGTTTCCCGCTGGCGAGCCTCTACTACTTTGGGCGTCCGGTGGAAGAGCTGAGCCTCGACCAGCAGGCACTGCTGGTGGGGATGGTGAAAGGCGCGTCAATCTATAACCCGTGGCGCAACCCGAAACTGGCGCTGGAGCGTCGTAACCTGGTTCTGCGCTTGCTGCAACAGCAGCAGGTGATCGATCAGGAGCTGTACGACATGCTGAGCGCGCGTCCGCTGGGCGTGCAACCGCGCGGTGGCGTGATTTCGCCACAGCCTGCATTTATGCAGATGGTGCGTCAGGAGCTGCAGACCAAACTCGGCGACAAAGTGAAAGATCTCTCCGGCGTGAAGATCTTTACCACCTTTGACTCCGTGGCGCAGGACGCCGCTGAGAAAGCTGCCGTTGACGGCATTCCGGTGCTGAAAAAGCAGCGCAAGCTGAGCGATCTGGAAACCGCAATGGTCGTCGTCGATCGTTATAGCGGTGAAGTGCGCGCGATGGTGGGCGGGGCAGAGCCGCAGTTTGCGGGCTACAACCGTGCGATGCAGGCGCGTCGTTCGATTGGTTCTCTGGCAAAACCGGCGACCTATCTGACTGCTCTGAGCCAGCCGAATCAGTATCGACTCAATACCTGGATTGCCGATGCGCCGATTGCGCTGCGTCAGCCCAATGGCCAGGTATGGTCTCCGCAGAACGACGATAAACAGTTCAGTGGCCAGGTGATGTTGGTGGATGCACTGACGCGCTCGATGAACGTCCCGACGGTCAACCTTGGTATGGCGCTGGGTCTGCCGGCGATCACCGATACCTGGCAGAAACTGGGTGTGCCAAAAGATCAGCTGCACCCGGTGCCAGCGATGATTCTGGGGGCACTGAACCTGACCCCTATCGAAGTGGCGCAGGCCTTCCAGACCATCGCCAGCGGCGGTAACCGTGCGCAGCTCTCTGCGGTGCGCTCGGTGATTGCTGAAGACGGTACGGTGCTTTATCAGAGCTTCCCGCAGGCAGAGCGCGTAGTTCCCGCGCAGGCTGCTTACATGACCCTGTGGACCATGCAGCAAGTGGTGCAGCGCGGTACGGGTCGCCAGCTGGGCGCGAAATATCCGGGCCTGCATCTGGCGGGTAAAACCGGGACCACCAACAACAACGTCGATACCTGGTTTGCCGGGATTGATGGCCGGGAAGTGGTGATCACCTGGGTTGGACGTGATAACAACCAGCCGACCCGTCTGTACGGTGCGAGCGGCGCGATGTCCATCTACCAGCGTTACCTGACCAACCAGTCGCCGGTGCCGCTGAACCTGACGCCGCCGGAAGATATCGTCGATATGGGCGTGGATGAGTCGGGTAACTTCGTCTGCGGCGGCGGGATGCGTTCCCTGCCGGTCTGGACGGACAAACCGGAATCACTGTGTCAGCAAAGCCAGCCAGAACAGCCGACGGGCAATCCGTTTGAGCAGTCTCAGCCTCAACAGCAGCCGCAGCAGCAACAACAGCAGCAGCCGCAGAATGAGAAGAAAGACAGCGACGGCGTCGCGGGCTGGATCAAAGATATGTTTGGCAGTAACTAAGTCTGAGAATTCCCTCTCCTGCGGGAGAGGGAGTTTATTCACGCATAAAGAACATATTCCTAACCCTTATTTAATCCTGCTTTAACTCCTCATTTTCCCTCTGGTTATTTCTTAAACCCTCAATTCTTGTAGGGCCGCATATCGCTTGCTATGCCGCCAGCGTTTCGCATATTATTCTGCGGTCATAATAATAATTCTCGTTTACGTTATCATTCACTCTTTCATCAGAGATATACCAATGGCGCTCAAAACTGCTCAGCCAAAGAGTCCTTCGCTGCGTAAAATCGCGGTCGTTGTAGCCACAGCGGTAGGCGGCATGTCTGCTTTTGCACATGCGGCTGACACCCCCAAAAAAGAAGACACCATTACGGTGACGGCGGCCCCAGCGGCACAAGAAAGTGCATGGGGACCGGCGGCAACCATCGCGGCGCGTCAGTCCGCAACCGGCACCAAAACCGATACCCCTATTCAAAAAGTCCCTCAATCTATTTCTGTGGTGACCGCCGAAGAGATGGCGCTGCATCAGCCACGCTCGGTGAAAGAGGCGTTGAGCTACACCCCAGGCGTTGCAGTTGGCACGCGTGGCGCATCAAACACCTATGACTATCTGGTCATTCGCGGTTTTGCAGCCGATAATCAGAGCCAGAACAACTACCTCGACGGTATGAAGATGCAGGGCAACTTCTACAACGACGCGGTGATTGACCCTTACATGCTGGAGCGCGCTGAAATCATGCGCGGTCCGGTTTCTGTGCTGTACGGAAAAAGCAGCCCAGGCGGTTTGCTGAATATGGTGAGCAAGCGCCCAATGACGGAGCCGCTGAAAGAGATCCAGTTCAAAGTCGGCACCGACAGCCTGTTCCAGACCGGGTTTGACTTCAGCGATGCAATCGATGATGACGGCGTCTACTCCTACCGTCTGACCGGCGTAGCGCGTTCCAATAACGCCCAGCAGGAGCGTGCGGAAGAGCAGCGTTATGCTATCGCGCCGTCGTTTTCATGGCGTCCGGATGACAAAACAAACTTCACCTTCCTCTCTTACTTCCAGAATGAGCCAGAAACGGGCTACTACGGCTGGTTGCCAAAAGAGGGTACGGTTGAGCCACTGCCAAACGGCAGCCGTCTGCCGACCGACTTCAACGAAGGTGCGAAGAACAATACCTACTCCCGTAACCAGAAAATGGTTGGGTACAGCTTCGACCACGCGTTCAACGACACCTTTACCGTGCGTCAGAACCTGCGCTTTGCTGAGAATAAAACCTCGCAAAACAGCGTCTACGGTTACGGTGTATGTACCGATCCGGCGAATGCGGGCAGCAAACAGTGTGCGGCCTTAGCGCCGGCGGACAAAGGTCATTATCTGGCGCGTAAATACGTGGTTGATGATGAGAAGCTGCAAAACTTCACCGTGGATACCCAGTTGCAAAGCAAATTTGCGACCGGTGCCGTTGACCACACCCTGCTGACCGGCGTTGACTTTATGCGTATGCGTAACGACATCAACTCCTGGTTCGGCTACGACGACTCCGTGCCGTTGCTGGATCTCTACAATCCGGTGTACACCGATTTCGATTTCAATTCGAAAGATCCGGCTACGTCCGGTCCGTATCAGATCCTGAACCGTCAGAAGCAAACGGGCCTGTACGTTCAGGACCAGGCGCAGTGGGATAAAGTGCTGGTGACTCTGGGCGGTCGTTACGACTGGGCCGATCAGGAATCCTACAACCGAGTAGCCAATACCACCTCCAAACGTGACGATACCCAGTTCACCTGGCGTGGTGGCGTTAACTACCTGTTTGATAACGGCGTAACCCCGTACTTCAGCTACAGCGAATCCTTCGAACCAGCGTCTCAGACCGATGCGCAGGGTAAACTGTTCTCACCGTCTAAAGGTAAGCAGTACGAAGCGGGCGTGAAATATGTGCCGAGCGACCGTCCTATCGTGTTGACCGGTGCGGTCTACCAGCTGACCAAAACCAACAACCTGATGGCTGACCCGGCAGGCTCATTCTTCTCCGTTGAGGGTGGCGAAATTCGTTCACGCGGCGTGGAAATTGAAGCTAAAGCGGCGCTGTCTGCGAGTGTTAACGTCGTAGGGTCTTACACCTACACGGATGCGGAATACACCACCGACACCAACTACAAAGGCAACACGCCTGCGCAGGTGCCAAAACACATGGCTTCCCTGTGGGGTGACTACACCTTCTTTGATGGCGCACTGTCTGGTCTGACCCTGGGGACCGGCGGCCGTCTGACCGGCTCCAGCTATGGCGACCCGGCGAACTCCTTCAAAGTGGGCAGTTACACCGTTGTCGATGCCCTGGTCCGTTACGATCTGGCGCGCTTCGGTATGGCGGGTTCCAACGTGGCGGTTCACGTCAACAACCTGTTGGATCGTGAATACGTCGCAAGCTGCTTCAACACCTACGGCTGCTTCTGGGGTGCTGAACGCCAGGTTGTCGCCACGGCGACCTTCCGCTTCTAATCTCTCTTCGGGCACGGTTCGCCGTGCCCTTTAACAAGTTGGCCACTATGCAGGAAATTAGACCGCACTCCGATACCACGTTTGCGCTTAATAACACCTCCTTTCGCGTCCCTGGACGCACGCTGCTGCATCCGCTCTCTTTGACATTCCCTGTCGGCAAAGTCACGGGCCTTATCGGTCACAACGGTTCGGGTAAATCCACGCTGCTCAAAATGCTGGGTCGCCATCAGCCGCCGTCCGAAGGGGAGATCCTGCTCGACGGGCAGCCGCTTGAGAGCTGGAAAAGCAAAGCCTTTGCCCGCAAAGTCGCCTATCTGCCGCAGCAACTGCCGCAGGCTGAAGGGATGACCGTGCGCGAACTGGTGGCGATTGGACGTTATCCGTGGCACGGCGCGCTCGGGCGGTTTGGTGTGGCTGACAGAGAGAAAGTGGAAGAGGCGATCGCGCTGGTGGGGTTAAAACCGCTGGCGCACCGTCTGGTGGATAGCCTCTCCGGCGGCGAGCGTCAGCGTGCGTGGATCGCGATGCTGGTGGCTCAGGACAGTAACTGCCTGCTGCTGGACGAGCCAACCTCGGCGCTGGACATCGCCCATCAGGTGGATGTGCTGTCGCTGATTCATCGCCTCAGCCAGCAGAAAGGGCTAACGGTGATCGCCGTTCTGCACGATATCAATATGGCCGCGCGCTACTGCGATTATCTGGTGGCCCTGCGCGGGGGCGAGATGATTGCGCAAGGTACGCCGTCTGAGCTAATGCGCGGCGAAACGCTGGAACTGATCTACGGAATTCCAATGGGTATCCTGCCTCACCCGGCAGGGGCTGCACCGGTGAGCTTTGTGTATTGATGCTGGATCCAACGTTGATAAGTCGCCGTCGGTTACTGACGGCGCTGGCGCTTTCGCCACTGCTGTTAAAAATGAATACCGCGCGTGCGGCTTCTATTGATCCGCACCGCATCGTGGCGCTGGAGTGGCTGCCGGTTGAGCTGATGCTGGCGCTGGGTATCGCGCCGTACGGCGTGGCGGATATTCCTAACTACAACATGTGGGTCAACGAGCCGAAGATCCCCGCGTCAACCATCGACATCGGCCTGCGCACCGAGCCGAATCTCGAACTCCTGACGCAGATGAAACCCTCGTTTTTGGTCTGGTCTGCGGGCTACGGCCCTTCGCCGGAGACGCTGGCGCGCATTGCACCGGGCCGGGGGTTCACCTTCAGCGACGGTAAAAAACCGCTGACCATGGCGCGTCATTCGATTAATGAAATGGCTCAGCTTCTGGACCGCGAGGCGGCGGCAAAACAGCATCTCGACCATTTCGACGGTTGTATCGATTCGCTCAAACCCCGCTTTGCCGCGCGCGGCAACCGTCCGTTGCTGATGGTCACGCTGCTGGATGCGCGTCATGTGCTGGTGTTTGGCAAAAACTGCCTGTTCCAGGAAGTGCTCGATCGCTTCGCTATTACGAATGCCTGGGAAGGGGAGATGACCTTCTGGGGAAGTACCACCGTCGGCATCGATCGTCTGGCGCAGTTCCGCGATGTGGATGTGCTCTGTTTCGATCATGGCAATGACCGTGAGATGCAAACCCTGATGGCGACGCCGCTGTGGCAGGCGATGCCGTTCGTGCGCGAGCAGCGTTTCCAGCGTGTGCCTGCGGTGTGGTTCTACGGAGCGACGCTGTCGGCGATGCACTTTGCCCGCGTGCTTGATGGCGCATTGGGAGGCAAAGCATGAGATCGCGGATCGCACTTTTCCCGACGCTGCTGTTAACCGTCGTTTTCGTCGTTGCACTGTTCTTAACCTGGTCAAATCTGTCGATTGCGCTGCCGCGCGCGCAGTGGGGCCAGGCCTTCTCCGTACCGGATATCGATAACATCCAGCAGATGCTGTTCCACTACAGCCTGTTGCCACGCCTGGCGATTTCATTGCTGGTGGGCGCAGGGCTGGGGCTGGTCGGCGTTCTATTCCAGCAGGTGCTGCGTAACCCGCTGGCGGAACCGACGACGCTTGGCGTCGCGACTGGCGCACAGCTTGGTATCACCATCACCACGCTCTGGGCGCTGCCTGGCGCACTCACCAGCCAGTTCGCTGCGCTGGCGGGAGCCTGTGTGGTCGGTGCGCTGGTCTTCGGTGTGGCGTGGGGAAAACGTCTTTCTCCGGTAACGCTGATTCTGGCCGGGCTGGTGGTGAGCCTCTACTGCGGGGCCATCAACCAGCTGCTGGTGCTGTTCCATCACGACGAGCTGCAAAGCATGTTCCTGTGGAGCACCGGGACGCTGACCCAGACCGACTGGAGTATCGTGCAACGCCTGTGGCCACAGCTGATCGGCGGCGTAGTGCTGACCCTGCTGCTGCTGCGTCCGCTGACGCTGATGGGGCTGGATGATGGCGTGGCGCGTAATCTCGGGCTGGCGCTTTCTCTGGCACGTCTCGCCGCGCTGACGCTGGCGATTGTGCTCAGCGCACTGCTGGTAAATGCGGTCGGGATTATCGGCTTCATCGGGCTGTTTGCACCGTTACTGGCGAAAATGCTCGGTGCGCGCCGCCTGCTGTCGCGACTGATGCTGGCGCCGCTGATTGGAGCGCTGATCCTCTGGCTGTCGGATCAAATCATTCTCTGGCTCGCCCGCGTGTGGATGGAAGTCTCCACCGGTTCCGTCACCGCATTGATTGGCGCGCCGCTGTTGCTGTGGCTACTGCCACGTCTGCGCAGCATGAGCGCGCCCGCGATGGACGCCGGGGATAAAGTCTATGCCGAGCGTCAGCACATTCAGTGGTTTGTGCTGACCGGGCTGATCGTGTTGCTGATTGTCGCGTGGATTGCCCTCTCACTGGGGCGCGATGCGAGCGGCTGGCACTGGGCGACAGGCTCGATGCTGGATGAACTGCTGCAATGGCGCTGGCCGCGTATTTTCTCGGCGCTGATCGCTGGCGTGATGCTGGCGGTCGCCGGGTGCATTATCCAGCGTCTAACGGGTAACCCGATGGCCAGCCCGGAAGTGCTGGGCATCAGCTCCGGCGCGGCGTTTGGCGTAGTGATGATGCTGTTCTTCGTACCGGGCGATGCGTTTGGCTGGCTGATGCCTGCGGGCAGTATCGGTGCCGCCGCCACGCTGATGATCATTATGATCGCCGCCGGGCGCGGGGGCTTTTCACCACACCGGATGCTGCTTGCCGGTATGGCGCTCAGCACTGCATTTACCATGCTGTTGATGATGCTGCAGGCCAGCGGCGATCCGCGCATGGCGCAGATCCTGACCTGGATCTCTGGTTCGACTTACGGCGCGACGGGGGCACAGGTGGTGCATTCCGGGATTGCGATGATCTTGCTGCTGGCAATCACGCCGTTGTGCCGCCGCTGGATGACGATTCTGCCGCTGGGCGGTGAAACGGCACGCGCGGTCGGGATTGCATTGACGCCATCGCGCGTCGGCTTGCTGCTGCTGGCAGCCTGCCTGACTGCCGTCGCGACCATGACCATCGGCCCACTCAGCTTTGTTGGTCTGATGGCGCCGCACATCGCGCGCATGATGGGGTTCCGCCGCACGATGCCGCATATCGTGATCTCCGCGCTGGTGGGCGGGATGATACTGGTCATCGCCGACTGGCTGGGCAGGATGGTGCTGTTCCCATATCAGATCCCGGCCGGGCTGCTGTCGACGTTTATTGGTGCGCCATACTTTATTTATTTGCTGAGAAAGCAGAGCCGATAAAAAAAACGGCAGCCGAGAGGCTGCCGTTTTTCATTTACTTTGTTAGCCGCGTGGCGATTAAAGCTTCGCAAACACCTTACGCGCTGCGTCGATGGTGTTATTGATATCTTCTTCGCTGTGCGCCACGGACATAAACCCCGCTTCAAACGCTGACGGTGCCAGATACACACCCTCATCCAGCATCAGATGGAAGAAACGCTTAAAGCGCTCAACGTCGCACTTCACCACGTCCTGATAGCAGGTCACGGTTTTCGCATCGGTGAAGAAGATCCCGAACATGCCGCCCACGTGGTTCACCACCAGCGGAATGCCCGTTTCTTCTGCGGCTTCCAGCAGCCCGTTAGCCAGTTGAGTGGTCAAATCGGTCAGGGTTTCGTGAATACCCGGCTGCGCCACTTCGGTCAGGCAGGCAAAACCTGCCGCCATCGCAATCGGGTTACCGGACAGGGTACCCGCCTGATAAACTGGGCCCGTCGGGGCCAGCGCTTGCATCACCTCTTTGCGTCCGCCAAAGGCGCCCACCGGCATGCCGCCGCCGATGATTTTGCCCAGACAGGTCAGGTCTGGTACCACGTCGTAGTAAGACTGAGCACCCGCCAGCGCCACGCGGAAGCCGGTCATCACTTCGTCGATGATCAGCAGCGCGCCAAATTCGTCGCACAGCGCGCGCAGGCCCGGCAGGAATTCTGGCTGCGGAGGGATACAGTTCATGTTACCCGCGACCGGTTCCACGATGATGCAGGCGATCTCCTGCGGATACTGTTCGAAGGCGGCGCGAACCGTCTCCAGATCGTTATAGGTGCAGGTCAGGGTGTGTTTGGCAAAATCTGCCGGTACGCCCGGAGAGTTCGGCTGGCCGAGGGTCAGCGCGCCGGAACCGGCTTTTACCAGCAGGCAGTCGGCGTGACCGTGATAGCAGCCTTCGAATTTGATGATTTTGTCGCGACCGGTGAAGCCGCGCGCCAGGCGGATAGCGCTCATGGTGGCTTCCGTACCGGAGTTTACCATGCGCACCATGTCCATGGTCGGGACCAGTTCGGTCACCAGCTCCGCCATTTTAACTTCCATCTCGGTAGGTGCACCGAAGCTCAGGCCGCGCTGTGCCGCTTCAATTACCGCATTGCGGATAGTCGGGTGGTTGTGACCCAGCACCATCGGACCCCAGGAGCCGACATAATCGATATAGGCTTTGCCGTCCACATCGTACAGATACGCGCCGTCCGCACGTTCAATAAACAGCGGCGTTCCGCCGACGCCGGTAAAGGCGCGAACAGGAGAGTTGACCCCGCCTGGGATTAGCTCGCGTGCTGCACTGTAGAGGTTTTCAGACTTACTCATAGCGTCGTTCCTGGTTCGTAGAAAAGGGTTTAGCCAGCTATTCTAAGGGATTCGCCGAAGGTTATAAAATTTTTGCCCCAATGATCCTGAACAATTGTTTAGGATTTTTCAGGCGACGGGCAGCGTCAGGGGCATTAAAATCCCTGCGTTAATTGTATGACCAATAAAAGAAGCCGTGATGACAGCACAAAACTCCTCTTTTGAAGAACAGCAATTTGCCCGCCAGCGCCGTCGGGTCAGCGTTCGACGCTTATTGAATCGCGACAAAACGCCGCTGGTGATCCTGGTGATGGCCGCGGTAGTCGGGACGCTCGCAGGGCTTGTGGGCGTGGCGTTTGAGAAAGCCGTCAATGGCGTACAAAACTGGCGCATCGGCACGCTGGGCGGTGTGGCCGATAACCCGTGGCTGCTGTGGTCGATGGCTTTTGGCTTGTCGGCGCTTCTGGCAATGCTGGGCTATTTCCTGGTACGCAAATTTGCCCCGGAGGCGGGCGGATCGGGTATTCCTGAGATCGAAGGCGCGCTGGAAGAGTTGCGTCCGGTGCGCTGGTGGCGCGTGATTCCGGTGAAATTCATCGGTGGTATGGGGACGCTCGGGGCAGGCATGGTGTTAGGCCGTGAAGGGCCAACGGTGCAGCTCGGCGGAAATATCGGGCGGATGGTGGCAGATATTTTCCGCATGCGCAGCGGCGAAGCACGCCATACGCTGCTGGCGACAGGGGCCGCGGCGGGGCTTTCGGCGGCCTTCAACGCGCCGCTGGCCGGGATACTGTTTATCATCGAAGAGATGCGCCCGCAGTTTCGCTACAACCTTATCTCGATCAAGGCTGTCTTCACTGGCGTGATCATGTCGAGCATTGTGTTTCGCATCTTCAACGGCGAATCCGCAGTGATTGAGGTGGGTAAGCTCACCAATGCGCCGGTGAACACGCTGTGGCTGTATCTGATTCTGGGGATGATTTTTGGCGTGCTGGGGCCGCTGTTTAATTTCCTGATACTCAAAACACAGGATATGTTCCAGCTCATTCACGGCGGTAATATCACGAAATGGGTGTTGATCGGCGGTCTGCTCGGCGGGATGTGCGGTGTGCTGGGCGTGATCGAACCGGGTGCAGCTGGCGGCGGATTCAACCTGATTCCCATCGCCGTGGCCGGCAATTTTAGCCTGGGAATGCTGCTGTTTCTGTTTATCTCCCGCGTGGTGACGACGCTGCTCTGTTTTTCCTCGGGCGCCCCGGGCGGAATTTTTGCGCCGATGCTGGCGCTGGGAATGTTGCTCGGCACCGCTTTTGGAATGACCGCCGCAGCGGGATTCCCGGCGTATGAGTTGCAGGCCGGGACCTTTGCCGTTGCCGGAATGGGGGCGCTGCTGGCGGCGTCGTTGCGCGCGCCGCTGACCGCCATCGTGCTGGTTCTGGAGATGACCGACAATTATCAGCTCATTTTGCCAATGATCATTACCTGTCTCGGCGCGACACTATTAGCCCAATTCCTGGGCGGAAAGCCGTTATACTCCACCATTCTTGCGCGTACCCTGGCGAAGCAGGAGGCGGCACTGGCTGAGAAGCAGAATACTTGAATGAATTACCAGGGTATTAGATAATGAAAAAAAGAATTGGATGTTTTTTAATCCGATTCAGTAGCAGTATTCATGGGAGCAAAAAATGAGTGATGACGTAGCGCTGCCGTTGCAGTTTACCGAAGCAGCAGCCATTAAAGTGAAAAGCCTGATTGCGGATGAAAATAATCCGGAGCTGAAACTGCGTGTTTATATTACCGGCGGTGGTTGCAGCGGCTTCCAGTATGGTTTCACCTTTGACGATCAGATCAACGACGGTGACATGACCATTGAGAAGCAGGGTGTCGCGCTGGTCGTTGACCCGATGAGCCTGCAATATCTGGTCGGTGGCGCGGTGGATTACACCGAAGGCCTTGAAGGTTCGCGCTTTGTGGTGACTAACCCGAACGCGAAAAGCACCTGTGGGTGTGGATCTTCGTTCAGTATTTAACTGTGATGCGGCCTTTTCCGACCAGGAGAGGGTACGAACACCAAAAACGGCAACCTTGGGTTGCCGTTTTGCTTTTACCTTCCGTTTTCATCCAGTGCAAACGTCGGCAGCTTCAGGTGCCAGCGTATCGCCGCCAGACGGATCACCAGGGTCACCACCATGCCGATCATCGCTGCGGTTTCCAGCTCGACACCAAAGGTGTAGAACGCGGTTGCGTGGACAATTCCGCCGATAATACAGGCGGTGGCGTAGATTTCGGTGCGCAGAATCATTGGAATTTCACGCGCCAGAATATCACGGATAATCCCGCCGCCGACGCCGGTCAATACGCCCATGCAGATTGCCACCAGCGGGCCGGTACCTGCCATGAAGGCTTTATTGACGCCAATCCCGACAAACACCGCCAGGCCCACGGCATCGAGCACCGGCAGGATCCATTTTGGTAACCGGCGTGGCTGGCGCACCAGCACGATCGTCAGCAGGCACGTCACCATCGCGACCACCAGATCGGTGGGATCTTTGACCCAAAATACCGGGCCATGATCGAGCGCCATATCGCGGATCGTGCCCCCGCCGACGGCCGTCACCACGCCGAGCACTAATACGCCAAAGGGGTCCATGCGTAATTTGCCCGCAAGCAGAACGCCGGAGATAGCAAAAACGGCTGTGCCAAGGATATCCAGCCAATAAACGAGCATTTTTCAATCCTCAGAGGATGAGGGCCTAATTAATGGCTCTGCGCCAGGGCAGAGCAGAGTTGTTTTGCGGCGAGGATAATACGCGGGCTTGCCCGTTCAAACCAGTCACTGTGTAGGGCAATAACGGGAATTTTTAGCTGGCTTTGCCAGAAATTTTCAATTTTCGGAATCTCACTCGCATTCCCTATCACCACAATGGCCTGTGGCTGACGCGCCAGTACCTGTTCGCGGCTGACCTGAGGCCAGGGAACGCGGCTTGCTGCGAAGATATTTTCACCGCCACACACTTCCAGAACCTGATTCTGTATCGACCCTTTTCCGGTTGTAAACAGCGGCTGGCTGCCAAACTGCAGGAAGACGCGCTTTTTCACCGGCGTGTCGTATTTTTTCTTCAGTGCAGCGTAGTCGTTCAGCATTTGCTGTGCGGCCTGCAGCGCTTTTTCAGGCGTCGGACTCCAGGGGGCTAAATCGCGTAACGCCTGCGCCACTTGCTCAATGCTGATGGCATCGACCCACAGCACTTTTATCCCCAGCGATGAGAGCTGATTGACCTGACGTTCGGCATTCCCGCCGCGCCAGGCAAGCACCAGGTCCGGCTTTAGCGCCACGATGCGCTCGAGATTCATCCCCTGCCAGGACGAGACCTCTTCGATCTTTTTCGCTTCCGGGGGATAGTCAGAAAAGCTGCTCACACCCACGGGGGTGATCCCGGCGGCAAAAGCCAGTTCCGTATTGGCGGGGGAGAGGGTGATAACACGCGGCGCGGCCACAAGCCACGCCGGTGTAAGTAAGAAGAGGGCGACCAGCGCCCTTACATACTTAGCCACGCGCCAGTTTCTGCACCAGGGTTTCGACCATGATGGTGGACTGTTTGGCGGCAACGGCCAGGAACTCGTCGAAGCTCAGGTGGGATTGCTGATCGGCCACGTCGGAGATGGCGCGAACCACCACAAACGGCACGCTGAAGTTGTGGCACACATGTGCAATAGCGGTCGCTTCCATCTCTACGGCAATCGCCTGAGGGAAGTTGTGGCGGATTTTCGCCAGACCGACCGAGCCGTTGATGAACGCATCACCGCTGACAATCAGACCGCGCACGGCGTTCAGGTTCAGCTCGGCGATGCAGCTTTCTGCGGCGGCAATCAGCTTATCGTCGGCTTTAAAGCCTGCCGGGCAGCCAGGCAGCTGGCCATATTCGTAACCGAATGCCGTGACATCGGCATCGTGATAGCGCGCCTCATCGGAGACCACGATATCGCCCACTTTCAGCGTAGGAGCCAGACCGCCCGCAGAACCGGTGTTGATGATTACGTCCGGTTTGCAGCGCTCAAGCAGCAGGGTCGCGCCCAGTGCTGCCGCCACTTTACCGATGCCTGATTTCAGCAGAGCGACGTCAGTTCCGTTCAGCTGGCCGGTGTAGATTTCACACCCACCCAGAGAGAGCGTCTGACAGTTCTCAATTTTGTCACGCAGCAGCGTAACTTCTTCTTCCATTGCACCAATAATGCCGATTTTCATAGATTTACTCGCGATGTGCCTTGTTAAGATGCATAGTCTATCATGCGCATCAGGGGAAACGCATTCTCAGGCGGGGGAGCTCATGGCACCAATCGATTTTCGCAACAAAATTAACTGGCATCGTCGTTTTCGTTCTCCGCAGGGAGAAAAGAGCGAGCACGAGATCCTGCGTATCTTCGAAAGCGATCGCGGGCGCATTGTGAACTCCCCGGCGATCCGCCGCCTGCAACAAAAAACCCAGGTGTTCCCGCTGGAGCGTAATGCCGCGGTTCGCACGCGCCTCACCCATTCCATGGAAGTACAGCAGGTCGGGCGTTACATCGCCAAAGAGATTTTAAGTCGCCTGAAAGAGCAGCGTTTGCTCGAAACCTACGGTCTGGATGAACTGACCGGACCGTTCGAGAGCATCGTTGAGATGGCCTGTCTGATGCATGACATTGGCAACCCGCCGTTTGGTCATTTTGGCGAGGCGGCGATAAACGACTGGTTCAAACAGAAACTGTTCCCCTCCGATGCGGCAAGCCAGCCGCTGAGCGATGACCGTTGTATCGTCAGGGCGCTTCGTCTGCGCGAAGGCGAAGAGACCTTAAACGATTTGCGTCGCAAGGTGCGGCAGGATCTTTGCCAGTTCGAAGGCAACGCGCAGGGGATTCGGCTGGTGCACTCCCTGATGCGCATGAACCTGACGTGGGCGCAGGTCGGCTGCATTCTGAAATACACTCGCCCGGCGTGGTGGATGGGTGAACCGCCCGCGACACACAGCTATTTAATGAAAAAGCCCGGCTATTATTTATCCGAAGAACGCTATATTGAAAGGCTGCGTAAAGAACTTTCGCTGACGCCGCATGGCCGCTTTCCATTGACCTGGATTATGGAAGCCGCAGACGATATCTCCTATTGCGTGGCCGATCTGGAAGACGCGGTTGAGAAAAGAATATTCAGCGTTGAAGAGCTTTACCAGCATCTTTACGAGGCTTGGGGCACGCATGAGAAAGGCTCTCTGTTTTCTCAAGTGGTCGAAAACGCGTGGGATAAATCGCGTTCTAATTCATTGAGTCGCAGCACCGAAGATCAGTTCTTTATGTATTTGCGCGTCAATACATTAAATAAACTGGTGCCCTACGCGGCATCACGTTTTATCGATAATTTGCCGGCGATTTTTAGCGGTGAGTTTAATCACGCGCTGCTGGAAGATGACAGCGGTTTCAGCCAACTGCTTGAGTTGTATAAGAACGTTGCGATGCGGCATGTATTCAGCCATCCCGACGTCGAACAGCTGGAATTGCAGGGTTACCGGGTGATCAGCGGCCTGCTGGAAATTTATCGACCGCTGTTGCAATTATCCGTCGACGATTTTACCGAGCTAGTGGAAAAAGATCGTATTAAGCGTCTGCCGATAGAAACGCGGATGCTGCATAAACTCTCGACACGCCATCGTCTTGCCTACGTCGAAGCGGTGAGTAAAATTGAACGCGATACCGTCCAGTGGCCGGTGCTGGAATATTATTATCGCTGCCGTCTTATTCAGGACTATATCAGCGGAATGACCGATTTGTATGCATGGGATGAATACCGTCGCCTAATGGCAGTGGAATAATGAATGAGTTTTGTAAAGACGAACAATAAATTTTTACTTTTTCCAAAAACTTAATCCCGGAACTTCGGGCTATAAAACGAATCTGATGTACACAGCAATTTTGCGTTATCTGTAAATCGAGATTGAGAACATGAAAAAAACCACATTAGCAATGAGTGCACTGGCTCTGAGTTTAGGTTTAGCGTTATCCCCTCTGACTGCTACCGCAGCCGAGACCGCCTCTTCGGCCGCCACGGCGCAGCAGATGCCAAGCCTTGCCCCGATGCTCGAAAAAGTGATGCCATCGGTGGTGAGTATTAACGTTGAGGGGAGCACAACCGTTAATACACCGCGCATGCCGCGCAACTTCCAGCAGTTCTTCGGTGACAACTCACCGTTCTGCCAGGACGGTTCCCCGTTCCAGAGTTCGCCATTCTGTCAGGGTGGCGGCGCGGGCGATGATGGCCCAGGTGCGGGTAACGGCGGCGGTCAGCAGCAGAAATTCATGGCGCTCGGCTCAGGTGTCATTATTGATGCCGCGAAAGGCTATGTCGTGACCAACAACCACGTGGTGGACAACGCCAGCACCATCAAAGTGCAGCTGAGCGATGGCCGTAAATTTGATGCCAAAGTGGTGGGTAAAGATCCCCGCTCTGACATCGCTCTGATCCAGATTCAGGATCCGAAAAACCTGACGGCGATTAAACTCGCTGACTCCGATGCTCTGCGCGTCGGTGATTACACCGTGGCAATCGGCAACCCGTTTGGTCTGGGTGAAACCGTAACCTCCGGTATCGTTTCTGCGCTGGGTCGTAGCGGCCTGAATGCGGAAAACTACGAAAACTTCATTCAGACCGATGCGGCGATTAACCGTGGTAACTCCGGCGGTGCGCTGGTGAACCTGAACGGTGAGCTGATCGGGATTAACACCGCGATCCTGGCACCGGACGGCGGCAACATCGGTATCGGCTTTGCGATCCCAAGCAACATGGTGAAAAACCTGACCAGTCAGATGGTTGAGTTTGGCCAGGTAAAACGCGGTGAGCTGGGTATTCTGGGTACAGAACTGAACTCCGAGCTGGCGAAAGCAATGAAAGTTGACGCTCAGCGCGGCGCATTCGTCAGCCAGGTCATGCCGAGCTCTTCTGCGGCGAAAGCCGGTATCAAGGCCGGTGATGTTATCACCACCCTGAACGGCAAGCCAATCAGCAGCTTCGCGGCGCTGCGTGCTGAAGTCGGCTCTATGCCGGTCGGCAGCAAAGTGAACCTGGGTCTGCTGCGCGATGGCAAACCGGTGAACGTGAGTCTGGAACTGCAGCAGAGCAGCCAAAATCAGGTCGACTCCAGCACTATCTTCAGCGGTATTGAAGGTGCGGATATGAGCAACAAAGGCGCGGATAAAGGTGTGGTGGTGAGCAATGTCAAAGCTAACACTCCGGCGGCGCGTATTGGCCTGAAAAAAGGCGATGTGATTATCGGCGCAAACCAGCAGCCGGTGAAAAACATCGCGGAACTGCGCAAAATTCTCGACAGCAAACCAACGGTGTTGGCGCTGAATATTCAGCGTGGTGACACTACGCTGTACCTGTTGATGCAGTAATCCCCTCAGCCCCTGCCTGCTATCAGGCAGGGGCTTTCTTCGTTTCTGTGACCCTTTCCACAAGTCCATACTTCTCCCCCTGACTTTGTGCATCCGCACAATGCGACACCCTTTGAACTCCCCTATGCTTGAGCTCAGCTCACAGGAGGGTTACATGGCTGGCTGGCATCTTGATACCAAAATGGCGCAGGAAATCGTGGCGCGAACCATGCGCATCATCGATACCAATATCAACGTAATGGATGCCCGTGGGCGAATTATCGGCAGCGGCGATCGCGAGCGCATTGGGGAATTGCACGAAGGCGCGCTTCTGGTGCTTTCCCAGGGGCGGGTGGTGGATATCGACGATGCGGTGGCGCGACACCTGCACGGCGTGCGTCAAGGGATAAACCTGCCGCTGCGCCTGGAAGGGGAGATCGTGGGCGTCATCGGCCTGACCGGCGAGCCAGAATCACTGAGAAAATACGGTGAACTGGTGTGCATGACCGCCGAGATGATGCTGGAGCAATCGCGACTGATGCACCTCCTGGCCCAGGACAGCCGTCTGCGCGAAGAGCTGGTGATGAACCTGATTCAGGCCGAAGAGCACACGCCGGCGCTCACGGAGTGGGCGCAGCGTCTGGGTATCGATCTCAATCAACCGCGCGTGGTGGCGGTGATTGAGGTAGACAGCGGTCAGCTTGGTGTGGATAGCGCAATGGCGGAGTTGCAGCAGTTGCAAAACGCGCTGGCGACACCGGAGCGGAATAACCTGGTAGCAATCGTGTCGCTGACGGAAATGGTGGTGCTGAAACCAGCGCTAAACCCGTTTGGCCGCTGGGATGCGGAAGACCATCGGCGTCGGGTTGAGCAACTTATCTCGCGCATGAAAGAGAACGGGCAGCTGCGTTTTCGCGTCGCGCTCGGCAACTATTTCACCGGGCCGGGCAGCATCGCGCGTTCATGGCGAACGGCGCGCACCACCATGATGGTGGGGAAGCAGCGGATGCCCGAAAGCCGGGGCTATTTCTATCAGGATTTAATGTTGCCGGTGCTGCTCGACAGTTTACGCGGCGGCTGGCAGGCCAATGAGCTGGCGCGACCGCTGGTGCGCCTGAAAGCGATGGATAATAACGGGCTACTGCGCCGTACGCTGCAGGCCTGGTTTCGTCATAACGTTCAGCCGCTGGCGACCTCGAAGGCGTTGTTTATTCACCGCAATACGCTGGAATACCGGTTGAACCGTATATCGGAACTGACCGGGCTGGATCTGGGGAATTTCGATGACAGGTTGTTGCTGTATGTGGCGTTGCAGCTGGATGAGCAGCGGTGATGTACGGCCTGACGCCTTAACTCCGCGCCTCTTATACAGAAGAGTGAGAAACAAAAAACGGCAACCGGGAGTTGCCGTTTTGCATTTATTTCCCGCGCGTTAACTTCTCAAGATCCGATTCAATTTCGCTGATCTTGTTGGTCACAACGCTTTCAAGATGACGCAGATCGTCAAGGATCTTACGTTTAAGATCGACTTCGGTGCGATCGCGCTGGCAGATCTGATCGAGTTCATCAATGACATAGCGGAGATTCGGGCTGATTTCCTGAACCTCTTTATACCCCTGGCCGACGCCATCAGCGACGACGGTTTTACGTTGACGCGGGTATTTGAACTTCACGCTCTTCGCGAAAAACTCTCCTTTGTCCTTGTGAAAATAGATTTTCAGAATATCGTTGTTCGCTTCCTGGCGGAGGCTGTAACGATCAATTTCATCAGGATTGGTAATGCCCAGACTTTTCAGATTATCGTACATAGCGGTACCCTTGAGCTCAACATAACCTATGAATAATTAACGAAAAAATCTATCTTTGCCACCATCAGATGTAAAAAAAGCGGGGTGGCCCCCGCTTTTTGTTATACCCGATTAATCGATGGTACGCAGCAGTTCGTTGATACCGACTTTGCCCCGCGTTTTCGCATCGACTTTTTTCACAATAACCGCACAGTACAGGCTGTATTTGCCATCTTTAGACGGCAGGTTACCGGAAACGACAACCGAACCGGCCGGAACGCGACCGTAATGCACTTCACCCGTTTCACGATCGTAAATGCGGGTGCTCTGGCCGATGTAGACGCCCATTGAGATCACTGAGCCTTCTTCTACGATCACGCCTTCAACCACTTCGGAGCGCGCGCCGATGAAGCAGTTGTCTTCAATGATGGTTGGGTTGGCCTGCAGTGGCTCAAGAACGCCACCGATGCCGACGCCACCGGACAGGTGAACGTTTTTACCGATCTGCGCGCAGGAACCGACGGTTGCCCAGGTATCCACCATGGTGCCTTCGTCAACGTAAGCACCGATGTTCACGTAGGACGGCATCAGTACGGTGTTGCGTGCGATAAACGCGCCCTGGCGAACGGCCGCAGGCGGAACCACGCGGAAACCTTCTTTCTGGAAACGCGCTTCGTCGTAATCAGCGAATTTCATCGGCACTTTATCGAAGTAGCGGCTTTCTGCTCCGTCGATAACCTGGTTATCGTTAATACGGAAAGAGAGCAGCACGGCTTTCTTCAGCCACTGATGAGTTACCCACTGGCCGTCAATTTTTTCCGCGACACGCAGCGCGCCGGAATCAAGCAGAGAAATCACCTGATTCACCGCTTCGCGGGTGACAGTATCCACATTTGCCGGGGTAATTTCGGCGCGACGCTCAAAGGCGGACTCAATAACGTTCTGTAACTGCTGCATTGTTTTTACTCTTTCCATTTCACTAAAAAACACGTCACCCTTTATCGTTTGGATTGAGGGCTGCTGTCAACCGTTGTTGTACCTCAAGTTGCAGCTCATTATTAAGGGCACGTCGGTCGGCGGTGGCGATTATGAATAAATCTTCTACTCGCTCGCCAATGGTTGTAATTCTGGCGCCATGCAGCGAAATTCCCAGATCCGCAAAAACCTGGCCAACGCGCGCCAGCAGGCCCGGCTGGTCAAGGGCGATCAGTTCGAGGAACGATTTCCGGTCCGTATGAGTTGGCAGGAAATTGACCTCCGTATCGACGGTAAAATGGCGCAATTTCGCCGGCTGGCGACGCGGCTGTGGCGGCTGCCAGCTGTGCTGGGTAATCGCCTGTTCCAGACCGAAGCGAATGCCTTCGTGCCTGTCGGATGAGAGCGGGCTGCCGTCCGGCTCCAGCACGATAAAGGTGTCCATCGCCATGCCGTCGCGGGTGGTGAAAATTTGCGCGTCGTGAACGCTCAGATTGCGCCGGTCGAGTTCTGCGCAGACGGCGGCAAACAGATAGGCCCGATCCGGGCTCCAGATAAAGATTTCGGTCCCGCCGCGCGTTGCCTGTGGGCTTAGCAGGATCAGCGGTTTTTTCAGATCATGCTTCAGCAGATGCCGCGCGTGCCAGGCGAGCTGATTTGGGCTGTGGCGGACAAAGTAGTTGGCCCGGCAGCGCGACCAGATCTGATGCAGCGCTTCTTCATCAATGTTGTCCATTCGCAGCAGCGCCAGCGCCTGAAGCTGGTGGTGACGCACGCGTTCACGCATATCCGGCGTATTTTGCATCCCGCGACGCAGCTGTTTTTCGGTCGCGAAATAGAGTTCGCGCAACAGGCTCTGCTTCCAGCTGTTCCACAGGGTTTCGTTGGTGGCGCAGATATCCGCGACCGTCAGGCAGACCAGAAAACGCAGGCGGTTTTCGGTTTGAACGATTTCGGCGAACTGCTTGATCACTTCCGGGTCCTGAATATCGCGGCGCTGGGCGGTGACGGACATCAGCAGATGATGGCGTACCAGCCAGGCGACCAGCTGGGTTTCGCGCGAATTCAGGCCGTGTAGTTCAGCAAATTTCAGCACGTCCTGGGCACCGAGCACCGAGTGGTCGCCGCCGCGCCCTTTGGCGATATCGTGGAACAGGGCAGCAATCAGAATCAGTTCCGGGTGGCTGAGGCGCGGCCAAAGCTCAACGCACAGCGGGTGCTTCGACCGTGTCTCTTCTTTAGCGAAACTTTCCAGTTTCAGCATCACGCGAATGGTGTGTTCGTCCACCGTGTAGGCGTGGAACAGGTCAAACTGCATCTGGCCGACAATGTGCGACCACTGAGGCATGTAGGCCCAGAGCACGCTATGGCGGTGCATCGGCAGCAGACCACGGCTGACAGCACCGGGGTGGCGTAACATGCTCAGAAAGAGCGAACGCGCTTCCGGGATATAGCACAGAGGCTGCGTCAAATGGCGGCGCGCATGGCGCAGATGACGCAACGTGGTGGAGTAGATCCCGGTGATCGTGCTGTTGCGCACCATGGTGTAGAACATCCGCAGGATCGCTTCCGGCTCGCGAATAAACAACGTTTCATCGCGCAGGTCGATGAGGGTGCCGCGCAGCTGGAATTCGTCATCAATTGGACGCGGTTTTTCATCGGTGGTCAGCGCCAGGATGGCTTCATCAAAAAGCTGTAACAGCATCTGGTTAAGCTCAGAGACGCGGCGGGTGACGCGGAAGAAATCCTTCATCATCTGTTCAACCGGCTCGTTGCCTTCGCCGCTGTAGTTCAGGCGCTGGGCGACGCTGAGCTGGCGGTCGAACAAGAGGCGGTTATCGTAGCGGGTCACTTCCAGATGCAGGGCAAAACGGATGCGCCACAGCAGATGCAGGCATTCGTTGAGCTCGTTGCGTTCGGCTTCGGTTAAAAAGCCAAAACCGACCATCTCATCCATAGACGTCGCGCCAAAATGGCGACGGGCGACCCATTGTAAAGTGTGTATGTCGCGCAGGCCGCCGGGGCTGCTTTTGATGTCCGGCTCGAGGTTATAGCTGGTGCCGTGATAGCGCTGGTGGCGTACGTTTTGCTCTTCTACTTTTGCGGCGAAGAAGCGCTCCGACGGCCAGAAACCGTCGCTGAAGATATGTTTTTGCAGCTCAAGGAACAGGGCGACGTCGCCGATCAGCAGGCGCGTTTCAATCAGGTTGGTGGCGACCGTGAGATCCGATAACCCTTCCAGCAGGCACTCTTCGAGCGTGCGGACGCTGTGACCAACTTCCAGCTTCACGTCCCACAGGAGCGTCAGGAGCTCGCCAATTTTTTGCGCCTGTTCGTCGGGCAGCTTTTTGCGGCTCAGCACCAGCAGGTCGATATCGGAAAGCGGGTGCAGTTCACCGCGCCCGTAGCCGCCCACGGCGACCAGCGCGACGTCGCTTATCTGACCAAAACCGTACTCGATCCACAGGCGTTGCAGCAGCTGATCGATAAATTCGGTGCGCGCTTCGATGAGCTCTTCCGCCGAAATACCCTCGTCAAAGGCTTTACCCAGCCAGCGCTGAAAAACGTCGATATGCGCTTTTATATCCGCCACCGTGAGCTCGCGCTGTGGCCAGACTCCTGGGTTGTCCGGTTGGTCGGGCAGGGTGGGGAGTGCCGTGTTCGGATACTGTTCGGGTAAAAGGTTACTCATCTCGTGCGCCACCCATAAGTAAAAGCTATAGCCATTAAAAAAGCCGGCATTTGCCGGCTTCTTATCATTCGTTGTGCGAGAGTATCGCCGGGATGGTGTCATCCTTTCGCAACGTCATAATTTCGCAGCCGTTGTCTGTTACCACAATAGTATGCTCGTACTGCGCAGACAAGCTTCTGTCTTTGGTTTTTACCGTCCAGCCATCTTTCATGGTACGGATACGGTAGTCGCCGGAGTTCACCATCGGTTCGATAGTGAAGGTCATGCCTTTTTGCAGCACCACACCGCCGTCATCCGCATTGTAATGCAGAACCTGCGGCTCTTCGTGGAACACGCGGCCAATGCCGTGACCGCAGTATTCGCGCACGACGGAGAAACCTTCCGCTTCCACGAATTTCTGGATCGCGGCACCAATGGTACGCAGGCGGATGCCCGGCTTAACCATTTTCAGCGCCAGGTAGAGGCTCTCCTGGGTGATGCGGCACAGGCGCTCGCCGAGGATGGTCGGTTTGCCGACGATAAACATTTTGGAGGTGTCGCCGTGATACTCGTCTTTGATGACGGTCACGTCGATGTTAACGATGTCGCCATCTTTCAGCAGCTTCTCGTCATCCGGAATACCGTGACACACCACTTCATTAATAGAGATGCAGACGGATTTCGGGAAACCGTGATAGCCGAGGCAGGCGGAGACCGCGTGCTGCTCGTTGACGATATAGTCGTTACAGATGCGATCCAGCTCGCCGGTGCTGACGCCCGGTTTGATGTACGGTTCGATCATTTCCAGCACTTCAGCAGCCAGACGACCGGCGACGCGCATTTTTTCAATTTCTTCAGGGGTCTTAATAGAGATAGCCATGTAATCTGTCCATCGGTGTCGATTTTTTCGACAATACTAGTCTAAGTGTTGTCAATGGTACCAGTCTGGAGCGTCGCCTGCCAAATTGAGAATCATTAACAGCACACACCGCCAACAATTATTGGTTTATGGTGGCGTTTTGTGGTATAAAGCGCGCCGGACTTCCGATCCATTTGTAATACACAAGATGGACCAGAGGCGACAACTCTCACATTGTGTAAATAACACACACGTATCGGCACATATTCCGGGGTGCCCTTCGGGGTCGGTAATATGGGATACGTGGAGGCATAACCCCAACTTTTAAATAGAGGTTTTAAACATGGCAACTGTTTCCATGCGCGACATGCTCAAGGCTGGTGTTCACTTCGGTCACCAGACCCGTTACTGGAACCCGAAAATGAAGCCTTTCATCTTCGGCGCGCGTAACAAAGTTCACATCATCAACCTTGAGAAAACTGTACCAATGTTCAACGAAGCCCTGGCTGAGCTGAACAAGATCTCTTCCCGTAAAGGTAAGATTCTGTTCGTTGGTACTAAGCGCGCTGCAAGCGAAGCTGTGAAAGAAGCTGCAAACAGCTGCGATCAGTTCTTCGTGAACCATCGCTGGTTGGGCGGCATGCTGACCAACTGGAAAACTGTTCGTCAGTCCATCAAGCGCCTGAAAGATCTGGAAACCCAGTCTCAGGACGGTACTTTCGATAAGCTGACCAAAAAAGAAGCGCTGATGCGTACTCGTGAGCTGGACAAGCTGGAAAACAGCCTGGGCGGCATCAAAGATATGGGCGGTCTGCCAGACGCTCTGTTCGTTATCGACGCTGATCACGAGCACATCGCAATCAAAGAAGCTAACAACCTGGGTATCCCGGTATTCTCTATCGTTGATACCAACTCCGATCCGGACGGCGTTGACTTCGTTATCCCGGGTAACGACGATGCAATCCGTGCTGTTAGCCTGTACCTGAGCGCTGTTGCTGCTACCGTTCGTGAAGGCCGTTCCCAGGATCTGGCTTCCCAGGCGGAAGAAAGCTTCGTAGAAGCTGAATAATAAGGTTCTGTCCCTTATTTAGTACCGTGTATAAATAGGGGCCTCTATCTGGCCCCTTTTTCACTTTTAAGCCTGTCTGGTTTCTTAAACCGGGCAGGACATCTCTCCCGAGGATTAAAGAATGGCTGAAATTACCGCATCCCTGGTAAAAGAGCTGCGCGAGCGTACTGGCGCAGGCATGATGGATTGCAAAAAAGCGCTGACTGAAGCGAACGGCGACATCGAGCTGGCAATCGAAAACATGCGTAAATCCGGCGCAATCAAAGCGGCGAAAAAAGCAGGTAACGTTGCAGCTGACGGCGTGATCATCACTAAGATCGACGGCACCTACGGCATCATTCTGGAAGTTAACTGCCAGACTGACTTCGTCGCTAAAGACGGCGGTTTCCAGGCTTTCGCAAACAAAGTACTGGACGCAGCGGTTGCTGGCAAAATCACTGACGTTGACGTTCTGAAAGCACAGTTCGAAGAAGAACGTGTTGCTCTGGTTGCTAAAATCGGTGAGAACATCAACATCCGTCGTGTTGCTGCACTGGAAGGCGACGTTCTGGGTTCATACCAGCACGGCGCACGTATCGGTGTTCTGGTTGCGGCTAAAGGCGCTGACGAAGAGCTGGTTAAACAGCTGGCTATGCACATCGCTGCAAGCAAGCCAGAATTCGTGAAACCAGAAGACGTGTCTGCTGAAGTAGTAGAAAAAGAGTACCAGGTTCAGCTGGACATCGCCATGCAGTCTGGCAAGCCTAAAGAAATCGCAGAGAAAATGGTTGAAGGCCGCATGAAGAAATTCACCGGCGAAGTTTCTCTGACTGGCCAGCCTTTCGTTATGGATCCAAGCAAATCTGTTGCTCAGCTGCTGAAAGAGCACAACGCTGACGTAACTGGCTTCATCCGCTTCGAAGTGGGCGAAGGCATCGAGAAAGTTGAAACTGACTTCGCAGCAGAAGTTGCTGCAATGTCCAAGCAGTCTTAATGATTGCGAAGGAGCCGCCTGAGGGCGGCTTCTTTTTGCCCCTCATGTGTAAATCAGACAGAGCCCTCTGGTTTCTGTACTGATAAGCGGCATACTATGTCGCCAGAATTAACCCCCATCTTAATCGTTGACAGTCTCAGGAAAGAAACATGGCTACCAATGCAAAACCCGTGTACAAACGCATTCTGCTTAAGCTGAGTGGCGAAGCACTGCAGGGAACGGAAGGCTTCGGTATTGACGCAAGCATTCTTGACCGCATGGCACAGGAAATCAAAGAACTGGTTGAACTGGGTATCCAGGTTGGCGTAGTTATTGGCGGTGGCAACCTCTTCCGTGGCGCTGGTCTGGCGAAAGCGGGTATGAACCGCGTTGTGGGCGACCACATGGGTATGCTGGCAACCGTGATGAATGGCCTGGCGATGCGTGATGCGCTTCACCGTGCCTATGTGAACGCCCGCCTGATGTCCGCTATTCCGTTGAATGGCGTATGTGATAACTACAGCTGGGCAGAGGCGATCAGCCTGCTGCGCAATAATCGCGTCGTGATCCTCTCCGCCGGTACCGGTAACCCGTTCTTTACGACCGACTCCGCAGCGTGCCTGCGCGGGATCGAGATCGAAGCAGACGTGGTGCTGAAAGCCACCAAAGTCGACGGCGTGTTTACTGCCGATCCAGCAACCGATCCGACTGCGACCATGTATGATCAGTTGAGCTACAACGAAGTGCTGGATAAAGAGCTGAAAGTGATGGATCTTGCCGCCTTCACGCTGGCTCGTGACCACAAATTACCGATTCGTGTTTTCAACATGAATAAGCCTGGTGCACTGCGTCGCGTAGTGATGGGTGAAAAAGAAGGCACTTTGATCACGGAATAATTTCCGTTGACGACAAATACAGGTAAGATTCCGCATTACTTTTGTAGTGGGTTTGTTACCTGGACGCGCCTTTGGCGTTGTCATGAATTAAACGCGACTATACTTAGCACACCTATAGCGGCTGTGCTGGCGGATAGTCTGCCTGAGACTAGTGTTCAAGGATTCGTAACGTGATTAACGACATCAGAAAAGATGCTGAAACACGCATGGAAAAATGCGTAGAAGCGTTCAAAAACCAAATCAGCAAAGTGCGTACTGGTCGTGCTTCCCCAAGCCTGCTGGATGGCATTGTAGTGGAATACTACGGTACCCCAACTCCGCTGCGTCAGCTGGCGAGCGTAACGGTTGAAGACACCCGTACCCTGAAAATCAACGTTTTCGATCGTTCATTGGGCCCGGCTGTTGAAAAAGCCATCATGGCTTCCGATCTGGGTCTGAACCCAAGCTCTGCGGGCACTGATATCCGCGTTCCGCTGCCTCCACTGACAGAAGAACGCCGTAAAGAGCTGATCAAAGTCGTGCGTGGCGAAGCTGAAGGCGCTCGCGTTGCCGTGCGCAACGTGCGTCGTGATGCGAACGATAAAGTGAAAGCGCTGCTGAAAGAGAAAGAAATCAGCGAAGATGACGATCGTCGTTCTCAGGACGACGTGCAGAAAATGACTGACGCTGCGATCAAGAAAGTTGACGCGGCGCTGGCAGATAAAGAAGCGGAACTGATGCAGTTCTGATTTCTGACGTCATCTGATAAAACGCCGTTCAGAAAGTCCTGTGACTTTGCTGGCGGCGTTTTGCTTTTATATGGTCTAACTTTTCTTCCGGGCATCTCATGAAGCATTTAACTCTTCTCGGCTCGACCGGCTCTATCGGTTGCAGCACTCTCGACGTTGTTCGTCACAACCCTGACCAGTACACGGTAATCGCCCTCGTGGCCGGTAAGAACGTGCAGCGCATGGTTGAACAGTGTCTGGAGTTTACTCCCCGCTATGCGGTGATGGATGACGAGGAAAGTGCTCGCCAGGTCAAAACGTTACTGGCAGAGAATGGCAGCCGCACCGCGGTTTTAAGTGGTCAGCAGGCCGCATGCGAAATGGCTGCGCTAAGTGACGTGGACCAGGTCATGGCGGCCATCGTGGGGGCAGCGGGTTTACTGCCAACGCTTGCTGCTATCGATGCCGGTAAGACGGTACTGCTGGCAAATAAAGAGTCGCTGGTGACCTGCGGCCGCCTGTTTATGGAAGCCGTGAAAGCGCGAGGTGCGCGACTTTTACCGGTAGATAGCGAACATAACGCGATTTTTCAGAGTTTACCGCAACCTTTTCAGGAAAACCTGGGGTACGCTTCACTTGAGCAGAATGGCGTGGTGTCAATTTTGCTTACCGGGTCTGGTGGCCCATTCCGTGAAACGCCGCTGTCTGAACTGGCCGCAATGACGCCCGATCAGGCCTGTCGGCATCCGAACTGGTCGATGGGACGTAAAATCTCCGTCGATTCCGCCACTATGATGAACAAAGGTCTGGAATACATTGAAGCTCGCTGGTTGTTTAATGCATCGGCGAAACAGATGGAAGTGCTGATCCACCCGCAGTCGGTGATTCACTCGATGGTGCGCTATCAGGACGGTAGCGTGCTGGCGCAACTGGGCGAACCGGACATGCGCACGCCTATCGCCCATTCGATGGCGTGGCCGAACCGTGTAGTCTCAGGGGTAAAACCGCTCGACTTTTGCAAAATCAGCTCACTGACTTTCAGCGAGCCTGACTACGATCGCTACCCTTGTCTGAAACTGGCGATGAACGCCTTCGATCAGGGACAAGCGGCGACTACCGCGCTCAATGCCGCCAATGAAGTGACCGTTGAGGCATTTCTGAATCAGCACATCCGCTTTACGGATATCGCGGCACTCAATCTTTCGGTGCTTGAGGCGATGGATTTGCGTGAACCGCAGAGCGTGGAAGAGGTGCTGGCAGTCGATGCGCAAGCGCGCGTCGTTGCACGCGAACAAGTGACGCATCTCGCAAGCGGGCGATAATCCACCCACGAGTCGTCGTGCTATTTGTTAGCGTTGGGCTTCGGTGATATAGTCTGCGCCACCTGATCGCTGGTATTTGACGTAGAGTGGTCAGGTAAGCCGTGGTTTACACGGCTTTTTTGTGGAAAGGCTTCAGTATTCCTGAGTACCGTTAAATCCTTTCAGGGACTAAAAACGCGTTATGTTGTCTGCGAATCAACCAATAAGCGAAAACTTGCCAGCTCATGGCTGTCGCCATGTAGCAATCATCATGGATGGCAATGGCCGCTGGGCGAAAAGACAAGGGAAGATACGAGCCTTTGGGCATAAAGCTGGGGCGAAATCTGTTCGCCGCGCCGTATCTTTTGCCGCCAATAACGGCATTGATGCGTTAACGCTCTATGCTTTCAGCAGTGAAAACTGGAATCGACCGCCGCAGGAAGTGACTGCGTTGATGGAATTGTTTGTGTGGGCGCTCGACAGCGAAGTAAAAAGCCTGCACCGCCACAACGTCCGCTTGCGCATTATCGGTGATACCAGTCGTTTCAACTCACGTCTGCAGGAACGCATTCGTAAAGCGGAAGCGGTGACCGAAAACAATACCGGTCTGACGCTCAATATCGCGGCGAATTACGGCGGACGTTGGGACATTATCCAGGGTGTTCGGCATCTGGCTGAGCAAGTTCAGGAAGGGCTGTTAAGACCCGACCAAATTGATGAAGAGGCGCTGGGTCAGCAAATCTGCATGAACGAACTGGCACCTGTGGATTTGGTTATTAGGACAGGGGGAGAACATCGAATCAGTAACTTTTTGCTTTGGCAAATTGCCTATGCCGAACTTTACTTTACGGATGTTCTTTGGCCCGATTTTGATGAACAAGACTTTGAAGGTGCGCTGAATGCCTTTGCCAATCGTGAGCGTCGCTTCGGCGGCACTGAGCCAGGCGCCGAAAAAGTCTGATGGGGGTAGCTTTTGCTGAAGTATCGCCTGATTTCCGCTTTTGTATTAATACCCATCGTTATCGCGGCGCTGTTTTTACTGCCGCCGGTGGGATTTGCCATTGTCACGCTGGTGGTGTGTATGCTCGCCGCGTGGGAATGGGGGCAGCTTAGCGGCTTTACTTCGCGCACTCAGCGGGTATGGCTGGCTGTACTCTGTGGCCTGTTACTGGCGCTGATGCTGTTGTTGTTGCCTGAGTACCATCACAATATCCATCAGCCATTGATTGAGGGTTCCCTGTGGGCCTCGCTGGGCTGGTGGGTTGTCGCATTGCTGCTGGTGCTTTTTTATCCCGGCTCTGCAACATTCTGGCGCAACTCTAAAACGCTGCGCCTGATTTTCGGCCTGCTCACAATTGTTCCTTTTTTCTGGGGTATGCTTGTGCTGCGTGTCTGGCACTACGACGACAACCACTACAGCGGCTCACTGTGGCTGCTCTATGTGATGATTCTCGTCTGGGGTGCTGACTCCGGGGCCTATATGTTTGGTAAACTCTTTGGCAAACATAAACTGGCGCCGAAAGTGTCGCCTGGCAAAACCTGGCAGGGATTCATCGGCGGTCTGTTTACGGCGGCGATTATCTCCTGGGGATATGGCGTGTGGGCGAATCTTGACGTCGCACCGACCACGCTGCTGATTTGTTCTATTTTTGCCGCGCTGGCGTCCGTTCTTGGGGATTTAACCGAGAGCATGTTCAAGCGTGAAGCAGGTATCAAAGACAGCGGTCACCTTATCCCAGGACATGGTGGAATACTGGATCGCATCGATAGCCTGACGGCTGCGGTACCGGTCTTCGCATGCCTGTTGTTGCTGGTATTTGGCACGATTTAACGGAAGGTTTTATGCTGAGCATCCTATGGAATCTGGCGGCGTTCATTGTTGCACTTGGTGTACTCATCACTGTGCACGAATTTGGCCATTTCTGGGTTGCGCGGCGTTGCGGTGTGCGGGTCGAGCGTTTTTCGATTGGCTTCGGTAAAGCGCTTTGGCGTCGCACAGATCGCCATGGTACTGAGTTTGTTATTGCGCTGATCCCGCTCGGCGGCTACGTAAAAATGCTGGATGAGCGCGTAGAGCCTGTTGCGCCTGAGATGCGACACTACGCCTTCAACAACAAAACCGTCGGCCAGCGCGCCGCCATCATTGCTGCCGGTCCGGTAGCGAACTTCATCTTCGCCATTTTCGCCTATTGGCTGGTGTTTATCATCGGTGTCCCTGGTGTTCGTCCGGTTGTTGGTGAAATAACCGCCAACTCCATCGCCGCGACGGCGCAAATTGCACCAGGCATGGAACTTAAAGCGATCGATGGTATCGAAACCCCTGATTGGGAAGCTGTCAGGCTGCAATTGGTTTCTAAAATCGGCGATGATCAGACCACCATCACTGTTTCACCCTTTGGTGCCAGTCAGCGGCAGGATAAAGTCCTCGACTTGCGTCACTGGGCTTTTGAGCCAGATAAAGAAGATCCGGTTGCGGCATTGGGCATTCGCCCACGCGGTGCGCAGATCGAACCGGTGTTAGCTGAAGTGCAGGCTGATTCGGCGGCGAGTAAAGCAGGTTTGCAAGCGGGCGACAGGATCGTTAAAGTCGATGGTCAACCGTTAACACAATGGATGACGTTTGTTATTCTGGTGCGCGATAATCCTGGCACACCGCTGGCAGTTGAGATCGAACGACAGGGGAGTCCGCTCTCCTTGACGCTAATCCCGGACACCAAGCCGGGTGGTGGTAAGGCAGAAGGATTTGCGGGCGTAGTGCCCAAAGTGATTCCGCTGCCAGATGAGTACAAGACAATACGCCAGTATGGGCCGTTCAGCGCCATCCTTGAAGCCACGGATAAAACATGGCAACTGATGAAGCTGACGGTCAACATGTTGGGGAAATTGATTACCGGTGACGTAAAACTGAACAACCTCAGTGGGCCGATTTCTATCGCTCAAGGGGCTGGGATGTCAGCGGAATTCGGGGTGATTTACTATCTCATGTTTCTCGCGCTCATTAGCGTGAACCTCGGGATAATCAACCTGTTCCCGCTTCCCGTATTAGACGGGGGGCATCTGCTGTTTTTAGCGATCGAAAAGCTAAAAGGTGGACCGGTATCCGAGCGAGTTCAAGACTTTAGTTATCGCATTGGCTCGATACTGCTAGTGCTGTTAATGGGGCTTGCGCTTTTCAATGATTTCTCTCGGTTGTAAGAGAGATAGTTAGGAAGAATGCATAATAACGATGGCGATGAAAAAGTTGCTCATAGCGTCGCTGCTGTTTAGCAGCGCAACCGTATACGGTGCTGAAGGTTTCGTAGTGAAGGATATTCATTTCGAAGGTCTTCAGCGTGTCGCCGTCGGTGCGGCCCTCCTCAGTATGCCAGTTCGCCAGGGCGACACGGTTAATGATGAAGATATCAGTAATACCATTCGTGCACTGTTTGCCACTGGCAACTTTGAGGACGTTCGCGTCCTGCGCGATGGTGATACGCTGCTGGTTCAGGTGAAAGAACGCCCGACGATTGCCAGTATCACTTTCTCCGGTAACAAATCGGTGAAAGACGATATGCTCAAGCAAAACCTTGAAGCATCTGGTGTTCGTGTGGGTGAATCTTTGGACCGCACAACCCTGTCCGACATCGAAAAAGGACTGGAAGATTTCTACTACAGCGTCGGTAAGTACAGCGCGAGCGTCAAAGCCGTTGTCACCCCGTTGCCGCGTAACCGCGTCGATCTGAAACTCGTCTTCCAGGAAGGCGTTTCAGCGAAGATCCAGCAGATCAACATCGTGGGCAACCACGCGTTCAGTACGGACGAGCTGATCTCTACCTTCCAGCTGCGCGATGAAGTGCCGTGGTGGAACGTAGTCGGCGATCGTAAATACCAGAAACAGAAGCTGGCGGGCGATCTCGAAACCCTGCGTAGCTACTATCTGGACCGCGGTTATGCCCGTTTCAACATTGACTCTACTCAGGTCAGTCTGACTCCGGACAAGAAAGGTATCTACATTACGGTTAACATCACTGAAGGCGATCAGTACAAGCTTTCCGGTGTTGAAGTAAGCGGAAACCTGGCGGGTCATTCCGCTGAGATCGAGAGTCTGACCAAGCTTGCACCGGGTGAACTTTATAGCGGCGCGAAAGTGACCAAAATGGAAGACGGCATTAAAAAGCTGCTCGGCCGTTATGGTTATGCCTACCCGCGCGTACAGACTCAGCCAGAAATCAACGACACGGATAAAACCGTTAAGCTCCACGTTAACGTGGATGCGGGTAACCGTTTCTATGTGCGTAAAATTCGCTTTGAAGGTAACGATACCTCCAAAGATTCCGTACTGCGTCGCGAAATGCGCCAGATGGAAGGCGCATGGTTGGGCAGCGACCTCGTTGACCAGGGTAAAGAGCGTCTGAACCGTCTGGGTTACTTCGAAACGGTCGATACCGATACACAGCGTGTATCAGGCAGCCCGGATCAGGTAGACGTGGTTTACAAGGTGAAAGAGCGTAACACCGGTAGCTTCAACTTCGGCGTGGGTTACGGCACCGAAAGTGGCGTGAGCTTCCAGGTCGGCGTTCAGCAGGATAACTGGTTAGGTACGGGCTATTCCGTTGGTATCAACGGTACCAAGAACGACTACCAGACCTATTCCGAGTTCTCTGTCACTAACCCATACTTCACCGTTGACGGTGTGAGCCTGGGCGGTCGTATTTTCTATAACGACTTTAAAGCAGACGATGCGGACCTGTCCTCGTACACCAACAAAAGTTACGGTGTTGATGGCACGCTTGGCTTCCCGATTAACGAATACAACACCCTGCGTGCTGGTTTAGGTTACGTGCATAACGACCTGTCCAATATGCAACCGCAGGTGGCAATGTGGCGTTATCTGGACTCTATCGGTCAGTCGGCGAGCACCTCCAGCGACAACAACGGTTTCGCTGCAGATGACTTCACCTTCAACTACGGTTGGACGTATAACCGCCTTGACCGTGGTTTCTTCCCGACAGCGGGTTCTCGCGTCAACCTGAACGGTAAAGTGACCGTTCCAGGTTCTGATAACGAGTTCTACAAAGTTACGCTGGACACGGCGTCTTACTTCCCAATTGATGAGGATCACAAGTGGGTTGTGCTGGGTCGTACACGTTGGGGTTACGGTGATGGCTTAGGTGGCAAAGAGTTGCCATTCTATGAGAACTTCTATGCCGGTGGTTCCAGCACAGTACGTGGTTTCCAGTCCAATAACATTGGTCCGAAAGCGGTGTACTACGGCGGCAACGACTCTGATAACTGTGATAAGAAGTCTTCGTCAGAAGTCTGTAGCTCTGATGACGCGGTGGGCGGTAACGCCATGGGCGTCGCCAGCCTGGAGATCATTACGCCTACGCCGTTCATCAGCGATAAGTATGCGAACTCTGTGCGTACCTCGTTCTTCTGGGATGCGGGTACCGTGTGGGATACCAACTGGGATAACACCGCTCAGATGAAAGCAGAAGGTGTGCCGGATTACAGCGATCCGAGCAACATTCGCATGTCTGCAGGTATCGCATTACAATGGATGTCACCGTTGGGGCCGTTGGTCTTCTCCTACGCCCAGCCGTTTAAGAAATACGATGGAGACAAAGCGGAACAGTTCCAGTTTAACATTGGTAAAACCTGGTAATTATCCGTTGCAATGGAATGCGTTGGCAGTGTAGCGCTGACAACCGGCGATCGCATAGACGATCGCCTTGCCACGCAAAGAACGGTACCTTTGGGTACCAATGGGATGGTAAGGAGTTTATTGTGAAAAAGTGGTTATTAGCTGCAGGTCTGGGTTTGGCAATGGTGACTTCTGCTCAGGCAGCGGACAAAATTGCAATCGTCAACATGGGTAATCTTTTCCAGCAGGTAGCCCAGAAAACGGGTGTTTCTGCGACTCTGGAAAACGAATTCAAAGGCCGTGCTGGTGAACTGCAAGGTATGGAAAACGATCTTCAGTCCAAAATGCAGCGTCTGCAGCGTGATGGTTCTACCATGAAAGCGAGCGACCGTAGCAAGCTGGAAAAAGACGTAATGGCTCAGCGTCAGACTTTCTCTCAGAAAGCACAGGCTTTCGAGCAGGATCGTCAGCGTCGTTCTAACGAAGAGCGTGGCAAACTGGTAACTCGTATTCAGTCTGCTGTGAAAGCTGTTGCAGCGGATCAGAACATCGATCTGGTTGTTGATGCGAATGCCGTTGCTTTCAACAGTAGCGATGTGAAAGACATCACTGCTGATGTACTGAAACAGGTTAAATAAGTAATGCCTTCAATTCGACTGGCTGATCTCGCTCAGCAGTTGGATGCAGAATTACACGGTGATGGCGATATCGTCATCACCGCTGTTGCGTCCATGCAATCTGCTAAAGCAGGCACAATAACGTTCATGGTAAGCCCGAAGTACCGTGAGCACCTGGCTCAATGCCAGGCGTCTGCTGTCGTTCTGACGCAGGACGACCTTCCGTTTGCCACGACAAGCGCACTGGTAGTAAAAAATCCCTACCTGACTTACGCGCGTATGGCTCAAATTCTTGATACCACGCCACAGCCGGCGCAGAACATTGCTGCCAGTGCAGTCATTGATCCGACGGCGAAGCTGGGTAATAACGTTGCAATTGGCCCGAATGCCGTTATCGAATCCGATGTTGTTCTCGGTGATAACGTGGTGATTGGCGCGGGTTGTTTCGTGGGTAAACAGACTAAAATTGGTGCAGGCTCCCGTTTGTGGGCCAATGTGACCGTCTATCATGAGATCGAAATCGGCGAAAATTGCCTGATCCAGTCCAGTACCGTGATCGGTTCGGACGGGTTTGGTTATGCCAACGATCGGGGTAACTGGATTAAGATCCCTCAGCTCGGCCGGGTAATTATCGGCGATCGCGTTGAGATCGGCGCATGCACAACGATTGACCGCGGTGCCCTCGACGACACCATCATTGGTAATGGTGTTATCATTGATAACCAATGTCAGATTGCGCATAACGTTGTGATTGGCGACAATACAGCTGTTGCAGGTGGCGTGATCATGGCAGGCAGTCTGAAAATTGGCCGTTACTGCATGATCGGTGGTGCCAGCGTGATCAACGGGCATATGGAAATATGCGACAAGGTCACGGTGACAGGCATGGGTATGGTGATGCGTCCTATCACTGAGCCTGGTGTCTACTCCTCCGGCATTCCGCTGCAACCGAACAAAGTGTGGCGTAAAACCGCAGCTCTGGTGATGAACATTGATGATATGAGCAAGCGTCTCAAAGCGATTGAGCGCAAAATCGATCAACAAGACTAAACGTTCATCCCTATAACGCTAAATTTCCCGGCCTGTCGGCTTTCTTATAAACCGGCAGGCCGTGTTATTATTGCTATTCAGTAAATTTTGACAGGAAGAGTATTTTGACTACCGACACTCATACTCTGCATATTGAAGAGATTTTAGAGCTTCTGCCGCACCGCTACCCGTTTTTGCTGGTAGATCGTGTGCTGGATTTTGAAGAAGGTCGTTTTCTGCGCGCAGTGAAAAATGTCTCTGTGAATGAGCCATTCTTCCAGGGACATTTCCCTGGTAAACCTATCTTCCCGGGTGTGTTGATCCTGGAAGCGATGGCACAGGCTACCGGTATTCTGGCGTTTAAAAGCGTCGGTAAACTGGAGCCAGGTGAACTGTATTACTTCGCGGGTATTGATGAAGCGCGCTTTAAGCGCCCAGTCGTGCCTGGTGATCAGATGATCATGGAAGTGACTTTTGAAAAAACGCGCCGTGGCCTGACGCGCTTCAAAGGCGTTGCGCTGGTTGACGGCAAAGTTGTTTGCGAAGCGACCATGATGTGTGCGCGTAGCCGGGAGGCCTGATACGTGATTGATAAATCCGCCTTTATTCATCCAACCGCCATTGTGGAAGAGGGCGCCGTAATTGGTGCTAACGCCCACATTGGTCCTTTTTGTATTGTCGGACCCCATGTCGTTATTGGCGAGGGTACCGTACTGAAATCTCACGTGGTGGTGAATGGTCATACGACCATTGGCCGCGATAATGAGATCTATCAGTTTGCCTCCATTGGCGAAGTGAACCAGGATCTGAAATATGCTGGCGAACCGACCCGTGTGGAAATCGGCGATCGCAACCGCATTCGCGAAAGCGTCACCATTCATCGTGGCACAGTACAGGGTGGTGGATTGACGAAGGTGGGCAGCGACAACCTCTTTATGGTCAACGCGCATATCGCGCACGACTGTACTGTGGGCAGCCGCTGTATCCTCGCCAACAACGCAACGCTGGCAGGACACGTATCGGTTGACGATTTCGCAATCATTGGCGGCATGACCGCAGTCCATCAATTCTGCATCATTGGTGCACACGTGATGGTCGGCGGTTGCTCCGGTGTGGCGCAGGATGTCCCACCGTATGTGATTGCGCAGGGCAACCATGCGACGCCGTTTGGCGTCAACATTGAAGGTCTCAAGCGTCGTGGCTTTAGCCGCGAAGCGATTACCGCGATCCGCAACGCGTATAAACTGTTGTACCGTAGCGGCAAAACGCTGGAAGAGGCCAAGCCAGAAGTTGCAGAGCTGGCAGAACAGCATCCTGAAGTGAAAGCGTTCACCGAGTTCTTTGAACGCTCAACTCGTGGTCTGATCCGTTAATGGTCGACACTCGTCCATTAACGATAGCCCTGGTCGCCGGAGAAACCTCCGGCGATATTCTTGGTGCAGGTCTTATCCGCGCACTCAAGGCTCGCGTACCTAATGCCCGCTTTGTCGGCGTGGCAGGCCCGCTGATGCAGGCCGAAGGCTGTGAAGCCTGGTATGAAATGGAAGAGCTGGCGGTGATGGGCATTGTTGAAGTGCTAGGCCGTTTGCGCCGCCTGCTGCACATCCGTGCCGATCTCACCCGTCGTTTTACCGATCTCAAACCCGATGTGTTCGTCGGGATCGATGCCCCTGATTTCAATATTACCCTCGAAGGGAACCTGAAAAAGCAGGGTATCAAAACGATCCATTACGTCAGTCCGTCCGTCTGGGCGTGGCGACAGAAACGTGTTTTCAAAATAGGCAGATCGACCGATCTGGTGCTTGCTTTTCTGCCTTTCGAAAAAGCGTTTTACGATAGATTCAATGTTCCTTGCCGCTTTATCGGCCATACCATGGCAGACGCCATGCCGCTGGATCCGGATAAAAATGCGGCGCGCGATATTCTTGGCATTCCGCACGACGCCCACTGTCTGGCCCTGTTGCCAGGGAGCCGCGGTGCTGAAGTGGAAATGCTCAGCGCCGATTTCCTGAAAACGGCGCAAATCCTTCGCCAGACTTACCCCGATCTTGAAGTCGTTGTGCCGCTGGTAAACGCCAAACGCCGCGAGCAGTTCGAGCGTATTAAAGCCGAAGTGGCCCCTGATCTTCACATCCACCTTCTGGATGGCAAAGGCCGCGAGGCGATGTTCGCCAGCGACGCTGCGCTGTTGGCCTCGGGAACTGCGGCGCTGGAATGCATGCTCGCGAAATGTCCGATGGTAGTGGGTTATCGCATGAAGCCGTTCACCTTCTGGCTGGCGAAACGTCTGGTGAAAACGGATTATGTCTCATTACCAAACCTGCTTGCCGGGCGCGAGCTGGTGAAAGAGTTACTGCAGGATGAGTGTCAGCCTCAGGCATTAGCTGATGCGCTGCTGCCCTTGCTGGCAGACGGCAAAACCAGCCACCAGATGCATGACACTTTCCGGGAGTTGCATCAGCAGATCCGCTGTAATGCCGATGAGCAGGCGGCTGATGCGGTGCTGGAGTTAGCAAAATGATGGAATTTGTTTATCCTCACACGCACCTGGTTGCGGGTGTGGACGAAGTTGGACGCGGTCCGCTGGTGGGTGCGGTAGTGACCGCTGCCGTGATCCTCGATCCGGCTCGCCCGATTGTCGGGCTGAACGACTCAAAAAAGCTGTCTGAAAAACGCCGCCTGGCGCTGTTCGATGAGATCAAAGAAAAAGCGCTGGCGTGGAGCTTAGGCCGCGCCGAGCCAGAAGAGATCGACACGCTGAACATTTTGCATGCCACGATGCTGGCGATGCAGCGTGCCGTTGCCGGGCTGAATATTGTCCCTGAATATGTGCTGATCGACGGAAACCGCTGTCCTGCGCTGCCTATGCCGTCGATGGCGGTGGTGAAGGGCGATAGCCGTGTGGCTGAAATCAGCGCAGCGTCTATTATTGCCAAAGTCACGCGCGATGCCGAAATGGCCGCGCTGGACCTCACCTTTCCCCAGTATGGCTTTGCCCAGCACAAGGGGTATCCAACCGCTTTCCATCTGGAAAGACTGGCTGAACACGGCGCAACTGAACATCATCGGCGCAGTTTTGGTCCGGTGAAACGCGCACTGGGACTGGTGTCCTGAATCAATACGCAAGTAATTAAGTAACGCGGAATCTGAAGATGGCTGAACCACGTTTCGTACACCTGCGGGTGCATAGCGACTACTCCATGATTGATGGGCTGGCGAAGACCGGGCCGCTGGTAAAAAAGGCGGCCTCCCTTGGCATGCCTGCGCTGGCGATCACCGATTTCACCAACTTATGCGGTCTGGTGAAGTTCTACGGAACGGCGCACGGCTCCGGCCTGAAGCCGATTGTCGGTGCGGATTTTCACGTCCAGTGCGATCTGATCGGCGATGAGCTGACGCAGATTTCCGTGTTAGCCATGAATAACACCGGCTACCAGAACCTGACGCTGCTGATTTCCCGCGCCTACCAGCGCGGCTACGGCGCGGCGGGTCCGTGGATCGATCGCGAGTGGCTGGCAGAGCTGAACGAAGGATTACTGCTGATCTCCGGTGGCCGCTTGGGTGATGTGGGCAAAAGCCTGCTGCGCGGCAACAGCGCGTTGGTGGATCAGTGCGTTGCATTTTATGAAGAACACTTCGCGGATCGTTTCTATCTTGAGCTGATCCGCACCGGTCGTCCTGATGAAGAAAGCTACCTGCATGCGGCGGTGGCCCTTGCGGAAGAACGCGGTCTGCCCGTCGTCGCGACCAACGACGTGCGTTTCCTTGAGCCTGGCGACTTTGATGCGCACGAGATCCGCGTGGCCATCCACGATGGTTTTACTCTCGACGATCCCAAGCGTCCGCGTAACTATTCGTCGCAGCAGTACATGCGCAACGAAGACGAAATGTGTGAGCTGTTTGCCGACATTCCGGAAGCGCTGGAAAACAGCGTCGAAATTGCCCGCCGTTGTAACGTCACTGTTCGTTTAGGCGAATACTTCCTGCCGCAATTCCCGACCGGTGATATGACCACCGAAGATTTCCTCGTGGTGAAATCGAAAGAGGGTCTGGAAGAGCGTCTCGAATTCCTGTTCCCGGATCCGGCCGAACGCGCCGAAAAACGTCCGGCCTACGATGAGCGTCTGGATATTGAACTCCAGGTGATCAACCAGATGGGGTTCCCCGGCTACTTCCTGATCGTTATGGAGTTTATCCAGTGGTCGAAGGATAACGGCGTGCCGGTCGGCCCTGGGCGTGGTTCCGGTGCGGGTTCGCTTGTCGCCTACGCGCTCAAAATCACCGACCTCGATCCGCTGGAATTCGACCTGCTGTTTGAACGTTTCCTTAACCCGGAACGTGTTTCGATGCCCGACTTCGACGTTGACTTCTGCATGGAGAAACGCGACCAGGTGATTGAGCACGTTGCGGACATGTACGGTCGTGACGCGGTATCGCAGATTATTACCTTTGGTACGATGGCGGCGAAAGCGGTTATCCGCGACGTGGGGCGCGTCCTCGGCCATCCGTACGGTTTTGTCGATCGCATCTCCAAACTGGTGCCACCTGATCCAGGTATGACGCTGGCGAAAGCCTTTGAAGCGGAACCTCAGCTGCCGGAAATCTACGAAGCTGACGAAGAGGTGAAAGCGCTGATCGACATGGCGCGCAAGCTGGAAGGTGTCACGCGTAACGCCGGTAAACACGCCGGTGGCGTGGTCATCGCGCCGACTAAAATCACCGATTTTGCCCCGCTGTATTGCGATGAATCAGGGCAACATCCGGTCACGCAGTTTGACAAGAACGACGTAGAGTACGCGGGCCTGGTGAAGTTCGACTTCCTTGGTTTGCGAACGCTCACTATCATCGACTGGGCGCTGAAGATGATCAACCCGCGCCGGGCCAAACAGGGCCTGGAGCCGATTGATATCGCCGCCATCCCGCTCGATGATAAGAAAAGCTTCGACATGCTGCAGCGCTCGGAAACCACAGCGGTATTCCAGCTTGAATCGCGCGGCATGAAAGATCTGATTAAACGTCTTCAGCCCGACTGCTTCGAAGATATGATCGCACTGGTGGCCCTGTTCCGTCCGGGGCCGTTGCAGTCAGGGATGGTAGATAACTTTATCGACCGTAAGCATGGTCGCGAAGAGATCTCTTACCCTGACGTCCAGTGGCAGCACGAGTGTCTGAAACCCGTTCTTGAGCCAACCTACGGCATTATTCTGTACCAGGAACAGGTGATGCAGATTGCTCAGGAGCTCTCCGGCTACACCCTTGGCGGCGCGGATATGCTGCGTCGTGCGATGGGTAAGAAAAAGCCGGAAGAGATGGCCAAGCAGCGCGGCACCTTTGAAGAGGGTGCGAAAAGCCGTGGCGTTGACGGTGAGCTGGCGATAAAAATCTTCGACCTGGTAGAGAAATTCGCCGGTTACGGATTTAACAAATCGCACTCTGCTGCTTACGCGCTGGTCTCGTATCAAACCCTGTGGCTGAAAGCGCACTACCCGGCAGAATTTATGGCGGCCGTAATGACCGCCGATATGGATAACACCGAGAAAGTGGTCGGCCTGGTCGATGAATGCTGGCGCATGGGGCTGAAAATCCTGCCTCCTGATATTAACGCCGGGATGTACCATTTCCACGTCAACGACGACGGCGAAATTGTTTACGGGATTGGCGCCATCAAAGGCGTAGGCGAAGGCCCAATCGAAGCCATTATCGAAGCGCGTAACAATGGCGGTTACTTCCGCGAGCTTTTCGATCTCTGTGCCCGTACCGACACCAAAAAGCTGAACCGCCGGGTGCTGGAAAAACTGATAATGTCCGGGGCGTTTGACCGCCTCGGGCCGCATCGCGCAGCGCTGATGAATTCCCTCGGCGATGCGTTGAAAGCCGCCGATCAGCATGCAAAAGCGGAAGCTATCGGTCAGGCGGATATGTTTGGCGTGCTGGCAGAAGAGCCTGAGCAAATTGAGCAATCATATGCCAACTGCCAGCCGTGGCCGGAACATACGGTGCTGGAAGGGGAGCGTGAGACGTTAGGGTTGTACCTGACGGGGCATCCGATCAACCAGTATCTGAAAGAAATTGAGCGTTATGTCGGAGGCTACAGGCTAAAAGACATGCATCCGACAGAACGTGGTAAAATGACCACGGCGGCGGGGCTCGTCATTGCTGCGCGGGTTATGGTCACCAAGCGCGGTAATCGCATCGGCATCTGTACGCTGGATGACCGTTCCGGGCGGCTGGAGGTGATGTTATTCACCGAAGCGCTGGAAAAATACCAGCATTTGCTGGAAAACGACCGCATACTTATCGTCAGCGGACAGGTCAGCTTTGATGACTTCAGCGGCGGGCTTAAAATGATGGCCCGTGAAGTGATGGATATTGACGAAGCCCGTGAAAAATATGCTCGCGGGCTTGCTATCTCGCTGACGGACAGGCAAATTGATGACCAGCTTTTAAACCGACTCCGTCAGTCTCTGGAACCCCATCGATCGGGGACCATTCCAGTACATCTCTACTATCAGAGGGCGGATGCACGCGCGCGGTTGCGCTTTGGTGCAACGTGGCGTGTCTCTCCGAGCGATCGTTTACTTAACGATCTCCGTGGCCTCATTGGTTCGGAGCAGGTGGAACTGGAGTTTGACTAATACAGGAATACTATGAGTCTGAATTTCCTTGATTTCGAACAGCCGATTGCAGAGCTGGAAGCGAAAATCGATTCTTTGACAGCGGTAAGCCGTCAGGATGAAAAACTGGATATTAACATCGACGAAGAAGTGCATCGTCTGCGTGAAAAAAGCGTAGAACTGACGCGCAAAATCTTTGCCGATCTCGGCGCATGGCAGATTGCCCAGCTGGCTCGTCATCCACAGCGCCCGTACACCCTGGATTATGTCCGCCTGGCGTTTGATGAATTTGACGAACTGGCAGGCGATCGCGCTTATGCTGACGACAAAGCCATTGTTGGCGGTATCGCACGTCTGGATGGTCGCCCGGTGATGATCATTGGTCATCAGAAAGGCCGTGAAACCAAAGAGAAAATCCGTCGTAACTTTGGGATGCCAGCGCCGGAAGGCTACCGTAAGGCCCTGCGCCTGATGGAAATGGCAGAGCGCTTTAACATGCCTATCGTGACCTTTATCGACACCCCGGGTGCATACCCAGGTGTTGGTGCAGAAGAGCGCGGTCAGTCTGAAGCTATCGCACGTAACCTGCGTGAAATGTCGCGTCTGTCCGTTCCGGTGATTTGTACCGTGATCGGTGAAGGCGGTTCCGGTGGCGCACTGGCTATCGGCGTGGGCGATAAAGTGAATATGCTGCAGTACAGCACCTATTCCGTTATCTCCCCTGAAGGCTGTGCCTCCATTCTGTGGAAGAGTGCAGACAAAGCGCCGCTGGCAGCGGAAGCAATGGGTATCATCGCACCACGCCTGAAAGAGCTGAAACTGATCGATACCGTGATCCCAGAACCACTGGGTGGCGCGCACCGTAAGCCGGAAGTGATGGCCGCTTCCCTTAAGGCGCAGCTGCTGGCTGACCTGGCCGATCTCGATGTGCTGAGCAAAGAAGACCTGCTCAACCGTCGCTATCAGCGCCTGATGAGCTACGGTTACGCGTAAGTTGCACACATAAATCTTAAAAGCCGCACACTGTTGCGGCTTTTTTTATACCTGCCGTTTACCTCGGCTATGCTTATCTAATGTTTTTCAAGGAGGTAGACCATGAACATCATTGCCATCATGGGTCCACATGGCGTCTTTTATAAAGACGAGCCCATCAAGGAGCTGGAAAAATCACTGCAGTCCCGCGGATTTCAGCTTATCTGGCCGAACAACAGCGCCGATCTGCTGAAGGTTATCGAACACAATCCACGCATCTGTGGCGTCGTTTTCGACTGGGATGAGTACGATCTGGAGCTGTGCAGCGATATCAATCAACTGAATGAATATCTGCCGCTCTACGCCTTTATCAATACCCATTCGACGATGGACGTCAGCGCTCACGATATGCGCATGGCGCTGTGGTTTTTTGAGTATGCCCTCGGCGCTGCCGACGACATTGCGACGCGCATCGAGCAATACACGCACGAGTATCTCGATAACATCACGCCTCCTTTCACCCGCGCGCTGTTCAATTACGTAAAAGAGGGCAAATACACCTTCTGCACGCCGGGCCATATGGCGGGTACGGCGTATCAGAAAAGCCCGGTGGGCTGCCTGTTCTACGATTTCTTTGGCGGCAACACGCTGAAAGCGGATGTCTCGATTTCGGTCACAGAGCTGGGATCGCTGCTGGATCACACCGGCCCGCATTTGGAGGCGGAAGAGTATATTGCCCGCACCTTCGGCGCCGAGCAGAGTTATATGGTGACGAACGGCACGTCGACTTCCAATAAGATTGTCGGGATGTACGCCGCACCGGCCGGAAGTACGCTGCTGATTGATCGCAACTGCCACAAATCGCTGGCCCATCTGCTAATGATGAGCGATGTCGTCCCGCTCTGGCTGTCGCCGACGCGAAATGCGTTAGGCATCCTGGGGGGCATTCCACGCAGGGAGTTTTCCCACGCCGCCATTGAACAAAAAGTCGCATCTGTTGAGGGGGCGAGCTGGCCCATTCACGCCGTGATCACCAACTCGACTTACGACGGGCTGCTATACAACACCAACTGGATAAAGCAGACGCTGGATGTCCCCTCGATCCACTTTGATTCCGCCTGGGTTCCTTACACGAATTTCCACCCGATCTATGCGGGCAAAAGCGGAATGAGCGGTGAGCGGGTGCCGGGTAAAGTGTTCTTCGAAACCCAGTCGACGCACAAGATGCTGGCGGCGTTCTCGCAGGCATCGTTGATCCACATTAAGGGTGAATACGACGAAGAGACCTTCAACGAAGCCTTTATGATGCACACCACCACATCGCCGAGCTATCCGCTGGTGGCCTCGATTGAAACGGCAGCCGCGATGCTGAGGGGGAATTCGGGCAAACGCTTGATCAATCGTTCGGTAGAGCGAGCGCTCCATTTCCGCAAAGAGGTCCAGCGACTCAAAGACGAAGCCGACGGCTGGTTCTTTGATATCTGGCAGCCGGAGGAGATTGATGAAGCGGAGTGCTGGTCCGTCGCGCCAGGCGAGAGCTGGCATGGATTCCGCGATGCCGATGCGGATCATATGTTCCTCGATCCGGTAAAAGTCACCATTCTGACGCCGGGAATGGATGAGCAGGGGACGATGAGCGATGACGGCATTCCCGCGGCGCTGGTGGCGAAATTCCTCGATGAGCGAGGCGTGGTGGTAGAGAAAACCGGGCCGTACAATCTGCTGTTTTTGTTCAGTATCGGCATCGATAAAACCCGCGCAATGGGGCTGCTGCGTGGACTGATGGAGTTCAAACGCGCCTACGATCTTAATCTGCGGGTAAAAAATATGCTGCCGGATCTGTATGCCGAGGATCCTGATTTCTATCGCAATATGCGGATCCAGGATCTGGCTCAGGGGATCCACAAGCTGATCCGCCAGCACGATCTGCCCCGGTTGATGCTGCAGGCGTTTGACGTTTTACCTGAAATGAAACTGACGCCGCACAAAGCCTGGCAACGTCAGGTGAAAGGGGAATTGGAAACTATCGAGCTGGAAAATCTGGTGGGACGCATATCGGCGAATATGATCCTGCCTTATCCGCCAGGCGTTCCGCTTTTGATGCCGGGCGAGATGATTACCGAACAAAGCCGGGCTGTGCTCGATTTCCTGCTGATGCTGTGCTCGGTGGGGCGGCACTATCCCGGATTTGAGACCGATATTCACGGGGCGAAACGCGATGAAAACGGCGGCTACTGGGTGCGAGTCTTAAAAAATAGCTGAGCCCTTGCGTGCCAGGGGGCTCGGTTGTAACGTTTACTCCTCATAAAAAGGAGAGGCTATGCTGGGTTTAAAACAGGTTCACCATATTGCGATCATTGCGACTGACTATGCCAAAAGTAAGGCATTTTATTGCGACATTCTCGGGTTCACGCTGATGAGCGAAGCGTATCGCGCCGAGCGTGATTCGTGGAAAGGTGACCTGGCGTTGAACGGGCAATATGTGATTGAGCTGTTCTCTTTTCCTTTCCCGCCAGCACGCCCGTCGAGGCCTGAAGCCTGTGGGCTTCGCCATCTGGCCTTTAGCGTAGGAGATATTGAGCAGGCGGTGCAGCATCTCGACGCGCATGGTGTGAAGTGGGAAGCCATTCGCATCGATCCCTTTACCGACAAGCGCTTTACGTTCTTCAACGATCCGGACGGTTTGCCGCTGGAGCTTTATCAGCAGTAAAGCTTGCCATCCATGACAATGCTCGGTAATTTTCCGGGCATTGTCTCACTGTGAATTCCGCTATGACCCAACCTGCGATTGCCCAGTCAGTTTCTCCTTACCGCCAGCTGCTGGTGGGCTTTAGCGGTGGCCTGGATTCAACCGTCCTGCTGCACCGACTGATGCTATGGCGCGAACAGGAAGCGGACGTGCAAATCCGCGCGATTCATATTCATCACGGGCTGAGTCCCTTTGCCGATGAGTGGGTCGCTCACTGCGCGTCGCTTTGCCTGGCCTGGAACATCCCGCTTTTGATTGAACGCGTGACGCTGTTGGAGGAAGGTCTCGGGACTGAAGCTCAGGCACGGAAAGCGCGCTATGCTGCCTTTGAGAAATCACTTCTGCCCGGCGAAGCGATTGTCACGGCACAGCATCTCGACGATCAGTGTGAAACCTTCTTATTAGCGCTCAAACGTGGCAGCGGCCCGGCAGGATTATCCGCGATGGCTGAGTGCAGTGAATTTGCCGGTACGCACTTATTACGCCCACTGCTGGGGGAAACCCGCGCTTCGCTGGAGCACTGGGCGCAGGAACATAATCTTCGTTGGATTGAAGATGAAAGCAATCAGGATGACGCCTACGACCGGAACTTCCTGCGCCTGCGCATTTTGCCCGAACTTTCTCAGCGTTGGCCGCACTTTGTCGAGGCGACGGCAAGGAGTGCGAAATTATGCGCAGAGCAGGAGAGCTTGCTGGATGAACTCCTCAGCGATGAGCTGGAAAGCCTGATGTCACAAGAGCGAGCGCTGCGCATTGCGCCGCTGCAGGCGATGAGCGCGGTGCGCCGTGGAGCGCTGCTGCGACGCTGGCTGGCCGGTCATAATGCCCAGATGCCCTCGCGCGACATGCTCAACCGCATCTGGGAAGAGGTCGTGCAGGCGCGCGAAGATGCCAATCCGTGCTTACGCTTTAACGATTTTGAACTGAGACGTTACAAAGAGCAGCTCTGGTGGATCAAGCATCAGCCGTCCCTGGCCGATGAAATCCTTCCGTGGAGTAATATCCGTGAGCCACTGGAATTGCCGCAGGGCGCGGGCCAGGTTTGTCTTGAAGGTGCCGGGAATGTACGGCTGCCGGAAGCGGGTGAAAAGGTAACGATCCGCTTTAAGGCCAGCGGGAATTTACACATTGTGGGTCGCAACGGCGGGCGCAAGCTGAAAAAAATCTGGCAGGAGTGCCATATCCCGCCCTGGCGACGTGATTCCACGCCTCTGCTTTTTTATGGCGAAAAGTTGATTGCGGCGGCGGGCGTGTTTATCACGCAGGAAGGCTGGGCGGAACAGGGTATGAGTTTCGAGCGGAAAGCGTAACGGGCAGTGAGCTGCCCGTTAAAAGGAATTAGGATTCGCTCACCACGACGGTGCCGATATCCGGATGACTAAAGCTGGCAATTTTATCGAGACGAAGTTCACGCGTTGCACCTGCGTCTTCGACGACCAGATATTCAACGTTCTTACGTGATACAAGGTCACTCGCTTTTGCTTTCAACTCCTCGCCGTCTTTTAAGGCCAGCGCCAGGATCAGGTGATTCTGGCAGGCAAGCTCGAGGTTATCGTAGTCATCACAGTTGATGGGTTGATAGGTATCATTCATTGACATAATCGCTCACCAGTAAATTCGCAGCAGCATACGCCGCTTTTTCCCTGACCGATTCTGAAAGGCTGGCGTCCGACGCCACTTCATTCAGCACTTTCAATACACAGCCCAACGCATCCGGGATATACCCCAGATCTCCGCTGGCAATTTCCGCATACCTTTTGCGAATTAACTCACAATAATTTTCCACATCCCCTCCTGCCAGCGCACTGACGTTACTGTGAGATACACTTAAGCCTACGAAGATAAACTCGGTTTAGCAAGGTGACTATACCATACTCATTCAAGCAATATCAGCGCCTTGATATTGCTGAGATTCGCCGCTGCATAACAGCCTTTTGGCCGGAATTTCGCTACAATGGGCACCTGATTCGAATGGAGTTCTCTCATGGCGCTGAAAGCGACAATTTATAAAGCGGTAGTCAACGTAGCTGACCTTGACCGCAACCAGTTTCTCGATGCGTCGTTAACGCTGGCCCGTCACCCGTCCGAAACGCAGGAGCGCATGATGCTACGCCTGCTGGCGTGGATTAAGTACGCCAATGAACGCCTGCAATTTACGCGTGGTTTGAGCGCTGAAGAAGAGCCGGAAGCCTGGCTGCGTAACGATCATATGGGTATCGATTTGTGGATCGAACTGGGTCTGCCGGACGAGCGTCGTATCAAAAAGGCCTGCACTCAGGCGGCTGAAGTCGCGATTTTCGCCTATAATCAACGTGCTGCGGAGATTTGGTGGCAGCAAAACCAACGTAAATGCGCGCAGTATTCGCACCTGTCGGTATGGTATCTGGATGACGAACAGCTGGCGCAACTGACCGCGTTTGCCACCCGTACGATGGCACTGCAGGCGACGATTCAGGATGGGGCAATCTGGCTGTCTGATGCTCAGAATAATCTGGAAATTCATCTGACTGCGTGGCAATCCCCGTCATGATTGTGGTGTCCCGAACCGTTACCATTCCTGATAATGAGCTTGAAATTACCGCGATCCGGGCTCAGGGGGCGGGCGGCCAGCATGTAAATAAAGCCTCAACGGCGATTCATCTGCGCTTTGACATTCGGGCCTCCAGCCTGCCAGAGTCCTATAAAGAAGCCCTGCTGGCCGCTAGCCATCATCTGATTACCAGCGATGGCGTCATCATTATTAAGGCGCAAGAGTACCGCAGCCAGGATTTGAATCGCGAAGCCGCACTTTCCCGGCTGGTGGCGGTCATACAGGAGCTTACGGCGGTGCAGAAAAGCCGCCGGGCCACGCGACCGACGCGGGCGTCGAAAGAGCGCCGATTGTCATCAAAAGCGCAGAAATCCACCGTAAAATCACTGCGTGGAAAAGTACGTCGGCCCCAGGAATAACGTACCAGGATTACATTGTTATAAGGAATTCATCGTGAATAAAGCGATATTGTCAGTGTTGGCCGCGTCCACACTGTTTGCATTAATAGGGTGTAACAACCGCGCCGAGATGCAGACTCTGCAACCGGCGCATTCGGAAGAGTTAAAGCCGATGCAGCAGAGCTGGCGCGGCGTTCTGCCGTGCGCAGACTGTGAAGGTATTGAAACGACTCTGTTCCTGGAAAAAGACGGTTCATGGGTGATGAACCAGCGCTATCAGGGCGCGAAAGAGCCCTCTTCCTTTGCGTCTTACGGCAAATGGGCGCGCACGGCTGAGAAGCTGGTGCTGACGGATGCTGAAGGTGAGAAAACCTATTTCCGTGCCAAAGGCGAGGGCATGGAGATGCTGGATCGAGAAGGGAATCCAATCGAGTCCCAGTTTAATTACACGCTTGCGCCAGTTAAAGCAGCGCTGCCGTCCACCCCAATGGCAATGCGCGGCATGTATTTCTACATGGCGGATGCAGCGGTCTTCACCGACTGTGTCACGGGCAAAAAAGTGAGTGTGGCGAATAATGCCCAGCTGGAACGTGATTATGCCGTGGCGCGCGGGAATGACAGCAAGCCGGTACTGTTGACGGTGGACGGTCACTTCACGCTGGAGCCGAACCCGGACAGCGGTGAGATGGTCAAAACGCTGGTAACGGATAAGAATGCGAAGTTTGTGGCGGGTAAAGACTGCGACAGTAAGTAAGACTGAATCAGACGTAAAAGAAAACCCCGCCGAGGCGGGGTTTTTTATGTCTTAACCTTTGATGGCTTTCACCAGGTAATCAAGAATGTCGCCAGTCTTGATCATCTGCTTCTCGCCGCTGCGTCGGTATTTGTATTCAATCTCGTCGCTGTCGAGGTTACGGTCGCCGATGACGACTGTGTGTGGGATACCGATCAGTTCCATATCCGCAAACATCACGCCCGGACGCTCTTTACGGTCGTCCATCAGCACTTCGATGCCCTGCGCGCGAAGTTCGCTGTACAGTTTCTCAGCCAGTTCCTGAACACGGTAAGACTTGTGCATGTTCATTGGCAAAATCGCGACCTGGAACGGCGCGATATTGTCTGGCCAGACTATCCCGCGCTCGTCGTGGTTCTGCTCAATGGCAGCAGCCACAACGCGTGTCACACCGATACCGTAGCAACCCATGGTCAGGGTCTGGTTGCGACCGTCTTCACCCTGAACGGCTGCATTCAGCGCCTGGGAGTACTTCGTCCCTAGCTGGAAGATATGGCCCACTTCGATACCGCGTTTGATCTGAAGATGACCCTGGCCGTCCGGGCTTGGATCGCCGGCAACCACGTTACGGATATCCGCCACTTCTGGCGTCGCAGTGTCGCGATCCCAGTTGATGCCAAAGTAGTGTTTACCGTCGATGTTCGCGCCAGCAGAGAAATCGCTCATGGCGGCAACGGTACGGTCGATAACGACTGGAACCGGCAGATTAACCGGACCCAGCGAACCTGGACCTGCATTAATCACCGCGCGGATTTCCGCTTCGGTAGCAAATGTCAGCGGGCTTGCGACCTGCGGCAGTTTTTCGGCTTTCACTTCGTTCAGCTCGTGATCGCCACGAACCAGCAGGGCAACCAGCGGATACGCGCTACCTTCAACGGATTTCACCAGCAGCGTTTTCACCGTTTTCTCAATCGGCAGATTGAACTGCTCAACCAGCTCGGCGATGGTTTTCGCGTTTGGCGTGTCGACCAGTTTCATCTCTTCGGTCGCCGCTGCGCGCGGAGTGGCTGGTGCCAGCGCTTCGGCAAATTCGATGTTCGCCGCGTAGTCAGAGGTATCGGAGAAGATCACATCATCTTCGCCGCTCTGAGCCAGCACCTGGAATTCGTGGGAGGCGCTACCGCCGATTGAACCGGTATCAGCCTGTACAGCGCGGAAATCCAGACCCATACGGGAGAAGATTTTGCTGTAGGCACCGTACATCACGTCGTAAGTTTCCTGCAGGGATTCCTGTGAGGTATGGAAAGAGTAGGCATCTTTCATCAGGAATTCGCGGGAACGCATCACGCCGAAACGCGGGCGAACTTCGTCACGGAACTTGGTCTGGATCTGGAAGAAGTTCAGCGGCAGCTGTTTGTACGAGTTCAGCTCGTTACGGATCAGGTCAGTGATCACTTCTTCATGCGTTGGGCCGAGCACAAACGGACGCTCGCCGCGATCAACAAAGCGCAGCAGTTCCGGGCCGTACTGCTCCCAGCGACCACTTTCCATCCACAGGTCAGCGGGCTGAACCACAGGCATGGACACCTCGATAGCACCGGCGTTGTTCATCTCTTCACGCACGATGTTTTCGACTTTTTTCAGGACGCGCAGGCCGGTCGGCAACCAGGTGTACAACCCGGAGGCCAGCTTGCGGATCATCCCGGCGCGCAGCATCAGCTGGTGGCTGATGACTTCAGCGTCGGCAGGTGTCTCCTTCAGTGTGGAGAGCAGATATTGGCTAGTACGCATGTTGTTACGGTTCCATTTCGACGATTGGACCAGGCTGAAACGTCAGACTGACACAAAAAAAGTGGTTTAGTTTACCAGTGTGGCAAAGATGCCAAAAGAGAGGAAAAATAAAATTAGCGCTCTTCCAGCGCAAAGACTTCAAAACCTGCCTCGGTGACGCGCCAGCGTACGTTAAAATCGAGCAACAGGACGGCGTATGTTTTGCCTGCCTCTTCCTCTTTTCTGTAGGCGGGTCGCGGATCTTGCGCCAGAACGTCTACAATAAAATCTTTCAGGCGAGGGTAACGCTTTTCCAGATGCAGGAGCTGTGCGCAGACCTCTGCGGTGAATCCAACGGGCATATCTGCCGATGGGGCCTGCTGGGCATAGCTCGCACGAGCGTCGGGCAGCGCTTCGGCAAAGGGCAGATAGGGTTTGATATCCACCACGGGCGTGCCGTCGACCAGATCCAGACTGCCTAACTGCAGAATCACCTGATCCTTCTGGCAGCGAATGCCTTGTAGCTCCACGAGCGACATGCCTACAGGATTTGGGCGAAAGGTCGAACGCGTGGCAAACACCCCCATTCTGGCATTCCCGCCCAGTCGGGGAGGGCGTACCGTCGGGCGCCAGCCACCTTCCATCGTTTGATGAAAGATAAACAGCACCCACAGATGGCTGAATGCCTCCAGGCCACGCACCGCATCGGCCTGGTTATAAGGGGCTATTAAGTGAAGTTCGCCGCCGCAGCTTTTGACCAGACCAGGCTGGCGTGGCACGGCAAACTTCTCTTTATAAGGCGAGCGGATAACACCTATCTGCTCAAACTGAAATGCACTCATTTAGCCGTGACGTTAAGGGCGTTGCCCATACACACAGCCTGACGATAGCAGCCTGGCGTACCGCTGGTAACTTCACAGCTGTGCAGCAAGACGGCGTTGGCTTTCATTTTGGCGGCATTAATCTGCAGGCGTTTACGCGCCGTTGGGATGTTTGGCGGAGAGTCCTGATTGCTGGCCTGGCAGGATTCGCCGGTGACTTCACCCAGATCGCGGAATGGCTTGCCAATCAGATCTTCAGCTTTGGTGTAGATTCTTACCGGCGCAGGACGCGGCGGTTTTGGTTTTGCTGGCTCCACCTTCGGTGGGGTTGCAGTGCTTTTAACAGGTTCAACAGGAGATCTGCTTAGCATTGAACAGCCGCTCAGCATGAGTGCTAAAAGACAGATCGGTAAAGCACGCATAATATTTCCTCAATGAATAATCAAATCGTCAGTTATTGAATCAGTTGCCTGCATAAATGACAAGACGGGCTTTCGCCCGTCTTGAATGATATTACAGAAAGGTCAGATTACCAGCCTTTAACAGCGCCGCCGTTAAACACTTTGTTGGCTTCCTGGTAAACTTCTTCAGACTGGTATGCCTGAACGAATTTTTTCACGTTTTCCGCGTCTTTGTTATCTTCGCGGCTCACGATCAGGTTAACGTACGGGGAGTCTTTGTCTTCAACAAAGATGCCGTCTTTTGCCGGCGTCAGGCCAATCTGGCTGGCGTAAGTGGTGTTGATCACGGCCAGCGCAATCTGCGCATCGTCCAGAGAGCGTGGCAGCTGTGGTGCTTCCAGCTCAACCAGCTTCAGGTTTTTCGGGTTTTCAGTCACATCCAGCACGGTTGGCAGCAAGCCCACGCCATCTTTCAGTTTGATCAGACCCACTTTCTGCAGCAGCAGCAGGGAACGGCCCAGGTTGGTTGGGTCGTTAGGAATCGCGACCTGAGAACCCGGCTGCAGCTCTTCCAGAGATTTGATTTTTTTAGAGTAGCCAGCAATTGGGTAAACGAAGGTGTTCGCTACGGCAACCAGCTTGTAGCCACGATCTTTAATCTGCTGATCCAGATATGGTTTGTGCTGGAAGGCGTTAGCATCGATGTCGCCTTTGCTCAGCGCTTCGTTCGGCAGAACATAGTCGTTAAAGGTTACCAGCTCAACGTCCAGGCCATACTTCTCTTTTGCGACTTTCTGCGCAACTTCTGCAACCTGCTGTTCAGCGCCAACAATGACGCCCACTTTGATATGGTTTGGATCTTTTTCATCCTGACCGCAACCCACCAGAGCCAGGGAGCCGATCAGTGCGCCTACCGCAGCAAAGGTCTTCAATTTAAACGTCATGTTATATCCTTAATTCGTCGAGTTTGCGTTGTGTAACGTTATTTGTGAGTAACAGCCCGGACGATGCGATCGCCAGAGAATTGAATGAGATAAACCAGCACAACCAGCAATACCAGAACGGTGTTCATTACGGTAGCGTTATAACCAATATAACCATATTGATAGCCGATCTGACCCAGACCTCCCGCCCCGACAGCACCGCCCATGGCGGAATACCCGACCAGCGTGATAAGGGTAATCGTTGCCGCATTCACCAGACCTGGCAGCGCTTCGGGCAACAGTACTTTGCGTACGATCTGCATTGGCGTCGCGCCCATGGCACGAGAGGCTTCGATCAGACCGGTTGGAATTTCCAGCAGGGCATTTTCAACCATACGCGCGATAAACGGCGCGGCGCCTACGGTCAGCGGCACAATGGCAGCCTGCAGACCAATCGATGTCCCCACGATGACACGAGTAAATGGAATCATCCACACCAGCAGGATAATAAAAGGAATCGAACGGAAGATGTTTACCAGCGCAGAGAGCGTGCGGTAAAGCTTCGCGTTTTCAATAATTTGCCCTGGACGCGTGACGTACAGCAGCACGCCAACCGGCAGGCCAATCACAAAACCAAAGAATCCTGATACGAAGGTCATTGCCAGCGTTTCCCAAACGCCGCGAACCAGCAGCCACATCATCGGCTCAGACATAACCCAGTACCTCTACTTTTACATGGTGTTCCTGCAGCCAGGCAATTGCGGCTTGCGTCTCTTCTTGTGTTCCGTGCATTTCCGTCAGCATGATGCCGAACTTCACGCCACCGGCGTAATCCATCTGAGCGCTAATAATGTTGTTATTCACATTAAAGCGACGTGCGGTTTCGGAAAGCAGAGGGGCATCAACGGACTGACCGGTGAATTCCATGCGCAGCATTGGAACGCTGTCAGGAGCTGATTCCACTTTTAAACGCGCCAGATAATCTTCCGGGATATCCAGGTGCAGAGTGGACTGAATGAACTGCTGGACAAGGGGCGTTTTCGGATGCGAGAACACTTCGCTGACGGTGTCCTGCTCGATCAGTTCACCGTTGCTGATTACCGCAACGCAGTCGCAGATGCGCTTAACGACATCCATCTCATGAGTAATAAGAAGGATGGTCAGCCCGAGGCGACGGTTAATGTCTTTCAATAATTCCAGAATAGAGCGGGTGGTTGCCGGATCCAGTGCGCTGGTGGCTTCATCGCAGAGCAGCACTTTAGGGTTGCTTGCCAGCGCACGGGCAATCGCCACGCGCTGTTTCTGGCCACCGGACAGATTAGCCGGGTAGCTGTCATGCTTATCAGACAGGCCAACCAGCTCCAGCAGCTCGGTTACCCGGCGTTTCACTTCTTCTTTTGGCGTGTTGTCCAGCTCCAGCGGAAGTGCGACGTTACCAAAAACAGTGCGTGATGCCAGCAGGTTAAAGTGCTGGAAAATCATGCCTATCTGACGACGGGCCTGAGTTAATTCTTTTTCGGAAAGTTTGGTCAGCTCCTGGCCGCCAACCTGGACGCTACCTTCGGTCGGACGCTCGAGCAGGTTAACGCAACGGATGAGCGTACTTTTACCGGCACCCGATGCGCCAATGACGCCATAAATCTGTCCAGCCGGAACATGCAGGCTGACATTGTTCAGCGCCTGAATGGTTCGGGTTCCTTGCTGGAACACTTTGGTGATATTGGAAAGTTTAATCATTAGATTATTTTTATCGTATGTAAGTTAGCCGTGGCATTTTGTTCTGCCAGATACGGGGTTCAACCGTAAACAAAATGGATGTTAAGGCATCCAGACGTCTAAATCAATCCAACAGTGCGCGATGAGCACTTTCTTGCGCGGTGAAACATGAGATAATAGCGGCACATGCCTTTTTCAGGAGCAAACCCGTGGCAAAATCAGTACCCGCAATTTTTCTCGATCGTGACGGCACCATTAATGTCGATCACGGTTATGTGCATGAGATTGATGAGTTCGAATTCATCGACGGCGTTATTGACGCCATGCGCGAACTTAAAGCGATGGGTTATGCGCTGGTGGTGGTGACCAATCAGTCGGGGATCGCCCGGGGTAAATTTACCGAAGCGCAATTCGAAACGCTGACCGAGTGGATGGACTGGTCACTGGCCGATCGGGATGTAGAGCTGGACGGTATCTATTATTGTCCGCATCACCCGCAAGGGACCGTCGAAGAATACCGCCAGACATGTGATTGCCGTAAACCTCATCCTGGGATGTTTATCTCTGCGCAGGAATTCCTGCACATTGATATGGCCTCTTCTTATATGGTGGGCGACAAACTGGAAGATATGCAGGCGGCAACAGCAGCAGGCGTGGGCACTAAAGTATTAGTTCGCACCGGTAAGCCGGTTACCCCAGAAGCTGAAAGCGCGGCAGATCTGGTACTGAATAGCCTTGCAGACCTGCCAAAAGCGCTCAAAATGCAGCAAAAATAGGCGTCACGTTGAAAAAATGAGCGGTTGAAATAAAAATGTATTTTTCCGCTTGTCATTCCTCTGAAGCTCCCTATAATGCGCCTCCATCGACACGGCAGATGTGAATCACTTCACACAAACAGCCGGTTCGGTTGAAGAGAAAAAATCCTGAAATTCAGGGTTGACTCTGAAAGAGGAAAGCGTAATATACGCCACCTCGCAACGGTGAGCGAAAGCCGCGTTGCACTGCTCTTTAACAATTTATCAG
>NZ_JBNDLC010000003.1:0-524573 GCF_050435885.1 Lelliottia sp. 489 | reverse complement strand
GCACTGTTTTCCTGTTTCAGCTGATCCAGATTGAACAGGGTGCAGCCCCCGGCGAGCGCGTCCTCGATGGTGACAATCTGCCGCCACTGCCCATCGGGGCAGAGCACGCCACCGGCGAGCGCTTTATGGCTGATATCGATGTCGACCCGGTCGGCCGCGCTGCTGCGCCCACGATTGAACAGCTCACCTGACCAGAACGGATAAGCCCCGTGCGCCAGCGTGGACGGGGTCGAGAAATAGGTGGTGCGCAGGTGCGACTGTGACGCCATCCCTGATGCCACTTTGCGCAGGCGCTGGAAATTGGGTATCCAGAAAATCTCATCGACGTACAGGTCGCCATTGTGACTTTGCGCGGTGTTGGAGTTGGTCCCGAGGAAAATCAGCTCTGCGCCGTTGTTACCGATGACAATCGGGTCGCCTGACAGGTCAACGTCGACCAGCCGCGCGAAGGCGATGATGTATTTCCGGAACACATACGCCTGCGTCTTACTCGCGGACAAAAAAATCTGATTTTGTCCGGTTTTCAGCGCGCGCAGCAGTGACTCACGCGCAAAGTAAAACGTCGCGCCAATCTGACGTGATTTGAGGATGTGGCGGATACGGTGCGCAAGCCCGGCCCTGTGCCAGTTGAGCTGATACTCAAACGACTGGTTGAGGAAAATTTCTTCCAGCTTCTCGATAGCCTCCTCGCTGAAATAATTGCGTTTCGGCTTTTTGCGATCCCCTTTGTTGCGGCTCGCAATGTTGGGATTTAAATCCACTTCATTTCCGGACTGGCCGTAGCGGTTGATGCGCGCGAACCGCTCCATCTGGCGCGACAGAAAATCAGCGACCTTAAAGTCATGCGGCGTCAGGTCGGGCTTGGCATAGAGCTGAATCAGCCGCGCCTCAAGGGTGGTTTCCACGCGGTTGAGCGGCGCGGTTTCCTCCCATCCGTCGCGCTGCTTCCAGCTCTGCACCGTCGGTCGCTTCACCTGCAGCGTGTCGGCGATTTGCGGCACAGAAAAGCCCTGCCAGAACAGCAGGCGCGCCTGTCGTCGCGGGTCGTGCAAAAGGGAGAGGTCAGTCGAAATGGTCATGGTTGCCTCGTGTCGGTGAATACGGGGCAAGGCTAAGGAAATGGCCGGGGATTATCGCTAAACCCCTGTTGTGTCAGGGGGTGCACTTCTGCAAGCGGTGGCTGATGCGGGGCGGAGTCGGGAAACTACACCCGAACCGTAAACCCAACATCAGGACACCTGAACAATGGCAAAGAAAGTTTCTAAATGGTTTCGCATCGGCGTCGAGGGCGACACCTGCGATGGCCGTGTCATCAGTGGCGCTGACATTCAGGATATAGCGGACACCTTCGACCCACGTGTCTATGGCTGTCGCATTAACCTCGAACATCTGCGCGGCATCCTGCCCGACAGTGTGCTCAAACGTTATGGCGACGTTACCGAAGTGAAAGCCGAAATCATCAGCGATGACTCGGCGCTGAACGGCAAAAAAGCGCTCTTTGGCAAAATCGCGCCGCTCGACGAGCTGGTGAGCATGGTGAAAGCCGGGCAGAAGGTTTACACCTCCATGGAGATCCGCCCGAACTTTGCCAACAGCGGCAAATGTTACCTCGTGGGCCTCGCCGTCACCGATGACCCGGCAAGCCTCGGCACGGAATACCTCGAATTCTGCTGCCGGGCGACGCAGAACCCGCTCGCCGGTAAAAAAGCCCATCCTGACGACCTGTTTTCCGTTGCCACGCTGGCGGATCTGGAATTCGAGGATGTCCCCGACACCGTGCTCAACAGCCTGACCGATAAGGTCAGAGCTATTTTCAGCCGCAAGCAGGTCAGCGACGACGCGCGTCTGGCGGATGTGCATGAAGCTGTCACCACCGTCACTGAGCAGGTGCAGATCAGCCTGAGCGCCACCGAAAAGCGCCTCGCTGATATGGAAACCGCATTCGCACAGTTTAAGCAGGACGTGACCCGCCAGGCAGACGAAAGTGCGCAGGCGTTTACCTCCCTGAAAAGCTCCCTCGATAACACCGAAAGCCAGCGTCAGCCGCGCCGTGAGAAGTCGAAAGGCGGGACGGGCGACGAGCTGCTGACTAACTGCTGATACCGCGCCGGGCTCGCTGCCCGGCATGATGCCCCATTTTTAGAAAACAGGAATAACAATGCGTAAAGAAACCCGCTTTAAATTTAATGCTTACATGTCACGCGTGGCGGAACTGAACGGCGTCGAAGTTGACGACGTGGCGAAAAAGTTCACCGTCGAGCCGTCCGTGACGCAAACGCTGATGAACACCCTGCAGCTGTCATCCGCGTTTCTGACCAAAATCAACATCGTGCCGGTCGATGAGCTGAAAGGCGAAAAAGTCGGGGTAGGCGTAAACGGCACCATTGCGAGCACTGCTGACACCGCCGGGGATGATGAGCGTAAGACCGCTGATTTTACGGCGCTTGAATCCAACAAATACGAATGTGCGCAAATCAACTTTGATTTCCATATCCGTTACAAACAGCTCGACCTGTGGGCGCGATTCCAGGACTTCCAGACCCGTATCCGCGACGCAATTATCAAGCGCCAGTCGCTCGACTTCATCATGGCCGGTTTCAACGGTATCGAGCGCGCGGAAACCTCAAACCGCAAAAACAATCCGATGCTGCAGGATGTCGCGGTGGGCTGGCTGCAGAAGTACCGCAATGAAGCACCGGCGCGCGTAATGTCAAAAATCACCGATGCAGACGGCAAGGTGATTTCTGATGTGATCCGCGTGGGGGAGAACGGCGACTATCAAAACCTCGATGCGCTGGTGATGGATTCCACGACCAACCTGATTGACGAGATTTATCAGGATGACCCGGAGCTCGTCGTCATCACCGGTCGCAAGCTGCTGGCCGACAAATATTTCCCTATCGTCAACAAGACGCAGGAAAACAGCGAGTCGCTGGCCGCTGACATCATCATCAGCCAGAAGCGCATCGGCAACCTGCCTGCCGTGCGTGTGCCGTATTTCCCGGCAAATGCCCTGATGGTGACGCGCCTCGATAACCTGTCGATTTACTTCATGGATGACGCGCACCGCCGCGCCATCATCGAGGAGCCGAAGAAAGACCGCATCGAAAACTACGAATCAATGAATGTCGATTACGTAGTCGAAGCGTATGCCGCCGGTTGCCTGATTGAAAACATCACCCTCGGCAAATTCGCGGCACCTGCTGACGATAACGGCGGAGAGTAAGCCATGACGAGCCCCGCAGCGCTTCACATGATGCGGGTCTCGGCCTCTGAAACCGCGCGGCGGGCTGCTGCTCCGCTGCGCAATGCAACTGCCTATGAGCAGATGCTCGTTAAGCTGGCCGCAGACTCTCGCACGTTAAAACAAATCCGATCCAAAGAGCGCAAGGCAGATAAAAAGCGCGAGCTGCTGCCGTTCTATCTGCCGTGGGTGGCGGGTGTCCTTGCAAATGGCAAGGGCGCACAGGATGACATTGTCATGACCGTCATGCTCTGGCGTCTCGATGCGGATGACATCGCCGGTGCGCTGGAAATTGCCCGATATGCGATGACCTATGGCCTGACGATGCCGGTCGGCGGTCATCGCCGTACCACGCCGTATCTGCTGGCCGAAGAGGTGGCGCTTGCCGCGCAGCGTCTGCGTGACGCTAAACAGTCACCTGAGCTGGCACTGCTGCTCGATACCCTCGCACTGACTGAGCGTGCAGATATGCCCGACATCGTGCGCGCGAAGCTGCACAAAATCACCGGCTACGTGCTGCGTGACGCAGGGGAGCTGCCCGAGGCACTGGCGCACCTGCAGCGCGCGATCCAGTTAGAGCGAACTATCGGCGTGAAAAAAGATATTGAAAATCTTGAGCGTCAGCTAAAGCCGAAAGCCGAACCTGTCAAAAAACAGAACACACCACGCACGCGCAAGCCTGCTGCTAAACCGACGGCCCGGCGAGGGCGTCCACCAAAGGCGGCAAAAGCCGCAGGTTAACCGAACGCTCCCCGAGCCGGGCGGCACGCCGGTCAATGCGGGTATTGATTACCCTGACTGCGACCGGCGTCCACCGCCCACCTATTTCCCGAGGTTGTCATGACGACACTGATTATTGAGCCCAAAACAACGCCGCAGGACGTGCCGGGCGTGGTGATACCGCCACCGGGCGAGAGTGAGCCGGTAATTAAAAATACAGGTTTTTTTCCTGATGTAGACCCGCAGCGCGTGCGCGAAGAAATGCGCCTTGAGCAAACCGTTTCCCCTGTGCGTCTGCGCCGGGCGATAAAAACCGCCATCGCGGAAACCAATGCGGAGCTGCGCGACTGGCGCGACCTGCAGCTCGACGCCGGTCATGCCACGCTCGCGGATGTTCCTTCCGACGAGCTCGACGGCGAAAGCGTGCGCTGCTTCCACTACTTTAACGCCGTGTGCTCGATGACGACCGCCACGCTTTATGAGCGTTATCGCGGCGTGGATGCGACCAGCAAGGGCGACAAAAAGGCTGACAGCATCGACAGCACCATCGATGAGATGTGGCGTGATATGCGCTGGTCAGTGGCGCGTATTCAGGACAGGGCGCGCTGTATCGTGGGGCAAATCTGATGAAGGTTTACGCGATGCAGGGCGATACCCTCGACGCAATTTGTGCGCGCTATTACGGGCGCACCGAGGGCGTGGTCGAGACGGTGCTGCAGGCTAACCGCGGTCTGTCTGAGCTGGGCGTCATTCTGCCGCACGGCACGGCTATCGAGCTGCCCGAAACCGACAGCGCACCGAAAACCGAAACGGTGAATCTATGGGACTGAGCATGGAAAAAATCACGACGTTTGTCGCCTACTGGCTGGCCGTGGCGGTGGCCTATTTCGGGGCGATGTCACCCGAAAAGCTGGCGCTTTATGTGGGCGGTGGCTGCGCCATTTTTACCGCGCTGACGAATTACTGGTTTAAGCGCAAAACCTATCGCTATCTGACCTCGCTCGGACTGGATAAGGGGGCCATTCGTGAGCTCAATCATTAAACGATGCAGTGTGGCCGCAGTGCTGGCGCTGGCGGCGCTGATGCCTGACTTTCGTCTGCTTAACACCTCGCCCGAGGGGCTGGCGCTGATTGCTGACCTCGAAGGATGCCGCCTGACGCCTTACCAGTGCAGCGCGGGTGTGTGGACGTCAGGCATCGGCCACACTGCCGGTGTCACACCGAAAGGGGAAATTACCGAGCGACAGGCGGCGGCGAATCTTGTCGCGGATGTGCTGAACGTCGAGAAACGTCTCGCGGTGTGTGTGCCGGTGGAAATGCCGCCGCGCGTATATGACGCGCTGGTGAGTTTCTCATTCAACGTGGGAACCGGTGCGGCCTGTCGTTCGACACTGGTCTCGCTTATTAAGCGTCATCAGTGGTGGCAGGCGTGCGACCAGCTCACCCGCTGGGTGTTCGTGAATGGCGACAGAAACAAAGGGCTGGAAAACCGACGTGCGCGGGAATGGGCTTACTGTGTGAAGGGGATGCAATGAAAGTGCTGATGATGCTGCTGGCCGGGCTGCTCGCCGTGGTGCTGTGGCTGCGCCACGATAACGCGAATCTGTCCCGCTCCTTTGAACGAGCAAACCGGGTCGCCAGTGAGCAAAAGACGACGATTGGGATGCTGAAAAATCAGCTTTCCGTGTCGCAACGAATCGCCAGAGCGAATGAGGCCGGTCAGGTCAGACTCACTGATGAGCTGGCCGCTGCCGGTGAACTGGCGGCAGGGCGTGAAGAAACGATAACGAGGTTGATGAATGAAAATGAAGAGCTGCGCCGCTGGTATCGCGCTGATTTGCCTGATGCTGTGCGCCGGTTGCACACCCGCACCGCCTGCGCCTCCGCCGGTCATTGTTTACAACGCCTGCCCGAAGGTGAGCCTCTGTCCGATGCCGGGAAACGAACCCGTCACTAACGGCGACCTGAGCGCCGATATTCGCAGGCTGGAGGGCGCGCTGACTGCCTGCGCGCTGAAAGTCGAAACCGTCAAAGACTGTCAGGACAAACTCGATGAAGAAAGCACACAGCCTGCGCCAGGCGTTAACTGACGCCGTACCGCAGCTAAAAACGAATCCCGAAATGATGCGCATCTTTGCCGATGAGGGGAATATCGATGCGCGCCTCGCGGCCTCGCTGTCGCATGAAAAGATTTACACCCTGAATGTGATCGTCTGCGATTTTGTCGGCGACCCTGATTTGATTTTCGTGCCGGTGGCCGTGTGGCTGCGTGAGCATCAGCCGGACATTTGCACCACGGATGAAGGGCGCAAAAAGGGATATCGATTCCAGATGGATTTGAACGACGGCGACAATGTTGATATCAGTATCAGCCTGCAGCTCACCGAGCGTACCCTCGTCAGGGATGAGAACGGCGCGCTGCATGTTAGCTATGCGCCTGAGCCACCATTGCCTGAACCAGTGACGCGACCGACCGAGCTTTATATCAATGGCGAGCTGGTGAGCAAATGGGATGAGTGAGCTTAAACCTTTTGACGATAAGCTCGCCGGGCTGATTGGCGCGCTGTCACCGGCGGGGCGGCGCAAGCTTGCCGCAGAGATTGCGAAAGAACTGCGCAAATCGCAACAGCAGCGCATCAAACAGCAGAAAGCGCCTGATGGCACCCCGTATCAGGCGCGAAAGCGCCAGCCGCTCAGGGCAAAGTCGGGGCGAATTAAAAGGGCGATGTTTCAAAAGTTGCGCACGGCTCGTTATATGAAAGCCAGTGGCCGCAATGATGCGGCTGTGGTCGAGTTTACCAGCAAGGTGCAACGCATAGCGCGAGTTCATCAGTACGGACTGAAGGACCGTCTAAATCAGCATGGTCGGAATATAATATACGCCAAACGCCAATTGTTAGGATTTAGTCTCGCTGACTCCATCCTAATAAATCAAGCACTGATCGAATATCTCAAATAAAAGGTAGTGCAGCACTTGCAACCTGACTTTCTCATAAGACAATTGATGTTTTATGAGTCTACTCATAGGAAGCGTAGGCTTAAGGTCGCTTTTGATGATAGCGTGAATAACCAAAATTTGTAGGTGTAGTCATTTTCATAGCTTAGTTCTTGTTAAAATTCACTTGTAAATGTATAAACATCTAAGTGCAGTATATTGGACGATGTATTAGAAAAATATAGGGGTATATATGAAGGCTTTTTTGTCGCATAACTTTTCTGATAAAAACTTTGTTAAATCGATTTATGACAACTTGACTGCTACGCACGCAGTATTTGATGAAAAAACTTTCCCATCGAATTCTTATTTGATTGACGAAATAAGAAATAGCATGCTTGATTGCGATATATTCGTACTCTTCCTATCCAAACAGGCACTCGAAAGTAAATGGGTTAATGGCGAAATCGACTTGGCGAAGGAGTTGGCATTCGTAAAGTCAATAAAGAAAATAATGGTTTTCTTACTCGATGATACTAAATGGAGCGAACTTCCACCGGCCTTCCAACAATATCGCGCAGAATCAGTTCCCAATCCAATACAAATTGGCATTACAATAAAAAATGAACTTCATGCATTATATAATAATAAAGTATCCGAATGCTATGGCCGAGAGGATGATGTTAAGAAAATAACTAGCCATTTAGTTATGTTAGACTCCAAGCCAAAGTTTATTTTTCTTAGTGGTCCTGATGGGATTGGTCGCAGAACTTTGGCTAGAGAAGTTTATAGAAAACTCTTCCGACTGGTCTCTGGTGTGATTGAGTTATCTATTGATGAATTTGCTAATTTGGATAGTGTTCATTCTTCATTAATTAAGTATACCTCAAACTGGAGGGCTCGGGAGTTCTTGGAAGAGAAAGAAAAGTTCAGTAAGTTGAATGAAATTGATAAAATAAGATCAATAGGGGTGATGATCGACGAGATTTGCATCCCAAGCAAACAAGCTTTATTTATAGATGTATCTAGCATAAGTCTCAACAATGATGGAGAGTTAAGTTCTCTTTTGAAATCATTGATTAATAGCCTGAATAAACATTCTTGGCCTCATGTTGTTTTTATTTCAAAAAGGCATGTAGATATAGATGATATGGACGGTGGCTATGCATATCAAGTTTATCCACTAACTGAAGGTGACTCTATATATTTATTTAGAATGTTAATTAATCAATATGGCGTTGACATTCCAAAGCAAGAGATGAGCATCATTGAACAGAGTGTTATTGGCCATCCTGGTCTAATTAATATGGTTGCAACTTATCTCAAAACCAATCCCAATTATAAATTGAATAAAACACATGGAACAATTGTATCTAAAGTTAGGATTGAAGTAAGTAGATTAATACAAGACTTTATTAATAATGATAAAGAAATAGAAAAGGTAATTGGTTTGTTTGGGATGACTGAAATAATTTCATTCAGCGAGGCCCAAGAAATTGGAAATAATTGGGCGGAATTTGAGAATGGATTGTCTCGTTTAATCGATTCAGGGTTTGTCCAGTACAGGAAGAACGACTATAGATTGTCTTCTTATTTGCAGAATGAGGCTCAGAAGTATTCCAATGTACATCGAAATGAGCTATTGCCAAAAGTTACTTTGTTGTTAAAAAAATACAGTGAATTAGATAGCGAGACATATGTACCGATTGATATATTGGATGCTAGGATCGTTTCTCATTTAACAACTAATGAACCCTTGCCGGACTATCTCCAGAATTTCTTAATGCCTATGCAGTTAATAAGGGCATCTAAAAGAAGGTATAATGAAAGAGATTATGTTGATTCCTTAAAGCTTGCTAAGGAGGCATACGAATGGCGAGGGAAGTTAAGTGTCGAGGGAATAATCGAGACGTGGCGCTTAATAGGTCTGTCTTCAGCAAGAACTGGAAGTGAGGAACAATTTGCATTTTTTGAAGAACAATATGGCAAAATACCTAATAACTATAAGAAAGATATAATTTATAATTTTGTTAATGCTTTTAAGTTTAGGCTTAATGGAAAATTGAAAGATGCTCTAAATTATTTGATGAAAATTGAAAAGAAAAAAGATATTGATGCGCATGTGTTTAGAGAAATAGCGACGATCTATTCATTTGATGAAAGGTTCGAAGAGGCCATTGATTATGCCGATAAAGCTTTGTCGATAGATGTAGATAACCCTTTTATTCTCGATATTAAAGTGTGGGCATTGTTGTCTCTTTATAGAAAAGAGCGCGTTTCGCCTTTGGTTAATAAAATCGAGGAGTGTCTTGATAAATTGAAAGTGGCCGATGAAAGGAAAAATACAACCTTTTTCCATGTTCGAGAAAAAATGAAAGATGTTCTTGTTGATGAACAGAGTGTAAATCTATTGGATTCACTTTCTAGGAGTTCAAAACTTAATAGTCAATTAAAAATATCATTACTTGAGATTTTTTCTGCCAAAGGTAGAGACTATCAATACGCAGAGTTACTAAAAGACCTTCAAATAGTGATAGGTCAGAAGAAAGATCATAAAATTATTGAAGTTAATTTGGCGAAGGTAAAAATAAAACATGCTATCGGACAGTTGGATTTTCCTGAGGCAGAGGCTTTGTTAAATCGTTGGGGGAGGCGATTTACTGATTATTTAGAAAATAATCTAAGAGTCGAGATTCAAAAGGCGAAAGCATATTCTAAATATTAAATGATTGACTTGATTAGATATTTATTGGTTTTCACGCCAAAATTTCACAACTTGTAGAAATTAAATAGCGCGTCTAACCATATATTGTTGTCTCATCTCCCATCAAACCGTGCTCTATTGCCGCTGGCCTAACCCGGCGGCATCCTTTCCCCATGAACAATCTAACTTCTCTGCAGGATATCGCTCGTGCGATCCGCAACCTCATCCGCACTGGCGTCGTGACCGACATCGACACCGTCGAGGGTCTTTGTCGTGTCCAGACCGGCGGGATGCAAACCACGTGGCTTAACTGGCTGGCTTCTCGCGCCGGTCGCTCGCGTGTGTGGTGGGCTCCTTCTGTTGGCGAGCAGGTGCTGATTCTTGCCATCGGTGGAGAGCTCGACACCGCGTTTGTGCTGCCCTCCATTTTCTCTGATGACAATCCCGCGCCGTCTGCCTCGCCTGATGCGTTTCACATTGCCTTTCCCGACGGGGCGGTTATCGAGTACGAACCCGACAGCGGGGCGCTCACCGTATCAGGCATCAAAACCGCCGACGTCACCGCGTCGGAGTCCATTACCGCCACCGTGCCGGTGGTGCTGGTGAAAGCCTCGACCCGCATCACCCTCGATACACCCGAGGTGGTGTGTACCAACAAGCTCATAACCGGCTCACTCGAAGTGCAGAAGGGCGGGACGATGAAAGGCGATATCACGCACACCGGCGGGAAATTTATCTCTAACGGCGTGCAGGCGGATGACCATGCACACGGCAATGTGCAGAGCGGCGGGAGCTGGACGAAGGAGACCAAATGACAGTGCGTTATCTGGGCATGAACAGCCAGACCGGGCTCAGTATTTCTGAGGCCGACCATATCAGGCAGAGCGTGCGCGACATTCTGGTCACGCCGGTTGGCTCGCGGGTGATGCGCCGCGAATACGGCTCGCTTCTTTCAGCGCTGATTGACCAGCCGCAGACCCCGGCGTTGCGCCTGCAGATTATGGCCGCGTGTTACTCCGCGATCCAGAAGTGGGAGCCGCGCGTCACACTGTCGACCATCACCTTTGAGCGCGGGGAGGCTGACGGTGCGCTGTATGTCGATATCACCGGCACGCGCTCGACGACGAGCCAGTCCTTTTCACTCACCATTCCACTGAGTTAAACGCTATGGCTATTGTTGATCTGAGCCAGCTCGCCGCGCCCGATGTCGTGGAAGAGCTGGATTTTGAAACCATCCTGACCGAACGAAAAACGACGCTCGTCTCGCTTTACCCCGAAGACCAGCAGGAGGCGGTCGCGCGCACGCTGACGCTTGAATCTGAGCCGATTGTGAAGCTGCTGCAGGAGAACGCTTATCGTGAAGTCATCTGGCGTCAGCGCGTCAACGAGGCCGCGCGTGCGGTCATGCTGGCCTATGCCGCCGGTGCTGACCTCGACCAGATAGGGGCTAATTCCAGCGTTGAGCGCCTCGTTATCACACCTGCAGACGAGACCACGCTGCCGCCGACACCTGCGTTGATGGAATCGGACACCGACTATCGCCTGCGTATCCAGCAAGCCCCCGAGGGACTGAGTACCGCAGGCTCAACAGGTGCATATCAGTTTCATGGCCGCAGCGCCGACGGGCGGGTCGCGGATATTTCTGTCATCAGCCCCGAGCCTGCCTGCGTCACCGTGTCGGTATTGTCCCGCGAGAATAACGGCGCAGCGTCCGACGAGCTGCTGGCGGTGGTGCGTGCGGCGCTGAATGACGAGGACGTGCGGCCGGTCGCTGACCGCGTAACCGTCCAGTCAGCGACCATTGTCGACTACACCATCGACGCGGCGCTTTACCTTTACCCCGGCCCCGAAAGCGAGCCGGTGCTCAGTGCGGCAAAAGCGAAGCTGCAGACCTATATCAGCGCACAGCACCGGCTCGGTCGGGATATTCGCAAGTCAGCCATCTATGCCGCGCTTCATGTCGAGGGTGTGCAGCGTGTCGAACTGGTCGCGCCGGTGGCCGATATCGTGCTCGATGATGCGCAGGCGTCTTATTGCACCGCGTACAGCGTGACAGTCGGGGGTAACGATGAGTAATAACCGACTGCTGCCGGTCGGCTCGTCACCGCTTGAGGTGGCGGCGGCACGCGCCTGTGCGGATATCGAAAATACCCCCGTCCCGCTGCGCCGTCTATGGAACGCCGACACCTGCCCGGCAAATCTGCTGCCGTGGCTTGCCTGGGCGTTTTCGGTCGATCGTTGGGATGAGAGCTGGCCGGAAGAGACCAAACGCGAGGTGATCCGCGCGGCGTGGTTTATCCATGCGCACAAAGGGACGATTGGTGCGGTGCGCCGGGTGGTCGAGCCGCTCGGATATCTGATTAACGTGTCTGAGTGGTGGGAAACCAACGACCCGCCCGGCACATTCCGCCTCGATATCGGTGTATTAGAGACCGGCATCACCGAGGAAATGTATTACGAAATGGAGCGGCTGATTGCCGATGCCAAACCCGCCAGCCGCCATCTTATCGGCCTGAACATTATTCAGGATATTCCGGGTCATCTGTATTACGGAGCCCTGACCTATGACGGCGATATCACCACGGTTTACCCCGGATAAGTGAGAGCACAATGACAGTAAAATATAAAACCGTTATCACCAAAGCCGGTGCGGAAAAGCTGGCGGCGGCGAGCGTCCCGAACGGCAAGAAAGTGAATTTCGCGGCGATGGCCGTCGGGGATGGCGGCGGTAAACTGCCCGAGCCGAACGCCAGTCAGACAAAACTGGTCAATGAGGTCTGGCGTCATGCGCTGAATAAAATCAGCCAGGACAAAAAGCACAAAAACTATGTCGTCGCGGAGCTGGTGATTCCGCCAGAGACCGGCGGTTTCTGGCTGCGTGAAATGGGGCTTTACGACGACACCGGCACGCTGATTGCGGTCGGTAATATGGCGGAGAGCTACAAGCCCGAGCTGGCGGAAGGGTCAGGGCGCGCGCAGACCCTGCGCATGGTTATCATGGTGAGCGATATTGAGACGGTCGAGCTGTCCATCGATACCACGCTTGTGATGGCGACGCAGGATTATGTCGACGATAAGCTCGCGGAGCATGAGCAGTCACGCCGCCATCCTGACGCCACGCTGAAAGAAAAAGGGTTCACGCAGTTAAGCAGTGCGACCGACAGCACGTCTGAGGCGCTCGCAGCGACGCCGAACGCGGTTAAGGCGGCGTATGACCTCGCAAAGGGAAAATATACGGCTCAGGACGCCACCACAAAGCAGAAAGGCATTGTCCAGCTCAGTAGCGCTACCGACAGCACCTCTGAGGCGCTGGCGGCGACCCCAAAGGCGGTAAAGGCCGTTAATGATGACCTGACCAAAGTTAAGGAGAGCCTCGGAACGGCGGCAAAAGCAGATGTCGTCACGTCGATGACAGATACGACAGCCGGGCGAGTACCGGTGACGGGCTGGCACGGGCTGGGAGGTGTGGCACCCCGCACGCCTGCCGTAGCGAGTAACAATTACGACAATATTCCAGCGGATTTACCTTCGGGATTCTGGACGCATGCTATTGCGGGTGGTCCTTATGCCTACACGTTTACGCTTTACCAGGATGGGGGCGCAGTGAGGCAAAGCCGCCATTTGATTATCCCTTCAGACCCCAACGGGAAAATTGCGTTTCGCTGGGATGGGGCAAGCGCAGCCGGAAAAGATTATCAATATTTTTACACCGATAAAAATAAGCCTTCCGCTACGGATGTGGATGCCGTTTCGGCATCGCAGGGCGGTACATTCCAGAAAGGCATAGCTGTTAAAGGCAATGGCGCAGCGGTAGCGCTGTGGCCGCTTGCTGATGGTCAGTCAACTTATCTTCTGGGCAAGGATTACAACGGGGATAACGTATTTTATGTGGGGCGGGGAGGCGCAAATTATCATGTTTCGCTTTTTAACTATAAGGGCGGAACTGGATTAGTTTTAGGTGAAGATGGTTCTATTTCTGTAACCACGGCTAATGGTCGGGCCGTTAATGTGAGTGGCCCCATGAAAGCCACGGGTGAAATCCAAAGTTCAAACGCTAATAGTTTCAGAATTGCCTATGGGAATTACGGCGTATTCTGGCGCAATGACGGTAACAATCATTATCTGATGCTCACTAATTCCGGGGATCAGTACGGCGGTTATAACAACCTGCGCCCATTTTCGGTGAGCGTGGCATCGGGCAAAGTTTCGTTAGGTCATGGTCTTTCCGTAAATGGTGGCATCACAGGGTCTGGTCAATTTGTACCATCTGATTACGGTAACTTTGATTCACGTTATTACACCAAAGCGCAATCTGATGCGGGTTATATGGCTAAAACCGGAGCCTATACCAAAGCCGAAAGTGACGGGCGCTATCCGCTAAAAACAGCAACGGTGATCGATGTTCGTCAGGGTAGTCCCGGCACCATTGTTCTTAAACGTAATGGCTGGAATTACGTTCCGGGCGGGTGCGCGTTTACGGGCTGGTATGTCGAAGGTGATGCGCCGGTTGATGACACTATTCAGTACAAACCGATGCAAATTAATATTAACGGTGCATGGCGAACCATTTCGGGGTAAATATGGAACTTAAAACACTCACGGCTTACGAGCCTGTCGTCAGAGAAGCTGACAATATTCTTTATCTGCAAGATGAGGACGGAAAAGACTGGTACGCAAGTCAGTCCCTGTTTTCAGCCACTAAGTTAAAAATTGCTTTTACCGATGACGGGATTATCCGCACGGCGGACTACGATGTTTCTGCGCTGTGGCCGTTCAATATGGCGGTGGCGGAAGTCACGAAAAAATCCGTGCCTGCAGGTTTCAATATCGATGGCGAATGGATGTATGACGGCAAAAAAATCATCCCCGCGCCGGTGGATCATGTGGCACGTGCAGAGGCAAAGAAGCAAAGCCTTTTGTCGGAGGTCTCGCAGATTATCTCGCCGCTGCAGGATGCGGTGGAGCTGGGGATTGCGACAGAGGAAGAATTAGCGCTCCTGACAGCGATGAAAACATACCGCGTCCTGTTAGGCCGGGTAGAGCCCGCCAGCGCGCCAGATATTGACTGGCCGGTTAAACCAGAATGACCAGAGCCCTCCACCCGGAGGGCTTTTTGTTTGTTGTGTTATCCCTCCTCCAACGCCATTTCATCGCGCCAGTCGTGTACACAACAGAAAATAGTTGCACCCTTACACCACGGAGTTTAACGGATGAGCGACTATCATCACGGCGTGCAGGTCATCGAGATTAATGATGGCGTGCGCACCATTTCCACCGTCTCAACGGCCATCATCGGCATGGTCTGCACGGCCAGCGATGCTGACGAGACGGTTTTCCCTCTCAATCAGCCGGTGCTGATTACCAGCGTGCAAACCGCTATCGGTAAAGCCGGTAAACAGGGCACGCTTTCACAATCCCTGCAGGCCATCGCCGACCAGTGCAAACCGGTCATTGTGGTCGTGCGCGTGGCAGAAGGCGTCGACGACCCCGACGACCCTGACGCGGCGCAGAAACAGACTATTTCCAACATCATCGGGACGACTGACGAAAACGGGAAATATACCGGGCTGAAAGCGCTGCTGACGGCCCAGACCGTCACCGGCGTTAAGCCGCGTATTCTCGGCGTGCCGGGGCTGGATTCGCAGGAAGTGGCGACCGCGCTCGCGTCGACCTGTCAGAGCCTGCGCGCCTTTGGCTATATCAGTGCGTGGAACTGTAAAACCATTTCCGAGGCCATCGATTATCGCGAGAATTTCAGCCAGCGTGAGCTGATGGTTATCTTCCCTGATTTTCTGGCGTGGGACACGACGGCGAACGCGACGGACACCGCCTGGGCGACGGCGCGCGCGCTGGGTCTGCGTGCCAGAATCGACCAGACGACCGGCTGGCACAAAACCCTGTCAAACGTCGGCGTGAATGGCGTTACCGGCGTCAGTGCCTCGGTCTCATGGGATTTGCAGGAGCCAGCGACCGACGCCAACCTGCTTAATCAGGCCGGTGTCACCACGCTTATTCGCAACGACGGCTTTAAGTTCTGGGGAAACCGCACCTGCTCGGATGACCCGCTTTTCCTGTTTGAGAACTACACCCGTACCGCGCAGGTGCTGGCCGACACCATGGCGGAGGCGCACGCGTGGGCGATGGATAAACCCATTACCCCGACGCTGATTCGCGACATCGTCGCCGGTATCAATGCCAAATTCCGCGAGCTGAAAAACAACGGCTATATCGTCGATGGCTCCTGCTGGTACGACCCGGAGTCGAACGACACCGCGACCCTGAAAGTGGGGAAACTGTATATCGATTACGACTACACCCCCGTCCCGCCGCTGGAAAACCTGACCCTGCGCCAGCGTATCACCGATACCTATCTGGCGAACCTGTCGGACTCGGTCAACAGCTAAGGAGCTGAAAGCATGGCATTACCGCGCAAACTTAAATATCTGAACATGTTCAATGACGGCCTCAGTTACATGGGCGTCGTGGAATCCGTCACCCTGCCAAAGCTGACCCGCAAATTTGAGAAGTATCGCGGCGGCGGGATGCCGGGCTCGGTATCGATTGATCTCGGTCTCGATGACGACGCGCTGTCGCTTGAGTGGACGCTCGGCGGTCTGCCCGACGTTGACCTGTGGGCGCAGTACGCCTCGCCGGGTGCTGACAGCGTACCGCTGCGCTTTACCGGCTCGTATCAGCGCGACGACACCGGCGCGATTTCTGCCGTTGAGGTGGTGATGCGTGGTCGTCACAAAGAATACGACGGCGGCGAAAACAAGCAGGGCGAAAGCGGGACGACCAAAATGTCGACCGAATGCAGCTACTACCAGCTCACGATTGACGGGAAAGAAGTCATCGAGATTGACGTGATTAACATGGTGCTGAAAGTCGACGGCGTCGACCGTCTGGCGGAGCACCGCAGGGCGATTGGCCTGTAATCCCTGACCCGGTCAGCAAGGCTGGCCGGTCACTTAACTTTGAAGAGATAAATATCATGGAAAACACCAAAGAAACCGACGTTACCAAAACCGAAAACCCGAACGTTGTGATCCTCGATACGCCACTGATGCGCGGCGAGCAGAAAATCGGGCAAATCACCCTGACCAAACCGAACGCGGGAACCCTGCGCGGTGTGTCGCTGGCGGCGCTGGCGCAGTCTGACGTCGATGCTCTGATTAAGGTACTGCCGCGCATGACCTGGCCGTCACTCACTGAACATGAGGTCTCGCGTCTGGATGTGTCCGACCTGATTTCGCTCGCCGGTAAGGTGGTCGGTTTTTTGTCTCCTGTTTCGGAACGCTAAAATTTCCCGAAAACCTGTCGGTCGATGACCTGATGGCGGATATCGCGGTGGTTTTTCACTGGCCGCTATCAGAGCTGAATTCCCTGAGCGTGACCGAGCTCTTTACGTGGCGCGAGAAAGCGCTGCAACGTAGCGGAAACCATCATGAGCAATAACGTCAGACTTGAGGTGCTGCTGAACGCAGTCGATCGGGCAAGCCGACCGCTTAAGGCTATCCAGAACGCCAGTAAATCCCTGTCTGGCGATATCCGCAATTCACAGAAAAACCTGCGCGAGCTTAACGCGCAGGCATCCCGCATTGACGGATTCAGGAAAGCCAGCGCACAGCTTGCCGTGACCGGTCAGTCACTGGAAAAGGCAAAGCAGGAGGCGGCGGCCCTTGCGACTCAGTTTAAAAACACCGAGCGCCCGACACGCGCGCAGGCGCAGGTGCTCGAATCGGCTAAACGTGCCGCCGATGGGCTGCAGACGAAATACAACAGCCTCACCGAATCCATTAAACGCCAGCAACGCGAGCTCGGCGCGGTGGGGATTAATACCCGCAATCTGGCGAATGATGAACGTGGGCTTAAGTCGCGCATCAGCGAGACCACCGCACAGCTCAACCGTCAGCGTGAGGCACTGGCGAAAGTCAGCGCGCAGCAGGCAAAGCTTAACCAGGTAAAAGCGCGATATCAGGCCGGTAAATCGATGGCCGGAAGTATGGCGGCTGCGGGTGCTGCGGGTGTTGGTATTGCCACGACAGGAACGCTCGCCGGGGTGAAACTGATGCTGCCGGGCTTCGATTTTGCGCAGAAAAACTCTGAGCTGCAGGCGGTGCTGGGTGTCGAAAAACAGTCGTCCGAAATGCAGGCGCTGCGCAAACAGGCGCGACAGCTCGGCGACAATACTGCCGCCTCTGCAGATGACGCGGCCAGTGCGCAAATCATCATTGCCAAAAGTGGCGGCGATGCGGCGGCCATTCAGGCGGCGACGCCGGTCACGCTGAATATGGCGCTGTCGAATCAGCGCTCGATGGAAGAAAACGCCGCGCTGCTGACCGGGATGAAATCCGCCTTTCAGCTTTCCAACGACAAAGTCGCACACATTGGTGACGTGCTCTCGATGACGATGAACAAAACCGCCGCCGATTTTGACGGGTTAAGCGACGCGCTGACGTATGCCGCGCCGGTGGCGAAAAATGCCGGGGTGAGTATCGAGGAAACCGCTGCGATGGTGGGTGCATTACACGACTCGAAAATCACCGGCTCAATGGCGGGAACGGGGAGCCGTGCCGTGCTGAGTCGCCTGCAGGCACCGACCGGTAAAGCCTATGACGCCATCAAGGAGCTCGGGGTTAAAACGTCTGACAGCAAGGGAAACACGCGCCCGATCTTTTCCATCCTGAAAGAAATGCAGCGCAGTTTTGAGAAGAACAATCTCGGCACCGGCCAAAAAGCCGAATACATGAAAACCATTTTCGGTGAGGAAGCCAGCTCGTCGGCAGCGGTGCTAATGGCGGCCGCGTCGACCGGCAAACTCGACCAGCTTACCGCTGCGTTTAAAGCCTCGGACGGCAAGACGGAGGAACTGGTCAAGGTGATGCAGGACAACCTCGGCGGCGACTTTAAAGAGTTCCAGTCGGCGTATGAGGCGGTCGGCACTGACCTTTTTGACCAGCAGGAGGGTTCACTGCGTAAGCTGACGCAGACGGCCACGCAGTATGTGCTCAGGCTCGATGGCTGGATAACGAAAAACAAGGGACTGGCGACCACTATCGGTGTGGTGGTGGGTGGTGCGCTGGCGCTGATTGGCGTGATGGGCGGGATTGGCCTGATTGCGTGGCCGGTCATCGCGGGGATTAACGGCATCATCGCCGCTGCCGGTCTGCTGGGTGGGATTTTTTCGGCTGTGGGTAGCGCGATTGTCGCAGCTCTTGGTGCAATCACTCTGCCGGTGGTGGCCGTTGTCGCGGCTGTCGTGGCGGGTGCGCTGCTGATTCGTAAATACTGGGAGCCGATTAGCGCCTTTTTCTCGGGTGTGGTGGAGGGGCTCAAAGCGGCCTTTGCGCCGGTCGGGGAAATGTTTGCCCCGCTCGCGCCGGTGTTTGACACCATCGCCGAAAAACTCGGTGTCGTCTGGAAGTGGTTTAAGGACCTGCTTGAGCCAGTGAAAGCCACGCAGGAGACGCTCGACAGCTGCAAAAATGTCGGGGTGGCCTTTGGTAAGGCGCTGGCGGATGCGCTGATGTTACCGCTCAATATCTTTAACAGCATAAGCGGCAAAGTCAGCTGGCTGCTGGAAAAGCTCGGGGTGGTGAAAAAGGAATCCAGCGACCTTGACCAGACGGCGGCGAAAGCAGACAAGGCTGCACCGGGTGGCGGGTACATCCCGCAGACCGCAGGGTATGGTGGTTATCAGGCTTACCGGCCAGTGACGGCCTCTGCCGGGCAGTCCTATATCGACCAGAGCAAAAGCGAGTACCACTTTAACCTGCAGGGTGGGGCAGCGCCGGGCAGTGACCTCGACCGCCAGCTACGCGAGGCCGTCGAAAAAGTCGACCGTGAAAAACGGGCACGCCAGCGCTCCAGCATGAGACACGATTAAGGGAGGGAAACACATGCTAATGGTGCTGGGCTTTTTTGTGTTTGAACGGCATACCCTGCCGTATCAGTCTATGCAGTATTCGAAGGATTACCGCTGGGCGTCTAATGACCGCATCGGCAAGTCACCGGCGTATCAGTTTCTCGGGGAGGGGGAAACCTCCCGCACCCTGTCAGGCACGCTTTACCCTGAAATCACCGGCGGTCGCCTGTCGCTGACGGCGGTCGAACTGATGGCGAACGAGGGGCGCGCGTGGCCGCTGATTGACGGGACGGGTCTAATCCTCGGGATGTATGTCATCGAGAAAGTAACCCATACGCACACCGAGTTTTTCAGCGATGGCCAGGCGCGCAAAATCGACTTTAGCCTGTCGCTGAAACGCGTCGATGATTCTGTCGCGGCCATTTATGGCGACCTGAAAACGCAGGCCGACAATCTGGTCACGTCTTCCGGTAACTTGCTCGGAGGGCTGGCGGGATGATAACGGGAATGAACGTACAGGCCGGGGCGAAGATAGCGCCTGGGTATATGCTCACGCTCGATGGCGCGGATATTACGCAGAATTTCAGCGACCGGCTCATCAGTCTGACCATGACCGACAATCGCGGATTCGAGGCTGACCAGCTCGATATCGAGCTCGATGATGCTGACGGACTGGTCGAGCTGCCGCCGCGCGGCGCATCGCTGACGTTGTGGTTAGGCTGGGAGGGCTCGGCCTTGCTGAACAAGGGGAGCTTTACAGTCGATGAAATCGAGCACCGGGGCGCGCCCGATACGCTGACCATCCGGGGGCGCAGCGCAGATTTTCGCGGGACGCTGAATTCACGCCGCGAGCAGTCATGGCATGACACCACGCTCGGGGTAATTGTCGATACCATCGCGCAGCGTAACAAACTCACGGCCTACGTCGCTGAGACCCTGAAAGCGATCGCCGTGCCGCATATCGACCAGTCGCAGGAATCCGACGCGGCGTTTATGGCGAGGCTGGCGGAGCGTAACGGCGCATCGGTCTCGATGAAATACGGGAAACTGTTATTCCTGAAAGCCGGTAGCGCGATGACGGCCAGCGGCAGGTCTATCCCGCAAATGACCGTCGAACGTGGCGACGGCGACCGGCATCAGTTCGCTATTGCTGACCGGGAGGCGTACTCCGGCGTGACGGCGAAATGGCTGCATACCAAAGACCCGAAACCGCAAAAGCAAAAGGTGAAGCTGAAACGCAAACCGAAAGAGAAACACCTGCGCGCGCTGCAACACCCGAAAGCCGTCAAAGCACCGGCAAAGAGCCAGGTGAAAAAGGAGCAGGAGGCGCGAGAGGGGGAGTATATGGCCGGTGAGTCTGACAACGTGCTGGAGCTCACGACCATTTTTGCTTCAAAGGCGCAGGCGATGCGCGCGGCTCAGGCGAAGTGGGATAAATTGCAGCGCGGGGTGGCGGAGTTTTCGATTACGCTCGCCACTGGGCGGGCAGATTTATTTCCTGAAACGCCGGTTGCGGTGAAAGGCTTTAAGCGCGTTATAGACGAGCAGGCGTGGATAATCAGCCGGGTGGTGCATAACCTCAACGGGAACGGCTACACGACGGGCTTAGAGCTTGAGGTGAAGATTTCAGATGTTGAATACTTGGCTGAAGATCTCGATTAAATTGATTTCGCAAAAAGAGAATTTTAGGTATTATTGTTTCTCTTTTTGAGAATTCGAGGTGTTCATGTTCCATTGCCCAAAATGTCAGTACGCGGCACATGCGCGAACCAGTCGCTACCTTAGCGAGAATACCAAAGAGCGATACCACCAATGTACAAACATAAATTGCAGTTGTACGTTTGTCACAATGGAGTCAATTGAGCGATTTATTGTCACTCCCGGTGATATCACTCCAGTACCACCCCATCCGTCATCTAGTGGTCAGAGACAATTGTGGATGTAACCGAAACCCGCCTTGTGCGGGTTTCTTGTTTTTTAGGGCGCTAAAAAAAGAGCTTATGCGATGGAAGGATTTTTACTGCTGCGACACTTTTGCGACACACGGCTGATAGATAACAAAAAGGCCACTCGCGGAAGTGGCCTAACTGTATGTATTTACTGCTTAAATTTGGTGGCCCCTGCTGGACTTGAACCAGCGACCAAGCGATTATGAGTCGCCTGCTCTAACCACTGAGCTAAGGGGCCGTGGCGGTGAATTATAAAGTAACTCCCTGCTGCAATCCAGCCATTCCCTCCTGCCTGCTGTTTTTATAAACAACGCATTATCAATCCTTTATACTAACTACAAGATACATTCATTGGGGAGTGAGATGATCAACGATATTCTGGCACCGGGGCTGCGGGTGGTGTTCTGCGGGATCAACCCAGGCAAGTCCTCCGCCCATACGGGTTTTCACTTCGCCCATCCGGGAAATCGTTTCTGGAAGGTCATTCATCAGTCAGGATTCACCGATCGGCTGCTCAAGCCTGAAGAGGAGCAGCATCTGCTGGATACCCGCTGCGGGATTACCATGCTGGTGGAGCGCCCGACAGTCCAGGCTACAGAGGTGAATCTGCATGAGCTGCGCAGCGGCGGGCGGGAACTGGTGAAGAAAATAGAAGATTACCAGCCTTCGGCGCTAGCGATCCTTGGCAAGCAGGCGTACGAGCAGGCCTTTAGCCAGCGCGGTGCGCAGTGGGGAAAACAGAGGATTACGATTGGCATGACGCAGGTGTGGGTGCTGCCAAATCCGAGTGGGCTAAACAGGGCGACGCTCGACAAGCTGGTCGAAGCCTATCGCGAACTCGATGAGGCGTTGATGGTGCGAGGGCGCTAGGGGGTTGTGGTTCTGCTGTGCTGAAAAAAGATGAAAAAAAAGCTCCCGGTTGGGAGCTTTTTACTTTTCAGGGCCGATTAATCGTCGAGGAAGCTACGCAGAACTTCAGAACGGCTCGGGTGGCGCAGTTTGCGCAGGGCCTTCGCTTCGATCTGGCGAATACGTTCGCGGGTAACGTCGAACTGTTTACCCACTTCTTCCAGCGTGTGGTCGGTATTCATATCGATACCGAAACGCATACGCAGGACTTTCGCTTCACGCGCGGTGAGGCCCGCAAGAACGTCGTGAGTGGCAGCACGCAGGCTCTCGGTAGTCGCAGAGTCCAGCGGCAGCTCGAGGGTGGTATCCTCGATGAAATCACCCAGATGCGAATCTTCATCGTCGCCGATTGGCGTTTCCATGGAGATAGGCTCTTTGGCAATTTTCAGCACTTTACGGATCTTGTCTTCTGGCATCAGCATGCGCTCAGCCAGCTCTTCTGGCGTCGGTTCGCGGCCCATCTCTTGCAGCATCTGACGGGAGATACGATTGAGTTTGTTGATCGTCTCAATCATATGCACCGGAATACGGATGGTGCGCGCCTGATCCGCGATAGAGCGGGTGATCGCCTGACGGATCCACCAGGTTGCGTAGGTGGAGAATTTGTAACCGCGACGATATTCAAACTTATCAACCGCTTTCATCAGACCGATGTTACCTTCCTGGATCAGATCCAGGAACTGCAGACCACGGTTGGTGTATTTCTTCGCGATAGAAATAACCAGACGTAAGTTAGCTTCAACCATCTCTTTTTTCGCACGGCGGGCTTTCGCTTCGCCGATGGACATGCGACGGTTGATATCTTTAACCTGCTCGATAGTCAGGCCGGTCTCTTCTTCGATTTGACGCAGTTTCTGCAGGCCGCGCTGAACATCATCAGCCACGTCGTGCAGTTTTTCAGACCAGGGTTTGTTCATCGCGATAGCCGCGTTGAACCAGGTTTCGCTGGTTTCGTTGCCGGTGAACAGGGTGATGAAGTTCTTTTTCGGCATTTTGCACTGTTCAACGCACAGCTTCATGATGATACGTTCTTGAGTACGAACGCGGTCCATCATGACGCGCATGCTGTTCACCAGGTAGTCGAACTGTTTCGGCACCAGGCGGAACTGTTTGAAAACTTCAGACAGTTTCTGAATCTCGGCCTGAGCGGCGGCATGGCTGCGACCTTTGGCTTTGATGGTGTCGCGAGCCAGTTCGTACTGGGTACGCAGTTCGCCAAACTTCTCGCGCGCCAGCTCAGGATCGATGCTGTTGTCGTCATCGCTGCTGTCATCGTCGCCGTCTTCTTCCTCTTCGTCTTCGTCATCATCCATCTCTTCCTGAGACAGTTCAGAACCGACGTGGGTCGCGGTTGGCGCCAGATCTTCTTCAGCATTCGGATCGACAAAACCGGTGATCAGGTCAGAAAGACGCGCTTCTTCGGCTTCGACGCGATCGTACTGCTCAAGCAGATAGGTGATCGCTTCAGGGTATTCGGCAACGGAGCACTGAACCTGGTTGATCCCATCTTCGATGCGTTTCGCGATGTCGATTTCGCCTTCGCGGGTCAACAGTTCAACGGTGCCCATTTCGCGCATGTACATGCGCACCGGGTCAGTGGTACGCCCGATTTCAGACTCAACGCTGGACAACACCTGTGCAGCGGCTTCTTCTGCATCTTCGTCGGTGTTGTTGGAGTTTTCAGCCAGCAACAGATCATCGGCATCCGGTGCTTCTTCCATCACCTGAATGCCCATGTCGTTGATCATTTGGATGATGTCTTCGATTTGATCTGAATCGACGATATCTTCCGGCAGATGGTCATTGACCTCGGCATAGGTCAGATAGCCTTGCTCCTTACCACGTTGGACAAGAAGTTTCAGCTGTGACTGCGGGTTTTGCTCCATAAGACGGTATCCACACTTAATTCGTTTAATTGGTGTCGGCGGTGTCGCTGCCAACCTTTGAAGCGAGGGCGTACTTATATTTTTGCCGCTGCCTCTCAGTGCGGCTGCCGGGGGCTTCCCGATCGATATTCGGCACTTAAGCCGTTAAATGCTGCATCCTTCACGTTGTCTCTGCTTTGATACAACGTGAACGGTTTTTGTTCCGTTTATTTCTTTGCCAGTTCCTGATTTAACATCCAGAGTTCCCGGCGCTCTTCGCTGCTTAAGCCATGTGTACGCTCGCGAGCAATCAGCTCTTCCTGGCGCAGTTCAAGCATCGAATCAAACATATGGTTGAGTGAGTCGGTGAACGTTTTTTCTGCAATGTCCTTATCAGCTATATCGTCCCACATCGACAGTTTTTCAAGGGTGGCGGCCTCTTTTGTGCCGCGATAGTGCTCTAACAGTTGGCCGGTAGTCAGACCTGGTTGCGACAGACACGTGTTGACCAGTTCTGAAAATAAGCCAAGTCCTGGCAGCTTTTCATGGTTCAACCCCGCGAGCGGCGGGACTTGCGGCGCCAGCTCAGGGTTTTGCACCAGTAACCCTATCAGTATACGCATGGTTGTGCGTTTTAGCTGTGGCGCGGGGCGAACCGCACCGCTTTCAGCCAGTTTAGGCATTAAACGTTCAAGCTGACTGTCATCCAGAATGCCGAGCTTGTTGCCGAGCTCCTGGCGCAGGTAAATGCGCAGCGTTTCTCCCGGAACCTGAGAAATCAGCGGCAGTGCCAGCGTGCTCAGCTGGGCGCGTCCGTCTGGTGTGCTCAAATCCACCTGCGGCATCAGGCTGTTAAACAGAAACGTGGAGAGTGGCTGAGCCTGCTCCATCCGCGCTTCAAACGCCGCTTTGCCCTCTTTACGCACCAGCGTATCCGGGTCTTCACCGTCGGGCAGGAACATAAAGCGCAGCTGGCGCCCGTCGGTCATATAAGGTAGTGCAGTTTCCAGCGCACGCCAGGCGGCATCGCGTCCGGCACGGTCACCGTCATAACAACAGATGACATTGTTCGTCGCCCGGAACAGGAGCTGAATGTGGTCGGCGGTGGTGGACGTTCCCAACGACGCAACCGCGTAGTTGATGTCGTACTGCGCCAGCGCGACCACGTCCATATAGCCTTCGACCACCAGTAAACGCCGGGGTTCAGCGTTATCCTGCTGGGCTTCATAAAGGCCATACAGCTGGCGACCTTTGTGGAAAATATCGGTTTCCGGGGAGTTGAGGTATTTCGGCATGCCGTCACCCAGCACGCGTCCACCAAAACCAATTACCCGGCCTCGTTTGTCGCGAATGGGGAACATCACCCGCTCGCGGAAACGGTCATAGCTTCGTCCCTGATCGTTTGTCACCAGCATGCCGGCATCGATCAGAGATTTACGATCTTCGCTATTGCCACCAAAACGCTTTAATACGTTGTCCCAGCCGGGCGGGGCGTAACCAATAGCGAAACGCGCAATCACATCGTCGCTCAATCCGCGCTGTGTCAGATACTGACGCGCAGGTTCAGCTGCATGTTGCTTAAGAGACTGTTGGTAAAACGAATTCAGACCGTCCATCAGCTGGTAAAGCGTTTGTCGTTGATGGCGTTCTATCTGACTCGGACCGCTGCCTGCTTCGTAAGGCACTTCAAGGTTGTGCATCGCCGCCAGTTCTTCGACGGTTTCCACGAACTCGAGTTTGTCGTAGTTCATCAGGAAATCGACAGCATTCCCGTGGGCGCCACAGCCAAAGCAGTGGTAAAACTGTTTTTCACCGTTTACGGTGAAAGAGGGGGTTTTTTCGTTATGGAACGGACAGCACGCATGGTAGTTCTTGCCCTGCTTTTTGAGCTTTACCCGCGCGTCGATAAGATCGACGATGTCGGTTCTGGCCAGCAGGTCATTGATAAATACGCGTGGAATTCGTCCAGCCATAGGCCCCGTAAAATTACACCTTATCCCTCAAGCTGCTTCTGCGTTGGCTGCGCTCGTTAACCCTGTCACTTACTGATGTAAGCGCTGAGGATTCACTCCCTTGCCGCCGTGATGCGTCTTGAATGATTTTGTGTATTTGCTAACGCATAAACGAAAATAAGCCGCGCATTCCTTCCGGAAGCACGGCCTTACGACTATAACTCAGTCTGACCATTGAGGGCGTATGCCCTCAACAGATTAGTACAGACGAGTACGGCGTGCGTTTTCGCGAGCCAGTTTCTTCGCGTGACGTTTCACAGCAGAAGCTTTAGCGCGTTTACGTTCGGTAGTCGGTTTTTCATAGAACTCACGACGACGAACTTCCGCCAGAACACCTGCTTTCTCGCATGAACGCTTGAAGCGACGCAGTGCTACGTCGAACGGCTCGTTTTCACGTACTTTAATTACCGGCATGTAACTCTCACCTTTGATAAATTCGGTTTGCCGCTGGCATCGGCGCCAGCTTATTTCAAAATGGTGCGGAATTTTACTGCAACTCATGCTGCTTTGTAAAGCACCAATGCCGTTTTTGAACGGGACTTTTGTAAGGGGTAAGAGTATACACGAACTCACCCCTCAGGGTATACATCGACCCGCATTCGCCCTACACTGCGCGGTACAGAAAAGAGGTAAATTAAGCCATGCGTGTACTGGGTATTGAAACATCCTGCGATGAAACCGGCATCGCCATTTACGACGACGAAAAAGGTCTGTTAGCCAACCAACTGTATAGTCAGGTGAAATTACACGCTGATTACGGCGGAGTGGTGCCGGAGCTGGCGTCGCGCGACCACGTGCGTAAAACAGTTCCCCTGATTCAGGCGGCGCTGAAAGAGTCCGGTTTGACCCCAAAAGATATCGATGCGGTTGCCTATACTGCAGGCCCGGGTCTGGTCGGTGCGCTGCTGGTTGGCGCCACCGTAGGGCGTTCGCTGGCGTTTGCGTGGGATGTTCCGGCGATTGCGGTTCACCACATGGAAGGGCACCTTCTGGCACCGATGCTGGAAGAGAATCCGCCAGAGTTTCCGTTTGTGGCGCTGCTGGTTTCCGGCGGTCATACCCAGTTGATCAGCGTGACCGGTATTGGCGAGTACGAACTGCTGGGCGAGTCCATTGATGACGCCGCCGGTGAAGCTTTCGATAAAACCGCCAAACTGCTGGGCCTGGATTATCCGGGTGGCCCAATGTTGTCGAAACTGGCGTCTCAGGGCGTTGAAAAACGTTTTGTTTTCCCGCGTCCAATGACCGACCGCCCCGGGCTGGACTTCAGCTTCTCAGGCCTGAAAACGTTTGCGGCGAATACCATTCGCAACAATGAAAATGACGATCAGACTCGCGCTGACATCGCTCGCGCCTTCGAGGATGCGGTGGTGGATACCCTGATGATCAAGTGCAAACGCGCGCTGGATCAGACAGGCTTTAAGCGCCTGGTGATGGCGGGGGGCGTGAGCGCTAACCGTACGCTGCGCGCGAAGCTGGCGGAGATGATGCAAAAACGTCGCGGCGAAGTGTTTTACGCGCGTCCGGAATTTTGCACCGATAACGGCGCGATGATCGCTTACGCGGGCATGGTGCGTGCGAAAGCAGGCGCGACGGCGGATTTGAGCGTTTCTGTGCGCCCACGCTGGCCGCTGGCGGAGCTGCCTGCGGCGTAAGTGTCTGTCTTGCCCGGTGGCGCAACGCTCACCGGGCCAACAAATGTGCGGCCTGCAATGCCTGCGAATCCCGCTTAAACCTTCAGCATCCCTTTCACTTCTAAAAAATCTATAATCTTCGCTAATCCGTCGCCTGCTTTCAGGTTGGTAAAGGTCCACGGGCGTTCACCGCGCATCCGGTTTGTGTCGCGCTCCATCACCTCAAGAGACGCCCCGACGTACGGCGCCAGATCCGTTTTATTGATCACCAGGAAATCCGATTTGGTGATCCCCGGCCCCCCTTTGCGCGGGATCTTTTCCCCCTCGGCAACGTCAATCACATAGATCGTCAGATCCGCCAGCTCCGGGCTAAAGGTGGCGCTCAGGTTATCGCCGCCGCTTTCAACAAAAATCAGATCCAGATTGCCAAACTTCTCGCTCAAGGCCTCAACGGCGGCGAGATTCATGGAGGCATCCTCGCGGATCGCGGTATGCGGGCAGCCGCCAGTCTCCACGCCGACAATGCGATCCGGCTCCAGCGCCCCGGCTTCCGTCAGGATGCGCTGATCCTCTTTGGTGTAGATATCGTTAGTCACAACGGCGAGCTGGTAGGTGTCGCGCATCGCTTTGCACAGGGATTCCAGCAGAGCGGTTTTACCCGACCCGACCGGGCCACCCACGCCCACGCGCAGGGGATGTTTGTATTCAGCCATAAAAAATCCTCAGGATCGGAATAACCGTGAATATTGTGTTTCGTGACGCGCAGAGGCGATGGCCGAGAGCGGCGTCGCCGCCCCCAGCTCGTCATCGCTGCGCTCCCACGCCTGACCGAGCTTTGCAGCAAAATGGTCGCTCAATTCGATAATTAACTGCTGCGCGGCCTGCTGTCCGAACGGCACCAGTTTTACGCCCGCCATGACGGCGCTCTCCATCCAGCTGTAGCCAAGGCTCAACGCTAAAGACTGGACGTCAATGTCCCAGCGCACACCGAGCCAAGCCATGCCGCACAGCTGGCTGCTGGAAAACAGCGGTAACCACTCGGGCGGGCACTCCGGCTCCCAGCTCTTAATCAGCCGGGTAAAGGCCGCGCCGCGATTGCGCTCTTCCTCACGCAGCTCACGCGTTTCGCGGCAGGCGAGCAAATACGCCGTCCAGCGTTTTGCGGCGGCAATGTCGTGCTGCTCACAGGCGCGGTACAGACGGATAAACAGCGGCAGATCGACGCACAAAAAGCTCCGCTCCATCTGCTGAATTTGCCACTGCCTGAACTCAGCCGCGGTGGAAATCCAGCCCGCTTCCACCGCCCACTCCAGCCCCTGGGACCAGGTGAAAGAGCCGACCGGCAGACTGCTGCTGGAGAGCTGCATCAGGCGTAACTGCTGGCGGTTGTGCTCCATTCCTTCAGGGCACCTTAATGGGAATGTGCATGCGCATGACCGTGGGTTTCGCTGGCATAGGCCCCGGCTTCCGGTTCAAACGGCAGATGAGCAAAAGTCACGTCGAGATCAAACTGGCGCAACATGTCATCGAGCACGTGATCGTGGTGGTAGCGCAGCTCGCCGGGCATGATTTGCAGCGGAACGTGGCGGTTGCCGAGGTGATAACAGGCGCGCGCGAGCAGATAGGGATCGGCGCAGCGCACTACCGACACCGACTCCGGCGCGGCAATCACTTCGATCACTTCCAGACCGTCATCGGTGGTGAGCAGATCGCCGCCTCGCAGCAGCAGCCCGCGCGGCAGCATTAGCCCCGCTTCGCGCCCGTCGTTCAGCGCCACGCGGGCGCGGCTTTTCACCCGCACATCAATCGGCAGCGTGACGCTTGCGGTGACCGGGTGCGGGTGATCAAGGCGTTGGGTTAAGTAGATCATCATCTCTCCTCAGAACAGGAAATAGCGTTGCGCCATCGGCAGGACATCTGCCGGTTCGCTGGTTATCAGTTCACCGTCCACGCGCACCTCGTAGGTTTGCGCATCCACGGTGATGTTCGGCTGCAGGCTGTTGTGGATCATGTCGGCCTTTTTCACCGTCCGGCAGCCTTTCACCACGGCGATGGCGCTTTGTAAGTTAAGCTGCTGCGGGATGCCGCCGGTTGCTGCGGCCTGGGAGACAAACGTCAGCCGCGTGGCGTGGCGTGCGGCGCCCAGCGAGCCAAACATCGGGCGATAGTGCACCGGTTGCGGCGTGGGAATTGATGCGTTGATATCACCCATCGGTGCACAGGCGATCATTCCGCCTTTAACGATGGTGGCGGGTTTAACGCCAAAAAACGCGGGTGACCAGACCACCAGATCCGCCAGTTTTCCCGCTTCAATCGAACCGACCTCGTGGGCGATCCCATGGGTCAGTGCCGGGTTAATGGTGTACTTGGCGACATAGCGTTTGACGCGGAAGTTGTCGTTTTCCCCGGACTCTTCCGCCAGCGGCCCGCGCTGCACTTTCATGCGGTGCGCCACCTGCCAGGTCCTGATAATCACTTCGCCCACGCGGCCCATTGCCTGGGAGTCTGAAGAGGTCAGCGAGAAAGCGCCGATATCGTGCAACACATCTTCGGCGGCTATGGTTTCCCGGCGGATACGTGATTCGGCAAAAGCCACGTCCTCGGCGATATCCGGATCGAGGTGATGGCAAACCATCAGCATATCGAGATGCTCATCGATGGTGTTGACCGTGTACGGCAGGGTCGGATTGGTGGAGGAGGGCAAAACATTCGGATGCGCGCAGGCGGTAATAATATCCGGCGCATGGCCGCCGCCCGCCCCTTCGGTATGGAAGGTGTGAATGGTTCGCCCGCCAATCGCCGCCAGCGTATCTTCGACAAAGCCCCCTTCGTTCAGCGTGTCGCTGTGCAGCGCCACCTGAATGTCCATCTCTTCGGCAACCTCCAGCGAGCAGTTAATCGCCGCGGGCGTCGAGCCCCAGTCTTCGTGGATTTTCAGCCCGATAGCGCCCGCTGCAACCTGTTCGCGCAGGGCGTCAGGATTAGACGCGTTGCCTTTGCCCAGCAGGCCGATATTCACCGGCAGGGTATCGGCGGCCTGTAACATCCGCGCGATATACCACGGCCCCGGCGTACAGGTAGTGGCGTTGGTGCCTGCCGCGGGGCCGGTTCCGCCGCCTATCATGGTGGTGACGCCGGAGACCAGCGCCTCTTCCGCCTGCTGCGGACAGATCCAGTGAATGTGGGTGTCGATCCCGCCGGCGGTGACGATCTTACCTTCGGCGGCGATCACTTCTGTCGCCGCGCCAATCGGGATCGTCACGCCGGGCTGGATATCCGGGTTCCCGGCTTTGCCGATGGCGAAGATCCGGCCATCTTTGACGCCGATATCCGCCTTCACGATCCCCCAGTGATCGACGATCAGCGCGTTAGTCAGCACCAGATCCACGCACGCCTGCGCCTTCATCTGCCCCTGTCCCATGCCGTCGCGGATCACTTTCCCGCCGCCAAATTTCACCTCTTCGCCGTAAATCGTGAGATCGTTTTCCACCTCGATCCACAGTTCGGTGTCGGCCAGCCGCACTTTATCGCCCGTGGTAGGGCCAAACATATCGGCATACGCCTGACGCGAAATCTCAGCCATTGTGGTCCTCCAGTTCGCCCATCACTTCCCCGCGAAAACCGAAAATGCGCTGCGCCCCGGCGACCTGTACCAGCGTCACTTCGCGCTTTTGCCCCGGTTCGAAGCGCACCGCAGTGCCCGCCGGAATGTTAAGGCGATAGCCTTTTGTGGATTCGCGATCGAATTTCAGGGCCGGGTTCACTTCGTAAAAGTGGTAATGCGATCCCACCTGAATCGGTCGATCGCCGTGATTTTCGACGATCGTGCGCTGGGTTTTGCGCCCCACGTTAAGGGCAATCTGGCCGGGTTTAATCTGATATTCGCCTGGGATCATCGGTTTCCCCTCACAGGATCGGGTTGTGAACGGTGACGAGCTTAGAGCCGTCCGGGAAGGTGGCTTCCACCTGAATATCCGGGATCATCTCCGGCACGCCCTCCATCACCTGCGCGCGCGTCAGCACATGGCGACCCGCTTCCATCAGCTCCGCCACGGTTTGCCCGTCGCGCGCCCCTTCCATAATGAAGGCGCTGATCAGCGCGACCGATTCCGGGTAATTAAGTTTGACGCCACGTGCGAGGCGGCGCTCCGCGACCAGCGCGGCGGTGAACAGCAACAGCTTGTCTTTTTCTCTGGGAGTCAGTTCCATAGGATTCTCTTAGGTCTGCCAGATTCGGGGGGCGTGAGGCGCTTTAGCAGTAACCTGCGGTCGCAGGTATCGCCAGATGTCGCGCATCGCCTGCTGGCAAATCAGGTTGTCGTGAGAGAGAAAACGCACCGACAGCAGGCCATCGGTGAGCGTTGCTCCGGCAAAATTCCCAAGGGCTGCCAGCCGTTCGCGCACGCCGTCCAGCAGAGCTTCGTTCGCCGGATAACAGAGCAGGGTGCCTGTCCACGGATGAGCCGCCACCGGCGTGAGATCGCCGTCGCGCAGATGCTGACGTTCCACGAGCAACGGTTCATCGTCGAGCCACACCTCCAGCCGACTTTCCAGGTTGCCGTGGCTGAAGGTTTCACCGATCACCGGACGGCCCAGGCACAGCAGCTCCCACGCCAGCAGGGTACTGGAGTGATGCAGATGGAACACCGAGCGAAGCCGGGCGTCAGCGCCGGGGAAAAAAATCGTGTCCTGCGGCAGCCACTCAAGCGTCGCCTGCTCCTCAACATAAAAATGCTGATTAAGATGCGCCTGCGCGCCGCCGCTACGGTAAAACTTGCTGGCACCCGGCATGGTGATCAGCGCATGGCTGTTCGCTGCGAGCTGGACTGAAATATCAAGCGAATCGCCGCCGACAATGCCACCGGGCGGGTGCAACAGATAGAGATGACAGGTTTCGTCTTCGGGATAAAACGGACGCTGAACGGTAAGGGGGCCGATGTGTCGCGCCGAGTGCAGGACGGTTTTTTGCGGGGTGTGGCGAAACTGCAACGCAAGCGACGCCTGCCAGCCTTTATACGCGTTATCAGTCACCTGGGTTGCTAACATGCTGCATCCATCCGCTCGCCATTTTCTGCTTCAGTATGCCCTGGCAGAAATGAACCCTGTCATATGAGTCGCTTATGGATAGATGAAAAAAAACCGGCTCATTTCTGAGCCGGTTTCTGGGATTCTCGTGGTCCGAACTATTGCGGATCTTTTTTCTTTCTCTTAAATCGGGTCCAGATTTTTGTTTCCTGGCGGCGCCACAGACGCTGAATGTTGTCGTGATGACGCAGGAGAATCAGGCAGGAGAGCATGGAGACCGGGAAGGTGAACTGGGGTTTAAACCACCAGACATAAAACGGGGCGATCAGCGCACTGACAATTGCGCCCAGCGACGAGTAGCCGCTCAACAATACGCTTAGCAGCCAGGTGCCAGCCATCACGCCGGTCAAATCCCAGCCGATGGGGGCGATTGCGCCAAACGCAGTGGCGACACCTTTGCCGCCTTTAAAACCAAAGAATATCGGCCAGATGTGGCCCAGACAGGCAGCGATGGCGATAAGCCCCAGCCAGAACGGCGTGACGCCCAGCGCATAGGCGCCCCAGACGGGTAACATCCCTTTCAGAACATCAAAGATCAATACCGCTACGGCTGCTCCCTTGCCGCCAATTCGTAATACATTGGTCGCCCCTGGATTCCCGGAACCGCTGACGCGAGGGTCAGGCAATCCGGCGATGCGGCAGACCAGAATGGCGCTGGAGATTGAGCCGCAAAGGTAAGCGAGGAAGATCATTCCAGGCGCGATTGCACTCATAACGCTGTTCCGTTTTGAAAATGTATCTGTATTCTCTGCATCTGTGGATAATACGCATAATTCGCCGGAAGTGGTATCCGGTTTAGCCAAAAAGCAGGCAGGTCGTGATGGATATTGTATTTATAGAGCAACTTTCGGTAATCACCACAATTGGTGTTTACGACTGGGAACAGACCATCGAGCAGAAGCTGGTGTTCGATATCGAAATGGGCTGGGATAACCGCCTGGCCGCAAAAAGTGATGATGTTAAAGACTGCCTGAGCTATGCGGATATCAGCGAAACGGTGGTGAAGCATGTCGAAGGGCAACGTTTCGCGCTGGTGGAGCGCGTAGCGGAAGAGGTGGCCGAACTGCTGTTAAGCCGTTTTAATTCGCCGTGGGTGCGCATTAAACTCAGCAAACCGGGTGCCGTGGCGCGCGCGGCGAACGTCGGCGTGATCATTGAGCGTGGCAAAAATCTTAAAGCAAAGATTTAACGTCATAATCGCTAAACCATTTTCGGTTATACCGGTCTTAAAGCTGTCTCTTTCACGGCGTCCATTGAGGTTCGCCGTTTTTTACATTTTTAGAAGGGTTAATAGATGAGCGATGTACACTCGCTGCTGGTGGCGGCAATACTGGGTGTGGTCGAAGGATTGACGGAATTTTTGCCCGTTTCCAGTACCGGACACATGATCATTGTCGGTCATTTGCTCGGCTTTGAAGGCGAAACGGCAAAGACGTTTGAAGTGGTCATTCAGCTGGGTTCCATTCTGGCCGTGGTGGTGATGTTCTGGCGTCGCCTGTTCGGTCTTATCGGCATTCACTTTGGCCGCCCGCCGCAGCACGAAGGCGAGGGGAAAGGGCGTCTGACGCTGATTCACATCCTGCTTGGGATGGTTCCGGCGGTGGTGCTGGGGCTGGTTTTCCACGACACGATCAAATCGCTGTTTAACCCAATTAACGTGATGTATGCGCTGGTGGTCGGCGGTGTGCTGCTGATAGCGGCGGAACTGCTGAAACCCAAAGAGCCGAAAGCGCCGGGTCTGGACGATATGACCTACCGCCAGGCGTTTATCATCGGCTGCTTCCAGTGTCTGGCGCTCTGGCCGGGCTTTTCCCGTTCAGGGGCGACCATTTCCGGCGGGATGCTGATGGGCGTGAGCCGCTATGCGGCGTCCGAGTTCTCGTTCCTGCTGGCAGTGCCGATGATGATGGGTGCCACCGCGCTGGATCTCTATAAGAGCTTCCACTTCCTGACGGTGGGTGACATTCCGATGTTCGCCGTGGGCTTTGTGACCGCGTTCCTGGTCGCGCTGGTAGCGATCAAAACCTTCCTGCAGATCATCAAACGTATCTCGTTCATCCCGTTTGCGATCTACCGCTTTATCGTCGCAGCGGCCGTTTACGTGGTCTTCTTCTAAGCCACTCACTGCCCTCAGTCTTTTGGCTGAGGGCAACGCGTTTCCTTCCAGTCCGTTACCGCCTGAATCCGCCGTTTAGTTAACTCGTCGCGGATTGCCGGGCCTTTAAATCCGGCTTCAACCACGTCTTTCGTCGGCACCGCTCTGGCGATCTCCCACGCTTCGCGCAGCAAACGTCCTTGCGGATAGTCGCAGGCTTCAAAGCCGGTGCGCCCACGTACGTCTGCTTCGCTGGTCAGAGCGATCTGCTCGACGCGCTGCGGTTTTCGCCACGCGTCAATGCTGTCGAACAGCTTCACGATGGTGGCCGGTTTGAGGATCGGGAAGGTGTGGATCAGGTCGTGGAATTCAGCGACCAGCTTCGCCAGATCGCGGATCTCATTGGGCACGCGCAGGCGCTGGCAAATATTGTCTACCAGTTTGACGCCCGCCGGGCCGTGCCCGTGATGGCGCGGCCAGAGCGCTTTCGGCGTTAATCCTTTGCCCAGATCGTGACAGAGCGTAGCGAAACGCACATCCACGTCCGGGCTGAGCATCGCCGCCATACTTAACGTCATCAGGGTATGAACGCCGGTATCGATTTCCGGATGCCACTTCGCCGGAGCCGGGACGCCAAACAGGGCGTCGATTTCCGGGAACAGCACCTTCAGCGCCCCGCAGTCACGGAGCACCTGGAAAAAGACCTGCGGATTGCGGGTAGTAAGGGCGTTCTCCGTCTCTTTCCAGACGCGTTCCGGCGTGAGATGTTCCAGCTCGCCCGCGTCGGTCATGGCGGTCATTAAGTCCATGGTTTCGTCGGCGATGCGGAAGCTCAGATGGGCATAACGGGCAGCGAAGCGCGCCACGCGCAGGACGCGCAGCGGATCTTCAGAGAAGGCCGGGGAGATGTGGCGTAAAATTCGGTTGTGCAGATCGTCCAGGCCGCCGTAGGCGTCGACGATATGACCGTCGTCGTCCTGTGCCAGGGCGTTAATCGTCAGATCGCGGCGCAGCAGATCCTGCTCGAGCGTAACGTCCGGCGCGGCATAGCAGGTAAAACCGGTGTAACCAAAACCGGCTTTGCGCTCCGTGCGCGCCAGGGCGTACTCTTCGCGGCTTTTAGGGTGAAGAAACACAGGAAAATCGCGGCCTACCTGCTGGTAGCCCGCGTTAAGCATCTCTTCTGGCGTGGCGCCCACCACGACCCAGTCTTTATCTTTGACCGGCAGACCTAACAACGCATCACGAACCGCACCACCGACCAGATAAATCTTCACGCCGTAAACTCCCCAATTCTCTTTTCACCTGATAATACGTAAGTATGGTGAATAAGACGAATTAGTTCATCCAGCGATCTTTACGCTTACGGCTTGGGATCAGATGTGGCAGAACCAGACCGAGTACCAGACCTACGCCCAGCACGCCGCCGCCATACATAAACCACTGCATGATGATGGTGCGCTGTTTGTCATCGAGCTGCAGATTGGCGGCGCTCACTTTTTTCTGCGCCACAATCAGCTCGTTTTTAAGCTTCTGGTTCTCTTCTTTCAGGCCGTTGATCACGCTGTCACTCTGGGCCACTTTCTGCTGCATTTCAGCCGTGCGCTGGTTCCAGGTGGTGTCGATATTAGTCAGCTTATCGGTCAGGGTTTTCACCTGATTTTCCAGATCCGGCACACGGGTGCGCAGGCTTGGCACGGTGCTCAGCTCTTTCAGCGGGATCCATGAAGTACGGCCGGTACTGTCGCGCACCTGACCGTAATTACTGTCCTGATTTGTTTGTAACAGAACCACTTCCTCGCCGGCATTCACCGTACCCACGAGGCGATAATTATCTCCAGGGCCGCTACGTACCCAGGTGTTCAATTCGTCGGAAACATAACGTTTCTCTTCAGCGTGGACCGCAGTCGCGGCGCTGAAAGCAAGTAAAGTCAGTCCAATCAGGCGTAATTTAAGCATCATTAGTCGTTATTTTCATAAAAAGTGGAACGATAGTAGTGGCAACAGTGTCTCCACGCAAAGCATTCGTCAGCAATCGGAATCATCTGTGTCACGGCATCAGACTTTTACACCCCTCAAATTGCTCATTGCGTGGCAATTTGGCGCAAAATACTATGTACTGACAAACAAATGGCGAGGAAGTTCGCCTTCATTGACGCGGCTGTGACGCAACCGAAAGTACAGGGCTATGGCACAAGAGATCGAATTAAAATTTATCGTCGAAACGGGCAGCGTTGATGCGCTGCGTAACCATCTGAATCAACTGACCAGCGAGCACCACGAGCCGGTGCAACTCCTCAATATCTATTACGAAACGGCGGATAACTGGCTGCGTCGTCACGATATGGGGCTGCGCATCCGTGGTGCGAACGGGCGCTATGAAATGACGATGAAAATTGCCGGGCGTGTGGTAGGTGGTTTGCATCAGCGTCCTGAATACAATATCGACATTGAAAAGCCAGAACTTGAGTTGAATCGTCTTCCGGCGGAAGTCTGGCCGAACGGTGAACTGCCGGACGGTCTGTCAGCGCAGGTTCAGCCGCTGTTTAGCACCGATTTCTGGCGTGAAAAATGGCTGGTGAACGAAGGTAAAAGCCGCATCGAAATTGCCCTCGATCGGGGCGAAGTGAAAGCGGGCGAGTTCCAGGAACCGATTTGCGAGCTGGAGCTTGAACTGCTGGAAGGCAGCGCTGACGACGTGCTCAAACTGGCACGTAAGCTGGTGGGCCAGTCGGGTCTGCGTCAGGGCAGCCTGAGCAAGGCCGCGCGCGGCTACCATCTGGCGGCGGGAAATGCGCCGCGTCAGGTGAAAGCCACCACCATCCTGCACGTGGCACCTAAATCAAGCGTTGAGCAGGGTCTGGAAGCCTCGCTGGAGCTGGCCCTGAGCCAGTGGCAGTACCACGAGGAGCTGTGGGTACGCGGCGTAAGCGACGCGAAAAAACATGTGATTGCGGCGATGGGCCTGGTACGCAGCACCCTGACGCTGTTTGGCGGCGTCGTACCGCGTAAAGCGAGCACTCACTTACGTGATTTCCTGACCCAGACCGAAACGCTGATGGCCACTGACGTCTCTGCCGAAACTGCGGTCTACAGCCCGCAAACCGCGGCCGCCAAACTGGCGTTAACGGAATTCCTGGTGACGCGCGGCTGGCAGCGTTTTCTGGATGATAAAACCCAGAAGAAAATCGCCGAGTCGTTTAAGCGTTTTGCGGATACCCATTTGTCCCGCAGCAACTCCGAGCTGAAAACCATTTTTGACCGCCCGCTGGGCGATCAGTACAGCGATCAGCTGGTACGTCTGAATCGTGATATCGACAGCGTTCTGCTGTTATCGGGAAGCTACGATGGGCCGAAAGCGCAGGCGTGGCTGGAGAACTGGCAGGGGCTTCGCCATGCCATTGAGACGCGCCAGCGTATTGAAATCGAACATTTCCGTAACGAGGCTATTTCGCAAGAGCCGTTCTGGCTGCACAGCGGAAAACGTTAACTCAGGCAAGGAACCCCATGATGCCGCTTTCTTCACAGCTTCAGCAGCACTGGCAGACGGTTTGTGCGCGTCTGCCGGAGTCATTACCCGCCGCCTCACTGAGTGAGCAGGCGCAGCAAGTGCTTACTTTTAGTGATTTTGTGCAGGAGAGCATCACCGCGAATCCTGACTGGCTGGCTGAACTGGAAGTGGCACCGCCGCAGGCCGACGAGTGGCAGCACTATGCTCAGTGGCTGAACGACGCGCTGGCAGAGGTGGCAGACGAGCCGACGCTGATGCGCGTTTTACGCCAGTTCCGCCGTCGCGTGATGGTGCGTATTGCCTGGGCGCAGTCGCTGGCGCTGGTGAGCGAAGAGAGCACTCTGCAGCAGCTGAGCTGTCTGGCGGAAACGCTGATTGTCGCCGCGCGCGACTGGCTGTACGACGCCTGCTGCAAAGAGTGGGGCACGCCGTGCAGTGAAGAGGGCACGCCGCAGCCGCTGATGATTTTAGGCATGGGGAAACTGGGCGGCGGTGAGCTGAATTTCTCGTCGGATATCGACCTGATCTTCGCCTGGCCGGAAAAGGGCGCGACCCGTGGGGGCCGCCGCGAACTGGATAACGCGCAGTTCTTCACCCGTCTCGGCCAGCGGCTGATCAAAGCTCTGGATCAGCCAACCCAGGACGGTTTCGTCTATCGCGTGGATATGCGCCTGCGCCCGTTCGGTGATAGCGGCCCGCTGGTGCTGAGCTTTGCCGCGCTGGAAGATTATTACCAGGAGCAGGGGCGCGACTGGGAGCGCTACGCGATGGTCAAAGCGCGGATCATGGGCGACAAAGACGACATCTACGCCAGCGAATTGCGCGCCATGCTGCGCCCGTTCGTGTTCCGCCGCTATATCGATTTCAGCGTTATTCAGTCCCTGCGTAATATGAAAGGGATGATTGCCCGCGAGGTGCGCCGCCGGGGTCTGAAAGACAACATCAAGCTCGGCGCGGGCGGTATCCGTGAAATCGAATTTATCGTGCAGGTGTTCCAGCTGATTCGCGGTGGGCGTGAGCCGTCCCTGCAGTCCCGCTCGCTGCTGCCGACGCTGAACGCCATCGAACAGCTGCATCTGCTGCCGGAGGGTGACGCGCAGACTCTGCACGATGCCTATCTTTATCTGCGTCGCCTCGAAAACCTGCTGCAAAGCATCAATGACGAACAGACCCAGACGCTGCCGGGCGACGATCTGAACCGCGCGCGGCTGGCCTGGGGCATGCGCGTTGACGACTGGCAGAGGCTGACGGAGACGCTGGACGCCCATATGGCGGGCGTTCGACGCATCTTTAATGATTTGATTGGCGATGACGAGAGCGAATCGCCGGACGACACGCTGTCCGAACACTGGCGCGAGCTGTGGCAGGATGCGCTGCAGGAAGATGACACCACGCCAGTGCTGGCGCATTTGAGCGACGACGACCGTCATCGTGTGGTGGCGCTGATCGCCGATTTCCGCATGGAGATGAACAAACGCGCCATCGGCCCGCGCGGACGGCAGGTGCTCGACCACCTGATGCCGCACCTGCTGAGCAACGTCTGCTCGCGGGCGGATGCGCCGATCCCGTTGTCGCGCCTGACGCCGCTGCTCACCGGCATCATCACCCGCACGACCTATCTTGAGCTGCTGAGTGAATTCCCCGGTGCGCTCAAACATTTAATTTCACTCTGCGCCGCGTCGCCGATGGTGGCGAGCAAACTGGCGCGCTACCCGCTGCTGCTGGATGAGCTGCTTGACCCTAACACCCTCTATCAACCGACAGCGATGGATGCGTATCGCGACGAACTGCGTCAGTATCTGCTGCGCGTGCCGGAAGAGGACGAAGAGCAACAGCTCGAAGCGCTGCGTCAGTTTAAACAGGCCCAGATGCTGCGCGTGGCGGCGGCCGATATCGCGGGCACCCTGCCGGTGATGAAAGTCAGCGACCATTTAACCTGGCTGGCGGAAGCGATCATCGACGCGGTAGTCCAGCAGGCCTGGAGCCAAATGGTCGTGCGCTACGGTCAGCCAAAACACCTGGCGGATCGCGAAGGACGGGGTTTTGCCGTGGTCGGCTACGGCAAACTGGGCGGCTGGGAGCTGGGCTACAGCTCCGATCTGGATCTGATTTTCCTGCACGATTGCCCGGTGGATGTCATGACCGATGGCGATCGCGAAATCGACGGGCGTCAGTTCTACCTGCGACTGGCGCAGCGCATTATGCACCTCTTCAGCACCCGCACCTCCTCCGGGATTTTGTACGAAGTGGATGCGCGCCTGCGCCCGTCCGGCGCGGCGGGGATGCTGGTCACGTCCACCGAATCGTTTGCGGATTACCAGCAAAACGAAGCCTGGACGTGGGAGCATCAGGCGCTGGTGCGTGCCCGCGTGGTGTACGGCGATCCGCAGCTGAAAACGCAGTTCGACGCCATTCGCCGTGATGTGCTTACCGCAACGCGTGAGGGCCAAACCCTGCAAACCGAAGTACGAGAGATGCGTGAGAAGATGCGCGCTCATCTCGGAAACAAGCATCGCGATCGCTTTGATATCAAAGCCGATGAGGGCGGGATCACCGATATCGAGTTTATTACTCAGTATCTGGTGCTTCGTCATGCACACGACAAGCCGAAGCTGACGCGCTGGTCTGATAACGTGCGCATTCTGGAACTGCTGGCGCAAAACGACATTATGGATGAGCAAGAAGCGCAGGCGTTAACCCACGCCTACACCACGCTTCGCGATGAATTGCATCATCTGGCGTTACAGGAGCAGCCGGGCCATGTGGCGGCGGAATGTTTCAGCATTGAGCGAGAACGCGTTCGAACCAGCTGGCAGAAGTGGCTGGTGGAACCGTGCGTAACAAAACAAGTGTGATATTATCGCGCGCAAATTGTGAATCTTTCTGGAGTCAGGAATGAAAGTAACACTGCCAGAGTTTGAACGTGCTGGGGTTATGGTTGTCGGTGATGTGATGCTGGACCGCTACTGGTACGGGCCGACAAGCCGCATCTCCCCGGAAGCACCGGTCCCGGTCGTCAAGGTCGATACCATTGAAGAGCGTCCCGGCGGCGCGGCAAACGTGGCGATGAATATTGCTTCTCTCGGCGCGCATTCGCGTCTGGTAGGACTAACCGGCATTGACGATGCGGCACGCGCGCTCAGCAAAACGCTGGCCGACGTGAACGTGAAGTGTGATTTCGTTTCTGTGCCAACGCATCCAACCATCACCAAACTGCGCGTGCTGTCCCGCAACCAGCAGCTGATCCGCCTCGACTTTGAAGAAGGTTTTGAGGGCGTGGATCCTGAGCCGCTGCACGAGCGTATCGCGCAGGCGCTGGGCAATATCGGCGCACTGGTGCTGTCTGACTACGCCAAAGGCGCGCTTGCTAGCGTACAGCAGATGATTCAGCTGGCGCGTAAAGCGGGTGTGCCGGTGCTGATCGACCCGAAAGGGACCGATTTTGAACGCTATCGCGGCGCGACGCTGCTGACGCCAAACCTCTCCGAATTTGAAGCGGTGGCGGGCAAGTGCAAAAACGAAGAAGAGATCGTCGAGCGCGGGATGAAAATCATCGCCGATTTCGACTTCTCCGCGCTGCTGGTGACCCGCTCTGAGCAGGGCATGACGCTGCTGCAGCCGGGCAAAGCGCCGCTGCATATGCCGACCCAGGCGCAGGAAGTGTACGACGTGACCGGTGCAGGCGATACGGTGATTGGCGTGCTGGCGGCGACGCTGGCGGCGGGCAATTCACTGGAAGAGGCTTGCTACTTTGCCAACGCGGCGGCAGGCGTCGTGGTCGGTAAGCTGGGGACGTCTACCGTTTCGCCGATCGAGCTGGAAAATGCGGTACGCGGACGTGCGGATACCGGTTTTGGTGTGATGAGCGAAGACGAGCTGAAAACTGCGGTGGCTGCGGCGCGCAAGCGCGGCGAGAAAGTGGTCATGACCAACGGCGTCTTCGACATTCTGCACGCCGGCCACGTTTCGTATCTGGCGAATGCGCGTAAGCTTGGCGATCGTCTGATTGTCGCGGTGAACAGCGATGCGTCTACCAAACATCTGAAGGGCGAAACGCGTCCGGTGAACCCGCTGGAGCAGCGCATGATTGTGCTCGGCGCGCTGGAAGCGGTCGACTGGGTGGTCTCTTTTGAAGAAGACACGCCACAGCGTCTGATTGCTGGCATTCTGCCGGATCTGCTGGTGAAGGGCGGCGACTATAAGCCGGAGCAGATTGCGGGGAGTGAAGAGGTCTGGGCCAACGGCGGCGAAGTGATGGTACTCAATTTTGAGGACGGGTGTTCCACCACCAACATCATTAAGAAGATCCAGAAAGACAGCCAGTAAAATGGGATTGGTGCGGGCTGATGCTCCCACTTAACCTTCTCCACAGTGAGAGGGTGCAAATACAAAAAACGGCAACTGAGGTTGCCGTTTTGTTTTCCGATTTGCAGGCCGGGTTAGGCGCAGGCGCCACCCGGCTTTTTTATGCTTCGTCGACGGGCGGAATCGCCGGTGCCGGTTTCACTTCTGCGGGCTGGCTGCGGTTTTCCAGCTCGGTCAGGCGTTGCTCCAGCAGCGCCAGCTTTTCGCGGGTGCGCAGCAGCACTTGCGTCTGCACGTCGAACTCTTCACGGCTCACCAGATCAAGACGCGTCAGCTGCGACTGCAGCACCTGGCGGATTTTCTTCTCGACGTCATCGCCAAACTCACGAATACCTTTCGGCATAGATTCATGAACCTGACGGGCAATTTGTTCAATTTTTTTCGGGTCAATCATGGTCGTTTCCCTTGATCAGAAGGTGTTAGCGAACATTGTAGCGCGTTACCCGCGATCTTTTGCACAAAATCATTTGCGATGCGGTAAGCGTGAAATCCACCCAAAGTCACATTAACGATGTGAACGGGGGTTGAGGGGGCCGTCGACGCAGAGGCAATTTGGATGATGAAATGCAAATCCAGAATTGTTTGATGCTTATGCATTGCCCAGCATAATCAATAGCGTTATAGTTATCTCGCTTATTCTCAGGGCGGGGCGAAATTCCCCACCGGCGGTAAATCAGCCTTGCGCTGAAAGCCCGCGAGCGCTTTGGGTGAAAACTCAAAGGTCAGCAGATCCGGTGTAATTCCGGAGCCGACGGTTAGAGTCCGGATGGGAGAGAGTAACGATCAAGCCGGGCAAGGCCCGCTCACGTTATTTTTTTACCGCTTACGCGGTGCTCCTAAGACTGCCCTGATTCTGGTAACCATAATTTTAATGAGGTTTTTTTTACCATGAATCAGACGCTACTTTCCGCTTTTGGCACCTCTACTGACCGTGTAGAGCTTGCTCTTACCGCACTCCGTGAACATCGCGGTGTGATGGTTCTCGATGATGAAGACCGTGAAAACGAAGGCGATATGATTTTCGCCGCTGAAACCATGACCGTTGAACAGATGGCGCTGACCATTCGTCACGGCAGTGGCATCGTGTGTCTTTGTTTGACCGACGAACGTCGTAAACAGCTCGATCTGCCGATGATGGTCGAAAACAACACCAGCGCATTCGGTACCGGTTTTACCGTTACCATCGAAGCTGCGCACGGTGTGACCACCGGCGTTTCTGCTGCTGACCGCCTGACGACCGTGCGTGCCGCCACCGCGGATAATGCTAAGCCATCAGACCTGAACCGTCCTGGCCATGTTTTCCCACTGCGCGCGCAGCCGGGCGGCGTGTTGACGCGCGGCGGCCACACTGAAGCGACCATCGATCTGGTGACGCTGGCAGGCTTTAAATCTGCGGGTGTGCTGTGTGAACTGACCAACGATGACGGCACCATGGCGCGCGCGCCAGAGTGCATCGAGTTTGCGAAGAAACACAATATGGCTGTGGTGACCATCGAAGATCTGGTGGCCTACCGCCAGGCGCATGAACGTAAAGCCAGCTAAATAAAAAACGCCGGGTTATCCCGGCGTTTTTTTATCCAATTCCTGCTGTTTGTAGCAGTACCAGACTTAATCCCATCACCGACATTCCACATAGCACGCCGTAGCTGGGGTTATTGTTAGGGTCGATCTCTTTCGCCAGCGGCATCAGTTCGTCTACGGACAACGCGACCATAATCCCCGCCACCGCAGCCATAATTGCGGCCATTACCACCGGGGAGATCATGCTACCCAGAATCAGCCACGCCAGCACGCCGCCTAATATCTCCGCCAGACCCGAAATCCCGGCCCAAAAGACCGCCGTGCGTTTTGAGCCTGTGGCCGCATAAACTGGGCCAGCGACGGCCAGTCCTTCAGGAATATTGTGCAACGCCACCGCCAGCGCAATCCCAAAGCCCAGTTCAAGGTTATTGCTCGCCGTCACGTAGGTGGCGACACCTTCAGGGAAGTTGTGCAGACTGATGCCGAGGGTGAGCAAAATGGCCGTGCGTTTGATGTTGCCGTGCGACGGTTTGACGCTTTTCTGCATCAGATCCTGCGGATGCGCATGGGGTAACATCCGGTCGAGACCGAAATACCCCAGAAGGCCCACGACGAACATGCCGTAGCCGAGAACCGGCGACATCCCCTCGGTACCGAGTGCCGCAGGCAGCATCTCCATCAGGGAGATCAGCAGCATAATCCCGGCGGCAAAGCCGAGAGAAAACGCCAGCACGCGGTTCGAAGGCTTTTGTCCGAGCACGCCAAGAATGGCACCGATGAAGGTGGCGGCACCCGCAAGTATCGTCAGAATCAAGGGTACTGACATTCAATGCTCCTTATGATAATGATTCTCATTAATGTTAATGACTAATCTGCTGCAAAGCGAGAGGGCATTCACGGCTTTACATATTTCTTACATTCAAATTTTCTGAAGATCTTCATCACGCTTATTTGAGTTCTTGTTGTGCAGATAGCGGGTAATGTAGTGACATTAAATAAACACCCTATGTAAGGATATCACCATGACTTCTTCTCGTATGCCAGCACTGTTTTTGGGCCACGGTAGTCCGATGAACGTTCTGGAAGATAACGTCTATACGCGTGCCTGGCGTCACCTGGGCGAGACGTTGCCGCGTCCGAAAGCCATCGTGGTGATCTCTGCACACTGGTTTACGCGCGGCACCGGCGTCACGGCCATGGAAGCACCGAAAACCATTCATGATTTTGGCGGCTTCCCGCAGGCGCTGTATGACACCCATTACCCTGCACCGGGTTCGCCAGCGTTGGCACAACAACTGGTGGAGCTGCTGGCGCCTGTTCCGGTGACGCTGGATAAAGAGGCCTGGGGTTTCGACCACGGCTCCTGGGGCGTGCTGATCAAAATGTATCCGGACGCCGATATCCCCATGGTGCAGCTGAGCATCGACAGCACCAAACCGGCGGCGTGGCACCTTGAGATCGGTCGCAAGCTGGCAAAACTGCGCGATGAAGGCATCATGCTGGTGGCGAGCGGTAACGTGGTGCACAACCTGCGCACGGCCCGCTGGCACGGTGAAAACACGCCATACCCATGGGCCACGTCGTTCAATGATTTTGTAAAAGCCAATCTCACCTGGCAAGGACCTGCGGAAGAACATCCGCTGGTGAACTATCTGGATCACGAGGGCGGTTCGCTCTCTAATCCAACGGCGGAGCACTTCTTGCCGCTGCTGTACGTGCTGGGCGCGTGGGACGGCAGTGAACCGGTGACCGTGCCGGTGGATGGGATCGAGATGGGCAGTTTGAGTATGCTGTCGGTGCAAATTGGCTAACGAAAAGCCCGGTAGCGCTGCGCTTACCGGGCTTCAGGTTCGTGCGATTTGCAGGCCGGGTAAGGCGAAGCCACTACCCGGCAAATCCATCACTCCACAAAAATATGCGGATAGAAGCGCGACAGATCCTGGGTGATCAACGCGCGATCTTCGCGAATCCCAATCCCCGCAGGCTGATCGTTGATAAGCCAGCTGCCAATCAGCACATAGCTGTCGCCAAATTTCGGCAGCGGATAGAACTCCTGCACGATCATCCCTTCTTCGCCGTACGGGCCTTCCGCCGCTTCGAGGGTTTTACAGTTTTCAATAATGGAAACGTTCGCCCCTTCGCGGGAGAAGATCGGCTTAATGACGTATTTATCCATCGGCGGATAATCATCTTCGGCGAAATACGCAGGCAGCAGGTTAGGGTGATTCGGGAACATCTCCCACAGCATCGGCAGCAGCGCTTTGTTAGAGATAATGCTCTTCCAGGCCGGTTCCAGCCAGCGCACGCCCGCGTCTTCCAGCTTGGTGGAGAATACTTCACGCAGCATGTATTCCCACGGATAGAGCTTGAACAGGTTGCTGATCACCTGGTCCTGCGTATCCGTAAACTGGCCGCGCTCGCCTAAACCGATATCTTCGATATACAAGAACTCAGTCGCCACTTCCGCTTCGGCTGCGCAGTCCTGCAGATACTGCACGGTCCCGCGATCTTCAACGGTATCGCGACAGCAGGCCAGATGCAGATAATTAAATCCGTGCTGCTCGCGCAGTTCAGCGAAGCGCTCGATCAATTTTTCCTGCAAGGAGTTGAACTGATCGCTGCCTTCCGGCAGGTTGCCCGCCGCCGCCTGATCTTCAAGCCAGATCCACTGGAAGAACGCCGCTTCGTACAGGGAGGTCGGCGTATCGGCGTTATTTTCCAGCAGCTTAGGATCGCCTACGCCGTCCCACGCCAGATCGAGGCGTGAATAGAGTGAAGGCTGGTGGGTCTGCCAGGCGTGACGTACAAAACCCCAGGTATGCTTTGGAATGCGGAATTTGGTCATCAGCTCATCGCTGGCAACCACCTTTTCCACCACCTTGAGGCACATCTGGTGCAGTTCGGCAGTTACCTCTTCCAGTTTTTCGACCTGGGCGAGGGTGAGCTTGTAATAGGCATCTTCACACCAGTACGGTTCGCCGTACATGGTGTGGAAGTTGAAACCATATTCGGTGGCTTTTTCGCGCCAGTCCGGGCGCTCGACAATACTGACTCGTTCCATTATCAGCCGCCCATTGAGCGAGTGGTGGAACCTGTCGCGCTACGCTGCATGGTCGCTTGTTTCGCTACGGAGTCGCCAAAGCCACCGCGCGTCACGGTGCTGGTGGTCGCAGGTTTTGGCGCCATCGCGGTTTTCGGAACCGTCATCGAACGGCCTGGCGTCGCTGCGCCGTAGTTTTTGCCGCTCGCATCGGTGTATTTACCGTAGGCCGGGCTGGACGGATTTTTGGAGCTGAACAGCGGCTGCTGCTGGAAGCCCATTCCGCCGCCCATCATGCGGCCCATCATGTAGCCTGCCATCAGCGGCATCCAGAAGCTGCCGCTGGACTGGGCCTGCGCCTGGTTTTCAGGTGCCATGCCAGCCTGAGCCGGTGCCTGCTGGCACTGACCTTCACCGAACTCGGCGATACAGTCTTCACGGGTGGCGTATTTCGGCGCGGTTCGTTCTGCTTCTTTCAGGGCATTGTTATAGGCAGTGGTACATTCCGCGCTTTTACCGGTGGCTGACGAGCAGTCATCGGCATTCTGATACATCGATACTGTTTCATCGGATTGCTCACAGCCTGCCAGCATAAATACGGCGGTGAACGCCAGGGCGACAGGGGTGAGATGGCGAGCGTTCCAGTTTTTGCGGAACGAAGCGTGATTAATCGTTTTTGTCCGTTTCATTTTGTCTTCCAGGACCCAGTGGTAGAACGAAGTAAATAAGGCTCAGGATAGAGGATGAGTGGTCGAAAATGAAGCGCAGAGGGGGATTCGGGGGGATCTTTACGTTGGCTTACGTTCAAATGTGACCCTCTCCCGAAAGGGAGAGGGATTATTCAACAATTAGTTACGGAACGGGTTGTTTCCGGTGCTATTTGTTGTGGTGGTGCGAGCCGCGGCTGGCTCAGCGGCAGGGGCGGTGCTGTTGCCATTGTAGCCATCAGCGCTGGCGTCCTGCTGTGGGTTTTCCGGAGCAACGCTTTCAGGCGTTGTTGAAACCGGTTTACCCAGCGTGCTGTTCAGCATTTGCAGATCCTGCTCGTTCAGCGTACCCAGCGCGGATTTAATATTCAGCTGGTTAATCAGGTAATTATAACGAGCGCTGGAGAGCTGTTGCTTCGCGTTATACAGCGTGGTGGTCGCATCCAGCACATCAACGATAGTACGCGTACCGACGGAGTAACCTGCTTCCATCGCATCCAGGGAGCTTTGCGCAGACACAACGGCCTGTTTGTAAGCGTTGATGCTGCTGATGGAGGCGTTCACGTTGTTAAAGGAAGAACGAACGGTCTGAACCACATTGCGGTGCGCGCTTTCAAGCTGCTCGCTTGCGCCAACAAAGTTGTACTGTGCCTGTTTCACCTGAGAGTTCACCATGCCGCCCTGGTACAGAGGCAAAGAGAAGTTCAGGCCGATTTTGTTCTGTCCCTGGTTGCTGTCATCGAATTGGGTGGTGTTGGTTTTTGAGCCACTGTAGGTAGTATCAGAAACACCCGTCGATGCGGTCAGCCCCACGGTTGGCAGATGACCATCCTGCGCCTGGCGGATTTGCTCGCGCGCCAGATCCTGGCTCAGACGAGCCTGCAGCAGCGCCAGGTTACGGTTTTCAGCTTCTTTCAGCAGGGCGTTAACCGCCTGCGGTTTGTCAGTCTTGAAGTTATCAACGTTCAGAGACGCCAGCTCTGGGTAGTAATTGCCGGTCACCTGACGCAGAGATTCGAGTGCGTTGTCGAGGTTGTTACGGGCAGTTACTTCGTTCGCCAGCACGCTGTCGTACTGTGAACGGGCGTTCTGCACGTCAGTGATGGCGACCAGGCCTACGTTGAAACGCTGGGTGGTTTGGTCCAACTGACGGTAAATCGCCTGTTTCTGCGCTTCGGTGTAGGAGAGCGAGTCGATCGCGCTCAGCACGTTGAAGTAAGCGGTAGCGGTGTTCAGGATCAGCGTTTGCTGATCGGTCTGATAGGTTACGTCCTGAATACCGGCGCTCTTTTCCTGCAAGGAGAGGGCACGCCATTTGGACATATCAAACAAGGTCTGCGTTAATTGCAGTGAGGCGCTGGTGACATTGGAGTTCACACCGTTGCTGTCACGGAATCCATTGCTGTAGGTATAATCTGCACCTAAACCCAATTGCGGCAGCAGCGGGCTACGTGCTTCATTAATTTTTTCGAACGCAGCATCACGGTCGGCGGCTGACTTACGCAGCTCAGGGTTGCCCAGACGTGCTTGCTGATAAACCTGTAACAGGTTTTCTGCCTGGCTCATCGCGCTGAAGCCCGTCAGGCTCAGGCCGATAAGGATGGGGAGCAATTTCTTCATTTGCATTCCTTGTTGTGAAGCAGTATTAGCGCTGATCTAATTAAAAATAATTGCCGATTCTAACAGAATCATCCACGCCAAAAGGTTGGCGTTACGTGCCATCTGGCGGTAATTTGCACCAATCTATCATATAGCCTGTCAAACGGCAGCCAAACAGCCTTGAAATTCATGATTTCAACACAATTGTGACCAGGATATCGCCATGCAAAAACCAGATAAGTTGCCAGTGACGCTCTCTAAAAACGATGTAGAAATTATTGCACGGGAAACGCTTTATAGCGGTTTTTTTTCACTGGAACTTTACCGTTTTAGGCATCGCCTGTTTAACGGTGAAATGAGTGGCGAAGTTCGACGTGAAATTTTTGAGCGCGGGCATGCCGCAGTCTTGCTACCCTTTGACCCAGTGCGTGACGAAGTGGTATTGATTGAACAGATCCGGATTGCCGCGCTGGATACCAGCGAAAGCCCATGGCTGCTGGAGATCGTCGCGGGAATGATCGAAGAGGGCGAAACGCCGGAAGAGGTCGCCCGCCGCGAGGCGCAGGAAGAAGCCGGGCTGATTGTCGGCCGGACCAAACCGGTGCTGAGCTACCTGGCAAGCCCAGGTGGAACCACCGAGCGCTCTTCCATTCTGGTGGGTGAAGTGGACGCCACGACCGCACAAGGTATTCACGGTCTGGCAGATGAAAACGAAGACATTCGTGTTCATGTGGTGAGTCGGGAGCAGGCTTATCAATGGGTCAATGAGGGGAAAATCGACAACGCAGCGTCTGTCATCGCTTTGCAATGGCTACAGCTGCATTATCAAGACTTACGAAAAGAGTGGAAAAAATGAAGCGTTATACACCTGACTTCCCAGAAATGATGCGTCTGTGCGAGACCAACTTCGCACAATTACGTCGCCTGTTGCCGCGCACCGATGCGGCCGGCGAAACGGTGAGCTATCAGGTGAGCAATGCGCAATATCGATTAACGATTGTGGAATCCACTCGCTACACTACGCTGGTCGAGATTAAACAAACGGCGCCGTCCGTCAGCTACTGGAGCCTGCCGTCGATGACCGTCAGGCTTTATCACGACGCGATGGTGGCTGAAGTGTGTTCGAGTCAGCAGATCTTTCGCTTCAAAGCGCGATATGATTATCCTAATAAAAAGTTGCATCAACGCGACGAAAAGCATCAAATTAACCAGTTTTTAGCTGACTGGCTAAGATATTGTTTAGCACATGGAGCAATGGCTATTCCGGTTTGTTAGCGTCATAAACCTACCTAAGGACACCATTTGGAAAGCCTGTTGAACCTGACTGTTGCTGGTGGGGCGCCAGTCAGGATATTACAAATTACTGATACTCACCTGTTCGCCGAAAAGCATGAAACGCTGCTGGGTGTGAATACCTGGGAGAGTTATCAGGCTGTACTTGATGCCATTCACCTCGAAAATCGCGACTGTGATTTGATCGTTGCGACGGGGGATTTGGCACAGGATCAAAGCGCCGCGGCCTATCAGCATTTTGCTACAGGGATCGCGAGCTTCAGCGTGCCTTGCGTCTGGTTACCGGGTAATCATGACTTTCAGCCCGCCATGTACAGCGCGCTTCAGGACGCGGGTATTTCACCGGCCAAGCGTGTGTTCGTGGGCGATCATTGGCAAATTCTGCTGCTGGATACCCAGGTCTTCGGCGTGCCGCACGGCGAGCTGAGCGATTTCCAGCTGGAGTGGCTCGAAAGCAAACTCATCGACGCACCCGAACGCCATACCCTGCTCTTGCTGCATCACCATCCGCTCCCGGCGGGATGCAGCTGGCTCGATCAGCACAGCCTGCGCAACTCTGCCGCGCTCGACCGCGTGCTGTCGAAATATCCCCATGTGAACAATCTGCTGTGCGGACACATTCATCAGGAACAGGATCTCGACTGGAATGGCCGCCGTCTGCTGGCGACGCCGTCGACCTGTGTGCAGTTTAAACCGCACTGCGCCAACTTCACCTTAGATACCATCGCGCCGGGATGGCGCTGGCTGGAACTCCATGCGGATGGCCGGCTGACCACGGAAGTGTGTCGTCTGGAAGGGGCACAGTTCCGTCCAGATACCGCTTCAGAAGGATACTGATGTCTACGCTCCTTTATCTGCACGGGTTTAACAGCTCGCCGCGCTCCGCGAAGGCGACCCAGTTTCGCCAGTGGCTCAGCGAACATCATCCGCATATCGAGATGATAGTCCCGCAGCTGCCGCCGTATCCGGCGGATGCGGCAGAGATGCTGGAGTCCATCGTGATGGAACACGGCGGGGAATCCTTCGGCGTTGTCGGCTCGTCGCTCGGTGGTTATTACGCCACCTGGTTGTCCCAATGCTTTATGCTGCCAGCGGTCGTCGTCAACCCGGCGGTACGCCCGTTTGAGCTGTTGACGGACTTTCTCGGCCAGAACGAGAACCCCTACACCGGGCAGCAATATGTGCTAGAGTCTCGCCATATTTACGACCTCAAAGTGATGCAAATAGACCCGCTTGACGCGCCGGATCTCCTCTGGCTGCTGCAACAGACGGGTGATGAAGTGCTGGATTACCGCCAGGCGGTGGCGTATTACGCCTCTTGCCGCCAGACTGTAGAAGAAGGCGGAAACCATGCTTTCACGGACTTTGAGAATCATTTCACCCAGATTGTCGATTTTCTTGGGCTGCACAGCCTCTGACAACCAATGCGAATTGCTAGCTAAATCATGACGCAAACCTATAACGCTGATGCCATTGAGGTACTCACCGGGCTTGAGCCGGTTCGCCGCCGCCCTGGGATGTACACCGATACCACTCGCCCAAACCACCTGGGCCAGGAAGTTATTGATAACAGTGTGGACGAAGCGCTGGCAGGCCATGCCAAACGCATCGATGTGATCCTGCATGCCGACCAGTCCCTCGAAGTGATCGACGACGGGCGTGGTATGCCGGTCGATATTCACCCGGAAGAGGGTGTCCCTGCTGTTGAACTGATCCTTTGCCGTCTGCACGCGGGCGGTAAGTTCTCCAATAAAAACTACCAGTTCTCCGGCGGCCTGCATGGCGTGGGGATCTCCGTGGTTAACGCCCTCTCTAAGCGCGTGGAAGTGACCGTGCGCCGCGACGGCCAGGTCTACAACATCGCCTTTGAAAACGGCGACAAAGTTCAGGACCTGCAGGTCATCGGCACCTGCGGCAAACGCAATACCGGGACCAGCGTCCATTTCTGGCCCGACGAAAGCTTCTTCGACAGCCCACGTTTCTCCGTTTCGCGCTTAACGCACATTCTGAAAGCGAAAGCGGTGCTGTGCCCTGGCGTTGAAATTACCTTCAAAGACGAAGTGAACGGCAGCGAGCAGCGCTGGTGCTATCAGGATGGTCTGAACGACTATCTGGGCGAAGCGATTAATGGCCTGCCAACCCTGCCAGAAAAACCGTTCCTCGGTAACTTCTCCGGTGATACGGAAGCGGTCGACTGGGCGCTCTTGTGGCTGCCAGAAGGCGGCGAACTGCTGACAGAAAGCTACGTCAACCTGATCCCGACAATGCAGGGCGGTACGCACGTCAACGGTCTGCGTCAGGGGCTGCTGGATGCGATGCGTGAGTTTTGCGAATACCGCAATATCCTGCCGCGCGGCGTGAAGCTGTCGGCGGAAGATATCTGGGATCGCTGCGCGTATGTCCTGTCGGTCAAAATGCAGGACCCACAGTTTGCCGGTCAGACCAAAGAGCGTCTCTCTTCGCGCCAATGCGCGGCCTTTGTCTCCGGCGTGGTCAAAGACGCCTTCAGCCTGTGGCTGAACCAGAACATTCAGACGGCAGAAATGCTGGCTGAAATGGCGATTTCCAGCGCCCAGCGCCGTATGCGCGCGGCGAAGAAAGTGGTGCGTAAAAAGCTGACCAGCGGTCCGGCTCTGCCGGGTAAACTGGCCGACTGCACGGCGCAGGATTTGAATCGCACCGAACTGTTCCTCGTCGAAGGTGACTCGGCGGGCGGCTCAGCCAAGCAGGCGCGCGACCGTGAATATCAGGCGATCATGCCGCTGAAGGGTAAGATCCTCAACACCTGGGAAGTCTCCTCCGATGAGGTACTGGCGTCTCAGGAGGTGCATGACATCTCGGTTGCGATCGGCATCGATCCGGACAGCGACGATTTAAGCCAGCTGCGTTACGGCAAGATCTGTATCCTCGCGGATGCGGACTCCGATGGTCTGCACATCGCCACGCTGCTGTGCGCCCTGTTTGTGAAACACTTCCGCGCGCTGGTGAAGAACGGTCACGTTCACGTTGCGCTGCCGCCGCTGTACCGTATCGACCTCGGCAAAGAGGTCTATTACGCCCTGACGGAAGAAGAGAAAGCGGGTGTGCTGGAGCAGCTGAAGCGCAAGAAAGGCAAACCTAACGTGCAGCGCTTTAAAGGACTGGGTGAAATGAACCCGATGCAGCTGCGTGAAACCACGCTGGACCCCAATACTCGTCGTCTGGTGCAGCTGATTATCAGCGACGAAGACGAGCAGCAGACCAACGCAATGATGGATATGCTGTTAGCCAAGAAGCGTTCCGAAGACCGACGTAACTGGTTGCAGGAAAAAGGCGATATGGCGGATATTGAGGCCTGATGTCCTCATGCTGACTCACTCCCGAAAGGGAGTGGGAATAAATTCTAAGCCCGGTAAGCGTAGCGCGCTACCGGGCTTTTTTACATCAAAAATCCATCTTCACCGTAAACTGCACTTCACGCGGATCGCCAATTTGGTTCCCCAGGTTATTGGTACCAATCGACGACGTGTAATAAGTCTTATCAAACAGGTTTTTCACGTTCAGCTGGAGCGTCACCGGATGCTGCAGCTTCAGTTTGTACGCGGCAAAAGCGTCGGCCACCACGTAGCCCGGCAGATAATAATCCGCGCCGTTAGTGGCGGAGCGACGACTCACGCCATGCCCGCCGCCGCCGAGCGTCAGGGTATTCCCGCCGATCACATTGTTAATGTCGTAAGTCAGGAACAGAGAACCTGTGTGACGCGGTACGTTTGGCAGCGGTTTACCGGCGTAATCCGGATCTTCCAGCACCTTTGCGTCCGTGTAGCCATAGCTGGCGATCACATTGGTGTTCTCGGTTAAACGGCCTGCCAGATCCACTTCCACGCCCTGCGAACGCACGCGCCCGGCAGTTTTCGCCACCGTCTCATCACCGACGCTCTCGGTGTAGAGCACGTTGCGTTTATGGATATCAAACAGCGCGATATTGGCGGTAATGCCGTCGAACAGGTCAAACTTCGCGCCCACTTCGTAGGCATTGGATGTTTCCGGCGGCAGGTTGCCAATGTAACTGGCGATGGACGACTGCGGCATAAACGTCTGCGAGTAGTTGGCGAACAGCGACACCGACGGCGTGAGCTTGTAAACCAGCCCCGCTTTCGGCGTCCACTGGTCGTCGCGGCTGTCGGTATTGACGTTAAACGGACGGCCTTTCCCCGCATACTGCGTGTAGGACTGATAGCGCAGGCCGGTGACGGCGATCCATTTATCCGTCAGATAGAGGGCATCCTGTACGTAGGCGGAATAGCTCTCCTGCTTGATGGTCTGATCGCTGTCCGACGCCGACACGGTCGTGCATTTGCTCAGATTGCCGTAGGACGGGTTGTAGATATTGAAATCTTTAACGTTCTTACAGCGGATCATATCCGTGCGCAGCAGATCGTAATTCTCATAAGAGACGCCGGTCAGGATCTCATTGTAAAACCCGGCAATATCCACGTTCCCCTGCAGATCCGCGCGGGTGGAGTGCATACGCTGAGTCGAGCCTTGCGTGGCGTCCACGCGGCGGGTCAGATTGCCGGTGGCGGAATCGTAGGCCATCACGCGCGCCTGGTTATCCGTGTATTTATCCTGGCTAAAGCTGTAGTCGAATTTGGCGGTCCACTGGCTATTGAGACGGTACTCCGCGTTCAGCTGGGCCAGATCGGATTCACCGTCGGTAATGTTGAACGGTTCGTCAAAGCGCGTCTTGCGATCCACATCGACCGGCTGTTTGGTCGTTAAGTCGAAGATCGTGCCGCGATCGAATGGCGTCTGATAATCGCGATGAGAATAGAGCACCGTGACGGTGGCATCATCGCCAAACCAGGTCAGAGACGGCGCGATAAAGGTGCTGCGCTCTTTGCCGAAATTACGCCAGTAATCCTCTCTCTGATACTCACCCGTCAGGCGATACGCCAGACGTGTACCTTCAATCGGGCCGGTCACATCGAGCTGCCCGGTGCCGCCGCCAAAGCTGGTGGAGGTCGCCGAGATCGAACCGCCGAACTCTCTTTCCGGGCGCTTCGTCACTATGTTAATCAGCCCGCCTGGATCGAGGATCCCGTACAGCGTCGACGCCGGGCCTTTCAGCACTTCGACGCGCTCCGTCGAGGCATTAAAGCTGCGCGGGAGCACGGTGCGCAGGCCGTTGGTCATGATCGACCCGTCACGGTTTGCGCCAAAACCACGGCGCACAAACGCATCCTGCGTCCCGCCGAGGGTGTTGGTTTGCACCACGTTGCTGACGTTGTACAGCGCCTCGTCGAGCGTAGTGGCGTGCTGATCTTCCAGCACCTGATCGCTCACGGTATTGACCACCTGCGGGATGTCCAGCATCGGCATAGTCGTGAGCGTGGCGGTGGAGGTGTTCAGCGGCTGATAGCCGTTAGTGGCATCGGTTTTCGCAGAAGGATCGGCGGTGACGGTCAGCGTTTCGCCGTCTTTCGCGGTGGTGCTGTCAGCCGCCTGCGCCAGTGGCGCGAGGAACAGCAGTGAAAAGAGCGCGCGCCCTTTAATCCCAGAGAATGAAGGTGTGTACATAGCCATTGGATCTGTTTTCCCGAAATACCCGCGCATGGTCGCGAGTGAAGATGGTGTGTCATTGCCCGTAAAGCGCTACCCGTTTGCCTGTGCGGAGTCGGGTATGTAATTGAGAATCATTCAATCATGCAGGAATGTAGTAGTAAATGGAAAAAATCAAAATTCGGCTACAGCAAAAAATCGCCTGATATGAGATGCCTGTAAAAAATGTAATTCACTGAAAATAATCAATTAATGACTTTCTTGGAACATGCGTATCGGTCGACTAATCCCTGGTTTTTTCAGGGTGTTTATCCCCTTGACTACTACATGGCGCAGCGGCAAACTCACAAAAGAGAATGAGATTTATTTTTATTTATTTGTTATTTGATTAAGTTGGCGCACACGTGGCTCATAACGCGACAAAGCAGGGGTTGGTTGTCGAAAACCTCTCTGCTGGCTATCAGAAAAAAATCATCATCGATGATATTTCCCTCACTATCCCTTCTGAAAAAATGACCGTGCTGGTCGGGGCGAACGGCTGCGGGAAATCGACGCTTCTTAGTACGATGGCGCGTCTGTTGCAGCCGATGGGCGGCGCGGTGCTGCTCGACGGTAAAGTCCTGCACGATCAGCCAACCAAAGCAGTTTCACGCGAACTGGGCATTCTGCCGCAATCGCCTTTGCTGCCGGAAGGGCTGACGGTATTTGAGCTGATCTCGCGCGGGCGTTTTCCCTGGCAGAATTTTATGCGCCAGTGGACCGATGCCGACGAACAGGCCGTGGAAGAGGCGCTGCGTCTGACCGGCACGCAAGCCTTCGCCCATCTGCCTGTCGAGAGTCTCTCGGGCGGTCAGCGCCAGCGCTGCTGGATCGCTATGGCGCTGGCGCAGCAAACGCCAGTGATTCTGCTGGACGAGCCGACGACTTTTCTCGATCTGCGCTATCAGGTGGAGATCCTCGAACTCCTGCACGATCTCACCCGTCACCACGGCCGGACGGTGGTGGTAGTCCTCCACGATCTGAACTTTGCGGTGAACTACGGCGATACGCTGGTCTTCTTACGCGAAGGCAAAGTGCAGGGCGTGCTTCATGAGGACGACGTCTGCACGCCGGAACTCATCAAAACGGTGTTTGATGTCGATGTGCAAATGTCGATCAACCCGATGACCGGCAAACCGTTCTTTATCCCGTTTCGTCGCGGTAGCGAAAAAGCATGATGCGCACAGGACTGGCTTCTGCTCTGTTTTTGGCGCTGCTGCTTATGAGCGCGATTGTCCATCTGGGCCTCGGCGCGCGGTTTATCGCCCCGCAGACCGTGGTGCAGGCGTTTCTGGCGTTTGACCCGCACAACTTCGATCACAATGTGATCATTAATCTGCGCCTGCTGCGTCTGGCGGCAGCGCTTACTACCGGCGCTGCGCTCGGCGTGGCGGGTGTACTGCTGCAGGCGGTGATCCGCAATCCATTGGGTGAACCGCATATTCTGGGGCTAAACGCCGGAGCCGCACTGGCAGTGGTTTTAACCAGCGCCCTCGGGCTGGCGCTGCCGTTTGGGCGGCCGCTGATTGCGGCGGCGGGCGCGGCACTCCTGTTCCTGCTGGTGCTCGCGCTGTCGTCTGCCGGTCGCACTGGCCTAACGCCGATGAAAGTGACGCTCTGCGGCGTAGCGCTGTCGGCGTTCGCCTCATCCATCACCGCAGCGGTGCTGATCCTTGATGAACAAACCCTGCTGGCGATGCGCACTTGGCTGGCGGGCGATCTGGCAGGCTTAAGCTGGGCGGCCACGCAAAACGCCGCCTGGGTCGCGGCGGGCGGATTGGCCCTTTCCATAGCCATTTCACCTTCCCTGAACATGCTGGCGCTGGGCGATCGCATGGCGCAGGGGCTAGGCGTGTCCCTTATCCGCACGCGGATACTCGCGCTGATCGCTATCGCTTTATTGTGCGGTGCCGCCGTGTCGATCGCCGGGCCAATTGGGTTTATCGGCCTCGTCGTTCCGCAGCTGATTCGCCGTCTGGTGTCGGTGGATTTGCGCGTCATGGTGCCGCTCTCGGCCTGCTGCGGCGCGCTGGTGTTACTGCTGGCAGATATTGCCGCGCGCACCCTGTTTATGCCCCACGAACTGGCGACCGGCGTGATGACCGCGCTGGTGGGCGCGCCCGTGTTTATTCTGATTGCCGCGAGGATGTTCCGATGAGCCGGGCTGTGCTGCGCGCCGAATTACGCCCGCTGCGTTGGGGCCGATTTTCAACCCTTATCCGCCCCAAAGCGCTGGCATGGTTAGCCGTTTTAACCGCGTTGATCTCCGCGCTGCTGGTCATGGGCCTGACCCACGGCACACTTCCGGTTCCCACCTCAGACGTGGCGCGCGCGCTGTTTTCTCCTGACGCTCTTAGCCCCGACGCGCGCTACATCGTGCAGGATATCCGTCTGCCGCGCCTGCTGATGGCAGTGCTCTGCGGGGCGATGCTGGGCATGGCGGGCGCAGCGATGCAGTCCATCACCCGCAACGGTCTGGCCGATCCGGGGCTGATCGGCGTGAAAGAGGGGTGTAGCGTGGCGGTACTGCTGCTGATTTTCCAATTCCCGGCGATGTCAGTGTTCTGGCGTCCGGTCGTGGGGATGGCGGGCGGCTTGATGACGGCGCTGCTGGTGGTGGTGCTCGCCCGCGATATTTCTCGTCCGCGTTTTATCCTGATTGGCATCGGCGTCTCCTGGACCTTCGCCGCCGGAATGGGCGTCTTTATGACAACGGCAGACGTGCGCGACGTGCAGACCGCGCTGCTGTGGCTGGCTGGCAGCCTGCATGCCGCCAGCTGGCCGCTGGTGAGCGTGGCGGCAGGCTGGGCGCTGCCCGGGTTTGCGCTGCTGCTGTTAACGGCCCGCGCGGCAGATGTCGCGCTGCTCGGTAACCAGACGGCCACCGGGCTGGGCGTGCGCACCTCACGTCTGGCGCTGATTCGCGTGCTGGCCCCGGTGCTGCTGACGGCCGCCTGTGTGTCATGCGTCGGGAGCATTGGATTTGTCGGTTTGATTGCGCCGCACATGGCGCGTTTTCTGCTGCGCGGCGGCCAGACCACGTTGCTTGTGGGCAGTGCGGCGCTGGGCGCGCTGCTGGTTCTGCTGGCAGATAATGTCGGGCGGCTGGCGTTTCTGCCGCTGCAACTGCCTGCGGGCATTGTTATCTCGCTGATTGGCGGGCCGTTTTTCCTGGTGCTGCTCTGGGCGCGCCGGGACCGGTTTTAAAAGGGGAATGTTATGCGCGTAGTGTTAATGTTGCTGCTGCTGGCGGGCTTTTCCGCAAGCGCCGCTGAACCTGTTCAGATCTTTACCGACGATCTGGGGCGCACGGTCACGGTGCCGCTGCACCCGAAACGCATCGTCTCGCTGCACGATCTCGACATCACCATTCCGCTGATTGAACTCGGCGTGCCGCCGGTGGCGAGCCACGGACGTACGCGCCCGGACGGAAGCCATTTTATTCGCTCCGGCGGGCTGCTGACGGGCGTGGATTTTGATAACTCTGCGATTCAGTTTATCGGCACTGCGGATATCGATATTGAAGCCATCGCCGCCGCCAGGCCGGATCTGATCATCACCGAGCCAACCCGCAATACGCCTGTCGCGATGCTGGAGAAAATCGCGCCAACGGTGAGCATCGATCACCTCGACGGCGGGGCGCCGGAAATCTACCGCAAGCTGGCGCAGTTAACCGGCACGCAGGCGCGGCTGAAAATTCTTGAACGTCGCTATCAGGAGCAGATCAAGGCGCTAAAAGCGACGATTGATACGCACAAAATCAGCGTCGCGGTGATTCAGGCTAATCAGGGCAAAATCACCGTGATGCACAGCTATCACTCTTTAGGGCGCGTGCTGCGTGATGCCGGATTCACCTTCCCGAAACTTATCGACGCGATTCCTGAAGGCGGGCGTATCGACGTCAGCGCTGAGCGTCTGCCGGAGCTGGATGCGGATTTCGTCTTCGCCACCTGGCGCGGCGATTCGGGCGGTAAACCGCAGGATGAGCTGGCAGCGATGGAGGCGGTGATGCCCGGCTGGTGTCAGTTCCTCAATGCCTGTCGCACCGGGCATTACGTGCTGATCTCACGCGAGGAGGCAATCTCCAACTCCTTTGCCTCGCTGGGATTAATGGCGGCGCAGGTGCAGTCACAAATCGCCGGGCGTCCGCTGCCGGAGGCGAAATGATCAGAAAAGACAAATCGCGGGTCGATCTCTACGGCGAGCGTTTTCGTGCTCGCGGGCATCAGCTGACGCCGCGTCTGCTGCTGGTGGCCAGCTACATCAACGACAATCGCGAAGCGGTGATGGAGCAGACGGCGATGGAAATTGCCGCGCTGCTGAAAACCTCTGACGCCACCGTGGTGCGGGCGATTCAGGCGCTGGGCTTTGCCGGTTTACGCGACCTCAAACAGACACTTGAGCACTGGTTTGGCCCCACGCTCAGCTCCAGCGAAAAGATCACCACCACGGTGAAAGCGCTGACCAGCGACGTCAATTCCAGCATCGATTTCGTCCTCGAAGGGCATCAGCACACCTGCGAAGTGCTGTCTGAACCGACCAACCGCTACGCCCTGGCGCAGGCGGTGGCGTTGCTGGGCGAAGCGCGGCAGGTGGCGATTTTTGGCATCGGCGCGTCGGGAATTCTGGCGGAATATACCGCGCGACTGTTCAGCCGCATTGGCCTGCCGGCGACGGCACTGAACCGCACCGGAATTAACCTTGCCGAGCAGCTGATCGAACTCCAGCGCGGGGATGTGCTAGTGATGATGGCGCAAAAATCCGCGCACCGGGAAGGGCAGACGACCCTTCGTGAAGCGCGGCGTCTGGGGATCCCAACCATCCTGCTCACCAACGCCGTCGATTCGCGTTTCAGCAAAGAGGCGAGCGTGGTGATCCACGTTCCGCGCGGCAATGAGAAAGGCAAAATCCCGCTGCATGGTACGGTGATGCTGTGTCTGGAGATGATTGTGCTGTCGGTGGCCTCCACCGCGCCGCAGCGCACGATTAAGTCCATGAAGCGTATCAATGAATTTCACCGTGGATTAAAGCCGGGTAAGAAAAGCGCGTGAAGCTGCCGGGCAAAATACCGCTCAACGGCCCGAATGATTTTTCCGGTACTGAAGGGGCGTCTCGCCGATGCCCTTCCTGAAGGCGCTGATAAAATAGGTCACGTCAGAAAACCCGACCCGCGCACCGATATCCCGCACGCTCTCTTCGCTGTGTAACAGGCATTCACAGGCTTTTCGCAGCCGCAGCGTGTTCAGGTAATCATGAATTTTCTCGCCCGTTTCCAGATGGAATTTGCGGGAAACGTAGCTGCGGGATTTACCCAGTTCCGCCGCCAGCGCATCAAGGCTAAATTTAACCTGATAGTTCTCATCCAGCCAGAACATCACCTGGCTGGCGATCCCGTGGCTGCTGCCGGGCGCGCCGTCGCTGTCGTCCGGCAGCATGGCAAACAGCGCAATCAGCAGGCTGGCGATGCTTTCACTGTTCATCGGCGGCTGGTAGCAGCTCAGCAGGTGATGGATGTGCACCTGACAGTGAGCAACATCAGCGACCCAGGCCGGCCCGCCGCGTCGTGACAGTTTTTGCAGCCGCTGCTGCGCCTGGGGAAAATCGCGCAGCACTTTCAGTACGGCGTGATGATCGAGATGAATAATGGTGCGGCGATAAATCGCTTCGGCCTGTTCATCTACCATCACCTTATGCAGGGTGAACGGCGGGAATAAAAACAGCCGTCCGGGGCGCATGGTGTAGTGGCGGTTATCGACAATCGCCACGCCAAATCCCTCTTCGACATAGAGAATTTCCAGACACTGATGCCAGTGGTGGTAGCGCACCGTATTGGCGAACAGGCGGCTGAACGACACGATGGTGTCATTCAGGGCGATCAGCTCCAGATGGTCGGATTTTGGCGTGTCGCGCATAGTGCAATAAAACTCAACTTTTGCCCGTCTCTTTCTCGTTATAAACCACCTTTTTAAATTTTCTCAACTTCAGGTTTATTCATCTCTCTTCCCTGTGACACGGCTAACATTTCTGAGGGTTATGCATTCACTATTCTTTGCCGCAGATGATTACGAGGACGAGCGTATGTGGGCGGCAAAGAAAGAAACATCAAATCCGTTGTCTTCCCGTCAGGATGTGGTGGCGGAGCTAAATACCCTGTTAGGCTCGCTGGACAAGCAGTTTGCGCCGGGCAGTTCACACATTTCTCTGGGTGATACCTGCGCGCACTACGCGACGGATATTGCTGAAATGGAAGGGCTGTCGCGTGCCCTGTGGGGGCTGTTTCCGCTGCTGGCTTCCGGCGAGCGCACGCCTTACAGCGAGAAATACATCACTGCGATTAAACAGGGGACGGACCCGCAAAGCGCCGGTTACTGGGGCGAAACCGCGCCTTACGATCAGCGTCTGGTGGAGATGGCGGCCTATGGCCTTGGGCTTGCGCTGTTGCAAAACCGGCTCACGGATCTCTTCAGCGAGCGGGAGGTGCAGAACCTGCACGCCTGGCTGAATCAGATCACCGATGCTCAGATGCCGGACAGCAACTGGAACTATTTTGCCATTATGGTCCAGCTTGGTTTTAAACGCGCTGGACTGCCGTTCAACCAGTCTGCCATCGATCGTCGCTTTGCGCTGATGGACGCTTACTACCTCGGCGAAGGCTGGTATTCCGATGGCGTGGGCCGCCCGAAAGACTATTACATCTCGATGGCGTTCCACTTCTATGGCCTGATCTACGCCACCCTGAGCGGCGACGAGGCGCGGGCCGCAGTGCTGCGCGATCGCGCCCGCCAGTTTGCCGACGATTTTATCTTTATGTCCGCAGCCGACGGGGCATCGATCCCCTTTGGCCGCAGCCTGACCTACCGTTTTGCAATGGTCGCGTTCTGGAGCGCGGTGGCGTTTTCTGAACTGGATGTGTTCACACCGGGCATTGTGAAAGGGATCATTCTGCGTCATCTGCGCTGGTGGCAGCAGCAGCCGATCCTCGATCGCGACGGCATTCTGACGCTCGGTTTTGCCTATCCCAATCTGGCGATGTGCGAGGATTACAACTCGCCGGGATCGCCGTACTGGGCGCTGAAAACCTACCTGATCCTTGCGCTGGGTGAAGATCATCCGTTCTGGCAGGCACAGGAACAACCGTTGCCGGAACGCGCTGAAAAACACGTTATCCCCAACGCGCAGCAGATCCTGATCCACGCCGACAATTCACAGCACGCGACCCTGCTCACCGCCGGACAGCTGGAGCTGAACAATTACGTCAACACCGAGGCGAAGTACACCAAATTTGCCTACTCCAGCCGCTTTGGTTTCACCATTGAGCGCGGACGCTACGGCATTAAACACGCGGCCTGCGACTCGATGCTGCTGCTCAGTGATGGCGATAACTATTTCCGTGGTCGGCGCGACTGCGACGCGGTGCGCGTTGATGAGAACTTCATTTTCTCGCGCTGGTCGCCGTGGCACGACGTGCAGATCGACACCTGGCTGGTGCCGTTCGGCGAGTGGCATCTGCGTCTGCATCGCATCAATAGCGCGCGCACCTTGCAGACGGTGGAAGGGGGCTTTGCTGTGATCAAAACGGCGCATCGCCTGCAGGCGCGCGGCTGTGTTCTGAATGCGGAAAATGGCAGCAGCGTGATTGTCGATCTGTCGCCCGATCTTTCGCGCCAGCCCGACAGCATCGTTACGCCGCCGAACAGCAGCGTGATGTTTGCGCAATGCGCATCGATTCCTGTGCTTGCCACACAACTCCCGGTCGGGGAAAGCTGGCTCTGCTGCGCTGTCACCGCTTCCGGAGAGCAGAAAAACTACGCGGTCACGCCGCAGCTGAAAATAAACAATAACCAGGTCGTGATTCACGAACCGGGCAGCGAACGTCAGTTGTCGTTCTTTATATAAACACTCTGGACCCTACCTGTTGGCGAGGATTCTATGAAAATCAGCTCAACGAATAAAACCGAATATTACAAAATCAGTACCTTTATTTTTCTCTATTTCTTTACCTGGTCGGCCAGTATTGGCCTGCTGGCCATCTGGCTCGGCCAAAAAGCGAACCTGAGCGGTTCGGTGATTGGTACGGTATTTGCGGTTAACGGTGTCTTCTCCGTTATTCTTAAACCTATTTACGGCTATATTCTCGATAAAATCGGGATGAGCAAATATCTGCTCTATTTTGTGGTGGCCATGTCGGCCCTGATGGCGCCGTTCTTTATTTACGTCTATCAGCCGCTATTGATGTCCAACACACTGCTCGGGATTATTATCGGTGCGCTCTATTTAAGCTTTGCCTGGTATGCGGGCGTGGCGGCGTGCGAATCCTATTCCGATCGCTTTAGCCGGTTGAACGGCATGGAGTTTGGTCAGATTCGTATGTGGGGTTCCCTCGGCTGGGCGGTGGCATCATCCTTCTCCGGCCTGCTGTTTAACCTCTCTCCGGCGTATAACTTTATTATGGGCAGCGTCGCGTCGGTCATCATGCTGATTGTCCTGCTAAACCTGAAAGTGAACACTAACTCCGTTCATGCCGGGGAGGTGCTGACCAAAGAGAAAATCGCGCCGTCGGACGTCTACGCGCTGCTGCGTAACCGCAAGTTTTGGGCCTTCTGCCTGTATGTGGCTGGCGTGGCGTGGATGATGTTTATTGCTGAGCAGCAGTTCTCGCGCTACTTCGTCACCTTCTTCGACGATGTGCATCAGGGCAACGCGGTCTTTGGCTATCTGGGCACGGTACAGTCGGGGATGGAATTCCTGATGTATATGGTGATCCCGCTGTTCGTCAACTTTATTGGTGCCAAACGCGGATTATTAATTGTGGGATTAGTAGTGGGCGCGCGCCTGATTATTTCCGGCATGTGCGATTCCCACCTGTTAATTTCGATTCTGAAACCGTTATACGGTCTGGAAATCTGTCTGCTGCTGGTATCGGTATTTAAATATATCGCCGAGCATTTCGACAAACGCGTCAACGCCACCATGTATTTATTAGGCTATCAGGCGATGCTGTATGTCGGAAACGTGGTGGTGTCATCGCCTGCCGGATATATGTATGACCGTATCGGCTTTGAGCAGACTTATATCATCATGGGTGCCACGGCGCTGACATTTACCCTTATTTCTGCCTTTACCTTATCCGCCTGCCAGAGCAAATGGCGCGGCGCGCAGGCCATCAACATCGCAGAACAAAATCCATCACGCTAATTTTTGCTGTCAAAGAAGGAACCGAAATATGTTAAATCGTATCGCAGAGGAACGCCTGTCCGATATTCCTGCACCCGTTGATGCGCGCGTGTTCAGTGATGAATTAAGCTCGGCGCGGAATCACGTCCTCGAACTGATTAGCCGTCATTTAACGGAGTTCGGTGAAAAATTCCCGGCTGAAACCTGTGTAGAGGGCTTTTATCCCCTGACGGAAAACGTGGAGTGGACCACCAGTTTCTGGACCGGGCAGCTTTGGCTGGCGTGGGAGATGAGCGGTGACGAGAAATTCCGTGCGCTGGCCGAGAAAAACGTCCGCTCGTTTGGCCTGCGCATCGCCGGGCGAAATGATACCAATACCCACGATTTAGGCTTCCTCTATACCCTGTCGTGCGTGGCGGCCTGGCGTCTGACGGGCAATCGCGAGGCGCGTGGTTTCTCGCTGCTGGCCGCCGAAGCGCTGCTTGAGCGCTTCCACGAGAAGGCGAAGATCATCCAGGCGTGGGGCGATCTGTCCGACCCGGAGCAGGCCGGACGAATGATCATCGACTGCAACATGAACCTGCCGTTGCTCTACTGGGCGACGGAGCAGACCGGCGATCCGCGCTTTGCCGACGCGGCGAAAGCGCACGTGATGCAGGCGGCGACCTACCTGATCCGTGAGGACGCGTCGACGTTCCACACCTATTACATGGACGTCAAAACCGGTGCGCCGCGCTACGGCAATACGCAGCAGGGCTACGCGGATGACTCCTGCTGGTCGCGCGGCCAGGCGTGGGGCATTTACGGTTTCCTGCTGAGCTACATCTATACCGGCGACGAGACGATGATCGCCCTGTCGAAACGGCTGGCGAACTATTTCCTGAACCGCCTGCCGGAGGATTACGTTTGTCACTGGGATCTGGCGCTGGTGGGCACTGATGCCCTGCGCGATTCATCGTCGGCGGCGATTGCGGTGTGTGGCCTGCTTGAGCTGGTGAAGCACCTGCCGGTGACGGACCCGGATCGCGAGCGCTATCTGGAGTGGGCGAAAGGGATGATGTCATCGTTGACCCGTCACTATCTGATGGGTAAAGACGAGAAGGGTAACGGGCTGCTGAAGCACTCGGTTTACCATCTGGCGAGCAATAAAGGCGTGGATGAGTGCGCGAGCTGGGGGGATTACTTCTACGTGGAGGCGCTGGTGCGTTTTACTCAGAGCTGGAAGTTGTACTGGTAATAAAAAAGCCCGGTGGCGCTAAGCTTACCGGGCCTCTGGCTCAGGTTTTGAATGCCGGGTAAACGCGGTGTCGCCCGGCAAAATACAAAAACTTAAACCCCTTGCTCCAGAATACGGATATGCGTTTCCAGAACGTTCCCTTTCACCGCTTCGCTCCACGCTTTCATGTGCGCGGTTTGCAGATGCGCTTCCAGGTGTGCCACGGTTTCCCACAGTTCAACCATGATGATCGAATCGGGCGCGGTGGTCTGGAAGCTTACGCCTGCGGCAGCGTCCACCATCGGCGCGTAGCCGTGGCAGCCTTCTTCTTTCAGAACGGTCGGGATAATTTTCACGAATTCATCCAGCACCGCCTGACGGTGATGTTGACCTGGACGAGTGCGAATTTCAGCAATAACGGTAAGCATGGTTAACTCCTTCTCTACCCGGCATACTTCAAGTTGCAGCTGCGTTGGCTGCAACTCGAATTAATTGGGTCTTAATTGAATAACCAGTTAAGCAAAAATCTCAGCCAGATGCTTGCGATATTCTGCGATATAGCGCGGCACGTCCGGCATTTTAATCACGTCGTTGACGATAAAGGTCGGCAGTGGCTCCAGCGCCAGGAACTGGTTGGCTTTATGGAACGGCAGGTAAGCCCCGTCCACGCCAACGCCGTGGAAGAACTGATCTTCATCGGTGAAGGCATCCAGCGGCGCGTTCCAGGTCAGGGACAGCATGTATTTTTTACCATGCAGCAGACCACCGGAACCGTATTTTTTAGAGGCGTCGGAGCGGGTACGGCCATCGCTGGCGTACAGGGAACCGTGACCTTCGGTGAAGACATCGTCCATGTACTTTTTGACGGTCCACGGCGCGCCCATCCACCAGCCTGGCATCTGCCAGACAATCACGTCGGCCCACAGGAAATTCTGCACTTCGGTTTTGACGTCGTAATCGCTGTCGGCGCGAACCACTTTAACATCATGCCCGGCGTCGCGCAGGAAACCATCCGCGACCTCGGTCAGGGTGTCATTCAGTTGGCCGTTAGAGTGGGCGAATTTTTTCGCACCGTTGATAATCAGAATGTTGCTCATAATTTGTCCTCAGACTGGCAAGTTTGGCAGTCATGTTACCCGTAATAACGGTGCGGAAAAATGAGCAAAATGTGCAAAGTCTTTTGCTTATAGCGCAATAATCCAACTACCAGCCTATTGTCACTTCAAACCCGCCTTCGCGCGCGTTGGCGAGCGTTACCCGCATGCCGTGCAGCGTCGCAATGCGTTTGACGATGGATAATCCCAGCCCGCTGCCGGTCTGCTCCTGGCCCGGAGGACGATAAAAACGCTCGCCGATGCGCGCCAGAGCGTCCGGTGAAATCCCCGGCCCGTTGTCGCGCACGGTAAAACTCTGCGCATCCAGCGTGACATCGACCACGCTTCCACGCGGGCTGTAGCGTACGGCGTTATCCAGCAGATTGCGCACCAGCAGGCTCAGCAGTAGCGGCTGGCCGGCGCGCGCCACCTGAGGCGCGTGAATGTTGAGGCGCAATTCGATGCCCGCCTGCAGCGCCGAATGGTAACTGTCCATCACCGCCGATTGCAGCAAATCGGCCATCGCGATCGTCTGGACATCATCGAGGTTTTCCAGTGAGTCGAGGCGCGACAGTGTGAGGAGCTGATCCACCAGCCGCGAGGCACGGTCGATGCCTGCGTGAAGCTGGTTGAGCGCTTTCGCCTGCGCCTCGGGATCGTCCAGCGACAGTTGCGCCACTTCGGTTTGCACCTTCAGAGCGGTGAGCGGGCTGCGCAGTTCGTGGGCGGCATCGGAGGTAAAGCGCCGCTCTCGGGTCATCATCTCCTGCGTGCGGGCAAAAAGATGGTTCAGGGCGTCGAGCAGCGGGCGCACCTCCGTCGGCAGCCCATCGGTTGCCAGCCGGTCGGTGGCGTCGGGCGAACGACGGCGCAAGGTCAGGGCGAGGTTTTTCAGAGGGCGCAGTTCGCGCGCGAGTAGAACAATCAGCAAAAGCAGCATCAGCGGCAGCGCCACCAGCCAGGGGGTCAGCTGCGAAGTGACAATATCCAGCGCCATCTCCTGGCGATACTCCCACTCTTGCCCGACGACAATCCGGTATTTCCCGTTCGGCGCGGTCAGCCACAGGAAACGCCACGCGTCGTTGTCATCCTTCAGCTGCCCGTCGGTAAAACCGTCGCGACGGTAGTGATAAGGAATATCCCGGCCATTTTCGCCGTCGTTCAGCAGCATTTTCCCGTCGCTGGCGTAGATGGCAAACGCCAGCGCGTCGTCATCAAGATGGCCGTGTTTGGCTTTTTTGGGCACGTCGCTCATTCGCACCGGCGCGTTAAGCTCGTCGAGATCCATGGTCATCAGCCGTTTGGCAAACAGCATCTGCTGGGTATCGAACAGTTTATCGAGCTTGTGGGTGGTCTGCTGCCAGGCCACCACGCTTGCCGCCAGCCATGCGCCGAGGGACAGCACGAGAAAAAGTAGCGTCAGGCGCAGTTTCAGGCTTAAGCGTTGTGTCAGTTTCATGCGTCACCCAGGGTATAGCCGATGCCGTGAACGGTGCGGATAAAATGGCTGCCGAGCTTGCGGCGTAAATGGTGAACGTGGACTTCGACGGCGTTGCTGGAGACGTCGTCGTCCCAGGTATAGAGCTTTTCTTCGATAAGCTTGCGCGGCAGCACGCGCCCGGCGTTACGCATCAGCAGCTCCAGAAGGGCGAACTCTTTCGGTTTAAGGGCCAGCGTTTCGGCGTTAAGCGTAGCGACCAGGCTTGTGGGGTCCAGCGTCACGTTGCCGTGGCGCAGTTCGCTGCGGGATTTGCCGTGGCTGCGGCGCAGCAGTGCTTCAAGCCGCGCCGCCACTTCGACCAGGGCAAAGGGTTTGCACAGATAGTCGTCCGCGCCGAGACGCAGACCTTCGACGCGCTGATCGAGGGCATCGCGCGCGGTGAGGATCAGCACCGGCTCGCTGCGTCCGTTTTCGCGCCAGTCGCGCAGGATGTCGAGGCCGTCCATGCCAGGTAGCGTCAGGTCGAGTACCACCGCATCGAAAGGGGCGGTATAGAGCGCGGCCTTGCCTGTGCTGCCGTCGGTAAACCAGTCAACGCTAAAGCCCATTTTGCTTAAGCCCGCTTTGATGCCGTCGCCAATCAGCCTGTCGTCTTCTACCAGTAAGATGCGCATGTTCCCCTCCTTGATGCTGCGGTTTATGTGCAGTAAACCCCCTGTGACATCATGCTGTACAGCAAAAAAATTTAAATTTTCCCCTTAAGAAGTTGTTAAGGTTTACCCTGTTTAATGGCGTTCTAAACAACATTAAAGGGAGAGATAACGATGAAAAAATTCGCAGCTATTACGGCAATCATGATGATGACCACGGCTCCGGTATTTGCTGCAGAAGGCGGCTTTAACGGTCCATCTGCAACGCCTGCGCAAACCCAAACCCAGCAGGGCGGATTTGTGGACAATAACGCTAACCTGACCACCGCGGCCAAAGTCAAAGATCAGAAGGACGACAGCTGGGTCAAACTGCGCGGTAACATTACCGAGCGCCTGTCCGACGACCGCTACCTGTTCCGCGACACCACCGGTACGGTAAATGTGGAAATTGACCACAAACGCTGGAACGGGCAGACCATCACCCCGCAGGATCAGGTCGAGATTCAGGGTAAGGTCGATAAAGAGTGGAATGAGTTTGAAATCGACGTCAAACAAGTTATCAAACTGAACAAATAATGACGAAAAGGGCCGATTCTGCGGCCCTTTTTCTTTGTGACTCAACTCGTCAGATAGGGTAGTATCTGCGGCAATATTGCCTGAAACCCACAGGTTTCTGAGTTGAGGAATGACATTTAATGAGCGATATGGCAGAGCGCCTCGCGCTACATGAATTCACTGAAAACGCCTATCTGAACTATTCCATGTACGTCATCATGGACAGGGCACTGCCGTTTATCGGCGATGGCCTGAAACCCGTTCAGCGTCGCATCGTTTACGCGATGTCTGAGCTGGGCCTGAACGCCAGCGCCAAATTCAAAAAATCCGCCCGTACCGTGGGTGACGTGCTGGGTAAATACCATCCGCACGGCGACAGCGCCTGTTACGAAGCGATGGTGTTGATGGCGCAGCCGTTCTCCTACCGTTATCCGCTGGTCGATGGCCAGGGAAACTGGGGGGCACCGGACGATCCGAAATCCTTCGCCGCGATGCGTTACACCGAATCGCGCTTATCAAAATATGCAGAACTGCTGCTCGGCGAACTCGGCCAGGGCACGGTGGACTGGGTGCCAAACTTCGACGGCACGATGCAGGAGCCGAAAATGCTGCCTGCCCGTCTGCCGAATATCCTGCTGAACGGCACCACCGGCATCGCGGTTGGCATGGCGACGGATATTCCGCCGCACAACCTGCGTGAAGTGGCGAAAGCCGCCATTACCCTGATTGAACAGCCGAAAACCACGCTGGATGAACTGCTGGATATCGTGCAAGGGCCGGACTATCCGACCGAAGCGGAGATCATCACCTCCCGCGCTGAAATCCGCAAAATCTACCAGAACGGTCGCGGATCTGTGCGCATGCGCGCGGTGTGGAATAAAGAAGACGGCGCCGTGGTCATTACCGCGCTGCCGCACCAGGTGTCCGGCGCGAAAGTGCTGGAGCAGATCGCCGCCCAGATGCGCAATAAAAAGCTGCCGATGGTCGATGACCTGCGCGACGAATCGGACCACGAAAATCCGACGCGTCTGGTGATTGTCCCACGCTCTAACCGCGTCGATATGGACCAGGTGATGAACCACCTGTTCGCCACTACCGATCTGGAAAAAAGCTACCGCATCAACCTGAACATGATCGGTCTGGATGGTCGTCCGTCGGTGAAAAACCTGCTGGAGATCCTGACTGAGTGGCTGGCGTTCCGTCGCGATACGGTGCGCCGTCGTCTGAACTATCGTCTGGAAAAAGTCCTTAAGCGCCTGCATATCCTTGAAGGTTTGCTGGTGGCGTTCCTCAATATCGATGAAGTGATTGAGATCATCCGCACCGAGGACGAGCCGAAGCCCGCGCTGATGTCGCGTTTTGGCATTAGCGAAACCCAGGCTGAAGCCATTCTCGAACTGAAATTGCGCCACCTCGCCAAACTGGAAGAGGTGAAAATTCGCGGCGAACAGAGCGAGCTGGCGAAAGAGCGCGATCAGCTGCAGGCGATTCTGGCGTCCGAACGCAAGATGAGCAATTTGCTGAAGAAAGAGCTGCAGGCGGATGCGGAAGCCTTCGGCGACGACCGTCGTTCACCGCTGCAGGAGCGCGAAGAAGCGAAAGCGATGAACGAGCACGACATGCAGCCGTCTGAGCCGGTGACTATCGTGCTGTCCCAGAGCGGCTGGGTGCGTAGCGCGAAAGGCCACGATATCGACGCGCCGGGGCTGAGCTACAAATCCGGCGATAGCTTCAAATCGGCGGTGAAAGGCAAGAGTAACCAGCCGGTGGTGTTCCTTGATTCCACCGGGCGCAGCTACGCCATCGACCCGATCACGTTGCCGTCGGCGCGCGGGCAGGGCGAGCCGATCACCGGCAAGCTGACGCTGCCACCGGGTGCGACCGTTGACCATATGCTGATGGAAGGCGAAGAGCAGAAACTGCTGATGGCCTCCGACGCCGGCTACGGTTTCATCTGTACCTTCAACGATCTGATTGCCCGTAACCGCGCGGGTAAAGCGATGATCAGCCTGCCGGATAACGCCCACGTTATGCCGCCGCTGGTGATTGAGAACGACAGCGATATGCTGCTGGCGATCACCCAGGCTGGACGGATGCTGATGTTCCCGGTCAGCGACCTGCCGCAGCTGTCGAAAGGCAAGGGCAACAAGATCATTAATATCCCGGCGGCGGAAGCCGCGAAAGGCGAAGACGGTCTGGCGCACCTCTTCATTCTGCCGCCGCAAAGTACGCTGACCATTCATGTCGGCAAGCGTAAGATCAAACTGCGTCCGGAAGAGTTGCAGAAAGTGGTGGGCGAGCGCGGGCGTCGCGGCTCGCTGATGCGCGGGCTGCAGCGTATCGACCGCGTGGAGATTGACTCTCCACTGCGTGCGAAATCGGGCGATAGCGAAGAGTAATGTGCCTCTCCCCCTCCGTTCGGGAGGGGGTTCTCGCTAAAATTATCTGTCTTTACACAAAGTCCTTACCTGGCTGGCATTGGAGTATATAATTGTCAGCTGTTAGGGCTTCTGAGGTCGCTATGCTATTCATTGTTCGTGCAATTCTCACCGTTATCTATTGCATTCTGGTCTGCGTGTTCGGCTGCATTTACTGCCTGTTCAGCCCGCGTAACCCGAAGCATGTCTCCACCTTTGGCCGCATGTTTGGTCGACTGGCGCCGCTGTATGGCCTGAAGGTCGAAACCCGCTTGCCGGAAGGCGCAGAAAATTTCGGCAACGCCATCTATATCGGTAATCATCAGAATAACTACGATATGGTCACCGCCGCGAACATCGTGCTGCCGCCAACGGTCACGGTGGGTAAAAAGAGCCTACTGTGGGTGCCGTTCTTCGGCCTGCTGTACTGGCTCACGGGTAACTTGCTGATCGATCGTAATAACCGCGCCAAAGCGCACAGCACCATTGCCGAAGTGGTCAATCACTTTAAGAAACGCAAAATCTCTATCTGGATGTTCCCGGAAGGGACGCGCAGCCGTGGTCGCGGCCTGCTGCCATTTAAAACTGGCGCGTTTCACGCCGCAATTGCTGCAGGTGTGCCAATTATTCCTGTGTGTGTTTCCAATACTTCGAATAAAATTAACCTTAACCGCCTGAAAAACGGGCTGGTAATTGTTGAGATGCTGCCACCCGTGGACACCAGCAAATACGGTAAAGACCAGGTGCGTGAACTGGCTGCCCATTGCCGTGAGCTAATGGCGCGTCAAATCGAAGTGCTCGACAAAGAAGTCGCAGAGAGAGAAGCCTCCGGCAAGATTTAACCGGAGTTTCAGGGAAATGAATTCCCGCGTTTTATCGTCGTTTCACATGGAGCAAATATGTCACTCAGTCGGCGTCAGTTTATTCAGGCTTCGGGAATCGCCCTTTGTGCTGGCGCGGTTCCGCTGACAGCCAACGCCGCCGGGCAGCAACAGCCGCTGCCCATTCCGCCGTTACTGGAATCTCGTCGTGGGCAACCGCTTTTCCTCACCATGCAGCGCACACACTGGTCCTTTACCCAGGGCACGCGCGCATCGGTCTGGGGGGTGAATGGCCGTTATCTCGGGCCGACGATCCGCGTCTGGAGCGGGGATGACGTAAAGCTCATTTACAGCAACCGCCTGGCGGAAAACGTCGCCATGACCATCAGCGGATTGCAGGTCCCCGGCCCACTGATGGGCGGCGCGGCGCGCATGATGACGCCGAGCGCTGACTGGGCACCCGTACTGCCGATTCGCCAGAGTGCCGCGACCCTGTGGTATCACGCGAACACGCCAAACCGCACGGCGCAGCAGGTCTACAACGGTCTGGCCGGAATGTGGCTGGTGGAAGACGACGTGAGTAAATCGCTGCCGATCCCGAATCACTACGGTGTCGATGATTTCCCGGTCATCATTCAGGACAAACGCCTCGATAACTTTGGCTCGCCGGAGTACAGCGAGCCGGGCAGCGGCGGTTTTGTCGGCGATACGCTGATGGTGAACGGCGCGCAAAGCCCGTATGTCGAAGTGTCTCGCGGCTGGGTCCGTCTGCGTCTGCTGAATGCGTCCAACTCCCGGCGCTATCAGCTGCAGATGAGCGATGGTCGCGCGCTGCATGTGATCTCCGGCGATCAGGGCTTTTTACCTGCGCCAGTTTCCGTTAAACAGCTGGCGTTGGCGCCGGGTGAACGGCGTGAAATCCTCGTCGATATGACCAACGGGGATGAAGTGTCGATTACCTGCGGCGAGGCGGCGAGCATCGTGGATCGTATTCGCGGCTTCTTCGAGCCGTCGAGCATTCTGGTGTCTACGCTGGTGTTGACCCTGCGTCCGACGGGTCTGTTACCGCTGGTGACGGACAGTCTGCCGATGCGTTTGTTGCCGGAGGAGATCCTGAGCGGGACGCCGGTGCGCAGTCGTGATATCAGCCTCGGCGACGATCCGGGTATCAACGGTGCGCTGTGGGACGTCAATCGTATCGATATTACAGCGCAGCAGGGCACCTGGGAGCGCTGGACGGTGCGTGCAGAGATGCCGCAGGCGTTCCATATCGAAGGGGTGAGTTTCCTGATCCGTAACGTCAACGGCGCGATGCCGTTCCCGGAAGATCGCGGCTGGAAAGATACGGTCTGGGTCGATGGGCAGGTAGAGCTGCTGGTCTACTACGGACAGCCTTCGTGGCCGCACTTCCCGTTCCTGTTCCACAGCCAGACGCTGGAGATGTCGGATCGCGGTTCCGTAGGGCAGCTGCTGGTGAATCCGCTGGCCTAGCACGCTTTTACAGGCCGGGCGGTGGCTTCGCCTTACCCGGCTTACAGATTCCGCGAACCCAGGCACGCTAAGCGCAGCGCTACCGGGCGAGCGGCGAAAATGCCCGCATAATACCCCTTCATTTCATGTATAAATCCAGCGTATAATCCCCGCCCTTTGTCTATTTTTTCTTCGGAAGCATTATGAGCGCAATATCCCTGATCCAGCCGGATCGAGACCTCTTCTCCTGGCCCCAGTATTGGGCAGCCTGCTTCGGACCGGCGCCATTCCTGCCGATGTCCCGCGAAGAGATGGACCAATTGGGCTGGGACAGCTGCGATATTATTCTGGTGACGGGCGATGCATACGTCGATCACCCGAGCTTCGGCATGGCCATTTGTGGCCGTATGCTGGAGGCGCAAGGCTTCCGCGTAGGGATCATCTCCCAGCCAGACTGGAACAGCAAAGACGCGTTCATGAGCCTCGGCAAACCCAACCTGTTCTTCGGCGTTACCGCCGGGAACATGGACTCGATGATCAACCGCTACACCGCCGATCGCAAACTGCGCCACGACGATGCCTACACCGCCGATAACGTCGCCGGTAAGCGTCCGGATCGCGCCACGCTGGTATATACCCAGCGCTGCAAAGAAGCATGGAAAGATGTGCCGGTCATCCTGGGGGGAATCGAAGCGAGCCTGCGCCGTACCGCGCACTACGATTACTGGTCTGATACTGTGCGCCGTTCGGTGCTGGTGGATTCCAAAGCCGATATGCTGATCTTCGGCAACGGCGAGCGTCCGCTGGTAGAAGTGGCGCACCGTCTGGCGCAGGGCGAACCTGTCGGTAACATCCGCGACGTGCGTAACACGGCGATCATGGTGAAAGAAGCGCTGCCGGGCTGGAGCGGGGTGGATTCCCGTATCATCGACATGCCGGGCAAAATCGACCCGATCCCGCACCCGTATGGCGAAGATTTGCCGTGTGCGGACAACAAACCGGTTGAACCGAAGAAAGCCGAAGCCAAAGCCGTGGTCGTGCAGCCGCCGCGCCCAAAACCGTGGGAAAAAACCTACGTTCTGCTGCCGTCCTTTGAAAAAGTGAAAGGCGACAAGGTGCTTTACGCGCACGCGTCACGCATTCTGCATCATGAAACTAACCCAGGCTGCGCACGTGCGCTGATGCAAAAGCACGGCGAGCGCTATATCTGGGTTAACCCGCCAGCCATTCCGCTCTCAACCGAAGAGATGGACAGCGTGTTTGCACTGCCGTACAAACGCGTGCCGCATCCTTCCTATGGCAATAGCCGAATTCCTGCCTACGAGATGATCCGCTTCTCGATCAACATCATGCGCGGTTGCTTCGGCGGCTGCTCGTTCTGTTCGATCACCGAGCACGAAGGGCGCATTATTCAGAGCCGCTCTGAGGATTCGATCGTTAACGAGATCGAAGCCATTCGCGACACGGTTCCGGGCTTTACCGGCGTGATCTCCGATCTGGGCGGCCCGACCGCCAACATGTATATGCTGCGCTGCAAATCACCGCGCGCGGAGCAGACCTGCCGCCGTCTGTCGTGCGTCTATCCGGATATTTGTCAGCACATGGACACCAACCACCAGCCGACGATCAACCTGTACCGTCGCGCCCGCGATCTGAAAGGCGTCAAAAAGATCCTGATCGCCTCCGGCGTGCGTTACGACATCGCCGTGGAAGATCCGCGCTACATCAAAGAGCTGGCGACCCATCACGTTGGCGGCTATCTGAAGATCGCCCCTGAGCATACGGAAGAAGGCCCGCTGTCGAAGATGATGAAGCCGGGCATGGGCAGCTACGATCGCTTTAAAGAGCTGTTTGACACCTATTCCAAACAGGCGGGTAAAGAGCAGTACCTGATTCCGTATTTCATCTCTGCGCACCCTGGTACGCGCGATGAGGATATGGTGAATCTGGCTCTGTGGCTGAAGCAGCGTCGTTTCCGTCTCGATCAGGTGCAGAACTTCTATCCGTCGCCGCTCGCTAACTCGACGACCATGTATTACACCGGCAAGAACCCGCTGAGTAAAATTGGTTACAAGAGTGAAGATGTGGTGGTGCCGAAAGGTGACAAACAGCGTCGACTGCATAAAGCACTGCTGCGCTATCACGATCCGGCCAACTGGCCGCTGATCCGTCAGGCGCTGGAAGATATGGGTAAAAAGCATCTGATTGGCTCGCGCCGCGAATGCCTGGTGCCCGCGCCGACGCTCGATGAGATGCGCGAAGCGCGTCGCCAGAACCGCAATACCCGTCCGGCACTGACCAAACACACGCCTGTTGCGCATCAGCGCCAGACGCCGGCGGCGAACAAAAAACGCGGGAAAGTGGCAGGGCGCTAAGCCTGTCGCCCGGCAATAAAAAAGCCCGACGTTTGTCGGGCTTTTGAACGAGGGTATTACCCCCCAAACTGATCCGGATCTGGCCCTAAACGCTTGCCCTGATCCAGCTTCGCTATCTCGCTTAACTCCTCTTTATCCAGGCGGAAATCCCAGACGTCGAAGTTCTCGGCGATACGCGCCGGGGTGACCGATTTCGGGATCACCACCAGACCGCTGTCCAGATGCCAGCGAATGACGATCTGCGCGGCGGTTTTGCCGTACTTCTCGGCCAGGTCGCGAATAATTTTCTGATCGAACACGCCTTCGCCGCCCTGAGCCAGCGGGCTCCAGGATTCGGTCTGAATTTTGTGCGTGGCGTTCCAGGAGTGCAGCTGACGCTGCTGCATGAGCGGATGCAGCTCAATCTGGTTGATCACCGGCGCGACGCCCGTTTCATCAATCAGCCGCTGCAGATGATGGATCTGGAAATTACAGACGCCAATACTCTTCACCAGCCCCTCTTTTTGCAGATCGATCAGACCTTTCCAGGCCTCAACGTAGTGATCGATTGCCGGAACTGGCCAGTGCATCAGATAGAGATCGACGAAATCGAGCTGGAGTTTTTCCAGGCTTTCCAGCAGGGCTTCGCGAGGGCGTTTCTGGTCGTCGTTCCACAGTTTAGTGGTGATGAATAATTCATCGCGCGGGATGCTGGCGCTGGCCAACGCTTTGCCGACGCCGTCTTCATTTTTGTACGCGGCGGCGGTATCGATAGACCGATAGCCGACTTCCAGTGCTTTGTGAATGGCGGACACGACCTCGTCATTACCGGCTTTCCATACGCCCAGTCCCAGCTGGGGCATGACGTTGCCGTCCTGAAGCTTAATTACGGTTTGGTTTGCCATTTTTCCTCCTCCATTTGCTCATCACCGGGGGTGTCCCCGGTGATGTGGTGTGCATTAAGTCTGGACGAAATGTCAAAAAACGAAAGGCGGGAGAACAAAAACGCTTAGCGGGCCGCTTCGTAAATGCGACGGCTGACGTCCAGCGTAATGTCGTGATTCTCGCCCAGTTGCGTCATGCCGTGCTCTTCGAGTTTAGCCAGCAGGGCAGGGATAGAGCTGCCATCCAGGCCGTAACCGGAGAGGCGAGTCGGCACGCCCAACTGCTCGAAGAAGTTACGCGTCGCCGCGATTGCCGCGTCGATACGCTCGTCTTCAGAACCGGAAGTGATGTTCCATACGCGCTCTGCATACTGCAGCAGTTTGGCACGTTTGGTGTCGCGTTTTTCATTCCACAGGGCAGGCAGAACCACCGCCAGCGTCTGGGCGTGATCCAGGCCGTGCATCGCGGTCAGTTCGTGGCCCAGCATGTGGGTCGCCCAGTCCTGTGGCACGCCTGCGCCAATCAGGCCGTTCAACGCCTGAGTCGCCGCCCACATCACGTTTGCGCGCACATCGTAGTTTTCTGGCTCTTGCAGCGCTTTCGGGCCGTCTTCTACCAGCGTCAGCAGAATGCCTTCCGCGAAGCGATCCTGAATTTTGCCGTTGACCGGATAAGTGACGTACTGCTCAACCGTGTGAACGAAGGCATCCACGACGCCGTTAGCCACCTGGCGCGGCGGCAGGGTGTAGGTGTAAACCGGGTCCAGTACCGCAAACACAGGCTGAACGTGTTCGTTCATGAAGGCCTGTTTGTCACCGGTGGTTTTACGGGAGATGACCGCGCCTTTGTTGGATTCAGAACCGGTCGCAGGCAGAGTCAGTACAGAGCCCATTGGGATGGCGCTGGTGATTTTGCTGCCGCCGGTTTGCAGGATTTCCCACGGGTCCACGCCGTCGGCGTAATGGGCCGCAGCCGCGATGAACTTGGTGCCGTCGAGAACCGACCCGCCGCCGACTGCCAGCAGGAAGGTGATGTTCTCTTCACGGGCGATGTTAACTGCGTTCATCAGCGTTTCGTAGGACGGGTTTGGCTCGATGCCGCCGAATTCACGTACGTCCACGCCTTCCAGCGCGCTGTACACCTGGTCCAGCACGCCGGTTTTTTTGACGCTGCCACCACCGTAAGTGATCAGAACGCGCGCCCCGGCTGGGATCTGGTCGCGCAGATCGGCGATGGCGTCTTTACCAAACAGAATGCGAGTTGGGGTATGCAGATTAAAATTATTCATTGCTCGTTCCCTTATGTGGGTGAAAAACGTGGCGGCGTCGATGGCTGCCTGATGGTGCCCATTGTGGCCATCGAAGGCACGCCTCTCAATGCACATTCCTGCCGTTGTCTTGCCCATTTCTACAGAGGGCTGGAGAAAATGCGAAAAGGTGCGCAAACTGGCAACAATGGAAACCGTATCGGGAGTAAACCTGAATGAACCGCGATGAGATTTGCCTGCAATTGACGGGGCAAATTAACAGACTGAAAGATAAAGAAAATACGCTCACTGAGCTGTTGCCGGATATCCGTCTTTTATACGGCACACAGCCCGGCACGCGCACGCCGGTGATGTACCAGCCCGGCATCGTATTTCTCTTTTCAGGCCATAAAATTGGCTATATCAATGAGCGCGTGTTCCGTTACGACACCAACGAATATTTACTCCTCACAGTACCTTTACCCTTTGAATGTGAAACCTATGCGACTGAGGCCGTTCCGCTGGCGGGCATTCGCGTCAACGTAGATATTCTCCAGCTTCAGGAACTGCTGATGGATATCGGTGAAGACGAACTGTTCCAGCCCGCGATGGCGGCGAGCGGCATTAACTCCGCGACGCTCTCCGATGAGATTTTGTGCGCCATTGAGCGCCTGCTGGACGTTATGGAACGCCCGCTCGACGCGCGTATTCTTGGCAAGCAGATAATCCGCGAGATCCTCTATCACGTCCTGATGGGACCGGGCGGCGGAGCGCTGCTGGCGCTGGTGAGCCGTCAGACCCATTTCAGCCTCATCAGCCGCGTATTAAAACGTATTGAGAGCCAGTACACGGAAAACCTGAGCGTGGATGAGCTGGCGTCAGAGGCCAATATGAGCGTCTCGGCGTTCCACCATAACTTTAAATCCGTCACCAGCACGTCGCCGTTGCAGTACCTGAAAAGCTATCGCCTGCACAAAGCGCGGATGCTGATGATTCACGACGGGATGAAAGCCAGCGCTGCGGCGATGCGCGTTGGGTATGAAAGTGCGTCGCAGTTCAGCCGTGAGTTTAAACGCTATTTTGGCGTGACGCCGGGGGAAGATGCGGCGCGTATCAGAACGATGCAGGGAATGTAAAGCGTCCTCTCCCGGGGAGGGAGAGGACGGACAAGATTAGACGTTACAGCATTTCTTCTTGATCACCACAAACAGCGTCCCGACGAGGCCTGCAACCAGCAGGAAAATCGGCAGGATCATCAGGAAGGTCATCACCTGATCTTCATGGTGCTTCACAAACGGGATCATGCTCAGGGCATAACCCAAAGAGGTCACAACGCCGACCCACAGCAGGGCGCTCAGCCAGTTGAAGAACTGGAAGCGGCGGTTCGACAGGCCAGAAATCCCGGCCATCGTTGGCAGCAGGGTGCGAATAAACGCCAGAAAACGTCCGGCGAGCAGAGCCAGCAGGCCGTGGCGGTCAAACATGCAGGTGGCGCGCTCGTGGTATTTCACGGGCAGTTGCGCCAGCCAGCCTTTCACCACGCGCGTATTGCCGAGCCAGCGGCCCTGCACATAGCTCAACCAGCAGCCGAGGCTGGCGGCCGACGTTAAAATCACGATCGTGGGGGCGAAGTCCATAACGCCTTTACCGATTAACGCCCCGGCTAATAACAGCAGGCTGTCGCCCGGAAGAAACGAGGCCGGCAGCAGACCGTTTTCCAGAAAAAGCGTGGCGAACATAACGAAATAAACAACACCTACAACGTGCGGGTCCGCCAGCGCTGCAAAGTCGTGTTGCCAGAGCGCAGCGATAATATCTTGAATGACAGCCATGGACTTTCCTGTGGAACAACTGATATGTGGCTATTGTACTCCTGATTTCGCCCAGTGGGGTTGATCGGGGACCCAACAAATGCAGTCTTTTCTGCTGCACGTGTCTGTAAAACGGTCCGGGAGTACATTTACAGCCCGCACTCTACACGATGCGTTCGAAACCTGCCGATAAATCCGCGATCAGATCATCAACATTTTCTAAACCGATGTGCAGTCGGATCAGCGTGCCGGTAAAGTCGATTTCTCCGCCCGGCCGCAAACCGGCAAGTTGTTCAGGCTGATTCGGCAGAATGAGCGATTCAAAGCCGCCCCAGGAGTAAGCCATGCTAAAGAGCGAGAAGTTATCCAGGTAGGCGGCCAGCTCGTCGTTACTCAGTCGCTTATTGAGAACAAATGAGAACAGACCGCTGCTGCCCGTAAAGTCACGTTTCCAGAATTCGTGGCCTTTGCTGCCCGGTAGTGCAGGGTGATTCACGCGAGCGACTTGCGGATGTTGCGCCAGCCATTCGGCCACTTTCAGACTGCTTTCGTGATGCTGACGCAGACGCACGCCCAGCGTACGAAGCCCGCGACTGGTCATATAAGCGGTATCGGCATCCACCATCTGCCCCATCAGGTAGGCGTTTTCGCGCAGCTGATCCCAGCAGCGGGCGTTAGACACCGCCGTGCCAATCATGCCGTCTGAGTGGCCAATCAGGTATTTCGTTGCCGCCTGAATCGAGATATCGATGTCAAACTCAAGGGCTTTAAACAGCACGCCCGCCGCCCAGGTGTTATCGATCATGATGATAGCGTCTGGCGCCACGCGACGCACCGCGCGGACAATCGCCGGAACGTCATGCACTTCCATGGTGATAGAGCCGGGAGATTCCAGGAAAACAATGCGCGTATTCGGCTGGATAAGCTCCGCAATGCCTTCGCCGATCAGCGGATCGAACCAGCCGGTGGTGACACCCAGACGGGTCAGAATTTTGGTGCAGAAATCCTGGCTTGGCTCGTAGGCGGTGTTGGTCATCAGGATATGATCGCCCTGTTCAACGAACGCCAGAATCGTATTCGCTACCGCAGCGGCACCGCACGGGAACAGGGCACAGCCGACGCCACCTTCCAGCTCGCACATCGCTTCCTGCAATGAGAAATGGGTCAAGGTGCCGCGACGCCCGTAAAACAGCTCGCCTTTCGCGCGGTTGCGGGTGGCGTGTTTCTTGGCCTCAACAGTATCGAAGACCAGCGAGGAGGCGCGTTGAATCACGCTATTTACCGAACCCTGAGTGTACTTTTTACTGCGTCCTGCCTGCACAAGCGTGGTATCAAGATGCTTCTCTGTCATGTTCGCTAAACCTGTTTTTATCCGTCTGGACGTCCAGACTACCACGATTGCGAAAATCTGCACCCGGATGCTTAGCGAATAAGCACAATATTTTATGAAAAATACGCATAAGAAATTTTTACTGCGTAAGCGCAAGGAAAATGAGCGAAAATTACGGCACTATGCAAATACTAATGAGAACTACTATCAATTCGACGTGGTTTTGATATTATTATGCTCAGAATTTGTGATTTGCGTCCTGGAGATACAGAGTGGGTAATAATTTGATGCAGACGGATCTCTCCGTTTGGGGCATGTATCAACATGCTGACATCGTGGTTAAGATTGTGATGATCGGCCTGATTCTGGCGTCCGTGATCACCTGGGCAATTTTCTTCAGCAAAAGCGTTGAGCTGATTTCTCAAAAGCGCCGCCTCAAGCGCGAGCAACAGCAGCTGGCTGAAGCACGCTCGCTGAATCAGGCATTTGATATCACCTCAGCGTTCCATGCGAAAAGCCTGACCACCCAATTAGTCAACGAAGCTCAGAACGAACTGGAACTCTCCGCAGGCAGTGAAGATAACGAAGGCATTAAAGAGCGTACGGGCTTCCGCCTGGAACGTCGCGTTGCCGCCGTGGGCCGTCACATGGGCCGCGGAAATGGTTATCTGGCAACTATCGGTGCGATCTCCCCGTTCGTGGGTCTGTTTGGTACCGTGTGGGGCATCATGAACAGCTTCATCGGTATTGCTCAGACGCAAACCACCAACCTCGCCGTAGTGGCACCAGGCATCGCGGAAGCGCTGCTGGCAACGGCGATCGGCCTTATCGCTGCTATTCCGGCGGTGGTTATCTATAACATCTTCGCGCGTATGATTGGCAGCTACAAAGCCACGCTCGGTGATGTTGCCGCACAGGTTCTGCTGCTGCAAAGCCGCGATCTCGACCTCAGCGCCAGCTCCGTTAAGCCGGTACATTCTGCTTCGAAACTGCGTGTAGGTTGATACGTTATGGCAATGCGTCTTAATGAAAATCTGGACGATAACGGCGAAATGCACGAAATCAACGTAACGCCGTTTATCGACGTTATGCTGGTTCTGCTGATTATCTTCATGGTGGCCGCGCCTCTGGCGACGGTAGACGTGAAGGTCAATCTGCCGGCCTCTTCCAGCCAGCCGCAGCCGCGTCCGGAAAAGCCGATTTACCTGTCCGTGAAAGCTGATAAATCGATGTTCCTGGGCAACGACCCGGTCACCGATCAATCCGTTATTCCGGCACTGGATGCGCTGACCCAGGGCAAAAAAGATACTACCGTCTTCTTCCGCGCGGATAAAACCGTCGACTACGAGACCATGATGAGAGTGATGGATACGCTGCACCAGGCGGGCTATCTCAAAATCGGACTGGTCGGCGAAGAGAAAACGGCGGCGAAATAAACGTAAAAACGGCAACGCAAGTTGCCGTTTTGTTTTCTCTCTTTCGTGAGTAACGCGTAAGAGAAAGTCTCAGGCGGGACAAACCCGCAGGCGCGATATTCGTAGCGCCCCCGGGCAGACTGACAGCACTAGCCTAAATGTTCCCCACCGCACACCCCGTGCACTTCTGCCGTAACGTAGCTCGACTCCTGACTCGCCAGATAGACATACACTCCAGCCAGTTCTGCTGGCTGCCCCGCACGTTTCATCGGCGTCTTCTGACCAAACTGCGGAATTTTCTCCTGCGTCTGGCCGCCAGAAATTTGCAGTGCCGTCCAGATCGGGCCAGGGGCAACCACGTTAACGCGAATGCCTTTCTCTGCCACCTGTTTTGCCAGCCCACGGCTGTAGTTCAGTATCGCCGCTTTAGTCGAGGCGTAATCGAGCAGATGCGGGCTTGGCTGATAGGCCTGAATGGACGAGGTAGTCACGATGCTGGAACCGGCTGGCAGGACGGGAATTGCCTCCTGTGTGATCCAGAAAAGTGCCAGCACGTTCACCGCGTAGGTTTGCGTAAACTGTTCGGTGGTCAAATCGGCAATCTTCTCGACAGCGACCTGTTTACCGGCAACCAGCGCCAGCGTATCCAGCCCGCCCAGCGCTTCGCGGGCTTTATGCACCAGCGAGCGGGCAAAGGACTCATCGCTCAGATCGCCTGGAATCAGCACCGCTTTACGGCCCGCCTCTTCGATCAGCTGTTTGACCTCCTGGGCGTCCTCTTCTTCCGCTGGCAGATAGTTAATCGCCACGTCAGCGCCTTCACGCGCGTAAGCAATGGCGGCGGCGCGCCCGATACCGGAATCACCCCCAGTCACCAGTGCCTTACGATCCTGGAGCCTGCCGCTACCTTTGTAGCTCTTCTCGCCGCAGTCGGGCACGGGCGTCATCTTCGCTTGCACGCCAGGCGCTGGCTGCTTTTGCTTAGGGTAGTCGCCGGTGTAGTACTGGGTGGTTGGGTCCTGGATATGTGTCTGATGTTTTGACATAAGGCCTCTCCTGTTGGGTGAGTTAGGCCATTAAGTGTAGAAGAGCGAGAGGAGGAGGTTGTCGTATTCGGGGGAATCTGACTGGTGAGGCTATTTTGGCTCAGCAGGCGCGTGGGAAGGGGCGTCCACTTTTGCCGCCAGCGCATCTTCGTCGAGAGCGACGGTCGTGACGTTCGAGGTGTGATAGCCACCGTCAGCCAGTTTACGCGTCAAACGCAGCGTGGAGGCCTCTCTGGAGAGCAGATGCTGGTAGTTACTCTCAATGCGGCCCATGATTTTATCTTTCAATTCGGGCTTGAGGGAGATGACCGCGTTAATCATCGCGCCATAAATCTCTTCTTTCACCTGCAACGAGTAGATCTCGCGGCGATTTTCCCACTTCAGGCGAACCAGCGCGGCCGGGATCGATACCATGTCTTGCGCAATGCGGGTCATCTCGTCATTTTTATGTTTTATTAATGCGTCGAGATTTTGCTTTAAGATAAACTCATCGCTTTTATGGTTATCTAAAGTCAAATAAACGTTATTATCTTCAACTTCTTTCACGTTAATCATCCTCTAGTTTATAAAAAATAGGGTTGTTTTTTTCTCGGGTAATTAGATTAAGCCAAATTTCGTTGCCAGCTTCGTTTATTTCTTCGGTTTTTTCAGCCATTATTTGACTTAATGTTTGAGCGTCTATTTCTCCCTCGGCCTGCAGGTCGTTAAGCAGGTGGGCAAAGGCTTCAATCTTCACCACGCGAAATAGCCGATCTTTTATATGGCGGTCATGCTCTTCTAACAGCATATTACGTGATTTACCGGTACGGGTAACACCAATTAATATGTCAGCCTCAAAATCGGATAGTTTTCTTTTTCCCTGAGTGAAATTAGCATTGCTTTCTGCTTCCGCCGATTTAGGGACCACAGAGGCGATGTGGTACCGGACCGGCACAAGATTGTCGGGCAGCATTTTAATATCCTTTAATTTCAACAGGGTAGGTTCAAATAGGGCGTGAGATTCGTTGACAATAACATGAGGCAAATTTAAAATCAAAAAAAATGGAGCCATCCCATGAACAGCATTTTTTATTCTGTCATTACATTGCTATTGCTTACCGCTGGTGTTCTTTTATTGATGCGTGAGTTCAATAAAACGAAAGACTTACAGCAAACTGGCGAGTCATCCCAGCCGATTCCGATGACCAAAGAAGAGGGTGAGGACCATTTCTCACTGCTGATGAATGCGATAACGCCGGTATGGTACTGGCGCGTCAATCATGAATATATCGACTTTCTTCATGCCACAATTAAGCGGATGAAGATGACGGAAATAAACGACAGACCCGGTCTTTTTGAAGCCCAGCGCCGTTGCAGCGATCTGAACTCGGCGGTCTATAAATATTATGACAATATCAAAAAGCGCTGCCTGAATGGTGAGAAGGTCTCGCACTCCGATCTGGACGTGCTGAATTTACGTCAGTGTTTCCGCGAATTCAGTCTGGAAGCCTATCCGGAGCTGGTGGTGCTGGTCTGGCCGGAGTACGAGCGCCCGGTGGTGGATCCCGCGACAGTGTAGGCTTTGCAGGCCCGGTGGCGCGACGCTTACCGGGCCATGAGAGGCGACAGAGGACATCAGGCCGCATTCACTATTTATCTGACGATGCCTGCCACAAATTCAACTCTCCATCCGCGACATGCTGATCAATCCTCTTCAACTCATCGTCGCTAAAGTGCAGATTTTGCAGCGCCTGAATGTTCTCTTCGATCTGCTCAGGGCGGCTGGCACCGATGAGCACAGACGTCACGCGCTCATCTTTTAGCAGCCAGCTCAGGGCCATCTGCGCCATTGACTGCCCGCGCGCCTGCGCCATTTCATTGAGCAGTCGCAGGCTGTTCAGGTTCGCGTCGGTCAGCATCTTTTCCGTCAACCCGCGCACCTTTTTGCCTTCACGCTGCATACGCGAACCATCCGGAATACCGTTCAGGTATTTGCCCGTCAGCAGCCCCTGCGCCAGCGGCGTAAAAGCAATACAGCCGGTGCCGTTTGCCACGAGGGTATCCAGCAGGCCGCTTTTATCCACCCAACGGTTTAACAGGTTGTAGGACGGCTGATGGATCAGCAGTGGAATTTTCCACTCGCGCAGCAGCTCAGTCATTTTCTGCGTGCGTTCCGGCGAGTAAGAGGAAATCCCCACGTAGAGCGCTTTTCCGCTCTGAACAGCCTGTGCCAGCGCGGCGGCGGTCTCTTCCATCGGCGTGTTTTCGTCAACGCGGTGGGAATAGAAAATATCGACATACTCTACGCCCATGCGTTTCAGGCTCTGGTCGAGACTGGCGAGCAAATACTTCCGCGAACCGCCAGACCCGTACGGGCCAGGCCACATGTCGTACCCGGCTTTGGTGGAGATAATCAGTTCATCGCGATACGCGGCAAAATCCTCGCGCAGCAGACGACCAAAATTCTCTTCCGCGCTGCCTGGAGGCGGGCCATAGTTATTCGCGAGATCAAAATGGGTAATACCTGAATCAAAGGCTTTGCGAAGCAGTGCGCGCTGACTGTCCAGCGCCTGAACGTGACCAAAGCTGTGCCACAATCCAAGTGATAGCGCGGGCAAACGCAGGCCGCTCTTCCCGCAGTAACGGTACTGCATGGTGTCGTAGCGGCTTGAAGTAGGGGTCCAGGACATGATATCTCCTTTTTTAGTGATGAATTTTCGAAACAGCGTTTTCATTCTATCCTTATAAAATCACAATTCCTGGAGATATTCGATGACCCGGCTGACCGCGAAAGATTTTCCGCAAGAATTGCTCGATTACTATGACTATTACGCCCACGGCAAAATAACCAAACGCGAGTTTCTCAATCTTGCGGCGCGCTACGCGGCAGGCGGTGTCACGGCGCTGGCGTTATTCAATATGCTCAAACCAAATTACGCCCTTGCCGAACAGGTGAAATTTACCGATCCCGATATTTTGCCGGAATACATCCACTACCCTTCACCCAACGGTCATGGTGAAGTGCGGGGTTATCTGGTGAAGCCTGCAAAGACGACGGGAAAAGTGCCGGCGGTGGTCGTGGTCCATGAAAACCGCGGTTTAAATCCGTATATCGAAGACGTTGCCCGCCGGGTAGCGAAAGCGGGATATATTGCGCTGGCACCGGACGGATTAAGTTCCGTCGGCGGATATCCAGGGAATGATGAAGAGGGGAAAGTGCTGCAGCAGAAAGTGGACCCCACCAAATTAATGAACGATTTCTTTGCCGCCGTGGAGTTTATGAAAAAACATCCCGATGCGACGGGCAACGTGGGGATTACCGGATTTTGCTACGGCGGCGGCGTCTCGAATGCCGCCGCGGTGGCCTATCCGGAGCTGGAGTGCGCGGTGCCGTTTTATGGCCGCCAGCCTGCCGCGTCTGATGTCCCGAAAATCAACGCGCCGCTGCTGCTGCACTATGCCGAGCTGGATAAAAACATCAACGAAGGCTGGCCAGCGTACGAAGCCGCCCTGAAAGCGAATAATAAAGTCTATGAAGCCTATATTTACCCCGGCGTAAATCATGGTTTCCATAATGACTCAACCCCACGTTATGACGAGCCCGCAGCGGAGCTGGCATGGAAACGGACTCTGGGATGGTTTGAGAAATATTTGAAGTAATATGAATTTAATGTTTCAAAAAAAGGCCGGAAAATTCCGGTCTTTTTCTATTATATTTGCGTGCTAATTATAAGGGTATTAGGCAATACTATTTTTTTAAAAGTTAAGATGTGCAAGTTTTTATAAAAATACTCCTTAAAGTGTAGGCATTGCCGATAACGAAGATAAGACTCGTCTCAAGCGAGTTTTCCCTAACGGCAAGGATACTCTTATGCAAATGCTTCGTAATTTTACTATCCGGTTCGTCATGCTGACGATTCTGGGTATTTTTTGTTTGATGTGGGCAGGGGTTGGGCTTTACAGCACCTGGTCACTTTCCAGGGTCTCAGACGGTAATGACATCGATCGCCAGATCGTGAAACAAATGACTATTTTGAGTCAGGGTAACGATCAATATTTCCGCTTTGTCACGCGCCTCAGCCGCGCAATGGAAGCCAAAGTCGCGGGTGGAAATCCCGATTTAGCCCCCGCGCAGCAGGCGCTGGAGAATATGAGCAAGAAGCTGAACGAGATGAAGGCCATCTCGCCAGGCCCGATGGACGAAAGCGTCTCTGCTGAAGTGATTAGCAGCTGGCAGGCGTTACTGGATCAGGGGATTGCCCTGCAAATGCAGCAGGCTCAGCAAGGGACGATCGAGGGATATCGTCAGCAGGCCAACAACGTCACGCCACCGCTGAGCCGCGCTTTCGGTGCAGCGGCGGATAAATTCAACACTTCCGCCGCCAGCACGCTCGACAGTACGCGTGACGTGGTGGACAGCCTGACGAGCATGACGCGCGTTGTGATTATCGCCGCGACGATTATCGGTCTGCTGATCCTCCTCTTCACCGACCGCTACCTGGTGGCGATGCTGGTGAAACCGCTGGATCGCATTCGCGAGCATTTCCGCCAGATTGCGCAGGGCGATCTCAGCCAGCCCATTACGCCATTTGGGCGTAACTGCGTGGGCCGACTGGTGCCTCTGTTAACCGCGATGCAGGACAGCCTGCGCGAAGCGGTCAGCTCGATCCGCTCCGGCAGCGAGAATATCTGGCGCGGAGCCACTGAAATTTCCAGCGGAAATAACGATCTCTCTTCACGCACCGAAGAGCAGGCCGCCGCACTGGAAGAGACCGCCGCGAGCATGGAACAGCTCACCGCCACGGTGAAACTCAACGCCGAAAATGCGCGTCAGGCGAGCCAGCTGGCCGATGTTGCCTCCACTACCGCAAGCCGTGGCGGTTCGCTGGTGGATGACGTGGTTACCACCATGAGCGGAATTTCCGCCAGCTCGAAGAAGATTGCCGAGATCACTACCGTCATCAACAGCATCGCTTTCCAGACCAATATTCTGGCACTCAACGCGGCGGTTGAAGCGGCGCGTGCCGGTGAACAGGGCCGTGGATTTGCCGTGGTGGCAGGCGAAGTGCGTAACCTGGCCAGCCGAAGCGCAAATGCGGCGAAGGAGATCGAAGGCCTGATCGCCGATTCCGTTTCACGCGTCGAGCAGGGTTCGAAAATCGTCAGCGATACCGGGACCACCATGGAAGCGATCCTGCGCGCCGTGACCGAAGTGACCACCATCATGAAGCAGATCGCGTCGGCGTCGGAAGAGCAGAGCAAAGGCATTTCCCAGGTCGGTGTGGCGATCACCCAGATGGACGGCGTAACGCAGCAGAACGCCTCGCTGGTGGAGCAGGTTTCCGCCGCCGCCTCGGCGCTGGAACGTCAGACGGAAGAGTTACAACGCTCAGTGCAGAAATTCCGCCTGTCTGCGCAGGAACCGCAAAACGGTGCGCCTGCCGCGTCGCCGAAAGCGCCCATGCGGCCTAACGCATCGGGTACGCCCGATGAGTGGGTTTCGTTCTGATTCATCCCTAAAGGCCGCCCCGTGCGGCCTTAATTTCCACTAGCCATCGCTCAAAATACCGCTATATAATTTAATATATAGCGATTGAGGGTAAATCAATGGAAAACCATTTTGGCAAAGGGTTGATGGCGGGGATGCGCGCGGCGCAGGCGGATACCGCAAAGAACGTCGCGCATTTCTGCTCTGACTATAAACGGGGATTTGTGCTGGGATTTTCGCACCGGATGTTTGAGAAAACCGGCGATCGCCAGCTCAGCGCGTGGGAAGCCGGAATTCTGACACGCCGCTACGGGCTGGACCGCGATATGGTGATGGGTTTTTTCAAAGAAAATCAGTCGAGTACCACGCTGCGCTACTTTATGGCGGGCTACCGTCTGGAAGGGTGAGCATCGGTAATCATCTGCGTCACCTGCGACAGCGAGCCGATTTTGACTTCGCTCGCACGCTGAAACTTACTCTTATCAATCAACAGCAGCGACTGGCTGGCGCGGCGTAACAGCTGCGTTTTAAAGAGCGCACTGTGCTCGGCCGGGTCCCACATATCACCCTGTTCGTCCACCCCCTCACAGGAAAAGATAAACAGGTCGATCTCCACGCCTTTTAGCAGGGAGATCAGCGCCGGATTGACGTAACAACGATACTTACGGTCCAGTGTGCCGCCGGTGCAGATCAGGGTGATGCGCTCGCGTTTCGCCATTTCGTGACAGATAGGCAGGCTATTAGTGAACACCGTCAGGTCGATGTCCGGAAGCTGGCGCGCCAGATGAAAACAGGTCGAGCTGGCGTCGAGGGCAAGAGTCATTCCGCTGCTGACCCAGTCCAGCGCGCGGTGGGCGATATCCACTTTATCGGCGTAATGGCTCTTTAGGCGTGCGCCAAACGGCTCACCGCCGTCGCGGCTGTCCGGGTGAATGGCCCGCGCGCGGCCATGGTGACGCACAATTTTTCCCTGCTGCTGCAGCCCTTTCAAATCGCGGCGAATAGTCTCTTTGCTGACCGCCAGCTGCTCTGCCAGCGCGTCGGTGGTCAGCCCGTCGCAGTCGCTCAGTAGCTGGATAATGCTCTGCTGGCGGCTGGCCTTCACGCGTCCGTTCCGGTACGGGAAATCGAGATAAGCGTGGAGCCGATCGCCACGCCGTTCTTTCCGGTGTGTTTGATCTGGTACATCGACTGATCGGCGCGGCGCAGGGCGTTAACGAAATCATCCTGCGGCTGAACCTCATCTATCCCAATCGACGCCCCCACCTGCGCCTGGCCATTATCCAGCTCGAAAGGGGTCAGCGCCGCGTGCAAACAGCTGTGCGCGGTGCTGTTCACCCACAGACTGGAGAGCGGGAAGGGCAACAGCAGAACAAACTCATCGCCACCCAGACGCCCGACGACAGAACCCTGCGGGCAGGTTTCGCGCAGGCGCTGGCTCAGTTGAATCAGCAGTTCATCGCCGCTGCGATGGCCAAAGGTGTCGTTAACGGTTTTGAAATCATCCAGATCGATAAAAGCCACGCAGAGTGGACCCTGCTCTTTCAGGGCGCGGAACTGTTTGATTAGCGCATGACGATTGGCAAGGCCGGTCAGCGGATCGTGGTTCGCCAGCAGCGCGAGTTGCTCCTCGTACTGCTTTTCCTTCGTCATATCAATGTGGGTGCCGGTGACCTTGAGCGGATTCCCGTGCTCATCCCATTCGCTGACACGCCCGCGATCGAGCACCCAACTGACGGTGCCATTTTTATGCTGCATGCGGTGCAGCGCTTCGTAGAACGGGGTTTTGCCGTGGAGATGGTCATAAAACGCATCCAACACCATCTGTTTATCATCGGCATGAAGGTGCTCGCGCCAGACGTCGAACTGCGCATTCAGCTCTTTCGGCTGGTACCCGAGCATCGAGCCCCAGCGGCGATTGTAGATAATTAACTTCCCGCTGGGCACGTCGAGCTGCCACAGACACAGACCCGTGCCGTCCAGCGCAGCGCTGAGCTTGCTGCGGGCGTCACGCGCCAGCCTGGCAAGCCGGGCGTTATGCTTTTTCAGATTCTGAATCTGCTGTCGTAGCGCCTGTTCTGACATGGGACGTTTCTTAGGGGAAATAAAAATTATTCTTGCCAGTTTAGCGTTGGTTGTAAATATGCTGTTGAAAAAAGAGCGTGATTTGCAATAAGTACATCGGTTTTCTTTTAAGAAAATAGGGGGGGATAATTTTTCGCAGCGGATTATTTTCTCACTCTCGCCCTTTGCATTTTATTTGCAAAAGACAAAACCGGTCCGGGAATTATTTAATGCCGGGGTGTTCATTTTTTTCATGGCAATAATGCCTACCCACAAAGCAGGCGAAGATCTGCGTCACAAATCGTTATATAATCCTGTGCATAACGAAAGTGCGAGGGCATTATGAACAATCGATTTTGGCAGGCAGTTACCTTTAGTTTACTGATTTTACTCCCGTTATCTTCTGAGGCATCCCGCCAGATAACCGATCAAATTGGCCGCACCGCCACCGTTCCCGATAAGGTCGACCGCGTGGTAGTGCTTCAGCATCAGACGCTGAACTTACTGGTGCAAATGAACGCGACCGACAAAATTGTCGGTGTGATGGCGAACTGGAAACAGCAGCTTGGCGAGGGCTACGCCCGCCTGGCACCGGAGCTGAACCAGAAAGCGACGCTCGGCGATCTCACCCATGTGGACCCGGAAAAACTGATCGCTCTGCATCCGCAGGTGGTGTTTGTCACCAACTACGCGCCGCAGGAGATGATCGACAAAATCAGCAGCCTGGGTATCCCGGTGATCGCCATCTCCCTGCGCCACGACGCGCCGGGCGAAAAAGCGAAGCTGAACCCAACCCTCACCGACGAAGAAAAAGCCTACGATCTGGGTCTGCGCGAGGGGATCACGCTGATCGGTGAGATCGTCAACAAACCGCAGGAGGCCAAAGATCTGATCGCCGCCACCGATAAAGGGCGCAAGATGGTCAGCGACCGTCTGAAGGATATCCCTGCAGAGAAACGTATTCGCGCCTATATGGCCAATCCGGAACTGACCACCTACGGTTCGGGGAAATACACCGGTCTGATGATGGCCCATGCGGGCGCAGTCAACGTGGCGGCGGCGACCATTCAGGGTTTTAAAACCGTGGCGATGGAGCAGGTTATCGCCTGGGATCCGCAGGTCATCTTTGTGCAGGATCGCTATCCATCGGTGGTCGATGAAATCAAGGGTTCGGCCCAGTGGCAGGTGATCGACGCCGTGAAAAATCATCGCGTCTACCTGATGCCGGACTACGCCAAAGCCTGGGGCTACCCGATGCCGGAAGCGATGGGCATTGGCGAACTGTGGATGGCGAAAAAACTCTATCCTGAGAAGTTTAAAGACGTTGATATGCGCAAAATCGCCGACGAATGGTATCAGCGTTTCTACCGCACCCATTACCAGGGGATCGACTGATGCGCGTGCTGGCAGCGGGCAGCCTGCGCGGTATATGGCCGCAATTACTGGCCCATTTTCCGCACCCGGTTGAGACGCAGTTTGGTCCGGCCGGATTGCTGCGGGAACGGATTGAAGCCGGGGAGCCGTGTGACCTGTTTGCGTCAGCAAATGTCGCCCATCCTCAGGCGTTGCTCATAAAGGGGCTGGCATCTTCCGTGGCGATATTTGCGCGCAATCAGCTCTGCCTGACAGCGCGCAGCGAGGTACTTCGCGACCACGAAGACTGGTTCTCGCTGCTTACGCGTCCCGATTTGCGCCTCGGCACCTCCACGGCGGGGTGCGATCCCTCCGGCGACTACACCCAGGAGCTGTTCACACGTATGGGCGAGGCGGGCATCCCTATGCGGGAGCGGGCGATGGCGCTGGTCGGTGGGCGCGCGTCTGCGCCCATTCCGCAGGGTAAACGGGCGGCAGAGTGGATCATTGAAAGTGATCAGGCGGATCTGTTTATCGGCTACGCCAGCTATGCGCCCGCGCTTCGTCAGATTGCCGGCCTGAGCGTGCTGAACATACCTGCGCCTTTTAACCCGCGAGCGGAATATGCAAGCGCGGTGATGACGCCACAGGGGCAGGTACTGGCGGATTATTTACAGTCGGATCAGGCAAAAGCGATATTGCAGCAGGGCGGTTTCGGCGTGTAATTTTGCCCGGTAAGCGCAGCGCCACCGGGCAATCTGTCAGCGCATTACGCCTGACGTTTGTCTTCGGTCTGGGTGTCGAAGTCGCTGGCGGCATGGCGCTCATGCAGCTGTTCGCTCGGCTCGCCAAAGGTACGGTTGACGATGCGACCGCGTTTCACCGCCGGGCGCTCGGCAACTTCTTTCGCCCAGCGCTGAACGTTCTTGTAACTGCCTGCATCCAGGAACTCGGCGGCGTTGTACACGTTGCCAAGCACCACGTTGCCGAACCATGGCCAGATGGCGATATCGGCGATGCTGTACTCATCTCCCGCGACAAAACGACCGCGCCCCAGCTGCTTATCCAGAACGTCGAGCAGGCGTTTTGATTCCATGGTGAAACGGTCAATCGCGTACTCAATTTTCACTGGCGCATAGTTAAAGAAATGGCCGAAACCGCCGCCAAGGAACGGGGCAGAGCCTTGCAGCCAGAACAGCCAGTTCAGGGTTTCGGTGCGTCCCGCCGGATCTTTTGGCAGGAAGTGACCGAATTTTTCTGCCAGATAAAGCAGGATATTCCCGGATTCAAATACGCGCAGTGGCGGGTTCACAGAGTGGTCACGCAGTGCCGGAATTTTCGAGTTTGGGTTCACGTCCACAAACCCGCTGGAGAACTGATCGCCTTCGCCGATGCGGATCAGCCACGCGTCATACTCCGCGCCTGTCACACCAAGTGCCAGCAACTCTTCCAGCATGATCGTCACTTTCTGGCCGTTTGGCGTGCCGAGGGAGTAGAGCTGCAGGGGATGCGCGCCCACTGGCAGCGTTTTCTCATGCGTCGCGCCAGAAACCGGGCGGTTGATATTGGCGAACGCGCCGCCGTTACTGTTCTGTTTCCATTCCCACACTTTCGGTGGCTGGTAGGTGTTGTCTGACATGTTGATCTGCCTTTTTAGTGATGTGTTGAGGCAGTGTAGCAGGAGATTCGTGAACCCTTTAACGTTGCGAGCGCAATTGATTAGGCCCTATTCCTTCTGGCGCTTATATATATCAAATTGGTTATAAGCTTAATCGAAAATCGCATTTTCATTGTTAATGCGCAATATGACAAAGCTGAATATGATGCTCCTGAATAAAAAGAACTTTTCAGTATTTAATATTATTGAGGCAAGGAGTGAGTGAGATATGCGCAAGCTACTGTTATCTGCTGTTCTGGTGTCCATGGCATTAGCCGCAGCGGGCTGTGACGATGCTAAAAAGAATGAAACGGCGAACGCGCCAGCAGCAAAAAGTGATGCGCCAAAAGAGGGTGGCTCGCTCATTATCGGTATCACGTCCGGCGACCCGCTGGCCGTAAACCCACTCTACGCCAGCGACCGTACCACGCTGACCATCATGCAGGCGCTGTACGCGCCGCTCTACAGTTTTAACGACGGCAAAATCGAATGGGGCCTGGCCGAAAGCCTGACGCCGTCCGCCGATAATCTTAGCTATACCCTGACCTTAAAACCGAATCTGAAATGGCAGGACGGCCAGCCGCTGACCGCCTCCGACGTGGTCTTCACCTTTAATAAGCTCCTCGAAGCCAAACAGCACAGCTTCTTCCGCAGCATGTTCACCTACGGCGGTAAGCCTGTCGAAGTGAGTAAAGTCGACGATCGCACCGTGAAGTTCACGTTGCCGCAGGTCAGCGCCGCCTTTACCGGAACGCTGGTGCAAATCTACCCGATTCCGGAACACGTGTTCGCAAAAGAAGCGGATCTGGAAAAGAGCACCAAAAACGATGCGCCGGTAGGTTCCGGTCCGTTCAAGTTTAAAGAGTACCGCGCGGGGCAATATTACGCCCTGACCCGTTTTGACGATTACTGGAACGGCAAAGCGAAGCTCGACTCCGTGACCTATCGCTTTGCCAAAGACAGCAACTCCGCAAACCTTGCGCTGCAAAACGGCGAAATCAATCTGAAGATGGTCGACCCGCAGGACGTCAGCCGCCTGAAGAATACCGGCAAATTTGATTTTGTGGTCTATCCGGAAGGCCGTCTGGCGTACATGACCTTCAACCAGAATGTGCCGGTGATGAAAAGCAAACCGCTTCGCCAGGCGATTGCTTATGCCATCAACAAAGACGAACTGACCCAAACCGCGTTCACCTCGCTGGATTATGCTAAACCGGCCAGCTCGTTCCTGACGCCGGACACGCTTTATCAGACCAACGACGTTGAGCAGTACACGTTCGATCAGCAAAAAGCCAAAGAACTGCTGAAAGCGTCCGGCGCGCCAGCCGATCTCAAGCTGCGCCTGGCCTATGTGAACACCAACAAAACCCAGGAGAGCATGGCGCTCTACATTCAGCAGCAGCTGAAAGGCATTGGCGTGAATGTGGAACTGATGCCGCTCGACTCCAACGCCATGTCTCAGCGCAGCCTGGATATGAACAACACCGCGTGGGAGCTGAACCTCGGCGGTTACATCATGGGCGCGGAGCCGGATGGCTACAAATCCCTGTTCATGAGCAACGAAGCCTACAACTATGCGCACTATAAAAACCCGCAGTTCGACGCCCTGTGGGACAAAGGCGCAGTGGAAACTGACAGCGGCAAACGTGCTGAAATCTACAAGCAAATTCAGCAGACCGTCGCCAACGACATGACCTACTACCCCATCGCCTACACCAACGCGACAGTTGCCGTGGACAAACGCTATGGCGGGACGCAGGAAGCCGAACCGAAACCGGTTTATATGTTCCAGGACCTTTCAAAAATCTATCAAAAATAAGTCGTTGCCCCGGCCAACTGGTCGGGGTGTTTTTTTAAGGGCATGTCGTGAACACATTACTGACGCGTCGGCTGCTGCAACTGCTGCCGATGCTTTTCTTTATTTCGCTGGTGGCGTTTCTGCTGGTCAAACTCGCGCCCGGCGATCCGGTGGCGGCGTACATCACGCCGAGAATGGCCCCGGACGATATCGAACGTATCCGGCAGAGCATGGGGCTGGATAAGCCCCTGGTGACGCAATACGTTCTGTGGCTGAAAAACGTTTTGCAGGGCGACCTTGGCTATTCGCTGATTTACCATCGCCCGGTGCTGGAGATGATCGGCGAACGCATTCCGGCCACGCTTGGGCTGATGGGCGCGTCGCTGGTGATGGCGATCCTCCTCGCCATTCCGCTGGGGCTGCTCGCGGGCGCGTTCAAACATCGCTGGCTGGATCACATCCTGAACTTATTCGCCTATATCGGTATTTCCGTACCCATTTTCTGGTTCGGTATTCTGCTGATCACCATTTTTGCCGTGCAGCTGAACTGGTTCCCCAGTATGGGGATGCGCACTATCGGTATGGAGGACAACTGGCTGGACGTGGTGCGTCACGGCGTGCTGCCGTGCATTGCGCTGACCTTCTATAACCTCTCCAGCTACGTGCGCTATATCCGCTCGAACACCATTTCGCAGCTCTCCGCCGACTATGTGCAAACCCAGCTGGCGTATGGCGCCACGCGCACCAGTATCCTTTTCCGCCATGTGCTGAAAAACGTGCTGTTGCCGGTGATCACCCTGTTTGGCCTGTCGTTTGGCGAGCTGGTCGTAGGGGCTTACGTAACCGAAAGCGTCTTTTCGTGGCCGGGGATGGGGCTGCTGGGCATTCAGTCGATCACCTCGCTGGACTACCCGCTGATCATGGCGATCATCATGCTGTCGTCGATGATGCTGATCGTCGGCAATCTGATCGCCGATCTGCTCTATCGCTTCGCCGATCCCCGCATTCGTACCCTGAGGTAACCCCGGATGAGCAGACGCTGGCAACAAGTTCGCCACCAGCTGCGCCGCAACCGTCCGGCGCAGTTTTCACTCTTTGTTCTCTTTATTTTCATCGTCGCTGCCCTGTGCGCGGGGCTAAGCCCTTACGATCCGGATCAGATGTCCCTTGGCGCGCGCACCCTGCCGCCTGACGCGGCGCACTGGTTTGGCACCGACGAATACGGGCGCGATTACTTCACCCGCGCCCTGTACGGCGGGCAGATCTCCCTGATGGTCGGTTTTCTGGCGATGCTTTTTTCCACGCTGATTGGCACGCTTGTCGGCACCATCAGCGGCTATTTTGGCGGCTGGCTCGATAACCTGATGATGCGCGTCGTCGATATTCTGATGGCCATTCCGGCGTTTTTCCTGCTGCTGGTGGTGAACGCCTACCTCAAGCCGGGCGTGGATAACATCATCCTGATTATCAGCCTGTTGACCTGGATGAGCATGTCGCGCCTGGTGCGTGCCGAAACGCTCAGCGTCAAAGAGCGCGAATATGTTCTGTATGCCCGCGCGTCGGGCGAGCATCCGCTGCGCATCATTCTGCGCCATATTATTCCCGGCGTGCTGCCGACAATTATTGTGGCGGCGACGCTGAATATCGCATCGGCCATTCTGATGGAATCGACCCTCAGTTTCCTGGGGCTGGGCGTGCAGGCGCCCGCTGCATCGTGGGGGAGTATGCTCAACAATGCGCAGTCGTACATCGGCGAAGCCTCCTGGCTGGCGATGTTCCCGGGCATTTTGATTTTGCTGACGGTGTTTAGTTTTAACGTGCTCGGCGACGTATTCCGCACCGCCTTTGAGCCGGGAGCGAACCGCGATGAATAACTTATTAGAACTCGATAATCTGCACACTTCGTTTCGCACCCGCGACGGCAACGTACAGGCGGTGCGCGGCGTGAGTTTTCATGTGCAGGCCGGGGAGCTGGTCGGCATCGTCGGGGAATCCGGGTGCGGGAAAAGCGTCACCTGCAAATCGATCATTCAGCTGCTCGGCAGCAACGGGCACATCTCCGGCGGCAGTATTCGCTTTCAGAATGACGATCTGGCGAAGAAGACCCCTGAGCAAATGCGCAAGATCCGTGGCAACGACATTGCGATGATCTTCCAGGACCCGATGACCGCCCTGAACCCGGTGGTGACCATCGGCAGGCAGATGTCGGAGATCCTCATTCGCAACAAAGGGCTGTCCAAAAAGGCGGCAAAAGCGGCGGCCATTGCCATGCTCGATCAGGTGGGGATTGCCGAAGCGGAGCGCCGTTACGATCAGTTTCCCCACGAGTTTAGCGGCGGGATGCGCCAGCGCGTGATGATCGCCATCGCGCTCTCCTGCAACCCGAAACTGCTGATCGCCGACGAACCGACAACCGCGCTGGATGTGACCATTCAGGCGCAGATCCTGCGCCTGCTGAAAAGCCTGCAACAGCAGACTCAGACAGCCATTCTGCTGATCACCCACGATCTCGGCGTGGTGGCGCAGGTGTGCAGCCGTGTCGTGGTGATGTACGGCGGGCAGGTGATGGAAGAGGGGAGTGTGGAGGATATTTTTTATCGTCCGGCGCACCCGTACACCCAGGGGTTACTGGCCTCCCTGCCGCGCGCGGACGAGGCAAATCACCGCCTGTCACCTATTGAAGGAACGCCGCCTGGCCTGCTCAATCCGCCGCCGGGCTGCCCGTTTGCCGAGCGCTGTCCGAAACGAATGGCGCAGTGCGAGCGCCAACCCGCATTTTATTCCGTAGGCGAGGGCCACCGTGCGGCCTGCTGGTTATGGGCTGATAAGGAGGTTCAGGCATGAGCGAGCAAAATGCCCCTTTAGTGAGCGTCCGTGAACTGCGTAAACACTATCCGGTTCAGGGTGGGCTGCTGCGCAAAGGCGTGGCGGTGAAAGCGGTCGACGGCGTGAGTTTTGATATTCATGGCGGAGAAACCTTTGGTCTGGTGGGCGAATCAGGCTGCGGAAAATCGACGCTTGGGCGCGCAATGCTGCGCCTGTTTGATATCACCTCCGGCGAAATTCACTTTGCCGGACAGGAGATTGCGCAGGCCAGCGAAAAGCAGCTCAAGCCGCTGCGTAAAAGAATGCAGGCCATTTTCCAGGACCCGTACTCGTCGCTCAATCCGGGTATGACGGTGCAGCAGCTGGTGGCCGAACCGATGCAGATCCACGGCTACAGCCGCGAGGAGCAGCGGGAACGTACGGAAACCCTGCTCTATAAAGTGGGGCTTAAACAGGAACATCTGCAGCGCTTCCCCCATGAATTCAGCGGCGGTCAGCGCCAGCGCATCAGCATTGCGCGTGCTCTGTCGGTACGCCCGGAGTTTGTGCTGTGCGATGAACCGCTCTCGGCGCTGGATGTGTCGGTGCAGGCGCAGGTGGTGAATATTTTGCAGGACCTGCAGCAGGAGCTGGGGCTGACCTATCTGTTTATCGCCCACGATCTGTCGATGGTGCGCCATATCTCCAGCCGTATCGGGGTAATGTACCTCGGAAAGCTGGTGGAAGTGGCCCCGGCGGGCGAGCTGTATTCCCATCCGGCGCACCCCTATACGCGCGCGCTGCTGGCCGCCGTTCCGCTGCCCGATCCGCGCATCCGCCATCTTGAGCAGGCAACCCTGCGCGGGGAGATCCCCGGTCCCACGTCGGTACTTCCTGGCTGTAAATTTTGCAGCCGTTGCCCGCACGTCATGCCGGTTTGCCGCTCGCAGGAGCCCGCCATGCAGGAGATCTCGCCGGGGCATTTTGCGGCCTGTTGGTTATTTAAGGTCTAAGGTACCTCGAACAACGCCGGGCGGCGCGAAGGCGCGCCCGGCTCGCACTGTGAATTGTCCCTTTATCAGGTGTATGATAAATCCTCTTCTGTCTGATTCATGTCAACACGCAGACGACAACCCTCATCATCTTGCCGCCTGCCTTTTTAGGTTGGATTCATGCGAAATAATGGAAAGCAAAGCAGTGACGCTCCGTTTGGGACGTTGTTAGGTTATGCGCCGGGTGGCGTGGCAATTTACTCCTCGAACTACAGCAGTCTTGACCCGCGCCAGTACCCCGAAGACGCGGAGTTTCGTAGCTATATCGGCAACGAATACATGGGCCACAAATGGCAGTGCGTAGAGTTCGCGCGCCGCTTCCTGTTCCTCAACTACGGCATGGTATTTACCGACGTCGGCATGGCGTGGGAGATCTTCTCCCTGCGCTTCCTGCGCGCCGTGGTGAACGACACCATCCTGCCGCTGCAGGCGTTTGCCAACGGTTCGAAACGCGCGCCAAAAGCCGGTTCGCTGCTCATCTGGCAAAAGGGCGGGGAGTTTCATGAGACCGGCCATGTGGCCGTTATCACTCAGCTGATGGGCGATAAAGTGCGCATTGCCGAGCAGAACGTCCTCCATTCGCCGCTGCCGGTCGGGCAGCAGTGGACGCGCGAGCTGCGCCTGTCCGTCGAAAAAGGCTGCTACACCCTGCACGACACCTTCACGGATACCACTATTCTGGGCTGGATGATCCAGACCGACGACACAGAGCACAGCCTGCCGCAGCCGGAAATCGGCGGTGAACAGCTGAAAATCAGCGGGGCGCGACTGCCCAACAAACGCCAGTTCGACGGGAAATGGCTCAACGAAAAGGATGCTCTGCAGCAGGCTTACGTTCGCGCCAACGGACATGTGATCAATAAAGATCCCTGCCAGTATTTCACCATCACCGAAAGTGCCGAGCAGGAGCTGATCAAAGCCACCAACGAGCTGCATCTGATGTATCTCCACGCCACCGATAAAGTGCTGAAAGACGACAACTTACTCGCGCTTTTCGACATCCCGAAAATCCTCTGGCCGCGCCTGCGCCTCTCTTGGCAGTGGCGTCGTCACCATATGATCACCGGTCGTATGGATTTTTGTATGGATGAGCGCGGGCTGAAGGTGTACGAGTACAACGCCGATTCCGCCTCCTGCCATACGGAAGGCGGTTTGATCCTCGAAGAGTGGGTGAAAAATGGCTATCGCGGCACCGGGCATAACCCGGCGGAAGGCTTGCTCGAAGAGCTGACCGGCGCGTGGAAACACAGCCACGCGCGTCCGTTCGTGCATATCATGCAGGACAACGATATCGAAGAGGATTATCACGCGCTCTTTATCCAGCGCTCGCTGATGCAGGCGGGTTTTGACACCAAAATTCTGCACGGTCTGGAAGCGCTGAGCTGGGATGCGGCAGGGCAGCTTATCGATAACGAAGGTCGCGCGGTGAACTGTGTCTGGAAAACCTGGGCGTGGGAAACGGCGATCGAGCAGGTGCGTGAAGTGAGCGAAACCGAATACGCCGCTGTGCCGATTCGCACCGGTCATCCCCAGCAAGAGGTGCGTTTAATTGACGTGCTGTTGCGCCCGGAAGTGCTGGTATTTGAACCGCTGTGGACCGTGATCCCCGGCAACAAAGCTATTCTGCCGGTGCTGTGGCAGCTGTTCCCGAATCACCGTTATCTGCTGGATACGGATTTCGAGGTCAACGAATTGCTCACCAAAACCGGCTATGCGGTGAAACCTATCGCCGGTCGCTGCGGCAGCAATATCGATCTGATCAGCGCCGAAGAGGAGCTGCTGGATAAATCCAGCGGTAAATTCACGGATCGTAAAAATATCTACCAGCAGCTGTGGTGCCTGCCGAAAGTGGACGGGAAATACATCCAGGTCTGCACCTTTACCGTCGGCGGCAACTACGGCGGCACCTGCCTGCGCGGGGATGATTCGCTGGTGATCAAGAAAGAGAGCGATATCGAGCCGTTGATTGTGGAGAAGGATAAGGAGAGCTAATCCGGCACAACGCGCGTCGAAACGGTAAAACCCGCAGATTCCCCTGCGGGTTTTTTATTGCCTTTTTGGGGCTGATGCCATCGATTGATGAATAAACGTAATGAGTTATCCAGAATGTGCTAATAATTCACCTGTTATATTGTTATTGTTCTGTTTATTTTTTCACATTTAGATTGAATGACTGCTTATAAAGAAATTACTGGTGTTAAATGCCGATTATTAACAATTGATGGCGCAGTATCCTGTTTCTTAAGGGATTATTTTTTCTTTGTTGTTTAAATAATAACCACGGCACTAAAACTGACATTTCTTTGAAAATCTTTGTGTCATATTCATTGAGAAATAAACGCAAAAATGTACAGGTAGGTATTTTAAATAATTTCTTAAATAACAATGCGTTTATTCCAGGCCGATTTAGGCCCTATTTTCACGGTTTGTCTGGAAACCGCATTTTTTCTCTTAGCATTAACACCTTGTTAACATTGTGGGTATAGTTCCACTTAAGACATTTTGTTATGCTCGCCGTTAAGAAATGTTGAATAAGTAAATTCTTAAAAACGATTATCTGCTACTGATTTCCGTTAGTGAAAATTGGTGCTTAGGCTTTTTCGCACATTCATTAAACGTTGAAAAATTCTTACGTGTAAGATTTTTACCACTGGCTAAGTGGGGGAGGCGAAGAAAACGATATACACCATCCTCAGGGGTGGAATAGTAAGGGAGATCTATCTTGAGAGCGTTTAAATATACCCAGATACCTGCCGCCCTTGTTTTATTTGCGGCCACGATGTCCTCATCGATGGCAAATAACGGGACGATTGGCAGCGCTCCCGTCGCACGCACGTCATTAAAAGAGAGCATTCTTTTTGCTTTCGATCGCGATCCCTCCGTGAGCCAGCAAGCCGCTCAGATGGGGATTGGTCAGGCCCAGATTGATGAAGCCCGAAGCGGGTGGATGCCGCAAATTTCACTGAACGGCAATACGGGCCATAGCCAGACGACGGACTCCAGCGGTTCGCTGAAAAATTCGGCGGCGTGGGGCTTGAGCCTGACGCAGCTCGTGTACGACTTTGGCAAAACCAATAGCGCGATCAGCCAGTCTTCCGCCCAGCATGACAGCTATCGGTATCAGCTGATGGCGACGTTATCGTCGGTCGCAGAGAAAACCGCGCTGAGCTATGTGGATGTGAAACGCTATACAGACCTGACCCAAGCCGCGCAGGAGAACATCCTGGCCCTGAAAAATGTGCAACAGCTGGCGAAATTACGCTCTAGCGCGGGCCTTAGCTCCACCTCTGATGAGCTGCAAACGCAAACCCGCGTGGCGGGAATGCAGGCAACCCTTGAGCAATACAACGCGGCGCTGAAAAGTGCCCGCGCCAGGCTGTCGGTTCTGACGGGGATTGATGCACAACAGCTCTCCCCGTTACCGGCCACGCTTGAGGTGCAGCAGGATTCCCTTGATAGCATTGACTACACGCTGATCCCCTCCGTTCTGGCGGCGAGAACCATGGAGAGTTCTGCCCAGTACGGCATTGAACGGGCGAAATCCCAGCACTGGCCGACCCTGAGCCTGAAAGGGGGAAGAACGCGCTATGAATCGGATAACCGCTCCTATTGGGACGACCAGATCCAGCTGAATATTGATGCCCCTCTCTACCAGGGCGGGGCGGTGTCCGCCAGGGTTCGCCAGGCTGAAGGGGCGCGTGCTATGGCCGCTTCGCAGGTGGATCAGGCTCGTTTTGATGTCCTGCAAAAGGCCTCAGTCGCAATGGCAGACTGGAGCGGGGCGCGTGGCCGAATGGAGGCCGGAAATGTCCAGCTGGAAAATGCGTTACGCGCCCGGGAAGTTTATAAAAATGAATATACCCTCGGTAAGCGAAGTATTAACGATCTCCTGAGCGTCGAACAAGATGTCTGGCAGGCAACCTCCTCCAAAATATCAGCAGAATATGATAGCTGGGCGAGTGCAGTTAATTATGCGTCAGCCGTTGATAATCTCATGCAACGTATTGGAATTGAAAAAAACGCTGCGGCCAAATTACCTGATTTAAGTTAGAGAAACGCGGCTGACGCTGCGGATATAAGTTCAAGAAGAATGGGAGATTTTCATTCCCGGGGATAGTCACATCCTCAGGATAGAAATACTCACAGGCACCCGTGTACCTGCAAGGAGAGAAATATGAGTAACGCTAAGATTGTCGATGTCATTATTCGCAAAACCGCTGAGAAAACAGTATTGACCGGAGAGGGAAATCTCTCGGTATCTGTTTCTGCACCCAGTGTCATTGAAATCCACGGATCCGCCCAGGATGTCGCACGTTATATGCGCCAGGGTAAGGATCTGCTGATTTACATGAAAGATGGCAGCGTGATTCGATGCAATAACTATTTTCTCGACGATCCAGAGGGTAAAAACCATTCCGAACTGGTGTTTAACGACCAGCAGGAACTGACTCATATCACCTTTGCAGAGACGGAAGAGGCCGCGGGGATGGCGGCGGTGGAGTTAAGCGCGCAGGCCACGCCGATTTCCACCATCGAGCCGTTCCTGGAGCAGGCCAGTAGCTTAAGCGATGCCCCGTGGGGCTGGATCGCAGGGGCCGCGTTAGGCGGCGGGGCGATTGGCGCGCTGCTGGCGCACGGCGGTGATGGCGACACCAAAACCAAAGTCATCGACAACACCAAAGAGGTCGAAAGCGCGACGCCGACCTTCCTCGTGACGGATAAACAGGGTGACAAGCAGGGTGTGCTGAGCGCAAAAGAGGTCACGGATGATAACACCCCGACCTTTAGCGGCACCGGCCAGCCGGGCGCGACCATTCAGATCAAGGACAGCAGCGGCAACACCATCGCCAGCGCGATGGTCGGCACCAATGGCACCTGGACGGTAAAACTGCCGACGCAAGCCGACGGCGAACACACCTGGTCGGTAGTGCAAATCGACGGCAGCAAAACGACTTCTGCGGGCAGCATCACCGTGAATGTGGTCACCGCCGATGCCAGCGTAACGCTGAGCACCACTGCCGGAGATAACGTCATCAATGCCAGCGAGCAGTCCGCAGGATTTGCCCTGTCCGGCAGCAGCAAACATCTCGCGCAGGGCACCGACCTGACCGTCACGCTAAACGGTAAGACCTACACCACTGAAGTGGGCGCGAACGGCGCATGGAGCGTCAAAGTTCCGGCGGCTGATGCGAAGGCATTGGCGGACGGCACCTGGACGGTCACCGTGACCGGCAAAGACGCGGTGGGCAATACCATCACCGGAAATCAGACGCTGAACGTGGATGCCCACGCGCCGACGCTCTCCGTGGATGCCATTTCGCAGGACAACATTCTCAACGCCGCCGAGCACGGCCAGCCATTAACGCTGAGCGGTAAAACCAACGCCGAGGCCGGGCAAATTGTCACGGTCTCCCTCAACGGCAAAAACTACACCACCACCGTCGGCAGTGACGGCACATGGTCCCTGACCCTGAATAACAGCGACGTCAACGCACTCGCTGAGGGTTCCCATACGGTCACGGTAAACGTCAACGACAAAGCCGGAAATCCCACCTCCACCACCGCTGATTTCAGCGTCGATACCGTAGCCCCTGTCGTGACGGTGAACGCCGTCGCGGGCGATGACGTGATCAATGCCGATGAGCAGGGGCAGGCGCAGATTATTTCCGGTCGCGCGAGCGGCGCAGCCGAAGGTGACGTGGTTACCGTGACGCTGGGCGGTAAGCACTATACGGGCGTCGTACAAGCCGATGGCAGCTGGAGCGTGGGCGTTCCGGCGAACGACATCCGTGCGCTCGGCGAAGGTCACTTTACGCTCTCCGTCGCGGTGACGGATGCGGCCGGTAACACCGGGAATGCCACTCACGATTTTACCCTGAGCGGTGCAGCACCTGACTTGACGATCGACCCTATCAGCCAGGACAACGTGCTGAACGCTCAGGAAGCGATGTTGCCACTCGATCTCAGCGGCACCAGTAATCTGCCGAACGGCAGCGCGGTAACCGTAACCCTGAATAACATCAGCTACCAGGCCACCGTGGAGAACGGCGTCTGGTCGGTGCAGGTGCCGGTGACTGACGTGCTGAATCTGGCGAATACCCTCTACACCGTGAGCGTGAGCGGAACGGACAGCGTGGGCAACGTCGGCAGCGCGGACGCCATGCTGCTGGTGGATACGGCGCTGCCGCAGGTGATCATCAATACCTTTGCGGGCGATAATCTGGTCAACAATGCGGAAGTCGCCGTTGACCAGACGCTCAGTGGCCGCGTCGTTGGTGCGGCTGCGGGCGACACCGTCTCCATTACCGTCGGCGGCAAAAGCTACACCGCCATCGTCGGCAACGATCTGAGCTGGAAAGTACTGATTCCGTCCGCCGATCTGAACGCGTTTGGCGACGGCGATCTGACCTTCACGGCATCGGTGACCAACGCCCACGGCAATACGGGCACCGGCGAGCGCGATATTAATATCAACGCCGCGTTGCCGGGCCTGCGCGTCAACACCATCTCTGGCGACGACGTTATTAACGCCATCGAGCAGCATCAGGATCTGACTGTCACCGGCTCAAGCAGCCATCTGGCGCCAGGCTCACAGATGACCGTCACCATCAACAATATCGATTATCCGGCGGTCATTGCCGCCAACGGCAGCTGGCAGATCGGTGTCCCGGCGGCTGACCTGCAAAACTGGACCGCGGGCGATATTCTGGTTGTGGCCAGCGCGCAGGATCAGTGGGGCAATACCGTTTCTGCTGAACATCCCATTGAACTGAATCTCTCTCCTGTCGCCGTGTCCATCGATACGGTGACCCTTGATGACATGTTGAATGCCGCCGAAAAAGCGGCGGATCTCACCCTTTCCGGCCAGACGCAGGGCGTCGAAGCGGGCCAGACGGTGGTAGTGAAATTTGCCGATCAGACCTTCACGGCCCAGGTACAGCAGGACGGCTCCTGGAGCCTGACGGTCCCTTCCAGTGCGATGGACGGGCTGAGCGACGGGCGCGCGCAGGTTAGCGTGAGCGTAGCCAACACCAGCGGCAACAGCGCCGATGCGTCACGCGTGATCACGGTGGACACTCAGCCGCCGACGATTGCTATCGACAACCTGACCGACGACAACATCATCAACGCTGCAGAAGCGCAGCAGGATCTGATTTTAAGCGGCAGCACCAGCGCGCAAGCGGGCCAGACCGTGACCCTCACCCTGAACGGCAAAACCTATCAGGCGATTGTGCAGAATGACGGCAGCTGGCAGCTGAGCGTTCCTGCCGCCGATGTGGGTGCCCTCGCCGACGGCAACGTGACGATCAATGCGAGCGTCAGCGATGTGGCCGGAAACAGCGCCAGCACCGATCGAATCGGCCTGGTCGACGCTACGGTTCCGCAGGTGACGATTAATGATTTTGTCACCGACACCAACACCGTGAACTACACCGCCCACTCGCAGGCGCAGATTTTAAGTGGCTCGGTGACGGGCGCGGCCGCAGGCAATCTGGTGACCGTCACCATTGACGGCGTGAATTACACCACCGCAGTGGATGCGGCGGGCAACTGGAGCCTGGGCCTGCCTGCCTCCGTGATTCAGGGGCTGGCAGACGGAACCTGGACTATCGACGTCTCCGTGACTGACAGTGCCGGGAATACGGGCAGTAACTCGGTGGACGTGGTGGTGAACACCGCAAAACCGGTGATTGCGATCAACACGCTTGCCGATGACGACGTGATCAATGCGGCTGAAAAAGGCGCAGATCTGGCACTTTCTGGCACCAGCGACCAGCCGCAGGGCACGGTGATCACCGTCACGCTCAACGGCATCCAATACACCGCCATCGCCGATGACAGCGGGAACTGGACGGTAACCGTTCCGGCCTCGGCGGTCAGCGCGCTGGGTGAGGCGAATTACACCGTGACGGCCAGCGTCACGGACAGTGCGGGCAATAACAGCAGCAGCACGCACGACGTGCTGGTCGACAGCGCCCTGCCGGTGATCACCCTCAATGCCATCGCCAGCGACGATATTATCAACGCCTCGGAAGTGGCGACCGGTCAGACCCTCAGCGGTAAAGTCAGCGGCGCGGCGAACGGCGATACCGTTACGGTGACTATCGGCGGCAACACCTACACCACAACCGTTAAAGGCGATCTCAGCTGGTCGGTGGATGTCCCGGCAGATGTGCTGAGCGCAATCGGCAACGGCGATCTGACCGTAGAAGCGTCGGTCACGAATGGTCACGGCAATACCGGTACGGGTGAGCGCGATATCACTATCGACGCCAATCTGCCGGGGCTGCGCGTGGACACGGTGGCGGGCGACGATGTGATTAACATCGTTGAACACGGCCAGCACTTGATGGTGACGGGCACCAGCACCGGCCTGTCGGCAGGCTCCGCGCTGACTGTAACGGTCAACGGCAAAACCTATCCGGCGACGGTCCTCGCGGACGGCTCCTGGAGCGCCGCAGTCCCTGCGGCTGACGTCGGTGCGCTGGCGGCAGGCAGCGTCACCATCACGGTGGCAGGCCAGAGCAGCGCCGGAAATCCGGTCTCTATCAGCCATGACGTGAAGGTCGATCTGGCGGATGTGGCGATCAGCATTGACGCGATTGCCAGCAACGATGTGATCAACGCGGCGGAGAAAGGGACCGATCTGGTCCTCTCCGGCACCACGGCAAACGTCGAAGCGAACCAGACGGTCACCCTGACCTTTGGGGGCAAAACCTATACCACGACCGTTGATGCCAACGGCAACTGGACGTACACCGTGCCATCGGCGGATCTGGTGGGTCTCAAAGACGGCGATGCCAGCGTGCAGGTGAGCGTCACCAACGTCAACGGCAACAGCGCCTCGGCGGGCCGCGAGTACAGCGTCGATGCTACCGCGCCGTCACTTTCTATCGAGATTATCAGCGATAACAACATCGTCAATGCGGCGGAAGCGCAGCAGGATCTGGTGGTGAACGGGACGACCAACGCTGAAGCGGGTCAACCCGTAACCGTCACGCTGAACGGAAAAGAGTACACCACCACGGTTCTGGCGGGGGGCAACTGGAGCGTCACCGTTCCGGCGGCCGATATGGCCGGAATCAGCGACGGCCAGTACACCGTGACCGCATCCGTGGCCGACAAAGCGGGCAACCCGGCGAGCGCCGATCGTGACGTGCTGGTGGACGCCACGGTGCCGCAGCTCACCATCGATATCCTTTCCGGCGATGACATCATCAACAGCACCGAGCACGGCCAGGCGTTGATCGTCACGGGCCACGTGACGGGCGCTGAAGCGGGCGATGTCGTGACCGTCACCCTCAACAACAAATCTTACACCGCCACGCTGGATGCCTCTGGCAACTGGATCGTGGGCGTTCCGGCCGCAGACGTGGGAGCCTTGATCGCGGGCGATCATACCCTCACGGCAACGCTGACGGACAAAGCAGGTAACAGCGACACCACCACCCATGACGTGGCGGTCAACCTCACTGCGCCGGTCTTAACCATTGATACGGTCTCCGGTGACGACGTTATCAACAACGCCGAAAAAGCCCAGGAGCTGACGATCAGCGGTACCGCGACGGGCCTGGCGGCTGGCGCGATGGTGACGGTGATGCTCAATGGCAAAGCCTACAGCGCCATCGTTAATGGCGAGGGCAAATGGACCACCACCGTTCCGGCGGATCAGGTCGGGGCGCTGGGCGAAGCGCTGTATGACATTAGCGCGTCGGCAACCGACAGCGCAGGCAACAGCGGGAGCGCGGTGCATACGGTTAACGTGGAATCCGTACTGCCAGGCGTCACCATCAACGCCATTGCTACGGATAACGTGATCAACGCCGATGAAGTGGCAGCGGGCCAGACCATCAGCGGCACGGTGGTGAACGCCCAGCAGGGCAACACCGTGACCGTCACCATCGGCGGCAACACCTACACCACCACAGTACAAAACGATCTGAGCTGGTCGGTGAACGTCCCGGCGGACGTGCTGACGGCGCTGGGCAACGGCGATCTGACCGTCACCGCCTCCGTCACTAACGGCGTGGGTAACAGCGGTTCCGGCGAGCGCGACATCACCATCGACGCCAGCCTGCCGGGCCTGCGCGTGGATACCGTGGCGGGCGATGACGTGATCAACCGCATCGAACACGGGCAGAACCTGATTATCACCGGCGACAGCGACGGTCTCCCGGCGGGCAGCGCCCTGACCGTGACCGTCAACGGTAAAACCTATCCGGCGACGGTGCTGGCGGACGGCACCTGGAGCGCCGCAGTCCCTGCGGCAGACGTCGGTGCGCTGGCGGCAGGCAACATCACCATTACGGTGGCCGGCCAGAGCAGCGCCGGAAATCCGGTCTCCATCAACCACGATGTGAAAGTCGATCTGGCGGACGTGGCGATCAGCATTGATGCCATTACGACCGACGATGTGATCAACGCCGCGGAAAAAGGGGTGGACCTGGTGCTCTCCGGCAGCACCACGAACGTCGAAGCGAACCAGACGGTCGACATTACCTTTGGCGGGAAAGCCTATACCGCACAGGTGGATGCGGACGGGAAATGGACCGTCACGGTGCCATCGGCAGATCTTAACGGGCTGAAAGAGGGTGATGCCAGCGTGCAGGTGAGCGTCACCAACGTTAACGGTAACAGCGCCTCGGCGGGTCGCGAATACAGCGTCGACAGCACTGCGCCGGGCGTGACGATCAACACTGTTGCGGCAGACGACATTCTCAACGCGGCAGAAGCGCAAGCTGATCTGACGATCGGCGGCACCAGCACGGCGGAAGCGGGCCAGCCGGTCGTCGTGACGCTGAACAATAAAACTTACACCACCACGGTGGGCGCAGACGGTAGCTGGACGCTGGACGTTCCGGCGGCGGATGTGGCGAACCTGGCGGACGGCGTTACCACGATCCACGCCTCGGTGGCTGACAAAGCCGGTAACCCGGCGTCGGTCGATCGCAACCTGACGGTGGATGTCACCGTTCCGGTGATCACTATCAATACCATCGCGGGCGATGACGTCATTAACGTGGCCGAGCATGCTCAGGCGCAAATCATCAGTGGTTCAGCAACCGGCGCGGCGGCAGGCGATAGCGTGACTGTGACCATCGGCGGCCAGACGTACACCACGGTGCTGGATGCCAGCGGCAACTGGAGTGTTGGCGTGCCAGCCAGCGTGATTTCGGCGCTCAGCGATGGCTCGGTGACGGTCTCCGTGAACGTCACCGATGCAGCAGGCAACACCGGCAGCGGCAGCCATAACGTAACTGTCGATACCGGTTTGCCGTCTCTGGGCTTCAATGCCATTTCCGGCGATAACGTGCTGAACGCCGTAGAAAAAGGTCAAGACCTGAGCGTCGACGGGATCAGCGCAAACCTGGCCGAAGGCACACGGGTGACGGTCACGCTGAACGGTAAGCAGTACACCGCCACAACGGCCGCAGATGGCCGCTGGAGCCTGACAATACCGGCAGCCGACCTCGCGGGTCTCGGCGAAGCAAACTACACCCTTAACGCCAGCGCCACCAACGGCGTGGGCAACAGTATCAGCGGCAGTGCAAACCTGCAGGTGGATACGGCGCTGCCAGGCGTCACCATCAACGCCATTGCTACGGATAACGTGATTAATGCCGACGAAGTGGCGGCGGGCCAGACCATCAGCGGCACGGTGGTGAACGCCCAGCAGGGCAACACCGTGACCGTCACCATTGGTGGTAACACCTACACCACCACGGTGCAGAACGATCTGAGCTGGTCGGTGAATGTCCCGGCGGACGTGCTGACGGCGCTGGGCAACGGCGATCTGACCGTCACCGCCTCCGTCACCAATGGCGTGGGTAACAGCGGTTCCGGCGAGCGCGACATCACCATCGACGCCAGCCTGCCGGGTCTGCGCGTGGATACCGTGGCGGGCGATGACGTGATCAACCGCATCGAACACGGGCAGAACCTGATTATCACAGGCGACAGCGACGGCCTCCCGGCGGGCAGCGCCCTGACCGTCACCGTCAACGGCAAAACCTATCCGGCGACAGTGCTGGCGGACGGCACCTGGAGCGCCGCCGTTCCTGCGGCAGACGTCGGTGCGCTGGCGGCAGGCAACATCACTATTACGGTGGCTGGCCAGAGCAGCGCCGGAAATCCGGTCTCCATCAACCACGACGTGAAAGTCGATCTGGCGGACGTGGCGATCAGTATCGATGCCATTACGACCGACGATGTGATCAATGCGGCGGAAAAAGGGGCGGACCTGGTGCTCTCTGGCAGCACCACGAACGTCGAAGCGAATCAGACGGTCAACATTACCTTTGGCGGGAAATCCTATACCGCGCAGGTGGATGCGGACGGGAAATGGACCGTCACGGTGCCATCGGCGGATCTGAACGGGCTGAAAGAGGGCGACGCCAGCGTGCAGGTGAGCGTCACCAACGTCAACGGCAACAGCGCCTCGGCGGGTCGCGAATACAGCGTCGACAGCACTGCGCCGACCGTCACGATTGATACGGTCGCCGGGGATAACGTCATTAACGGTAGCGAAGCCGCTGCAGGGATTGTGATTTCCGGTACCACTACCGCAGAAGTGGGCCAGACGGTGACCGTCATGCTGGGCGGTAAAACGTACACCGCCCAGGTAGAGGCTGGCGGTAGCTGGAACCTCTCTGTTCCGGCGGGCGATCTGGCAGCGATGGCGGATAACGGCTATTCGGTGCAGGTCAGTGTGAGCGATAACGCCGGAAACCCAGGCAGCGCCAGCAAGGCGATCACTCTCGATACCACGCCGCCCGTTATCAGCTTCAATACGGTGGCTGGCGATAACGTCATCAACAGCGTTGAGCACGGACAGGCGCAGATTGTCAGCGGTACGGCGACGGGCGCGGCGGTGGGCGATAAGCTCATTATCACGATCGGCGGCCAGCAGTACACCACCACGGTGGATGCCAGCGGCAAGTGGAGCGTCGGTGTGCCAGCCAGCGTGATTTCAGCGTTGCAGGACGGTACGGTGACCATCAGCGCCACCGTGACGGACAGCGCGGGTAACAGCAGCACCCAGACGCACGACGTGGTGGTGAACACCGCTTCTGTCTCGCTGACGGTGGCGACCATCAGCGGCGATGATGTGATTAACGCGGCGGAAGCGGGCAGCGCGCTGACCATCAGCGGCTCAAGCACCCAGTTCGCCAGCGGGACGCAGGTGACCGTTACGCTGAATGGTAAAAACTATACGGCGAACATCCAGAGCGATGGCTCCTGGACAACCACTGTTCCTGCGGCAGACGTCGCGGGGCTGGCAGATGGCGCACACTATCAGGTCTCCGTCTCCGCCCAGGACAGCGCGGGTAACAGTGCGTCAGCCACCCACACGGTGAGCGTCGATACCACGCCGCCGGTGGTCAGTGTCGCCACGCTCGCGGGCGACGATGTTCTGAATGCTGTCGAACAGCAGCAGCCGCTGACGATCCACGGTTCGTCCAGCGCGGAAGCGGGGCAAATGGTCACCGTCACGCTGGGCAGCAAGACCTATACCGCCCAGATCGCCAGCGACGGAACCTGGACGCTGAATGTTCCGGCAACGGATCTCGCGGCGCTGAACGAAGGGGCGTTAACCGTCACTGCGTCGGTAAGCGATAAAGCCGGTAACAGCGGGCAGACCACCCATACCCTGACGGTGGATACCGTTGCGCCGGTCATTACTATTGATACCGTGGCGGGCGACGATATCGTGAACAATAGCGAACAGCTGGCGGGGCAAACCCTCAGCGGCACAACGACCGCCGAACAGGGCCAGAGGGTGACGGTAACCTTCAACGGCCACAGCTATCAGGCGATGGTTGACGCTGACGGTAAATGGTCGGTGTTTGTCTCCGGGCGCGATTTCCTCGGCCTGAGCGACGGTGATTACACCATTACCGCCTCCGTCAGCGATAAAGCCGGAAACCCTGGCAGCACCACGCATGACGTGACCCTGAACGGTGACGTGCCGACCATCAGCATCAACACCTTTGCCGACGATGACATTGTCAACGCCGCAGAGCACGGCACCCCGCTGGTGATCAGCGGCACCACCGACGCGCCTGCGGGCCGGACGGTCACCCTCACGCTGAACGGCAAAACTTACACCACAACCGTTCAAAACGACGGCAGCTGGGAATACACCCTGGGCAGCGCGGATGTGACCGCTCTGGCCGACGGTGGCGCATATGTCATTCAAGCCGAGGTCAGCAACACCATCGGCAACAGCGCCAGCGATAGCCATAACGTGACGGTGGATCTGACCGCGCCGTCGATGGGGATCAGCATTGATTCTCTGCACAACGACACCGGCCTGAGTAGCAGCGATTTCATCACTAACGATAATCAGGTTATCGTCAACGGCTCCTTGACCGCACAGCTCGGCAATAACGAGAAGGCGCAGATCAGCCTTGATGGCGGCGTGACCTGGAGCGATCTGACGGTCACCGGCACGCAATGGCGCTATACCGATGGCCGCACGCTGACGGACGGGACTTACACGTATCAGGTCCGGGTGGTGGATAACGCGGGTAACGTGGGTGCGACCGACAGCCAGAACGTGGTGGTCGATCTCACTGCACCGGCCTCGACCACCATTACCGTGGATTCCGTGACCCAGGATACGGGGCTGTCCGGCAGCGACTTTATTACCAGCGATAACCAGATCACCCTGAAAGGGACGCTGGGCGCGGCGTTGGGCAACGGCGAACACGCGCAAATCAGCACTGATGGTGGCGTCACCTGGACCAACGTGAGCGTGAGCGGCCTGGGCTGGACCTGGGTCGATGGCCGCACGCTGGCCGACGGCGATTACAACTATCAGCTGCGCGTGATTGACGACGCAGGCAACATCAGCGCCACCACCAGCCAGGTGGTGACCATTGATACGGTGGTGCCGGACGCGAGTAAAACCGTCACCATCGACAGCATCAGCGACGACACCGGGCTGAGCAACAGTGACTTTGTCACCCAGGATACCTCCCTGACCCTGCACGGCTCGCTGGGCGCGACGCTGTCGGACGGCGAATACGTGCAGATTAGCCTGGATGGCGGCAATACCTGGCAGAACGTCACCGTGGTAGGCAATAGCTGGTACTACGCGGACGGCCGCACGCTGCAAAACCAGACTTATGACTACTGGGTACGCGTCATTGATACGGCGGGTAACGTGGGGGATTCCGCTCATCAGCAGGTGACCGTCGATACGATTGCGCCTGATGCGGCGATTACCGTTACGGTGGATAACATCACCGTCGATACTGGCTTTGATAACAATGACTTCCTGACCAGCGAAACCTCTTACACGCTGCATGGCACGCTGGGGGCAACGCTCGGGGCGAATGAGTTTGTCCAGGTGAGTCTCGACGGTGGGCAGACCTGGGTCTATGCCACGGTCAACGGCACCCAATGGCAGTATGCCGACACGCGTACGCTGGGCGATGGCGACCATAGCTATCAGGTTCGCGTGGTGGATCAGGCTGGCAACGTGGGCGCGACCACCTCGCAGGTGGTGACTGTCGATACCCAGGCACCGCAATACGGCATTACGGTTGATGCCATCAGCGATGACACCGGGCAATCCGCGAGTGATTTTATCACCAACGATACCACCCTGACGGTCAGCGGATCGCTTGGCAGAGCGCTTGCCAGCGACGAGCGCGTGCAGATTAGTATGGATGGCGGTGCCACCTGGACCGATGCCACGGTGACGCAGACGCAGTGGAGCTACACCGATCCTCGCGTGCTCCCGGAAGGTGACCACACCTACCAGGTGCGCATTATCGATGAGGCGGGCAACGTCGGCTCGACCGCGCAGCAGGTGGTGACGGTTGATACCACACCGCCTGTCACGCAGGGTACCGTGGTGAGCTACACGGACAACGAAGGCGAGCGCCAGAGCGATTTCGGGTCGTCTGTCGCCACCGATGACACCACGCCACAGATCAACGGGACGCTGAATCAGGCCCTGGCGGCGGGGGAAATTGCCGAACTGTACCGCGACGGCGTGAAGCTGGGTCAGGTCACGATGAACGGGGCGACCAGCTGGTACTTCCAGGACAGCGGTCTGATCGACGGCAACCACACCTACGTGCTGCGTGTCACCGACACGGCGGGGAACACCACGGATTCCGATGATTTCGTGCTGCGCGTCGATACCAGCATTCCGACCACTACGGCGGCGATCACCGGGCAGACCACGTCGGACACCACGCCGATCCTGAGCGGGACCTTGTCCGCTGATCTGACCAACGGCGAGTATCTGGTGGTCACGGTTAACGGCAAAACCTACACCTCCGAAACCGGCGGTGCGGTGGTGGTCGACCCGAATCACAACACCTGGTATGTGCAGATACCGGACGGTGATGCGCTGGCTGCCAGCAGCTACAGCGTGACGGCGCAGGTGAAGAGCAGCGCGGGTAACGGCAACACGACAGGCACCACTACCGGCAGCCTGACCATCGGAACCGACTCGGTGAATACCGACTGGGCCAGCACCACCGGCAGCAGCGACAACTCCACCATGACGCTCGGCATGAACAGCAGCGGGTTGTGGAATATCATCGCCAACGGACGCTCGTATTCCAGCAGCGATATGTCGACCTACAGCAATACCGCCCTGACCAACACCCGTGGCTATAACGTGGTGAGCCAGACGGCGGCAGATTTCGACCGAAACGGTACAGCGGATATTTTCGCCACCGAGACCACCTACGCCGGTTCAACGCAGGTGATGTGGACCTACAACGGCACCAGCTACACCGCCAGCCAGCTGGCGATGGGCACCACTATCTGGTACGGCGGCGTGATTGCCTACGACAAGACCGGTGATGGTTATCTGGACATGGCCTACGGCGATGCCGGGATGGACTCCCTGACCTACCTGATCAACAACAACGGGACGCTGACACCGGATGGAACCGGCGGGGAAGGCGGTTTCTACGGCCAGTTTGACTCAGGACGTGAAATCTCCGGGGTGGACATTAACAACGACGGCACCGTGGATATCGTCCAGCACACCAACCGCAGCGGTGCGTACTCGATGACGGTCATCAATAACGGCGGGAATGGCACGCTCACTGTCGGGCAAAACATCACCAACGTGTTTGTGGTGAACGCGGCAAACACCACCACGGCGGCGTCGATGACCTGGGCTGATTTCAACGGCGACGGGTATATGGATCTCTATCTCGGCAGCAGCTACGGCAATACCGGCGGTGTGATCTATTACAACGACGGTAACGGCCAGCTGTCGGCCTCGAAGAGTGCGGTGGAAGCCTCAAACGCTACGGCGGGTTATCTGTCGGCGGCGGTGGACTGGAACGGTGACGGCCAAATGGACGTGATCAAGTTCAGCACCTACGGCGGATCGCAAACCGCGACGTTGTTCACCAACAACAATAACGGAACGACGTGGACGTCAAGCCAGCTGGCAACTGGCCTGGTGAATGTCACCGGGATTGCGGCGGTGGATTACAACTGGGATGGCGCGAAGGATCTGCTGGTGTCTCAGCAAAACGGCAAAGTGGTCTATGTGCAGAACAAACAGACCATTGCAGACGGCACGGCCATGCACCTGCGTATTGTCGATAGCGAAGGCATCAACAGCTATTACGGCAACACCGTGAATCTGTACAACGCGCGCGGTGAGCTGGTGGCGTCGCAAATCATCAACGCCCAGTCCGGTTTCGGGGTGAATGACAGCTCGGCGCTGGTCAGTTTCTACGGCCTGAATCCGGATGAAACCTACTCCGCAGAGATTGTGAAGTTCACTAACGGTGCTTCCGCCAACGTGACCTGGGACGGACTGGAAGCAGGCAACGGCAAAGAAGGCTACGTGCTAACCGCCGATGCTGCGACGGGGGGTCACAGCGGAACGCTGACCGGGACCGGCTATAACGACACCTTTATCGCCGAAGAAGGAAGTTATACCTACAACGGTTCCGGCGGCTGGAGCACCACGTCGGATCACGATACCTGGAGCAACACCGGCGGGATGGATGTGGTCGATTACCGCAATGCGAGCGCGGGCATCACGGTGGACCTGAGCGTCACGACGGCCCAGGACACCGGGTTTAACACCACCACCCTGAAGAATATTGAAGGGATTGCTGGCTCAGACTTCGACGACGTGATCACCGGCAACAGCGGGGATAACCAGTTCGAAGGCCGTGGCGGGAACGACACCTTCAATATTGGCAGCGGCGGGCACGACACGCTGTTGTACAAGCTCATCAACGCCGCTGACGCCACGGGCGGTAACGGCAGCGATCAGGTTAACGGCTTTACCGTCGGGACCTGGGAAGGGACGGCGGATACCGACCGTATCGACCTGCGCGAGCTGTTATCCGACAGCGGATATACCGGCACCGCCTCGGCGAGCTATGTCAACGGTGTCGCCACTCTGGACAGCAGTGCAGGGAATATTACGGATTACCTGCGCGTGGTGCAGAACGGCAGTAACACCGAAATTCAGATCGACCGCGACGGAACGGGCAGCCAGTTCGATCCGACCACGGTGGTCACTCTGAACGGGGTACAGACGGATCTGGCCACCTTGCTGGCAAACCATCAGCTGTTAGTTGCGTAAACCTCAGGCCGCGAGAAGTGATTCTCGCGGCATTTTTCGTATCTTTACAGTAATACGACTAACCACATAAATATTAAGGTATTTTTGTCGACACGTTCAGAAAGGGTTTACATTCTGGCCGTTCCACAGGGATATCATTTCAGAGCGACATCACCGCCCTGAACAGGACGTTGCAAAATGAAGACTCACCCGCAGTACGAACCCTGGCTTGAAGCCATGGTGCTCGTTGCAAAACATTACCGGCTGGACTATTCGCAAGAACACGTCCGGGTCACGATTCATCACGAGAGCCACTCTCCGCGAGAGCAGGTGCTCAACGATATGGCACGCCAGCTTGGGCTTAGACTGCGCGTTGTGCCGGCGGATGCGGCACTGATTGATCCGTGGCGTCTGCCGCTGTTAGCGGAGTTTGATGGCGGGCAGGTTGCGGTCATCAACCGGATGGACAAAGAGGGCAACGTAAGCCTGCAGTTCAGCGGTGACGGTGGACTGGAAACGAGCCTGACGCGCGACGCGCTGGGTACCCGTTTGACGGGGTTAATCGTGCTGCGCCCGCTGGAATCGACGCCCGACGCGAGGGTCGATGACTACATCAAACCTTATGAAAAGAACTGGTTCTGGCAGCTGGCGCTGAAAGACTGGCGTCGCTACAGCGACATCATGCTGGTGGCGCTGGTGGCGAACGTGCTGGCCCTGTCTGGAATGGTGTTTTCCATGCAGGTTTACGATCGCGTGGTGCCCTCCCAGTCTGAGGCCACTCTGTGGGTGCTGTTTGGCGGCGTGATGCTCGCCATCACCTTCGAATTTGTGATGCGTATGCTGCGGGTGCATATCTCAGACGTGATCGGGAAGCGTGCCGATCTGCGCATTTCGGAGCGGGTGTTCGCCCACGCCCTGCGCATTAAAAACGGCGCCCGCTCAAAATCAACCGGCTCCTTTATCGCTCAGATCCGCGAGCTGGAGTCTGTTCGCGAGCTGATCACCTCCACGACGATTGCGGCGATTTCCGATCTGCCGTTTTTCCTGCTGTTCGTTTTCATCCTGTGGATGATCGGCGGCCCGCTGGTGCTGGTGGTGCTGCTTGCGGTGCCGCTGCTGCTGATTCCGGGTCTGTTGATCCAGCGTCCGCTCGGAAAGCTCTCCACGGAAGGGATGCGCGAATCGGCCATTCGTAACGCCACGCTGGTCGAGGCGGTGCAGGGCATCGAAGACATCAAACTGATGCGCGCGGAGCAGCGTTTTCAGAACCAGTGGAACAACTCGAACGACGTGGCGGCGAGCGTCGGGATGAAACAGCGCTGGCTCACCGGCCTGCTTCTGACGTGGACGCAGGAAGTTCAGTCGATTGTCTATGCTGTGGTCCTGCTGATTGGCTGTTATCTGGTGATCAGCGGTGACATGACCACCGGTGCGCTGGTGGGGACATCGATTCTCGCCTCGCGCACTATCGCGCCGCTGTCGCAAATTTCCGGCGTGTTGTCGCGCTGGCAGTCGGCAAAAGTGGCCCGCAAGGGGCTGGACGACCTGATGCAGCGTCCGATTGACGATCCCCTGCAGGGTAAAAAGGTGCATAAAGCCCATCTGCGCGGCCACTACGTGCTGGAGGAGGTCGGCTTTTATTACGACGAAGAAGAGAAGCAAAACGTTCTGAACATCCCCCGTTTGACCATCAATGCGGGCGAGCGGATTGCGATTCTGGGGCGTAACGGTTCCGGTAAAAGCACGCTGTTACAGCTTCTGGCGGGGATGCAGGAACCGCAGCAGGGCACCATTTTGCTCGATGATGTGGCGCTGAATCACCTCGACACGGCCGATCTGCGCCGCGATATGCAGTTCCTCAGCCAGCAGGCACGCCTGTTTTTTGGCTCCGTGCGCGACAACATTGTGATGGGGAATCCGCTGGCGACTGACGAGGAGATTCATCAGGCATTAACCGTTAGCGGGGCGCTGGAGTTTGTTCGCAAGCAAAAAATGGGGCTGAACTATGTGATCAGCGAAGGCGGGGCCGGGTTGTCTGGCGGCCAGCGACAGGCCCTGTTGCTGACGCGCGCATTATTGACCGCACCGAATATCCTGCTGCTCGATGAGCCGACCGCCTGGCTTGATGAAGTGAGCGAAAAGCAGTTTATCCATCATCTCAAAAACTGGCTCGGCGACGGGCGAACGCTGGTGGTGGCCACGCATCGTCTGCCGATTCTGGAACTGGTCGATCGCATCATCGTGCTGGAAAACGGCAAAATTATTATGGATGGCCCGCGCGACAAAATCCTGAATAACCATGGTATGGCCCCGCAGAAGGCGGCGCAGCGCACCGTGAAAATGAAGCCGTCCGCTCCCGCGAAGGCCGCAACCGAGGAGGGGATGGCATGAGTGATTTTTCTCGTTTCAACAGCCGTCTGCAGGAGCCTAAACTCCCGCGCTCGACGCTGGTGGCATGGTCTCTGTTTGCGCTCTTTGCCCTCTTCACGATCTGGGCAAGTATGTTCCAGCTTGATGAAGTGACCACCGGGAGCGGTAAAGTGATCCCCTCTTCGCATGAGCAGGTTATTCAGTCGCTGGAAGGGGGGATTATTCATAAGCTGCTGGTGCGCGAGGGGGATATCGTCGAGCGTGGGCAACAGCTGGCGCAGCTGGATCGCACCAAAACCGAGTCCAGCGTGCTGGAGAGTGAATCCCGGCTGAATGCCGCGATGGCAACCGCCGCGCGCCTGAACGCGGAGGCCAATCAAAGTGCGCTGGTCTTCCCGCAAGAGCTGGACGATGACGTTGAGCTGGTCAAACAGGAGACCGCGCTGTATCACTCTCGCCGCGACAGCCTGGAAAAAGGGCTTACCGGTTTGCGTCGGGGGGTAACACTTATCCAGCGCGAGCTATCATTGACCCGACCGCTGGTCACCCAGGGGGCGGCCAGCAAGGTGGAAGTTCTGCGTCTTGAGCGTCAAAAAAATGAGCTTGAGAATAAAATCACGGAAATGCAAAACCAGTATTACGTTCGCGCCCGTGAAGAGTTAGCCAAGGCGAATGCCGAAATCGAAGCCCAGCGTTCGGTGATGAAAGGGCGTGAAGATTCCCTCACCCGTCTGACATTCAACGCGCCGGTTCGCGGAATTGTTAAAGATATTGATGTCACCACCGTCGGGGGCGTAATCCCGCCAAATGGAAAATTGTTGAGCCTGGTGCCGCTCGACGATCAGATGGTGATTGAAGCCAAAATTTCCCCGCGCGATGTGGCCTTTATCCATCCAGGGCAAAAAGCGCTGGTCAAAGTGACGGCCTATGACTACTCCATCTATGGCGGGCTGGAAGGCGAAGTGACCATGATTTCTCCTGATACGATTCAGGATGATGTTAAAAGAGATGTTTACTATTACCGGGTCTATATCAGAACCACGAGTAATCACCTGACGAATAAGCAGGGGAAAGAATTTCCTGTTTTTCCAGGGATGATTGCGACCGTGGATATTAAAACGGGCAGTAAAACCATCATTGACTACCTGCTGAAACCGTTGAATAAAACCAAAGAGGCCCTGCGCGAAAGATAATGAATACTGGCGATCGGAAAACCGCTCGCCAGTTCAATTTTCCCGTGGAATTTAATCAGACAGAAGACAGTCGCTCTTTAGGATGTATGTTCAGATAATGCGTGACGTAGGCAAAGTAAAGTCCGGCATAGTTTTCGACCAGCTGTAAAAAATTTGGATAAATACTGATGCGTCCATCTTCTCGCTCTTTCAGATAGCCGGCCTCTTGAGCGGATTTTATGATCCGGTTTACATGAATTCTGGAGACGAAAAACTCTTTTGCCAGCACGCTGGCTGAATAATCAATAGTGGCACCGTGAGCATTTTTATTCTTCATCGCCTGCAGATAAAGATACAGCATGATCATGCGCCCGCCATCTTTCTCAATAAATAACCCTACCTCTGGCAAAATCTTTTTAAAGGTGACACCACGAAAAAGATATTCTGCGGCCCGCCGGAAAAAACTGTGTCTGAGCGTATCATTATCCAGCAGGTTAATATTGACGTTGTAATCAGGATATAAAGTGCTTACGGGTAAAAAGGCCCCAGACATATAATTTTTAAGTTCGTCTACCCCTTTTTTTGTTGGTTCGATGATGGTCTTGCGCCGATCCTCGGTGCACCGCCAGGTTTTAATTCTGTTGGTGGTTCTGAGTAAAGTGATAATGGCTATAACACTGTTTGGACTGGCAATTTTATAGCGGGTACATAATTCTTTTATTTCTGATACTGAAGAAGCCTGATCGCCAAAAACAAAACAGCACATCGATAACACAATATTGAACCGTGACTCCTGGAGCATCGTTTTGTAGAACAACGGTTGTTTTTTGTAGATGGCATCATTAATGGTGAAGTGTTGTTTTATTGCTTCGCTGAATCTTGGATTATTTTTAATCACATCCCTTCGAAGCAGTAAAGCCCTTGATGATATATGGATATCCATACGGTTGTCCTATGTTGAGACGAGCCAATGGGGGTATTCATTTCTCTATTGAATGTTTAGCGTCACTATTATACATGTGATAAGTGGAATTTACTTTTGGTATTTATGAATAATATTCAGGAAGTGTGTATTTGCGTGGTGGGCAGAGGATGACGAAATAAAGTTGAATAAATGTGTGGATGTTTACTGAATGAACATATTTACGTTAAATACGTTGGGTAATTAACGTAAATATGTCCACCTGTCGCGATGAGTAATGTTTTTGTTTTAAACAAAAAACACAGGAGACACCTGTTTTATACAAAAATACGATATTAAATCTATGGTGATAACATTCCTTGTTTGTTATGATCTCGCTATTCAGAGACGCAGTGGCGAAGGTGTCAAAGGCGTTCGCAAACATCATTCTTTTTATTTCTGGTCATTGATTTTGCCAGCTATCGTCTTTTCGCAATAAACATTTTTACCCTCATTTATATTTCGCTGGAGATTATCATGGCCTGGGATGCACGTGCCAACTACCTGAAACGTTTTCAGAATCGATACGTCATTTCTTCCTGCAGCTATGCCTGGCAAGGGTATGAAATGCTTCTGAATAACAGCGGGATCTGCGCTTACCGTATTATGGTCGATGGTGATGAGCCATCCCAGGAAGAACTGAATGCGGTATACGCCAGTGCAGGTGCAACGATTTCTGTATTCCTTAAAGGAGATATCTGCGAAATTTTAGGTTCGTTGAAAAAAATGATCGTCTTGCTCAACGCCAAACCTGCGAAAGTCACTGTCCTTATTTACAGTCAATTACCGGCAAACTGGCTTTACCGCACATTGTACAGTTTGATCAGGGATAAAAATAAACTCAGAAATATACGCGTCGCGAATTTATCGCACCCCTGTCAGGATATTGTGACGGCAGTGTTCCCGCCGCTGGAAGAGGCCGCGTTCCTTGAGAGAAAAGTAAAAGATTGTTTTGAAAAGGGTTTGACGAGCCGGGAGTTAGATTCTGTGCTCTCTTTCTATCGTGGCGTGTCGGTCAAAGCCCAGGCAAAAGCCTGTGGTCTGGCGATCAAAACGATATACGTTTATCGCAAAGAGGGCCTGCGGAAATTGCAGCTGATCAATACCTTTTTAAGCCGTGGCGCGCTGTTTCGGGCGACATTCGCTGTTTCAGGCGAGCCTGTGAGTCATGATAATGCTTATTTAGACGGGCGTTTCACCACCGCGCTGATAAATAAAGAGATATTCCCGGTGTATCAGATTATTACCGACAGTGATAAAAGAGGCGTTGGCTTTGAAATATTACTGCGCTGGAATCGTAAAGGCGTCATCCTTAAACCGGCAGATTTTCTGGCGAACATGCATGATAAAAATATCTGGTTGCAGCTGATGGCTCTGGTTATTGATGCCGCTGTTCGCGGGATTAACAAATATAATGGAAAATATTATTTCTCCGTTAATATCCCGCCTGAACTGGCATCCGGAAATGCCTTACCAGGGATGGCAAAAAAAGCCGTTGAAATGTTAAGTGATGAACACTGGGCAGAAAAACTGGTGTTTGAGTTCGCCGAAACGATTGATGTAACGCTGGATAAAGGGATTGCGGACACCATGCAGCGCCTGCGCCAAACGGGGTGCAGACTGTTTTTAGATGACTGTTTTTCAAGCGATCACGTTATGTTCCCGGTGAGACAAATTCCTTTTGATGGCCTGAAACTGGATAAAGATATCGTTGATAAATTTGCCGCAAATGACAGTGATTTCAGTCTGATTAAAGCGATGCAGTATTACAGCGATATTACTGGCGTTGCCTGTGTCGCCGAAGGGGTGGATAGCGAGGAAAAATTTAATACCTTATCGGCCGCTGGCATCAAAAGTTTTCAAGGGTATTACCTTGCCAGAGCGGTAAAAGAAGAGGATCTCGATTTCCTGGTGCGTAAATTTAGCTAACAGCGATAAATTTTTTATGGTCGGGCGAAACTTTTGCTCGCGGGCTAACGAACTATTATTCAGATAGCCCCCCTTTTCCCTGATGGAGTTGACCATGAAACGTTTGAAAATCGCGTCTGCCGCCGCCGTACTGACCCTTTCACTGTTTTCCATGAACACCCAGGCCGCGCTCGAAGCCGGAGCGAAAGCGCCCGATTTTACCCTTCAGGGCGCGCTCGGCGGTAAACCGCTGACGTTCACCTTACAGCAGGCGCTGCAAAAAGGGCCGGTGGTGCTCTATTTCTTCCCGGCGGCGTTTACCAAGGGCTGCACGCTGGAAGCCCACGCCTTCGCCGAAGCGACGGATGATTTCAAAAAACTGGGCGCCACGGTGGTGGGGGTGACAGCCGGGAACGTCGACCAGGTGGATGAATTCTCGAAACTGGAGTGCCGCGATAAGTTTGCGGTGGCAGCCGATCCCGGCGCGAAAGTGGCGGCCGAGTATGAAACGCTGATGCAGATGAACGGTAAAACCCTCTCCGATCGCACCTCTTTCGTCATCGCCCCGGATGGCAAAATTCTGCTGAGCTACACCGACCGCAACCCGGATGCGCACATTCAGAAAACGATGGACGCCGTGAAGCAATATGCGAAATCGCACTCCTGATTAACGCCGACGTTCGCATTCGAGGTTTGCTATGTTAACCGCTATTTTTGCCGCCTTTCTGGGCGGCGTGATCCTGAATTTCATGCCCTGTGTTTTCCCGGTGATCTCCCTTAAAGCGCTGGGGATCATGCGCCATCAGGGCGACACGAAAAGCGCACGAACCGAAGGGCTAGGTTTTCTGCTCGGGGTGATTTTCACCATGATGGTGCTGGCGGCGCTGCTGCTGGCGCTGCGCGCCGGGGGCACCGCCGTGGGATGGGGATTTCAGCTGCAGTCGACGCTGGTGATTGCGGTTCTGGCGCTGATTATTCTCGGGGCTGCGCTCAACCTGCTCGGTGTATTTGAGGTCGGGCTGTCGCTGCAGCGGGCAGGGGAGATCTCTGTCGGTCGCGGAGCGTTTGTTCGTTCTGCCCTGACCGGCGCGCTGGCGATTGTGGTGGCCACGCCGTGCTCCGCGCCGTTTATGGCGGGTGCCGTGGGCTATGCTCTGGTGCAGCCGCCTGCGGTTTCACTGGCCATTTTCTTCGCGCTGGCGCTCGGTTTTGCCGCCCCCTTTACCCTCGTCTCCCTGTTCCCGGCAATTGCCCGTCGCCTGCCGCGCCCTGGTGCGTGGATGGATGTGCTCAAGCGTGGGCTGGCGTTTCCGATGCTGGGCGCCTTTGCCTGGCTGGTGTGGGTGCTGGCGCAGCAGGCTGGCACCACGGCGCTGGCGGTGATGCTGGCGAGCGCAGTGGTGGTGAGCTTTGCCGCGTGGCTGTACGGTATCGCGCAGCGCAGACGTTATCTCGGTCACTCTTACAAAGTGCTGCTGGCTATCACGGTGGCGTTTTTTGTTGTCGCCATCGTGCCGTTACCGAGGGCGATCAACGCAGGATCAACGGCGCCTGTGACCGCAGTGGCGGATAACGCGGCGCCCGTGAAGTGGTCTCCGCAGAGCGTGGAGGCCCTGCGCGGTCACGGCAAAGCGATCTTCGTAAACTTTACCGCGTCGTGGTGCATCACCTGTCAGGTGAACGATCGCACTTCGCTCTCAACGCAGGCGGTGAAAGAGGCGATGGCCCGCACTGGCGCAGTGTATATGGTGGCAGACTCCACCAAATTTAACGCGGACATCGATGATGCGATGAACACGTTCGGCCAGGGCGGTCTGCCGCTGTACGTGGTCTATCCGGCAGACGGAAGCGCGCCGCACGTGCTCCCGCAGGTGCTGACGCCCTCAATCGTGGTGAATGCCCTGAATCAGGCGGCTGGCAAAAAAGCATGAGGTAACGTCATGGCGGAACATGGATAACGGACTTGCCCCGCGCGAGGCCTGGCCTGAGCTGATGACAAAAGCGCAGGCTGGCGATCGTCACGCCTATACGCAGTTATTGCGGGCGATCGTTCCGGCTATCCGCGCGATAGTGCGCCGACAGGTGTTCGATCCGGCGCTGGTGGAAGATGTCATCCAGGATGTGCTGCTGACGGTGCATCGGGTTCGCCATACCTACGATCCAGACTGCCCCTTTTTACCCTGGCTGATGGCGATTACTCAGGCTCGGGCGGTCGATGCGCTGCGCCATCATGGGCGGAAATTACGCCGGGAAACGGATACGGAAGAGGCGCTGGCCAACGTCGCGGCTGTCGAGAGCGTGGAACATCAGGACGAGCAGGAGGAGCTGGCGTTGATCCTCAACAGGCTGCCCGCCCGCCAGCGGCAAATCGTGGAACATATTCATCTGCAGGAGATGACGCTTGCGCAGGCGGCAAGCCGTCACAATCTGACGATCTCTGCGGTGAAATCCCTGCTGCACAGGGCTATTACCAATCTTCGCCGGATGGGAGCGAATCATGACCGATCATGAGCTGTTAATCGAAAAACTGAGTCGGCAGGCGCAGCCCGTCACCCGTCCGTGGCGCGATGGCTGGCGCGTGCTGTCGTGGACGTTAATGGCGTTGCCGAGCGGGTGGCTTTGCAGTTTGCTGTTGCAGCGCGTGGCGACGGACTGGTCCCAGGCGGGCGCACTGCTGGCCATGCTGCAACTGGGGCTGACGTTTGTGATGGGGGTGCTGGCGATTCGCAACGCGTTTTTACTCAGCATCGCCGGGCGTCGTCCCCTGAGCTGGAAGTGGTTTATGCCGCTGCTGATCGTGTGGCTGGGCTGCGTGCTGGCAAATCTGGGCCAGTCGTCCCAGATTCACCATCGTGACGCGGTGAATTGCTACGTCTTTATGATGACCGTCAGCGCGCCGATGGTGCTGCTGGTTATTGGCTATCTGCGCCGTACCCGCAGCCTCCATCCCCTGCAAAGTCTCGCCTCGGCAGGAGCAGGCGTCGCCTGCATGGCGCTAACGCTATTGTCATTTTGCCACTCCGTCGAAGTGCATCCCCTGGATTTCGCCCTGCACATGGCAGCGACCCTGACAATCGTGGTCGCCACGGTCGGCTTGGGGTGGCGATGGGTGGCGATCCCTCAGATGCGTTCCAGCTGCCGCTGATGAATACGTCCCAGCAGCAGGACGGTGGTGAGCGCGCCGAGCAGGGCGCAGAACATATCTGACTGGGTATCCCAGGGATCGCCCTGCGTGCCGAGAAAATCATCCGCGCCTTGTCCCATCGCCAGCGCCGCCCACCATTCGATCAGCTCGTAGGTCGCGCTGATGGCCAGCGCGATGCAGCACACCAGAAAACTCGTCATTTTGCGACCATTGACGTAACCGCCGCGCACCAGTATCTCACGCGCCGCCAGGGCAGGCACCAGCCCCTGGAAAAAGTGTCCAAGTTTATCGTACGGGTTACGGCTCAGATTCAGCCACTCCTGAACTTCAAAACCGATGGGCACTTTGGCGTAAGTGTACATTCCGCCGACCATCAGAATGATCGCGTGGAAGAAGATCAGCGTGTAAAGCAGGGGAGTGAGGGGGTAGCGTTTCTGGGTGGCGAGCAGCAGTGGTACCACGATGACCAGGGGGGTGACTTCCATCATCCAGGTGATGCGGTCCCCGGTAAACAGGCCGGTATAAATCAAGATCAGCAGCAGGAGCAGCGCGCCGCCCTTTAATGCAGAGGAGAGTGCAGTTTGGCTCATGGCATTTTCTTATCGGGAAAAGAACTACTATTAACGCGCCCGATGAAAAACTCAATGTTTTGCCGCCCATGGTAAAAAAATGGGGCCATGTGCGGCCCCATTTTATTCACAGCAATTAGAACATCTTACGCAACCGCAGGCTGAAGGTGTGCGCCTGATAGCGCTCGCCTGCTTGCAGATCGTAGCGCGCGTCCAGGCTCAGATCGTTGGCGTCGTACAGCGTGCTGCCGATCGCCACACCCGCCATATCTTCCACCGGCGATGCGCCTTTGGTGATAAAGCTGGTTTCACCGACGGCATCGGCGGCGTAGGTCGCATGGCTGCTCACCTGACGGTTATCGTACTGATGAATCCACGAGACCTGCGCGAACGGCGTCAGGCTGCCGAGACCGGTCGCGAAGGTTTTCTCGATGCGGGCACCGATATCGCTCACCACAGACTGGGAGTGGGTACTGCCCACATCCAGCGCCATGCCGTTACCGCCTGTCTCTTTATAGTCATCCACATGCTGATACCCGTACGTCAGGCTGGCAATCGGCGTGACGACAACGTCGGCAGGCAGCGCGACCGGATAGCCGAACTCCGTTTGCAGGGTGACGGACTGACCGTTGAATTTACCCTGCGCAGCACCGGAGAAACCGGTGAAGTCCGCGCGGCGAACCGAGCTGTAGTTCTGGCGGTTTACACCGGCAGAGAGGTTCAGATACCACGGATCGCCCGTGTAACCGGCGTAACCGATGATGCCGTAGTTGTCGGCGGTGGAGGTGTTACCGCTCAGATTGCCTTTACCGTGCACGGAGGTGTTGCTGTAGTTCACGGCGGCGCCCAGACGCCAGTCGTAACCCAGCGAGCGGTCGGCGCCCAGAATCAGACCGCCAAATTTCGCCGTGTAGCCGCTGATTTCAGCGCTGCTGTCCTGACGCGCATAGCCGCCAAACGGCTGACCCCAGACGATCCAGTTGCTTGTGTAGTCATCACCGGTCGCGACGCCGCTGGTGCCGGAGGTGTGCGGATTACGCACGGCATCAATGTGCGCGCCCACAACCGCCTGAGCGGTAGAGGTCGCCACGGCGGCAGCAGAGCTAGTGTTGATGTTCTGGCCTGGGGAGAGTTTTTCGCCCGCGCGATTGGCTTCGTCTTTGCCCTGGATGGCTAACGAGGCGTTATACAGATCCAACAGCTGCGGAGAGGAGATCCCGGTGTAGTTCGCCAGACCGCCCAATGCCGCGGTGGCGCTTGGGATCGTCGCCAGCGCAGGTTTTGGCGTTGGCTGAGTCGGCGGCGTCACCACTGGCGGTGTTACAACGGGAGGCATCACGACGGGCGGTGTTACAACCGGTGGTGTTACAACGGGCGGCGTTACAACAGGTGGCGTCACAACGGGCGGCGTTACTACCGGTGGCGTCACGACGGGCGGTGTTACAACCGGTGGTGTTACAACGGGCGGCGTCACAACAGGTGGCGTCACCACTGGCGGTGTTACGACCGGTGGCGTGACTACAGGCGGCGTCACAACCGGAGGCTCGGCGCCCACGGTCAAGACCAGCGCTTTGTCCGTCCCTGTCTCATAAACGGAGCCACTCACGGCGCCACGGTAGCCGATCGCGCTGTAGTTCAGCTTGTCGGCGTTGTAATCGGTGCCCGATCCTGCGGCATTGATCACCACATAGCGCTGGCCTTCCGCGAACTGATACGTGCCACCCGTGCGGACCAGGTTGATGCTGGAACCTTCTTCGATTGTCGCATTGCCAGTAACATTCAGACGACCATAGCCGCTGTCGGTCATCAGCGTGCCGTTCTGGGTTGCCAGATCGGAGATACCTGAAATCAGCGCTGCCGCGGCTTTCTGGTGGTAATCCCCGGCAATTGTAATGTCTGTATTGACCTGCAAGGACGCGCCACGGTTCTGGACCGTGGCCGCATTCACGTTATCGTTCAGCAGCAGTGAACCGGTGCCAAAGATGACGTCTGAGTGCTGGCTGGTGAGGGTGCCTGTCCCGTTCTGGCCGGTTAAGGTTCCCGTGGTCGTGATGCCACCATTGATGAGTAACGGTGCTGCGCTTTGGGAGTAAATATCGCCTTTCACCACACCGTTGTTGGTCAGCGTAATATCCGCGCTGGCGTTGGTATCCGTGTAGATATACAGGGCAGTGTTGCCGCCGCTCAGGGTGCCGTTGTTGATGATTTGAGTGGCTGGATTCTGGTTGCTGTAGCTGGCAAGGTAAATACCGTAATAGCCGCCCGAGATTTCGCCGTTGTTCACGATCTCGGCGATAGCATTTCCGTCGGAGCTGCTGGCGAAAATACCATTGTTAATCGCAGCAATGCGGCCATTGTTTTCAAGGGTACCTACGGTGCCATAGTTGGTAATGGCGTCTGCGCTACCGCTGATCAGATTGTCATTGATAAGGGTGTTGATCGTCCCCCAGTTAATCACCCCGGCGCTGCCGAAATAATTGAGGGTGCCGGTCTGGAGCGTGCCCGTATTATGCAACGTACCAATGATCCCGCGATTATAAATCGCGCCGTTTTGCCCGGGCAACGGCATAAAATTGTTATTCGCAGCGGTAATTACGCCGGCATTGGTCAGACTATCAATAGTGCCGAGGTTATTAATACCGCGATAGCCGGTAATGGTTCCGGTTTCCGTGTTCGTCAGATTAAGAATATGGCCGTTATTTTCGACGGAGCCGGTATTATCCATCCCCATATTAAAATTATTCAGAGAATTTTGAATCGTGCCACGGTTAATAAAATTATCCACGACGCCCGACGCACTCAGTTCGACGATACTGCCATAATGGTATTGATTAACGCTTTGGATGATGCCGTTATTTTCAAACGTACCGGCCGTACCGTCAATTTGCACCACATTCATACTGAAGGGCAGATTATTATCGCTAATATCAGTGATCAGGCCCTCGTTGGTGAATGTAGTGACCGTCGCCCCCTGTTGAAGCGTTAACGCGGTTGTGGGCGCGCCGCTAAGGGAGCCGGTATTGGTCACGCGAATAACATCGTTTGAGCCGAGCACCTGAAGGCCGGACATTGGTGCGTCGATGATAACGTCTGATGCTGCGATAGAATGGGTCGTCAGCAGCCCCTGTGCTGCTGTTGAAGCCACTAGCAAAGAAATCAGCTGGCTAAGATATTTTTTTCTCATGGTGAGCCGTCACAAAGTTGCGATTGTTGTAAGAATGCAGATGGAGAAACTTCGGATTAATCCGATATTGTTCGGGCGCAGAATATACAATTTGTTGCAAAAAACAATAAGCTTTGCTTAATTATTTCATCGAGAAATAATTCCATAAATTTTGTGTTGTTTTTAATTTAACTTAGGGTGAGATATGGCTTTGCGGGTTAAACAGAATATATTCTTTGCAGCCTTATTGATTAATTTATCTTTTTTATTCGCGGGCTGCGTTTCTGTCGAACCCCGGGAGACGGCAAGCCAGATTGCGCAGGATACAGGTCTTACCAGAGAAAATGTTCAGACAGATTCCTTTTTGATTGCCAGCTGGAGTCGAATTGCACCCACCGTGACGTCACTGCATGTCTACATCGAAGGGGATGGATTTGCCTGGCAAAGCCGCACGCGGCCCTCGGAGGATCCTACTCCGCGTAATCCCGTTGGCCTGAAGCTGGCTGCCGCTGATACTCACGCCAGCGTGCTCTATCTGGGCCGGCCATGTCAGTTTATAGGGCCGCCGTTGCCTGCGTATTGCAGTGTTCGCTGGTGGACCGCCGATCGTTTCTCCCCGCAGGTATTGAAGGCGATGGACGATGCGCTAAGCCATTTTACGGCGCGTTATCCGGGCGTGACGCTTGAATTAACGGGATATTCTGGCGGGGGTAATATCGCGGCGCTACTGGCCGAACGGCGTGGAGATGTCCGGGTGCTGCGCACCGTGGCGGGTAATCTCGATGTCAATTATGTCAACGAGTTGCATAATGTGAGCGCGATGCCTGACGCACTGAGCGCTATCGACCGTGTCAGCAAGCTGGAGCACATTCCACAGCTGCATCTCAGCGGCGACACGGATAAAACGATTCCCCCCGAGGTCGCCCGTCGTTTTGTGCAGGCGACAGGCGAAACCTGCGCCCACACGGCAGTGGTAAGCGGCATGGCGCATGGCTCCAACTGGGCAGCCGTCTGGCCGCAATGGCTGGCGAAAGGCGTGCCAGCCTGTTAATGGAGCATTTAATTAAATAAAATTTTGAGAACACTATCGTTACGTTTTCCTGCCTCTCAACCTGCGACTGCTGCAATGCTTGCTGTCTGGTTGACGTAAGTATGTCGTTTTCAGCGCCTGCTCATATGCGGCCCGGCAGATACATTTGATATTTCTATATCAGGGCGACAATCACATGCCTAAGATTCATTTCATAGATAAAGAGTTGCGTGATGTTGGATTTGATATGGATATGTCCTATACCGTTAAAATTTCAGAATGCTGTGTTTTTCACATTCGTGGTTACGAAGGTATGGTTATTATCCAGGTCTGGCGGCGGGCGATGTTGAGATTTTTGTCGTAGGTGAAGCGCTCTTCACGCATCGGCACACTCTGGCTGCCTGTCCAGGTGGCATGACTTATCTGGTCGTTTGCCGTCAGGCTGTGCACCGCAGTGTCGCGCAGTGAGTCGGCAATCATGGTCAGGTTGTAGGCTTTGTCGTACAGCCATTCCCGCGCCAGACTGCTGTTAAGCTCATCCGGTCCGGTGTTCTGATTCCCGGCTTTCTGCTTTGTCAGCATGCCGGTCTGTGTGTAGCTGAGCTGCTGGTAAAACCCGGCGTCGCTCTGGCGGGAACTTTCCTGGCCGCATGAAGACCGCCGCTAAAGAGGCGTTCCGGGGGATCAGGGTTTAGCAGACAAAGCACATAAAAATAGCCGGTAAGATCGAGTATTCTTTCCGGCTTGGGTCTAATTGGCGTTGTATAGATCGTGCAGATCTTTATTTTCGTTTAACACAACAGGTGTCTTGTTATCTTTATGGTAAGTAAGAGCTAACTGCCCTTTATCTTCATCACCTTCCATTGCACGCACACCATCGATAACACATAAAATACCGAATAAAGTATTATCAGCAGCACACTTAATTATCTGATTTATAAATTTCTTAGCCTCATCGGACTGAGAATTATAAAAATTAGATAAATCAATCAATTCTTTTGATGGTTTCCTACCTGGTGGAGATTCCAATATAGATATTATATCCTCTACTGCTGCATCTTTCACAACAACATTTAATAAATATACAAATTTTTCAGCATCCATTTAACTTACCTTAATTTATTGAAAGCATCAGGAAACATTTCTTTATTCAGCCTGATAAGATCTTTAATAGCTGAAGGTGGAGCGTTGGTATAGTTACGAAGGTCTCGTATATCTTATTGCTAATAGATCTCTTGCTGTCCCAGTAAACGGACCTTTCATAGTTGGTATTAATTTAGGTTAAGCTCTTGGAAGGGCTATAGATGGAGTGGTTTTAGGATCATAACCAGATATAACTTGTCCTGCCGGGTGCTTCTGAGCAGCATGGTGAATATCCAATCCGTCACCAACTTTTGAACGCCGCTGTAAATCATCAAAAGCCCAACTTCATATTTCTTGGTAGGACATTCCGCTAGATCTAACGGATCAATTCACCCCAACGGATTATGCACATACCCGTAAGGATTTACCCCACCCGCCAGCCCTATCGGATCCGGCTGCGTGTAGCGCCCGCACGCCGGGTCGTAGTAGCGAAAGTGATTGTAATGCAGCCCCGTTTCCCTGTCCAGGTACTGACCCTGGTCTCCAAGAGATTAACATTCAACCTCATTCAATAACCTGACCGCCACGAAGAAAAATCAGAAACATATATTTCTTTAAATATCATATCACTAGGTATATTTTCAATGCTGTCCCCGATTTCATCATAAGGTGATGGCAATATAAGCGAGAAGCCAAAATCATCGTCAATAATGACTGAGCCATTAAATATACGTTGTTTTTCAGTTAGAGCAATAACCTCTTTCATCGATTGGCCTGTATGTAATATATTTTTATACTTCCCTTTATATTCTTCATTGCAACCAATTGAGAAGATTAAGCCTTCATGATCAGTTGCGATCGTTATAGTTTTATTTAATATATATGCATTATTTTTACTCCCATCAGGAAGATAGTATTCCTTAACTTCAACCTTAAAAACAGGCTTGCATATTTATGAAACTGCATGGTATCTTAATTATGCAATTATGATACTGTCAAGGACTATATTTAGTGACTAATAAAAACAGCCAGACCCGGCGAGGCCGGCCCGTCAACGAAGCGCTTGGCCAGATAATCATCGACGCCGCGTCCGAACTCTTTGTGGAATTAGGATTTCAGGCGACGACACTGGACAAAATCGCCCAGCGAGCAAAGATATCCAAACTCAGCATCTACCGGCACTTCGATAACAAGGAGGCGCTGTTCAGTGCGGCCATCGTGGCTGGCTGCCATCAGTTGTTTGCACCACAGGCACTTCTTGAAGGCGTCGATGGTTCGGTTGAAGATCAACTGATGGCGGTGGGATCATTACTGCTTCGCACGCTGTTGAGATCAGACGTCAGTAGTGTCGAAGCCATGGTCATGGCTGATAAGACGAATCAAAAGTCGCTAAGCAAACTCCATTACGAAGCCGGACCCGCTCATGTCATCGCCCAAATCGAGGTCCTCCTGCGTCAGTTGCACGCGAAGCAGCTTCTGAACGTTCCAGATCCTCTTCAGTCCGCTCGCTTGTTTGCCGCGCTTTTCAAAGGCTCCGACCTTCTGATGATCGCGCGCTTTGATGAGACCAGAGCAGAGGATGACAACGAAATCGAATCTTATTGTCGGTCAGCCGTCACTATGTTCATCGCTGCGCACGGTGGCATCCTGGGTACGCTATCGCGGATGTGATCCTGCCACATATTCCCGGTTGCATCCTGGTCGCAACGTAACGCCCAGGCATCTTAGCTGGCGCCTGCAAAGATTGCTGTCAAGATAAGGTTCATTCAGATGACGATCTGAAATTGACATCAAGCGTATGCACGGGTTTCATTGCTACTAACAGGACCTTAAGAATAAAAAGATAATAATCAATCTGCACTTCTGTTAAATGAATGAATGGTGAAATGTTAGCCAGCGCCACGTGTCTGGTTGTAAAGTTTATTTTTTTATCCGTCTGGGGTGAAATTACCTGACTGCTTATTGATGGCCATGCTTCCAAAAAAAAGACTAATTGTGATTTTCGGTACTCGAGTTTTTCCTGCGGGTTTTTAGAGGAAAATGTTCCTGTCGTAATGATAATGGTATCTGCTTCGTTAATTACCGCCTGAACATCATCCTGAATCCAGCAGGGAAACTTCCTTGCCAGCAGGTTTGCGCGCTCATGATCTCCGGATGAAAGAAAAACATAAGCGTGAGGGTCAAGGCGGAATAATTCAGACAGAAAGATTTCAGTCAGATCATTTATTCCAAGAATGCCAATTCGCGTCATCATATAGCCACCGTTTTTCCGTTACGCTCATTTGAATAACCAATTTTTTGCTCGTACTGATAAAAGCAGCGGACTCCTTTAACCGGGTTTATTTGCTATTTCGTCAGGTAATGACGTTTGCCACCCACCGCCCAGCGCCCTGAATGTCGCCACTGCTGCACGGGCCGATTCTGTCTGCGCCTGCGCTCTGGCATCGGAAGCCTGGAGAAGCGTTTCATCGTTGTGCAGCACGTCAATCAGGCTGGCTGTTCCTTGCTGAAAAGCGATAAAAGAAGACTGTCGGGCACTGGACAGGGCGGTTTCACCGCGGGTCAGTGTGGCTGCCTGTGTCTGGCGATTGACCAGTGCCGAGAAGGCATTCTCAACATCTTCGGTTGCGCGTAACACTGACAGACGATAAGCGGCAAGCGCTTCTGCTTCCTGGCCTTTAGCCTGTTCTATCTGGGCGTTAATACGACCAAAGTCAAAAAGCCGCCAGCGTAATCCCAGCACACCCGACGACTGGCTGGCACCGGCAGTGAAAAGATTATCGCCTGACACTGCCGTTGCGCTGCCAAGCAGCGCGTTAAGGGAAAACTTTGGATAATACTCGCTGACAGCCACACCGATACGGGCGCTTGATGCGGCCAGATGACGCTCGGCGACAATAATATCGGGCCTACGGCGAAGCAGATCTGCAGGCGTACCCATTACGGTGATTTCGGGTGTCTGCGGAATAGCACCCGGCAAAGAGAGTTGAGCCCTGTGGCTCCCTGGCGGGGTACCGAGCATAACGTCCAGCGCATTCATGGCGGCATCAAGCCCGTTTTTCAGATCAGGTACTGTTGACTGCACCTGTGCCAGCGCGCCTTCAGCCTGGCGGACCTGATATTGTGGAGCCAGCCCTTTGGTGTATAAACGCTGAATTTTTTCCAGAAGTTGCTGTTCTGTGATGACCTGTTTATTCGCAATATCCAGACGGGTCTGTAATCCACGCAGGGTGATATAGATATCCGCAGTCTGCGCGGCGACAGCAAGACGTGTCGCCGCGATACCGGCCTCAGAAGCCTGATAATCGGCCTGGGCCGCCTGTCGGCTGCGCCGCAGGCCACCGAACAGGTCTATCTCCCAGCCTGCATTGAGATCGGTTTCATAGGAATTGCCGTAGCGATTATAATCCGGCGTTGAATTGACCACCTGACCCAATGGTGTTTCAACCGACTGATAGGCGCGCGCCGCTTGCCCACTGACACTCCCGGACGGTAACAGTGCCGCTGTTGCGGCTCCCAGCCCGGCCCGGGCCTGAGCCATTCTGGCGGAAGACTGTGCAAGGTCGAGATTTTGCTCAAGTGCATCTGAAATGAGCCTGCTCAACAGGGGGTCTCTGAAACCCTCCCACCAGACAGATAAACTGGCAGGCAGGGAAGTGCTGCGTTGCTGTAAGGCCGATTGAGCCTGATAACGCTCCCCAAGCGGAGCCGCAGGGAGATGGTAATCTGGTCCAACGGTACAGCCTGCCAGAGTGAGGGCTCCTACAATGAGTGCAAGTGTATTTAGGGAAAACATGAAGAACCCTTGAGTCGAATGTGAATTGTGACCACATTACCAAATGGTCACTCGTTGTCAATCAGGCTTCATTGAGCTAATATGGAAAAATGACTAAACAAATGAATGAAACTCCTTCCAGGGGACCTTCCGATCATAATGTCCGCGATCAGGTCGTTGACGCAGCCACTGAGCATTTCGGTCACTTTGGCTACGAAAAAACAACTGTCTCAGACCTCGCCAAAGCAATTGGTTTTTCAAAGGCTTATATCTATAAGTTTTTCGATTCCAAACAGGCTATCGGAGAAGTGATCTGTGCTAACCGGCTGGCAATCATAAGGGACATTGTCAACGCAGCGATTGTGGATGCGCCCACAGCCTCAGAGAAAATAAGGCGGTTATTCAGGGCATTGTCAGAATCCGGCTGCGATTTATTTTTTCATGACCGTAAGTTGCACGACATCGCGGCCGTTGCTGTGCGTGATAAATGGCCCTCAGCACAAGCTCATGAGCAGCTCCTGCGGCAGCTTATTGAGCAGATCATTGTTGAAGGGCGACAGGCTGGTGAGTTCGAAAGAAAAACGCCACTGGACGAGACGGCGGATGCGATTTTTATGGTCATGCGTCCCTATATTAGCCCGGTTCTGCTGCAGTATAATCTGGAAACTGCCCAGGCAGCGGCGGTGTTGCTGCCATCACTGATTCTGAGAAGTTTGTCACCCTGACATTGTGACTATTGACAAATTTAGTCACAGGTATAAATATGGGTTCCTGTCCTGTTTAATTAATCAAGGGAACCCATGCTCGGGCTTAAACCTGTCACCTTTGCTGTCTGCCTGTTGCCGTTTGCCCTTGTGGCCTGCGGTGATGCTTCCGATAACAGCGATCCACGCAGTCTGCCACCTCTGGTCAGGTCTGCCGCAGCGATCAATGCAACCGACTTTTCCCGCGCTTTTACGGGGGTGGTTGTTGCACGAATTCAGAGCGACCTTGGTTTCAGGGTTCAGGGCAAAATCCTGGAACGTCTCGTTGATACCGGCCAGGCCGTAAAACGTGGCCAGCCGTTAATGCGTCTGGACCCGGTTGATCTGAGCCTGCAGGCTCAGGCTCAACAGCAGGCTGTCGCCGCAGCAAAAGCGCGTGCCCGCCAGACAGCGGATGACGAATCGCGTTATCGCGGTCTGGTCACCGCAGGTGCTGTATCGGCATCCGCTTACGACCAGATTAAGGCTGCCGCAGACACGGCCAGGGCTGACCTCAGTGCCGCCCAGGCGCAGGCGAATGTGGCGCAAAACGCCATGAGCTACGCGGTCCTGGTGGCCGATGCTGACGGCGTGGTCATGGAAACGCTGGCCGAACCAGGTCAGGTGGTCAGTGCCGGACAACCGGTTATCCGGCTTGCGAGGGCTGGACAGCGCGAAGCGGTCGTCCAGTTGCCTGAGACGCTGCGCCCGGTAGTTGGAAGTGCGGCACAGGCCTCACTGTACGGCAGCGATACACAATCTGTTTCCGCGACACTGCGGTTACTCTCTGATGCAGCCGACCCGCTAACGCGCACGTTTGAGGCAAGGTACGTGCTCAACGGTCCCATGTCTGGCGCCCCTCTGGGATCCACTGTCACCATCCATATTGCGCAGAGCAGATCATCCCAGCCGTTGCTGCAGGTGCCTTTAGCTGCCGTGTTTGACGCGGGTAAAGGCCCGGGGGTCTGGCGCATTTCAGGCAATCCCGCCAGAGTGACATGGCTGCCCGTGCAGGTCGTCAGCCTCGGGGATGATGCGGCAAGCGTGACCGGCAGCCTTAAGTCCGGCGAACAGGTCGTGGCGCTGGGGGCTCATCTGCTCCATGACGGTGAGACTGTCCGGCTGGCGAAGCAGAGCGATGTCAGTGTCGCCGGGAGTCGTCCATGAGCCGCGGGCGCTTCAATCTTTCCGCGCTCGCGGTGCGCGAGCGTTCCATCACACTGTTTCTCATTCTGCTGATTACGGTTGCCGGTATTCTCTCGTTCCTTGGACTTGGGCGCGCAGAAGATCCGCCTTTTACGGTCAAGCAGATGACCATCATTTCTGCCTGGCCAGGCGCGACGGCTCAGGAAATGCAGGATCAGGTAGCCGAACCGCTGGAGAAACGTCTTCAGGAGCTCAAGTGGTATGACCGTACAGAGACCTACACGCGTCCCGGTCTGGCTTTTACTATGCTCTCATTGCTGGACAGTACTCCCCCCTCAGAGGTCCAGGAAGAATTCTATCAGGCACGCAAAAAACTCAGCGATGAGGCCAAAAACCTGCCGGCAGGAGTATCAGGACCGATGGTCAACGATGAGTTCTCGGATGTCACGTTTGCGCTATTTGCGCTGAAGGCAAAAGGAGAGCCACAGCGGCTACTGGTGCGCGATGCTGAGTCATTACGCCAGCGCTTATTGCATGTTCCCGGGGTGAAAAAGGTCAATATTATCGGTGAGCAGGCCGAGCGGATTTTTGTCTCATTTTCCCATGACCGTCTGGCAACCCTGGGGGTTTCTGCGCAGGATATCTTTGCTGCCCTGAACAACCAGAACATGCTGACACCTGCCGGCTCGATAGACACTCGTGGACCACAGGTTTTTATCCGTCTGGATGGGGCGTTTGACAAGCTGGAGAACATTCGTGAAACGCCGGTTGTGGTGCAGGGAAGGACGCTGAAGCTTTCCGATGTGGCAACGGTCGAGCGCGGCTACGAAGATCCGGCGACCTTTATGGTGCGTAACCAGGGAGAACCTGCACTTCTGCTGGGTATCGTGATGCGTGAGGGCTGGAACGGTCTGGAGCTGGGTAAAGCGCTGGATAAGGAAGCCGCCAGTATCAATGCGGGCATGCCACTAGGCATGACATTCGCGAAAGTCACCGATCAGTCAGTTAACATCAGTTCCGCCGTAGACGAGTTCATGATCAAGTTTTTTGTGGCGCTGCTGGTCGTGATGGTGGTCTGCTTTCTCAGTATGGGCTGGCGCGTCGGTGTTGTGGTTGCCGCTGCGGTACCTTTAACATTGGCTGCCGTTTTTGTGGTGATGGAAGCCACGGGCAAGAATTTTGACCGAATAACCCTGGGATCGCTCATCCTGGCGCTGGGGCTACTGGTGGATGATGCCATCATTGCCATCGAAATGATGGTGGTGAAAATGGAGGAGGGATACGACCGGATCAAAGCCTCGGCCTATGCCTGGAGTCACACCGCTGCACCAATGCTGGCTGGTACGCTGGTTACGGCCGTCGGCTTTATGCCCAACGGTTTTGCTCAATCCACAGCGGGTGAATACACCAGCAATATGTTCTGGATTGTGGGAATTGCCTTAATCGCCTCTTGGGTGGTGGCGGTGGTGTTTACACCGTATCTCGGGGTGAAAATGCTGCCAGACATCAAAACAGTTGAAGGGGGACATGATGCTATCTACAACACCCGCCGCTACAACCGTTTTCGTCAGTTGCTGACGCGGGTAATCGCGCGAAAATGGCTGGTCGCAGGTTCTGTTATCGCGGTTTTTACCGTCGCCCTTCTCGGCATGGCACTGGTGAAAAAACAGTTTTTCCCGACGTCTGACCGGCCTGAGGTCCTCGTGGAAGTGCAGATGCCGTATGGCACTTCCATTGAACAAACCAGCGCCGCCGTGACGAAAATTGAGGACTGGCTGAAGCGCCAAAAAGAGGCAAAAATTGTGACCTCTTACACCGGGCAAGGGTCACCCCGATTTTATCTCGCCATGGCGCCGGAACTGCCCGACCCCTCTTTTGCGAAAATTGTTATCCTGGCGGACAGTCAGGAATCCCGTGAGGCGCTCAAGTTCCGTCTTCGCCAGGCTGCGGCTGATGGACTGGCTCCTGAGGCGCGGGTTCGCGTGACCCAGCTGGTGTTTGGCCCCTATTCACCCTATCCGGTTGCCTTCCGTGTGACAGGGCCTGATCCGACTGTATTACGGGACATTGCAGATAAGGTGAAAACGCTGATGCAGGCTAGCCCGTTAATGAGAACGGTCAACACGGACTGGGGCTCACGCGTGCCGACACTGCATTTCACCCTGAATCAGGATCGCCTGCAGGCAGTGGGGCTGACATCAAACGCAGTGGCTCAGCAGCTTCAGTTCTTGCTTTCGGGCGTTCCTGTCACCCAGGTGCGTGAAGATATCCGTTCGGTGCAGGTCATGGGACGCGTTGCCGGTGATATCAGGCTTGATCCGGCGAAAATAGCGGGTTTCACTCTGGTCGGCTCCGCAGGGCAGCGTATTCCGCTATCGCAGGTTGGTGAAGTCGAAGTGCGCATGGAAGACCCGGTCCTGCGACGTCGTGACCGTATGCCAACCATTACCGTGCGGGGCGATATCGCCGAATCCCTGCAGCCGCCGGATGTCTCCACTGCGATTATGAAGCTGCTGCAGCCCATCATCACAACGCTTCCGGATGGATACCGTATTGAGGAGGCTGGCTCTATTGAGGAGTCAGGAAAAGCCACCCTGGCGATGGTACCGTTATTCCCTGTCATGATTGCCATGACACTGCTGATCATTATCCTTCAGGTGCGTTCAATGGCAGCGATGGTAATGGTGTTTATGACCGCACCTCTGGGACTGGTAGGCGTGGTGCCAACCTTGCTGCTCTTCAACCAGCCCTTTGGCATCAATGCGCTGGTTGGTCTGATTGCCCTGTCAGGGATTTTGATGCGTAACACGCTGATCCTCATCGGCCAGATCCATCATAACGAGCAGGAAGGGCTTGAACCCTTCCATGCGGTCATTGAGGCAACGGTACAGCGCTCCCGGCCTGTACTGCTTACGGCGATGGCGGCCATTCTGGCCTTTATCCCTTTAACACATTCGGTGTTCTGGGGAACCCTTGCCTACACACTGATAGGTGGGACACTGGGGGGGACCATCATTACGCTGGTATTCCTGCCAGCCATGTATGCCATCTGGTTCCGGATAAAGAGCCCGACTTCAACCTCGTCAGCGGAAAATCCATCCATTTCTGAAGGATTAAAAAATGTCTGAATATAAAGTCGTTCTGATTACCGGCGTTTCGTCAGGTATTGGCAGGGCGGCAGCCCTGGCTTTTAAAGCCAGAGGTTGTCAGGTATATGGTACCGTCAGGGATATCAATAGCGCTTCCCCGTTGAATGGTGTTGCGCTGACAGAAATTGATATACGCGATGAACATTCGGTGCAACAGGCAATTGAAAGAGTGATAGTCAAAGCCGGACGTATTGACGTTCTGGTTAACAGCGCGGGTGTGTCCCTGATTGGTGCAGTGGAGGAAACATCAGTGGAGGAGGCTACCCGGCTGTTTGATACCAATTTTTTCGGGGCATTACGTACGACAAGGGCCGTACTGCCACACATGCGAAATCAGAAAAGCGGGCGTATCGTGAATGTCAGCTCCGTGCTGGGCTTTCTGCCTGCGCCCTTTATGGGCATTTACGCTGCCTCAAAACATGCTCTGGAAGGGATGTCTGAAACCCTGGATCACGAGCTACGTGGAATCGGCGTTCGCGCTACGCTGGTTGAACCTTCTTTTACAAGAACAAAACTTGATATGAACTCCGCTGAAACAGCAGAAAAGATCGCCTTTTATGAGAATGCGCGAGGCCAGACCCTGGGGACCATACTGAAACAAGTCAGTACTGCTTCTTTACCCGAAAGCGTTGCAGGAGTAATTGTTAATGCAGCATTAGGGCCATGGAAAATGCGACACACACCGGGTGGTGAAGCCACGCTGCTTGCCAGACTACGTCGTTTTGCACCTGCCAGTATGGTTAGTAAGGGATTGAGAAAAGCCTTTGGAATGAAAGATTAGTCACTTGAGAATCATGCCTAAGCTGGAATAAATGCAAGCCGATGGATATGCCAGTTGTGCAGTACTGCACAACTGGCATGACTTTTTGTGTCAAGACATTCTGTATTTATCTCACCAAAGCGGGCGAATGCGTTGCTATCAAAGTCTGGTATTAACATAGCGACTTGCTCAGTATAAATTAACATAACACAATGTTATCAACGTCTGCTTTTGGCACATAGCCGCCCCTTACCGGAAAATCTCCAGCTCGTGCGCCCGCTGCACATCCCCCCCCCATCCCCGCACTTAAGATACCACTCAAAACAGTAATGATAATTATTTACATTGATATGGTATGTTGAATGCGCAAATAACAAGACATATTTCTCAGGACGGAAGGTAAGACTCAGCGAATGGGGAATAACCTGTGGCTGCGTTGAGATGCAGCATTAATACAATTTATGGAGATAAGATGAGAAGAATTTCAGTCCGTTCAGTGCTATTGGCCTCCACGATTGCGATGTCAACTGCCACAGCGGCTTACGCCGATAGCCAATGGACAGCCGCTACCACTACCTTTCCTGGCAGTATCCGTGCTGGATCACGGGACGTTCCTGTTAAGCCCGGAGATAAAACGGTTATATTGATTAAGAGCCTGCAGGCGGGCGCGACTGTCACCATGCTGAATGGTGCTGAAGTCCTGACACCGAAACCACTGACCGCCGACGAGAAGGGAAACCTCACTATTCCGTTAACCGTTCCGGCCGATGCCGCTACAGGCCTCCATCCACTCACTGTTATCACGCAAAATCCGGCGAGTGTTTCGCAGGTCATGTTGAAATTGTCCCAAATTGTTCCCCCGAAAAACACGGAGGCTTTCAGGCTGCAAACCATTCCCGTGGGTGAGCGAGCTTACCAGTCGGCAGTTTCGGCCGACGGCAAGCTGTTCGTGACCTCTGCACGCGGCCCGAAAGATGGTAGCCGCCTGATGAGACTGAACGCCGGAACGCTGGCTGTCGAAGCGGAGGCCACGCTGGCTAAAGACAAAAAGGGTGAGCAGATTGGTGTCTTCGGCATCGGTATTGATAATGTCCATAACCAGGTCTGGACGACAAATACGCTTGCCGAGACGGTGACCATCTATGACGCAAAAACGCTTTCCGTCGTGAAAGTCTTTCCTGAGGGGACGGTCGTACATCCACGCGATGTGATTATTGATGAAGCCCACAATCGGGCTTATGTCAGCGCAGCACTGACCGGTTTTATCGAGGTTTATGATACCAAAACGCTGGAACATATCGGTCAGATGGCGTTCGTGACGAACCGCGGCCGCGACGCGTTTTACAATACAGATCTTGCGCTCGACAGTGCCGGTGGAAAACTCTATGGCGTTAGCCGCGATACGCCTTGGGTGGGCTGGATTGATCTCAAAACGGGCAAAAGTACGACGGTGAAAATACCTCAGGCGCAAGGCGCAACCGACATCGCTCGAGATCCTGAGACCGGTCGTCTTTACGTCGCTTCCCAGGAGACGAACAATGTCGTGGTTCTTGATGCGGACGGCAAGCTTCTCGCTGATACTTATATTGGTGCCGGGGGTGTATCTGTCGTTTGGGATCCGGTGACGTCGCAGGTTTTCGCCGCCACCCGTGCAGGCGGAACCGTTGCTGTTCTGGACAAAGACGGTAAACTGGTCGCGAATATCCCGATGGATGATACGCCAAACCACCTGACTGTTGCGCCTGATGGTGCCGTTTATCTGGTGTCTATGTATGGTACTACCGGGGATAAAGCTCAAACAGGCTCAGTGACGAAAATCACCCCCAAAAAATAACGGGTTTAATCCGCTACGTTATTCGCGGGCAGACTAGCCTGGCATTATTACTGGCCCCCAGCCGCTTATGGGGTGGGGGTATGTTCCCGGCATAACTGTTCTTTATTCACATCCTCTTACCCGAGGCAGGCTGGATCCATAAACTCAAATTTGCAACAAATACTCCGCGTTGCAATGTCTGCTGCACGAAGCTGCCCGTTCACAAGTCTCTAAGAGACTGCTGAGCGAAGAGCGGACCATGCTCTAGCGGGCCTGGTTGAACATTTGATTGTTAAACAATGGAGTTTTTTATGAGCCGGCGTGTTTTCGCGTTTTTTTTATCATATGCGCATTTGCTGTAAATGCTGCTGATGGCGGTAATGGCGGGAATTTTTCTGATGGAGGAAACGGATCAGACGGCAGTAATACTGTTTCTGCTCCGGGCCGGGCGGGTTGCCCGGGCGGTACCAATCCAGACCGGTCAGGAAAATTTTATCTTCCCGGGACACAACAGCAATACAGTCCCGGGAAGCAGGATGCAATGAAAGACTCCAGGTAAGGTAATAGCTTCAAGTGTCTCTGGAACCACAAACGTCCGCTCCTGGCATACTAACTGCGCTGAAGGTCCGCTGTGAGCGAGGAGCAGACGTTTTCATGCAGGTTAAACTGCTCCCGAAACACCTGAAGCAGTCCCGGCATACAGGCATTCAGTATGGGAATTTTTCTACTGGCAGAGAGCCATCCGTTGCCGGCAACGTCTTCACGCTCTGTTATCAATCACAGCTTCGTTCTTCGGCTCTTATGTATGTATAAGATTATCTAAATTAATCTATAACAAATGAGACTTTTACCTTATAAGATGAATTCCTTAACCTTGCGTTACAGCGAAGGAGAACACTCCTTTGACCATATAACCTAAGGATTAAGGCCATGAAAATTATAAAACTTTGTCAATCGTCGCCGTGACCACTCTTTCACTGATGTCGGTCTCAGTATCGGCGCAGAGCATTACCGCGAATGCGCTGACGCTCGACGACGCTGAGGCTAAGATTGCTGCGCAGGCTCAGCAACAGGGTGCTCAGTACACCATCACTGAAGCCAGCAGCAATGACGTCGTACACATGACTGCTAAGCTGCACAAATAAGGAATGGTCGTACAAGGAGGTGCCGCAAAGGGCCGCCCGACGGGCGGCCCTTTCTGCGTTTGAGACTGCGGTATAGCTATTTCTTACTGGCGGCGGCTGCCTGGAAAGCATCGGTCCTGCCCGCGTCTGTCACTGTAAAAAGGCAGTCACCCGTTCAGCTGCGCGGATATTTCTGCTGCCAGTTCAGTAAATGCCCGGGCAGCAAAGCTCTGATAAGCGTCCTTTCGACGCATCAGGACCGCTGTGCGCGTCAGGCGCTCGGGTTCCAGGGCGATCGCCACCAGATTATCCTGGGCCAGGGCCGTTCTGGCGGGCAGGAGCGTGGACAAAGATGTCCTGCGGACAATTTCTATTACCGCCCCGAGAGCGTTAGCTTCCATCAGCACCTTTGGATGAATACTGTGTCTACGGCAGTAGCTGTCAATCTGTTCGCGGGTCGCGAATTCCTTGCTGAGTAATACCAGTGACTCGGTGTTCAAAGCCTGAAGCCCGACAGATTTTTCCTTCGCAAGCCTGTGCCCGCTGTTTACCACGAGGGCAAGCGTTTCGTCCAGCAACGGTATCGCGTCGATGTCCGGGCAGTGAACATCCCCGAATGCTATCCCCACGTCCAGCTCTCCTTCCTGGAGAAGCTCTTCCATACTTTCCTGTGAAATCTCCCGTACATTGAGGGTGATCTCCGGGTAGCGAAGGTGGAATGCCTCGACCAGCGGCCCGACAAGATACGTTGTGAAGGTTGGCGTCACGGCTAAGCGAAGCGAACCACGGCTGAGATCGTTCACGTCGTGGATCGCGCGCGTGGCTTCCCGCAACTCCTGAGATGCACGGCGTACATACTGAAGATAAGCGTGTCCGGTATCCGTCAGACGTGTTGTACGACCAGACCGGTCAAACAACTGGGTGCGGAGCTCTTCTTCCAGTTGCTTTACCAGCTGCGAGAGGGCTGGCTGAGAGACGTGCAGTGCAGCCGCAGCTTTGGTGAAGCTGAGATGTTCAGCAACCGCCTGAAAATACCGTATGTGACGTGCGAGCATAACTTACCATCATAAGATTATCTGAATTAATCCATAATAATATAGACTTTTATCTTATGCCACGGGTTGTTTAATCTCAGCCACACACAACCGACACTGAGATTGCAACCATGAAAGAGATTATTGAAGGTTTTCTGAAGTTCCAGAAAAACGCTTTCCCCGAGCGGGTCAAGCTGTTCAAAAGCCTGGCTAATCAGCAAAGCCCGAGAGCATTGTTCATTTCCTGCTCTGACAGCCGTCTGGTGCCCGAACTGGTTACCCAGCGCGAACCTGGCGATTTATTCGTGATCCGTAACGCCGGTAACATTGTGCCGTCTTACGGTCCGGAACCGGGCGGGGTTTCAGCCTCAGTGGAGTATGCAGTCGCCGCGCTCCAGGTGAATGACATCGTGATTTGCGGCCACTCTGACTGCGGTGCCATGACCGCCGTTGCCACCTGTAAATGTCTCGACCATATGCCCGCCGTATCAAGCTGGCTGCGCTATGCCGACTCTGCCCGTGTGGTGAATGAAGCCCGACACCATCCCGACCAGTCATCCAAAGTCGCGGCTATGGTGCGCGAAAACGTCGTCGCTCAGCTGGCTAATATCCAGACTCATCCGTCCGTTCGTCTGGCGCTTGAAGAAGGCCGGGTGACCCTGCACGGCTGGATCTATGACATTGAGAGCGGTCGTATTGATGCTTTTGATGGCAGAACCGGTGCTTTCGTGTCCCTTGCTGAAAATCCAGAAGTTAAAGCCGTTTCCTCACAATCCAGGCATGTTGCCTGAACCCCTTACCGACCAGGAGAAAAGACCATGATCCAGACCCAAGTTACCCAGGCAGCACGTCAGGCACTCACAGAAACCATCATTCTGGCTAAGGCCCGCAAGGACCTCTCTTTCGCCGAAATTGTTGACGGGACCGGCTTGTCGGAAGCCTTCGTTACCGCAGCTTTGCTTGGCCAGCATCCGTTACCTGCCGACGCAGCGGTCGTTGTCGGCAGGAAGCTCGACCTGAATGCCGATGAAGTTAAAATGCTGCAGTCGGTGCCCGTGCGCGGCAGCTTTGCCGATGGCATCCCGACCGATCCGACAATCTACCGTTTCTACGAGATGATGTCAGTTTACGGTCCCACCCTCAAGGCACTGGTTCACGAGAAGTTCGGCGACGGCATAATCAGCGCCATTAACTTCAAACTGGACATCAAAAAAGTTGAAGATCCGGACGGTGGACACCGTGCCGTGATCACCCTGGACGGCAAGTACCTGCCAACCAAGCCTTTCTGATCCCCTCATCACCCAGCCCGGTAACTGAAGTGCCGGGCTTCCTGCGTTTTCAGTCGCGATGCTGTGCTGCCGCTCCCTCGTTGAGCGCCTGAAAGCTTCAGTGTCAGCATCGTCACGGTGCCGGATAGCGGCAATGCCCGGTTTGCCGTCACTCCCCGGCCAAACCCGTCAGAAATCACCGGGTGTTACCCCCATAACTGCACGAAATGCGGCTGAAAATGCAGCAGGCGAAGAAAAGCCTAGCTGCCAGGCAATTTGTTTAACTGATACCTTTTCGGAAAGAAGATCCAGTGATGCATATATTCTTGCCCGCTGCTTCCATGTCCGGAAGCTGAACCCCGTATCGCGTAAAAACAGGCGGGAAAAAGACCTTTCCGACATGTTTGCTGTGTCAGCCATATCAGATAACGTGGTTTCCCAGCGATGACTGAACATCAACTCCCCTGCAGCACGGAATAATCGGTCATCCTGCGGCATCGGTAGCTCTGCGGGTATGGAGGGTGCTTCGCCGATGATTTCCAGAAGCAAAAGCGCCATTTTTCGCTTCGTCAGTGTGTGGTAATCATTGTTAAACAGGCCAGCTATTAACTCCTTTACCAGCGGGACCACGTCGATCACGTGTACCCGGTTATTCTCTGCGAAATGTGTGCACTCAGATATCAGGCTGCCGCTGAGGAAAACCGCGCGCAGCTCCGTATGCGACAGTAGTCTGTAGGAGTGTTCCATCAACGGCGGGAGCCAGAGCCCCCGCTGAGGGGGAATGACCCATCGCCTGCCTGCAGCCTCAACCAGCAGAACGCCACTGCTGGCGTATAAAAGTTGTCCTTCAAGGTGATAATGAGGAGGATCCTCTCCCCCGCGCCGGTAGGAAATGGCCGTAGCTGACCAGCCCGCTGATTCATCGTGTCTTGGCGCTTTATCGATGCTTACTGGCATTTCAGATTCAAACCTCACGCTTATCATGATCCTACTGGCATTACCCGTCCCTATTTGTACAGGGGGTAATTTTGCGCAGGACTCATTTCTTAACAATGACTCAGAAGGATAAAAACCTATGCACGTGCATTTTATTGTGCATGAACATTTTGAAGCGCCCGGGGCGTACGAAACCTGGGCTATGATTCGTTGCCACGAGGTAACCTTTTCGCGCGTATATGCGGGTCAAAAGCTACCTGACAATATTCGGAATATCGATCTGCTGGTAGTGATGGGAGGGCCACAGGATCCGTCCGTCCCCCCTGATGAATGTGCACATTTTGATTCCCTTGCCGAACAGGCGCTTATTGCCTCTGCAGTTCTTCTGGGTAAAGCCGTCATCGGCGTCTGCCTGGGCGCCCAGTTGATTGGGGAAGCCCTGGGGGCTCCGTTTGCCCACAGTCCGGAAAAAGAAATCGGTAAGTTTCCGGTATTTATGACCGCTGCGAGCGAGCACAACCTGTTGTTTTCTCACTTCGGCCATCAGCTTGACGTCGGGCACTGGCATAACGATATGCCGGGACTTACGCCGGGGGCCGAAATTATCGCCTGGAGCGAAGGCTGCCCGCGACAGATAGTGGCTTATTCTGATCTGGTCTACGGGTTTCAGTGCCACATGGAACTCACGCGGTCCGTTGTTGAACTACTGATTGCGCATTCCAGCGATGACCTGAGCCGGGCGGCAGACTATCGGTTTGTCCAGTCAGCGGAAGAGTTAAGAAACCACGACTACACAGAAATGAATAATGTGTTGTTCACTTTTCTCGACAAGCTCGAGTCACGCTACCGTCGGACCGGGTTATGATTTCATGACCTGCAGCAGGATCACGAGCCGGGTTGATGACTGACAACATTACTGAGTCGAAAAAAAAGCCCCCGGCAGGCAACAGGTCGCAAGCTTAACGGGGGAAGTACAAAAAATGCTAAATAGTCCGGTTTCATAAAGTTCGTGCGGCAGTCCGGACAGTGGCAGAGGGCAAAAACGACCGACCGATGAAGCCGGCCGGTCCAGGCAGTTATTTCAGGTGTTCTTTGAGCTCATCGCCGGCCTGAGCAAGTGCGGTCCGCACGGCAGGCACGTCGCTCAGCGCGTTCAGCAGGCCGTAGTCATGAATTAACCCGTTGTAGCGTGTCACCGTCACGTCGACACCTGCGGCATCAAGTTTGCGGCCAAACGTCTCACCTTCATCGCGCAGCACGTCAAATTCGGCTGTCTGAATCAGAGTAGGAGGCAGTCCCTTCAGTTGTTCAGGCGTGGCGCGCAGCGGCGACGCCAGGATGTTGTTACGATCGCTTTCTTTAGTGGTGTAGGCATCCCAGAACCATTTCATCATATTACGCGACAGGAAATACCCGTTCTCATACTGGTTATAAGACCCGGTATTGAAATTCGCGTCAGTTACAGGCCAGAGCATGACTTCGTAGCGGATCGCCGGCGCTTTATGCTGTTTGGCCTGGAGCGCTACGGCTGCAACCATGTTTCCGCCGACGCTGTTACCTACCAGCGCCAGACGACTGCCGTCAACGCCAATTTCGCTACCGTGCTCGGCAACCCAGCGGGTTGCTGCATAAGCCTGATTAATCGCAACCGGGAAATGCGCTTCCGGTGATGGCGTATAGTCGACAAAGACGGCCGCTGCACCAGACTCAGTCACCAGGTCACGAACAAGACGTTCGTGCGTCGCAAAATCGCCCAGTATCCAGCCGCCGCCGTGGAAGAACATAAAGACCGGCAGGGTACCCTGTGCGTTATGAGGCTTCACAATGTGAAGTTTGATGGAGCCGCCATCAACGTTGATCGTTTTATCAGTGACGTCAGCAGCAGGCAGTTTCGCACCTTTCTGGGCGCCGATCAGCACCTGACGCGCGTCCTGCGGAGACAACTGTTCAATAGGCTTGCCACCGGCACCGTTCAGGACATTGAGAAACTCCCGCACGTGACGCTCCGGCTGAGACGCGTCGGCAAAGCTGTTGGCGGAAACGGCTGCCATTGCGGCAGTCAGCAACACAGATTTCATATTCATAGTACGACCTTAATAATATTGCTCACTATAAAATAGCGCGCTATCTAAATGGGCAAAGCACATGGCTTTACCTGTTTCTGAATGCCACGCGCCGAGAAAAAGTTAAGAGCCCCCGTCTCAACCAGCTCGCATTTTTACATCGACCGGTTGAGAAAAGCCCCGACCAGGACAGTGGGCACGGGCCTTACGCGGGATAGCTGAATAACTTACAGACCCAGGTCAGACAGGCTCGGATGATCGTCAGGACGGCGTCCCAGCGGCCAGAAGAACTTGCGCTCGCTTTCCTGGATAGGCATGTCATTGACGCATGCGAAGCGGCGTTTCATCAGGCCATCGGCCTCAAACTCCCAGTTTTCGTTGCCGTAAGAACGGAACCAGTTACCCGAGTCATCATGCCACTCGTATGCGTAACGGACGGCGATGCGGTTCCCGGTAAACGCCCACAGTTCCTTAATGAGGCGGTACTCGTGCTCTTTCTTCCACTTACGGGCGAGGAACGCTTCGGCTTCATCGCGATTATTCGCGAACTCCGCACGGTTACGCCATTTGGTGTCCAGTGAGTAAGCCAGTGCGACCTTTGCAGCGTCGCGACTGTTCCAGCCATCTTCAGCCAGGCGAACTTTCTCGATAGCCGTTTCCAGTGTAAATGGCGGAAGCGGCGGACGAACTTGTGTATTAGTCATGGTAAAACTCCTGTTAATTCCGGTTTGTAGTTAATAGCAATACTCTTCACTCAGGCCCCGGCTGAGACCCGTTCCAGCAAAACTTTCGCAACGTCCCGTGCGTTATCAGCGGCGTCCCTGTCGCCCATGACGTATGTCATGGTGATAGCCCCCTCTATCAGAATCAGCAGCTGCTTGGCCAGTTCCGAAGCGCGTTCAGCGTGCAGCTGCCCACAGAGCTCGAGCGCATAATCCAGCAGTTTCTGCTTATGTATTTTCGCTATCTGGCGCACGGGGTCATCCGGATCTCCCACCTCCCCGGCTGTGTTGATAAAGGCGCAGCCACGGAAGCCTTCGGACTCGAACCAGCTTTTCAGAACAGTGAACATGTTGAGAATGCGATCCTGAGGCGTTTCACCTTTATCAGACTCGGTTCTGAACCACTGCATCCAGCGTTCGTCGCGCTCATTGAGTGCGGCCGATGCCACGTCCTCCTTGTTCGCGAAATGGCGATAAATACTCTTCCTTGCGACGCCTGAGGTCTTCACCAGAAGGTCCATGCCCATGGCATGGATACCGTTCTGATAGATCAGTTGTTCAGCGGTAGTGAGGATTTTTTCCCGGGTATCCGTTGGCTTCTTGTTCATGATCTTCTCGCTAAGCTCTTGTTCATGCTTTAAAGGTAGAACGATCGTTCTACTTGGTCAAGCACTAATTTGTGATTATTTTTTTTACGGGTGAAATGGAGGGTAAATAATTCTTGTAACTCATTAAATTGACAATAAATTATTTCTTGTGACCAGGTGGTATTTTGAGAAGACGCTGTTGACGGGAAAAGAGTATGCGGAATAAGGGCGCCGGATTGGGCGGGGTATATAAAACAAGGCAGCTTCAAGCTGCTGGTTAACTCTGTACGATGGCTCTAACCTGATAAACCCAGATGCTTCCTGATAGCTCGTTCCATCTGAGCGCTGTCGAGAGAAATACTGGTGCGCTCACCGGCTACCGTCAGCCTGTACCCGCCATTTAAGGGCATCAGGGATATTACATAGCGTATGTTGTTCAGGATAATCCAGTTCACGTTGCGTCCAATACGCAGAGAATAATGTGTCCGCAGACACGGACGCTGATGTTGTTACCTGCATGCCCTGAAGCCGCACTTTCAGAGGTGCGGCCTGAGTGGCTATGAAGCTTTCCTGTTTCGGAATGCGGCCACTTTCATGCGATTGCCGCAGGTGGCCATGCTGCACCAGCGCCGGCGATGGGATTTACTCAGATCGTGAAAGAGTAAAATGCAGTTATGGGCTTCACACTGCCGCACGTATTTGAACTTTTCATCCGTGACCAGCTTCACAAGCGCATCGGCTATGGGCCAGAGGAGGCCTGCCGGGCTGCCAGCACCTGAACAAACATCCACAAGATAGCGCTGTGTATCCTGCTCCCATTTCAGCCGCGTTTCAGGGCGCCCTGTCTCAAGAATTCGGTTAATCACCGTCAGGTCTGACTCACTGGTCTTCATGGCAGCATGCACGACCGCGCGTGCTGCATTGCGCAGCTGGCGAGCCTCCTCAAGTAATCTTGGCGGAGCCATAGCTCTTTTCGGTACAAGACCCGCTGTCTGCAGCCAGTCGATAACGCTCCTGGCATCATCGAAGCAATCATGCCGGTCTTCGCCCGTCCCGTATTCACTGTTGATGAAGTCCAGCGCGAGATTATCGGCCAGGAAGAGAGGCGGGGAAGAAAGATTTTTGATTTCCATACGCACCTGTAACCTATTAAATAATTTTGACAGGTTACCAGAATTGTGTGTAACCTTCAATTAAACACTTTAATGGTTACGCGATGATTGCTATGTCGCCTTCACATTCGGGATTATCGATAGCAGATAACACGACGGCGCAGATGCACTACCCCGACAGGCGGGCAGGTAACGTTAATGTCTTTTACCGCGAGGCCGTCGGGGAATTTCTTGACCTCCATGTCCGTCAGTCGGGTTGATCCACTTCAGGCATTCAGCAGCCCGGAGCCGGGCGGGCAGTAATGGCAAATAGGCTCGCTTAAAGAAATGGGTAGCCACTGTTTTCCCGATGAAAGGCACGGCTGTTCGAAGCTAAACAGAAATTTCACATACCACAGGCGCGCTTGCCGGTTGACGATCGGGCCTAAACAGATCCATTAACAAGAGGACAGGAACAATGCCATTGACTCATGGTGTACAACATGTTGGTTTAGCCGTATCAAATCTTGAAGAGAGCGCAGCGTTCTTCACTGATTTACTGGGCTGGCAGGAAGTCAAACGACGCGACGATTACCCGGCCATCTTCGTGAAAGACGGTGCTGTGATGCTCACACTCTGGAAAACGCAAACAGAAGAACCCATTCAGTTCAATCGTAAAAACAATGTCGGACTCCATCACCTGGCTTTGCAGGTGGAGACTAAAGAGGGCCTTTACCAGATCCTTGAAGTGTTGAAGGCAAATCAGGTTGAAATTGAATTTGAGCCCACCCTGCTCCGCGAGGGGCCGTCTATGCACATGATGTGCTACGAACCGAGCGGCATACGGGTTGAATTCTATTACCCGGGTTAACTAGTTTCTGATGCCCTGTGCCAGGGACATTACCGTGATGCTATATCAGGGTAATGTCCCTGGCGGCTGTTGCCTGTGCGATTGCCGTCCTGTTAGCCGGATTGCTCACCGCAGGACGGGGGGCCGGGCTGCTCCTCTGCATGAGCCATACATTTAGAATGATGTGGCATGGGATCCGTGGGGCATTTGACAGGCTTTTTACGCCTACAGTGAAGGCAATTTTCTCGCTTCAGGTGCCAGTGATTATTTCGCTTCGTCGAAGCGGGTTCTGGCCTTACAGCAACGGTAAACGATCCCAGGGGGTGCCCCATGCAGCAGACACGCAGTGTCTTTCATGACGGTGAACGTGCAGTACAGGCACGTGCCGAAGTGCCAGAGGAATGGCTTAAGCAGGTGGAAGGTTTTGTACGCACCGAGATGCCTCTGCAACATCGTAACTTCTTTGAAAATATCCAGATGGTGATTCTGGGACTGCTCGATTCAGACGGCCGGCCGTGGTGCGTTCCGGCCCTCGGTTCACCAGGTTTTCTGGTTTCCCCCACACCGGACACACTAGAGATCCACCGGAACCCCGTTCTTTCACGTGAACTCGGCCTGGATCTGTCCCCCGGCGCCAGCGTTGGTTCGCTCGGGATTGACCTGTTAAGCAGACGCCGCAATCGAGTGAATGGCCGGATACAGCATGCCTCAGCAGGTGTAATGACCATCGGGGTCGATCAGAGCTTCGGAAACTGTCCGCAGTATATTCAGGCTCGGCAGCTGCCTCCTGGCAAGGACGAGCCGGGAGCTGTGAGTCGACGGCGCGGCAGCCTGACCGATCCGGAAGTTCGTCGGATTATTGAGGCCGCTGACACTTTCTTTATCGCCTCCCGTGCGGCTGGTTCGCTGGATGGTGGAAGCGCCGGTGTCGATGCCTCGCACCGGGGCGGGCGTCCGGGATTTCTCGGTATCAACGGGGACGGCACGCTCTCCTTTCCCGATTTCTCCGGCAATCGCTTTTTCAACACGCTGGGCAACATCGAGAGCGACGGCCGGGTCGGCCTGTTCGTTCCGGATTTTGAAACAGGTGAGGCAGTGGTGCTCACGGGGCGCGGTTCCGTCGACTGGGACCCCGACCGTATTAGGTCGTTTGAGGGTGCCGAGCGCATCGTAGACGTGGTACCGGAAGAAATCTGGCATGCCAGTGCCGTGGTGCCGGTTATCGGGCCCGAATCCGAGCCGTGGCCCGGACTTGTTGCCACGGGCACCTGGAACGATGCGCGTCTGACCGCACTCAAAACGGGTGGCTACAGGCGCTTCCGGGTAGCGTCGAAGATTAAAGAGAGCGATAACATCACCTCTTTCTACCTTACACCTGCAGATGGTGGTTCGGTTGAAATGCATCAGGCGGGACAGTTCCTGCCGGTACGACTTCGAAGCAATGGTGAGGTAATTCAGCGTAGTTACACAATTTCGCAGGGACCAAACGGGCAGAACTATCGCCTCTCGGTCAAGCGGGAAGAATACGGGGTGGCGTCCCGGCTGCTGCACGACCATTGTGAAGCCGGGGACGTCATCGAGGTAGGGTCACCTGCGGGCAGCTTCGTGCTGGATGACAGTACCCAGCCGATCGTCATGCTTTCCGGGGGCGTGGGTATAACACCCATGATGGCCATGCTTGATGCGCAGATACTGGCCCTTGAAAAAGGGGCATCCCGTCGCATGGTTTACTTCGTTCATGCGACACAGAACAGCGCCAGTCAGGCGTTTCGTCGCGAGCTCAGGGCCATGGCCCGAAGATACGACTGGCTTCGCCTCTTCACGGCATACAGTGCTCCCGGCCTGGAGGACAAACTGGGGGATACACACGACACTGAGGTGCGGCTCAGCGTGGATGCTCTCAGCAGGCTGCTACCCTTTGGCGGCTATCAGTTTTACTTGTGCGGGCCGGAAAGTTTCATGCAATCACTTTATGCGGGGTTACGTGAAATTGGCGTGGATCCTTCACATATCCACCATGAGTTCTTCGGTGCCGGCGAGCTCGGGGAACCCGGGGAGGTATTCCCGGCCGCAGTACTTCCCGAGAGTGCACAGATCACTTTTACCTCATCTGAAGTCAACGCCGAGTGGACGAGTCAGAGCGGGACTCTTCTGGACGTTGCTGAGGCTGCGGGTCTCAGGCCCGGCTACAACTGCCGTTCAGGCAAATGTGGCTCATGCGCCGCCCGGCTGGTTTCCGGAAGCGTGCATTATCCACGCCAGCCGGCGATCGCTCCCGCCGACGGCGAGGTGCTGGTTTGCTGTGCTGTTCCTGCGGAAGGGCACGTAGAAATAGAACTGTGAACGGTTCCGGTTTTTCGGGGACGGGTTTTGAGCGAGTCGGCCAGCACCGCCTGACTCACTCAGGCGACGGCAGTCTTCCTCTGTCCGTTTTGTGTGGTATCTGCACAGGACGCGGACCGGCCTGCTCGTTGCCAGTGGTCGGCCACGTTTTTACACACCCCGAACCGAAAGCAACAGCACGCCGGCGGCCGGACGTAACCCAACAGGCGCCGTAATCCGGCGGCTTTGTATCCGCCTCAGACGGCCAGCGACCTCGCGCGCAATTCATCATTAAGGATCCGATCGTTCTCGCCGTAGTCGACCGGGCAGTCAATTACGTGAACGCCTGGGGTCTTAACGCAGTGTTCCAGCAGGGGGAGAAGGGCTCCGGCGCTTTCAACACGGTAACCATTGGCGCCGTACGCTTCTGCATATTTCACAAAGTCCGGGTTGCCGTAGCCCACAGCGAATTCGGCGTAACCCATTCTGGTTTGCTTGCAGCGGATCATGCCATAACCGTCGTCACGCAGTATGACGACGGTTATGTGCATGCCTAAGCGCAGTGCGGTTTCAAGCTCCTGGCTGTTCATCATGAAGCCGCCATCGCCGCACACGGCAATCACCGGCCGATCCGGATAAACCAGATGCGCGGCCATTGCTGACGGCAGGCCAGCTCCCATGGTCGCCAGGGCATTGTCGAGCAGAACCGTATTCGGTTTGTGCGCCTTGTAGTTGCGGGCAAACCAGATCTTATAAATACCGTTGTCCAGTGCCACGATGCCTTCAGACGGCATTGCACGACGAACGTCCGCTACCAGACGTTGTGGGTACAGCGGATAGCGGTCATCATCTGCGCCTTCGGCAATCTGCGCCTCATTAGCCTCCCGAATCGCCAGAAGGCGGGTGAAATCCCACTGTACAGTGTTGTTCAATCCATCGCCGATCCTCCACACAGCATCAGCGATATCTCCGGTCACTTCGAGCTGCGGAAAATACAGGGCATCGGCTTCGGCGGACCGGTAGTCGATATGAATGACTTCGGTACTGCCGCGAACCATCAGAAACGGTGGTTTCTCGCTCAGGTCATGACCGACATTGACGATCAGGTCAGCAGATTCGAAGGCCCGGTGGACAAAGTCACCGGTGGACAGTGCTGCGTTCCCCACAAAGCGCGGGTGACGCTCGTCCACGACCCCCTTGCCGAGTTGCGTGGTAACGAACGGGATGCCGGTTTTATCGATCAGCTTCTTCAGGGCCCTTGCAGGCATTTTGCGGCTGGCCCCCGCACCGATCACCAGGATTGGGCTGCGGGCCTTCCGCAACTTCGCTACGGCCGCGTCAATAGCGGAATGTTCAGCCAGTGGCCAGCGGTTAAGGCTGCGCGGTATTGGTATGCTGTCGGTCTGCTCGGAGGCAATGTCCTCCGGCAGCTCTAGGTGAACGGCACCCGGTTTTTCTTCTTCAGCCAGGCGGAATGCTTCACGCATGCGTGAAGGGATATTGTCTGCCGAAGCAAACTGGTGAGTGTATTTGGTGATGGGGGCCATCATGCCGCATACGTCGATAATCTGAAAGCGACTCTGCCTAGACTTTTTGATCGGTTTCTGACCGGTGATCATAAGCATCGGCATGCCACCCAGATACGCGTAAGCGCCCGCAGTAGCCAAGTTGGTGGCGCCAGGGCCAAGAGTGGACAAGCTCACTCCTGCCCTGCCGGTCAGGCGGCCGTAGGTGGCCGCCATGAAACCGGCGGACTGCTCATGACGGGTCAGCACCAGCCTGATCTGCGACTTACGAAGAGATTCCAGCAAGCTGAGGTTTTCCTCACCGGGAATGCCGAACACATACTCAACGCCTTCGCTTTCCAGGCACCGCACAACAATATCGGAGGCCTTAGCCATCTTGTTTAACCTCGGAGTCACTTGTCAGGAACGACATTCAGGCTGCACCGCGCCAGTCTGCCGATATGTTTTCTCGTGTATCGGGCATAACCTGTAACATGAGCATAATGTAGAACGGTCTGTCTATACGTTACCTTAATGGTAGAACGGTCGTTCTACCTAGTCAATGTTTTTACTGATTCATGAGAATGAAAAAGCTACTACGGGCCAGTTTCGTTCACCCGGGGTATACTCCATAAATCACCCATGCGGTGCATGTAAAATCGTTGGCGATTCGGGGCGTAAGAGAAAGATCGATAAAATACCTGAATAACATCCCTTTCCTCTTTGTTGCTGAAACAGTCTTATTTAGGCTTGAATTTTTCTTTTTCTGCAGAAACGCCATTGTTGCAATAAAAAACTTTATTTATCGCGTTCAGTGCACTTATTTATCTTCTTCGCTCCGGAGATCCGAAAAAGGTAAAAACGGTTTTGTTGTAGTGGGTGGGCTGGTGAAATGAAGGAGGAGGCAGCTGGTAAAAAATATCCTACGAAAGGGATGGCTGCCGGGGCAGGTAGACAGTCCGCCTTGAGCGAGGAGCGGATGTTAGTCAAATATTTCCGATGGTTTTTCATTTTCAGGCGACCAATAACCACCGCTGCCATGGTAGGTTTCAGCACCCAATACAAACTGAGTACCACAGTGCTTACAAACAAAATGGTAATCAACTATATCGCCCCATATCATCTTTTCAGCACACTCTTGAAAGCTGTATTGATTCCAGTTATCCGCTGAGTTAATTTCGAACAGAATCCCTTTGCTGAGCGCATGCTTTGCGATACGGATTGCCTTACGTAACTGTTCAGGTTGACGGATAACGTATTTAACACATAAATCTATACACTGTTCGCAACTCATTAAGCAGCCTCCATAATGATGATTTGTTAACGTGGTTTATTCTAATCACTCACCACTGTAAACCCATCAAATTATTCACTACCGCTTCTATGGTGCTCTTCTGGACTGATGTGAGCAATGTCCGCTCCTGGCACGGAACGGACCTTCATTGACGCTATGCCAGACCTAAATTGCTGCTCAGCAGGGATTTTAACGCCGCCATTAACTTCACTTACTGGAGGCTTAACAGTGGCTGGGAAAAGTTGGTTGACGGAGGGCTGATAACCGATTTTATTGAGTACCGTGAGCAAGGCCGGGAATCCTTTCCGGGATTGTGAGGGGTTGAGCAAGCCTACCGGCGCGGTAGTGTTTTGCACACATCCGAAGTGAAGCGAGGCTGCTTGTCTTCTCCTGACCGGACAAAGACCGGATGCTGCCTTGCTGTCATCAATTCACCAGTAGGTATATCTGGTGGAAATAGTATTTATTGGCAGAGTGAAGACCAGCAGACGTTGGCACAATGACCGGAAGGGCATCGCTAAAGGAAAATGCTCAGGTGGGGCCCAAGGTGTAAAGCAGTGCCTCCTTTGGCCAGCATGACCAGAAATCTACCGGAACCCCAGAAAGCAAAAAACCAGCCGTTAAGCTGGTTTCTTTAAATAGTGGTGCCCGGACTCGGAATCGAACCAAGGACACGGGGATTTTCAATCCCCTGCTCTACCGACTGAGCTATCCGGGCAACGGGGCGCATTAAACCCGATTGGGGCCCTTCCGTCAACGAAATTTATCGATTTCGCAACGGACTGCACACTCTCTCACCAGTTTGCTGGCAACTTAGGCAAAAAAGTGGGTCCACAGCGCGGAGAGCGGCATGGCGAGCACCAGCGCGGGGAGCATATTCACCACCGCAAACATCTTAATGCCGCAGATGCGAAGCCCCGTAGCCAGCAGCAGCAGGCCACCCACGGCGGTGAAGTCGGCCATCATCGCTGGTGTCGTTAACGGGAGAATCAGCGCGGCACAGGTGGCGAGCGCCAGTTGAATCATCAGCATCGGCACACAGATCGCGGCGACGGCAATCCCGAGCGTGGTAGCGAAAATGGTGGCGGTAAAGAAGTCGAGAAAAGCCTTGGCGATCAGAATGCTGGGGTCGCCAGTCATCCCTTCCTGCATCGAGCCAAAAATCCCCGTGCCGCTGGCGCAGAACAGAATAATGATCGCCACATAGTTCTGAATAAACGTCTCATGGGAACCGCTAGCCACTTTCCCCGGGCGGGAGATGAGATTTTTGGCTTTACTCACGGCACCATTAATCCCTTTCTCCAGATAGCAAAACTCACCAATCAGCGCGCCGAGCAGCGTCGCCAGCACCATCACAGGTAAATTGGCGCATTTGATAACCAGCAAAATACCGATTCCGAGGGATGCCAGTCCAAAGATGGAGGGCATCGAAGTGCGAATACGCTCAGGTAATCTCTGGCTTAATACCGCGCCCAGCACGCCACCCAGCAGTACGGCTCCGGCATTGATAAAGGGTCCAATAACCAAAATACACTCCCGCTATTTAATCATTGATCTTGCATTATTATTACATGATGGAGGCCATAAGCTGCCTGCTTTCCCACTGAGATGTGCATAAAGTTTGTTTCTTGCACCTCAAAATGAAAGGTGACATTATTGCGCGAATTTTCCCCTCCTGTCTGGATTTCTTCTCCCCTTGAAACGGGTATTTACGCCTATGAAATCACTAAAAATTGCCGTCAGCCATGAGCTGGTGTCCGCGCTGTCCACTCACCGGGAAAAGGTGACCCTGGATAACACCGATTTTACGGACGTGGCGGCAGTCGTCATGACGTTGGCCGAAAGCCGCAGCGGTATTCTTGCGTTACTGAAACGTACGGGATTCGAGATTCCGGTATTCATCTTCTCGCAAGAGCCAGATGTCGCGACAGACGGTGTTACCGGTGTGATTAGCGGTAAAGCGCAGGAGTTTCTGGAACTGGAAGCAGCAGCCTGTGGCTATGAAGAGAACTTACTGCCACCCTTTTTTGACACCCTGAGTCAGTATGTGGCGATGAACAACAGCACCTTCGCCTGCCCGGGTCATCAGCATGGTGCCTTTTTCAGGAAGCACCCGGCAGGACGTCAGTTCTTCGACTTTTTTGGTGAGAACGTTTTTCGTGCGGATATGTGCAATGCAGACGTCAAACTCGGGGATCTGCTCATCCATGAAGGTTCTGCCAAAGATGCGCAAAAGTTCGCGGCAAAAGTCTTTAACGCGGATAAAACCTACTTTGTGCTTAACGGAACGTCTGCCGCCAATAAAGTGGTCACCAATGCGCTGCTGACGCGCGGCGATTTGGTGCTTTTCGACCGCAACAACCACAAATCTAACCACCATGGGGCGCTGATTCAGGCGGGAGCCACGCCGGTGTATCTGGAAGCCGCGCGTAATCCGTTTGGCTTTATCGGCGGCATCGACGAGCACTGTTTTGACGATGCTTACCTGCGTGAAATGATCCGCGACGTGGCGCCCGATAAGGCCCAGGATGCGCGTCCATTCCGACTGGCGGTGATCCAGCTCGGCACCTACGATGGCACGATCTACAACGCCCGTCAGGTGATCGACAAGATCGGCCACCTGTGCGACTACATCCTGTTTGACTCCGCCTGGGTCGGTTACGAGCAGTTTATCCCGATGATGGCCGACAGTTCGCCGCTGTTACTGGAACTGAACGAGAACGATCCTGGAATATTTGTGACCCAATCGGTGCACAAGCAGCAGGCCGGGTTCTCGCAAACGTCGCAGATCCATAAAAAGGATAATCATATCCGTGGCCAGGCGCGATTCTGCCCGCACAAGCGCCTGAACAATGCGTTTATGCTGCACGCCTCTACCAGCCCGTTTTATCCGCTGTTTGCCGCGCTGGATATCAACGCCAAAATCCATGAAGGGGAGAGCGGACGCAGGCTGTGGGCGGAGTGCGTTGAGCTTGGAATCGACGCGCGCAAGGCGATTATTGCCAACTGCAAGATGATCAAACCCTTTATTCCACCGGTGGTGGCGGGGCGTCCGTGGCAGGATCATCCGACGCACGCCATTGCCAGCGAGCGTCGATTCTTCAGCTTTGAACCGGGCGCGAAATGGCACGGTTTTGAAGGCTATGCTGACGAGCAGTATTTTGTCGATCCTTGCAAACTGCTGCTGACCACGCCGGGCATCGACGCACAAACCGGTGATTACACGGATTTCGGCATCCCAGCCACGATCCTTGCTCACTACCTGCGTGAAAACGGCATCGTGCCGGAGAAGTGCGATCTGAACTCGATTCTGTTCCTGCTGACCCCCGCTGAAAGTGCGGAGAAGATGGCGCAGCTGGTGGCGATGCTGGGGCAGTTTGAGCAGCATATCGAAGACGACACGCCGCTTGCCGAAGTCTTGCCGACCATCTTCAACAAGTATCCGGTCCGCTATCGTGACTATTCGATTCGCGACCTCTGTCAGGAGATGCACGATCTTTACGTCAGCTTCAACGTTAAAGATCTGCAAAAAGCGATGTTCCGCAAAGCGAGCCTGCCTGCGGTGGTGATGAATCCGCAGGATGCCAACCAGGCCTACATTCGTGGCAACGTGGAGCTGGTGCGCATCAGCGAAGCCGAAGGGCGCATTGCGGCCGAAGGCGCGCTGCCCTATCCGCCGGGTGTGCTATGCGTGGTTCCGGGGGAAGTGTGGGGCGGAGCGGTGCAGCGCTATTTCCTGGCGCTGGAAGAGGGCGTGAATCTGCTGCCGGGCTTCTCGCCAGAACTCCAGGGCGTGTACAGCGAGAAGGATGCCGACGGGATCAAGCGCTTGTACGGGTATGTGTTGAAGTAGATTCTTCCTCTTACTGCGCAGGGGCAAGATATCAGGCCGGGTAGGTGCAAGCGCCGCCCGGCTTCTTTCACTCCGCACTCCGCCGGTACATCCGCCGCGGATGGCCAATCTTCCCGTAGAGCATCTCCACGCTCAAAAAACCCGCTTCCACACAGTGTTCCAGATAGCGCCGTGTGGTGGTTTTGCTTAATCCCGTCTCGTTAACGACTTCGTCGACGGAAAAACAGTGTGTCGCTTTGTCGTTGAATAGCGTCTGTACCCGCGCCAGAGTGTTCTCTTCGATTCCTTTGCTGCCGTTATCCTGGCGGTAGTTTTTGGCCTGCAGCTGATACAGCGAATCGACGTTTTGCTGATCGACAATCTTCCACACCCGCTGCTGCTCTGCAAACTGCACGAAGCGTTCCAGGGACTGGCTCAGCCGCTTCCACGACACCGGTTTCAGAATATAGTCGAATGCGCCGTTGCGGATCGCGAGGCTACAGGTGTCCATATCGCTGGCCGCGGTAATGAAAATCACCGAGCAGTTGGCGTGCACCAGGAGAGGGTTGCTGATCAAGGTGATGCCTTTGCCGTCTGGCAAATAGTTATCCAGTAAAATCAGCTGTGGTTGCAGGCTGGAAAGCAGGGACTGCGCCTCGGCAAGGGATGACGCGATACCCACCAGTCTGAGGCGCGGATGTTTGCTAATCAGCTCTGCGTGAAGTTGTGCCAGCTCGTTCTCATCTTCAACGATCAGTACGTCGATATGTTCATGTTGCATAGTCAGTCTCTTCCAGTTCCTGAACAGGGCGCGGGGGAGTGCCCGTGGCGGGAATAAACAGCGAGAAAATAGCGCCCCGGGGCGTGTTATCGGCAACCTCAATGGAGCCGCCAGCCTGGGTGACATAACTGTCGATCAGGTACAGGCCGATACCGTGATCGCCACGCGTTTTGGTGGTAATACCGCGCTCAAAGATCCGCTCGCGGATCTCAGGCCGGATGCCAACCCCGCGATCCGCCACTTCAATAATCAGCTCCCGATCGTTGAGTTTAATCAGCACTTCCACCGGATCGTGGGGGAGCGGGGCGCGCTGGGTCGCTTCGATGGCGTTGTCGAGCAGATTACCAATGATAGAAATCAGCTCGGCTTCCAGCAGCGGAGCGAAAGGCTTGTCCATCCGGCAGGCGGGATCGAAGTTTAGCTCGACGCCTTTCTCACGTGCCCGCGCCGCTTTCCCCAGCAACAGGCCGCACAGGGTCGGCGAGCTGAAGCGAGAGGAGATAAAGTCCAGCAGCTCCTGGGCATGTTCTGATTGCGCCTGAATGTAGCCAATCGCCTCTTCGTAGCGCCCCATATGCAGCAGCCCGGAGAGCGTCGTCATGCGGTTCAACTGCTCGTGGCGCATGATCCGCAGGTTATCGACGTAGCGTTTTACCTGGCTCAACTGGGCGCTAAGGGAGTCGATCTCGTTGCGATCGCGGAAGGTGATCACCCAGCCCTGAAGGGAATCCTCCAGCATAATCCGCACGCGACTGGCGATCACCGTCAGATCGTTAAAGCGGCAGATCTCATCGTGAGTATCTTTCGCCAGCATGGTCTGGGGGGTAAAAAACGCCACCGGGGCGATCACCTGGCTAATCAGCTGCCCGCGCAGTTCCCGCGCCGGTTGCGGCAAACCGAGAAGCGTGCGTGCCGCCTGGTTGATCACTTCGATCCGATAGTTATCGTCGATGGCGATCACCCCTTCGTAGATCGACTCCATCATTGCCTTTTGCTGGCGCACAAGCAGGCCGATCTCGCGCGGCTCAAGAGAGAAAATCTGTTTCTTAATACTGCGGGTGAAAAACCACGAGAAGACGAACAGGGCGATCAGCAGCAGCACCGCGGCAATCAGGATGTTCACCACTTTGCTCACGGTAATGGTGTCGAGGTAACTGGTGAGATACCCCACGGAGACAATCCCTACCACCTGCCCGGCATCGTTGAAAATTGGCGCTTTACTGCGCAGGGAAATCCCTAAACCCCCTTTGCGGATGGTGGTGGTGCTTTTCCCGTGGAGCACGGCGTCGTTATCCCCGCCGACCAGCGTTTTACCGATGCGGTCTTCAAACACCGAATGAAACAGATGCAGCCCTTTATTATCACCAATGACAATAAAACTGGCATCGCTGTGGGAGGCTATTTGGTGCATAAAATCATGGATGGCTTTGATATCCTTTTCTTCCACCTCTTTACGCAGATTAGGAATAAGCGCAATCTCCTCCGCCTGTATTTTGGCGCGCGTGCTCATTTCCTGATATAGCTGTCTACCGACGTCGACATAATAATATCCGCCCAGTAATGCAAACAGCACTGAGAAAAAGACGACCAGCGAAATAAATAGCTTTATCTGAAACGACACTTTCATGACTATCACGCAGGGTATCAATGGGTTTTGCCAATATATCATCTTTTCCCGGCCTGATGCGGGCTTTGCCCGAAACTTGTGATCCCTTGCACAGCGCGACCAGCAAAAGAAAATGTCAAAATCAGGCTTATCCTAAGGTTAATTTAATCAATGTTATTTGTTTGTACATTCCGGAAAAGAAACCATAAAAACCACGGCAATAAATAAGGTGTTAATCACATTAAATAAAAGAAACCATTAAAACCATAGAGGCCATAAAAACTTCGGTTTTAATATGCCTTTCCTCACATAAAGTAAGCCTTTGTGACTCTAAGCTGAACGTACAAATAACCAAGAGGCTTAATTATGAGCACTACTGACGATTCTTTCTCTGTTACCCACGACCCGATTGAAATTCAGCGGCCGTCGCTTAAAGAGCGCTGGTGGCACATTATGGATACCTGGAAAGTCGGGATCATTCCCCTGCCGCTGTTTGTGTTAGCCGGTGCGTTGATCGCCGTGGATTGTCTGGGCGGTAAACTGCCGAGCGATATCGTGGTGATGGTCGCCACGCTGGCGTTCTTCGGTTTTGCCTGCGGTGAGTTCGGCAAGCGTCTGCCGATTGTCGGCAAACTCGGGGCGGCGGCAATTTGCGCCACCTTTATTCCGTCAGCGATGGTGTACTACGGTCTGCTGCCGGATGTGGTGGTCGAATCCACGACCAAGTTCTACAAATCCACCAACATTCTTTATCTCTACATCTGCTGCATCATTGTCGGCAGCATCATGAGCATGAACCGCACGGTGCTGATTCAGGGCTTCCTGCGCATTTTCTTCCCGATGCTGTGCGGTGAAATCGTCGGCATGATCGTCGGGATGGGTGTCGGCATGGCGCTCGGGCTTGAGCCGTTCCAGATCTTCTTCTTTATCATTCTGCCGATCATGGCGGGCGGCGTCGGTGAAGGGGCGATCCCGCTCTCCATCGGTTACGCCACGCTGCTGCACATGGATCAGGGCGTCGCCCTTGGCCGTGTGCTGCCGATGGTCATGCTTGGCGGCTTAACCGCCATCATCATCTCCGGCTGCCTGAACCAGCTCGGAAAACGCTATCCGCACCTCACGGGTGAAGGCCAGTTGATGCCAAACCGCGCCAATGCAGACGCCAGTGTGTCGCAGCCGGCCTTCTCCGGCAAAGCGGATGTGACCACCATTGCCTCCGGTGCGCTGCTGGCGGTGCTGCTCTATATGCTGGGCATGCTCGGTCACAAGCTGATTGGCCTGCCTGCTCCGGTTGGCATGCTGTTTGTGGCGGTGCTGGTTAAGCTCTGCAACGGTGCCTCTCCACGCCTGCTGGAAGGTTCGCAGGTGGTGTACAAATTCTTCCAGACCTCTGTGACCTACCCGATTCTGTTTGCCGTTGGCGTGGCGATTACCCCATGGCAAGAGCTGGTGAACGCTTTCACTGTGAGCAATCTGCTGGTGATTGTCAGCACCGTCTCGGCGCTGGTGGCCACCGGGTTCTTCGTCGGTAAAAAGATTGGTATGCACCCTATTGATGTCGCCATCGTCTCCTGCTGTCAGAGCGGGCAGGGCGGTACGGGTGACGTAGCGATTCTGACCGCAGGCAACCGTATGAGCCTGATGCCGTTCGCCCAAATTGCTACCCGAATTGGCGGCGCGATTAACGTCTCTATCTCGCTGCTGGTTCTGGGCAACTTCCTCGTCTAAGTCTTCAGGAAAGAACAATGAAACTCGCAAGTTTTCTGTATCAGGGTAAACGCAGCTACGGCATCGTGCAGGCCGAAGGTGTGGTGGATTTAGGTCGCCGTCTGGGCGATCGCTACAGCGACCTCAAGGCGCTGTTGCAGGGCAACGGCCTGGCGGATGCCACGCGCTATCTCAACGATGTTGCAGATATCCCAATGAGCGCTATCACCTTTTTACCGGTGATTGAGCAGCCGGAAAAAATCCTCTGCGTGGGGATGAATTACGCCGACAAGCGGAAAGAGTTTGACCAGCACAACCCCGCGCCGACGCTGTTCGTCCGCTTTGCCGATTCCCAGACCGGGCATAACTCACCGGTATTAAAACCGCGCCACTCGTGCGAATTCGACTACGAAGGTGAGCTTGCGGTGATCATCGGCAAAGGCGGCGAGAACATTCGTCGCGAAGAGGCCCTTAGTCACGTCGGCGGTTACAGCTGCTACATGGACGGTTCCGCCCGCGACTGGCAGCACACCTGGTTCACCGCCGGGAAAAACTGGCGGCAGACCGGAGCGTTTGGCCCGTGGATGGCGACAGCCGATGAGATCCCGGACCCGCACCAGCTGGCAATCCGCACCTGGCTCAATGGCCGCATGGTGCAGGAAGACAACACCAGCAGCATGATCCACAAAGTCGCGGAGCTGATCGAATATATCAGTACCTTTACCCGTCTCAGCCCGGGCGACGTGATCATCACCGGCTCGCCGGGTGGCGTCGGCAAAAAACGTACTCCACCGCTGTTTATGCAGGAGGGCGATCGCATTGAAGTTGAGATCGAAAACATCGGTCATCTGAGCAATGTGATTATGGAAGCACCCGCGCAAACCCTGGCGGCAGCGCACTGATCAAGGCGGCAGCATGCACTCGCAACTCCCTATCGACTTTCGTCAGACGATCGTCGCGCAACACCCGGAACGCTTAAGTCAGATCCGTTATTTGCTGGCGGACAGCGGCCTGGGGCTGGACAACGACATTACGCTGTTTATAGAGGCCTGGTCCGGTTCACAGCTGGTGGGATGTGCGGGGCTGGCTGCCAACGTCATCAAGTGCGTGGCGGTGGATGAAAAGCTGAGGGGCGCGAATCTCAGCGCCCGCCTGCTGGCGGAAGTAGAAAATGCCGCGCTGGCGCGTGGTCACTTTCATCTCTTTCTCTGCACCCGCCCGTGCAATAAAGAGCGCTTCGCGCGCAGCGGTTTCTGGCCGATTGCCCAGAGCGGCAATAACGCCGTGCTGCTGGAGAACACCCCACAGGGGATCGAGCGCTACTGCCGCTCGCTGCAGCGCAGCCGCAGATGCGGGGAGACGATTGGCGCGATTGTGATGAATGCCAATCCCTTCACCCTCGGCCATCGTCATCTGGTGGAGCAGGCGGCGAAGCAGTGTGACTGGCTGCACCTCTTCGTGGTGCGCGAGGACGCATCGTTCTTCCCGTTCTGCGCCCGTCTGGAGATGGTGCGCGCCGGTGTGGCACATCTGCCGAATGTCTCGGTGCATGAGGGGTCGCAGTACATCATCTCCCGCGCCACGTTTCCGGCCTATTTCCTTAAAGAGAGCGGCAAAGTGCAGCAGGCGTGGAGTGAAATCGACGTGCTGATCTTCCGCGACTTTATCGCCCCTGCGCTTGGGATCACCCATCGCTTTATCGGCTCGGAGCCGTTTTGCGACATCACCCGCCAGTACAACCAGACGCTGCATCAGCTGCTGGCCCCGGCGATCGAGGTAGTGGAGATGCCGCGCATCAAGGTAACAGGCAACGCCATTTCGGCGTCAGAAGTGCGCCGCTTGCTCAAAACACAGCAGTTTTCTCGTATTCGGGAGATTGTCCCGGAATCCACTTTCGCGCATCTCAAAGCGCACTACGTGAAAGATCACGCGCGCGCGGAAGTCGCATAACTATCAGGAATTTATCATGAATATTGTAAGGGAGGCGCTGGCCGGAACGCAGGAGTCCAGCGACCTGATGGTGAAAATCGCCCCCGCCGACGGCGAGCTGGAGATTGTCATCCACAGTGAAGTGATTAAGCAGTTTGGCGAGCAAATTCGCCAGGTGGTCGACGAAACGCTGCGCGCCATGGATGTGCGCCAGGGGTTAATTATCGTTGAGGATAAAGGTGCGCTGGACTGTGTGATCCGCGCCCGCCTGCAGAGTGCGGTGATCCGCGCTTCAGACTCGCAGCAGATCGACTGGAGCAAAATGTCATGAACAAACTCCGTCGCAGTATGCTGTTTTTACCCGGCGCCAACGCAGCCATGCTCTCAACCGCGTTTATCTACCGTCCGGACTCTATCATGTTTGACCTCGAAGACGCCGTGGCCCTGCGCGAAAAAGACACTGCGCGGCTGCTGGTCTTCCATGCGCTGCAGCACCCGATGTATCAGGATATCGAAACCGTGGTGCGTATTAATCCGCTGAGCACGCCGTTTGGTCTGCTGGATCTGGAAGCGGCGGTTCGTGCGGGCGTGGACGTGATCCGCCTGCCGAAAACTGACATCCCGGAAGATATCTTTGAACTGGAAGGCCATCTGGAACGCATTGAGCGCGAGTGCGGCCGCGAAGTCGGTTCGACCCGCGTGATGGCGGCGATTGAATCGGCGATTGGCGTGATTAACGCCGTGGCCATAGCCCGCAGCTCACCGCGCCTGATCGGGATTGCGCTGGCGGCGTTTGACTATGTGATGGATATGCAAACCGAACGCGGCGACGGCACCGAGCTGTTCTATGCCCGCTGCGCCGTGCTGCACGCCGCACGCGCCGCCGGGATCGACGCCTTCGATGTGGTGTGGTCGGACGTAAACGACGAAGCCGGGTTCCTGCGCGAGGTCAATCTGATCCGCAAGATGGGCTTTAACGGCAAATCCCTGATTAACCCGCGTCAGATCGACCTGCTGCATAACGCCTACGCGCCGACGCAGCAGGAAGTGGATCACGCAAAATTAGTGATTGAAGCGGCAGAAGAGGGCGAACGCAACGGCCTGGGCGTGGTGTCGCTCAACGGCAAAATGGTGGATGCGCCGATTATTAACCATGCGCAAATGGTGCTGGAACGCGCGGCTGCCTCCGGCGTGCGTCGCTAAGGATGACACAATGAATCAGACAGAACTGCTCCACCTGAACTTCCCTCATCTGCGGGAACTTAAACCTTTTGATACCGCCCACAGTGCCACGCCGTGGCTGGCGGATGTCGACGCCAAACACCGCCGCAAACTGTGCGAAACCCTGGAAGAGGCGGTGAAGCGCAGCGGTTTGCAGGACGGGATGACCATTTCGTTCCACCATGCGTTTCGCGAAGGCGACCGGGTCATCAACAACGTGGTCGCGCTGCTCGCGCACATGGGCTTTAAAAACCTGACCCTGGCGTCCAGCTCCCTGATGACCTGCAACGATGCGCTGATCGAACATATCAAAAACGGTGTAATTACCCGTATTTACACCTCCGGGATGCGCGGCAAACTGGCGGATGCCATCTCTCACGGGTTGATGGACGAACCGGTACAAATTCACTCCCACGGCGGACGCGTGAAGCTCCTGCAGGACGGCGAGCTGAATATCGACGTCGCGTTTCTCGGTGTGCCGTGCAGCGACGAGTTTGGCAATGCCAATGGTACTCACGGCAAATCCAGCTGCGGTTCGCTGGGCTATGCGATGGTCGACGCCCATTTTGCCCGCAAGGTGGTGCTGCTCACAGAAGAGCTGGTGCCGTTCCCGAACATGCCCGCAAGCCTGGTGCAGGATCGTGTGGATTATGTGGTGCAGGTCGAGAGTGTCGGCGATCCGGCGAAGATCAGCGTCGGCGCGGCGCGCGTGACCAGCAATCCGCGCGAGCTGATGATTGCCCGCTATGCGGCGGATGTAATCGAGCACTCCGGCTATTTCAAAAACGGCTTCTCGATGCAGACCGGATCCGGCGCGGCGGCCACCGCCTGCACCCGCTTTATGGGCGAAAAGATGGCGCGAAGCCACGTGAAAGCGCGCTTCGCGCTGGGGGGGATAACCGGAAGCCTGGTCGATCTGCATGAAAAAGGGCTGATCGAAAAACTGCTCGATACCCAGTGCTTTGACGGACAGGCCGCGGCTTCACTGGCTCGCAATCCGAATCACGTGGAGATCTCCACTAACGTTTACGCCAATCCGGGCAGCAAGGCGGCGAGCTGCGATCAGCTTGATGTGGTGATCTTAAGCGCGCTGGAGATCGACGTGGATTTCAACGTCAACGTCATTACAGGCTCCGATGGAGTGATGCGCGGGGCATCGGGTGGGCATTGTGATGTGGCCGCCGCCGCGAACCTGACCATTGTCGTCGCACCGCTGTTGCGCAGCCGTATTCCGACGGTGGTGAAACGGGTGACCACGCGCTTAACGCCGGGGGAGAGTATCGACGTGCTGGTGACCGATCACGGTATCGCCGTCAATCCTGCGCGTGCGGAAATTCGCGAACGGCTGGAAGCGGCGGGGCTGAAAATTGTCGATATCGAGGCCCTTTACGCGCGGGCGATTTCGCTGACCGGCGAACCCAAACCCATCGAATTTACCGACAAAATCGTCGGAGTGATCCGCTACCGTGACGGCAGCGTGATCGACACCGTCCGACAGGTTAAGGAGTCATCATCATGACCATCGCGACACCCGTTCATTCGGGTGTCAGCCTTACGCAGATGCTGGCGGCGAAAGAGAATCGCGCCGCGCGTCAGGCTGACTGGCTTACACATTATCAACAACCGGTGATTTCGCTGACGCTGGTAACGCCCGGTGATATCAAAGACTCTCTGCGCTATCGCAATACCATGGGCGTGGCGCTGCAGATGTGCGATCAACTGCTGTGGGAGCACCGCTGGCAGGTGCTGGACCGCCAGGTGCTGTGGCTGCCCACGGGACCAGAAGCCATGTGGTGCGTGGCGCATCAGGCGCCAGAAATTAAAGCTCACTGTGCCGAGCTGGAACAGACGCATCCTCTCGGGCGACTGTGGGATCTGGATGTGATCTGCCCAGACGCCGGGCATGTCGGACGGCGCTCGCTCGGTGAGAACATGCGCCGCTGTCTGATCTGCGATGAACCGGCGCACGCCTGTTCCCGTTCGCGTCAGCATCCGGTGGAGCAGGTGGTGGCCCGCGTGGAGAAGATGATCGATGACTGGTTTGCTCGCGACTAAGCCGCGCCTCACAGATGTGCCGCAGCTCGCCGAAGAGGCTCTGTGGATGGAACTGGAGCTCACGCCAAAACCGGGGCTGGTGGATAAGCGCAATAACGGCTCCCATCGCGATATGGATCACGCACTTTTTACCCGCAGTATCGCCGCCATAGCACCGTGGTTCTCGCGCTTTGCGGAACTGGGCGCGGAACATGCCGGAAAACCCGCGGCGCAACAGTTGAGCCTGATTCGCCCGATGGGAATCGCCTGTGAGCAGGCGATGTATGGGGCGACGGGCGGAGTTAACACCCACAAAGGCGGGATTTTCGCGCTCGGGCTGCTCTGTTTTGCAGCCGGGCGCGTTAACCCTGTCACTTCAGACAGTCTCTGCTGTGAGATAAGTAACATTTGCCAGGGACTGGTAGAACGTGAACTGGCCGGGCGCAGCGGGAGTGCAACCGCCGGTGAGCGCCAGTACCAGGAGCTGGGCTTAACGGGTGCGCGCGGCGAGGCTCAAAGCGGATTCGCGACGGTCAGGAAGGTTCTGCCTCAGTGGAATCGTCATCAACTCCACGATCTGCTGCTGCGGTTAATGGCGGTGAATCAGGACAGTAATCTAGTGTCGCGCGGCGGCCTGGACGGGCTGCGCTACGTCCAGAGGTACGCGAAAGATGTGCTGGCGAACGGCTGGGATCGAAAGATTCTGAATGAAATGGATAACGCGCTGATCGCCCGCCATCTAAGCCCTGGAGGCAGCGCAGATTTACTGTCGGTGGGGATTGTACTGGATGGGTGCGGATGAAAAGGCTCATCTCCCGACGGGAGATGAGTCAAGGGATTAGCGCTTCTGGAGCAGATAGCTGTTTTCAAATCCAGGCAGGCTGCCAATCACGTCGAAGCCGTTGAAGTAACCACCCGCACGCAGTAAGTCGACCGCCGGGCCGACCTGTGGCGAGTACTGGTGATCGCGATAATCGTCAAAGACAATAAAGCCGCCAGGCACTACGGTTGGGGAGTAGAGCAGGAAGTCGATCAGGACGTGACGCCCTTCGTGGCCGCCGTCGATGTGCAAAAGTACAGTCTGAGGATTGAGTGCCAAAACGCGTTCGATGCTCAGCTCCGAATATCCGCGTATCAGGTTTACTTCCGGGAAAAGACGCTCGTGATAGAAGCGCAGCTCACTTTCCTGACAGGTTAATTCCATCGGGTCAATGCCGATCATGCGGCGTTTATGCTGACAAATTTCATTCATAAACGACGTGGATTTGCCCTTCCAGACGCCAATCTCAATGATATCGCCCGCAACATTATTATGCTCAAGCAGCCAGCAAAGATAACCGAGGCATTTCACGTGGTCGTGAAATGAAAGCTCCCGACGCGCCATGGCCAGCTCTTCCGGCAGCTCGGCTTGTGCCCGCGCCAGCGTTTCGCCAACACTATCCCAGGTCGTATCGATAATTTTTTTTATCTCAGGATCCTGGAAGAAAACTTTCAAGTCAGCGATATCTAGCATCTTTTAACCTTATTTGTGCATCAGGAATGACGGAATGTCGATAGCAACAAATTTGCCACAATAGGTTAAGAATGAGGCGCTAAATAGGTCCCTTTTTTATAGGTATTTATCAGGATAGAAAGGGGTATCCCTCTCCCGAAAAAGGGAGAGGGAAGGGAGGATTAATGCGCGATTGGCTGTGCGCCATTCGGAACGCGGACGTGTTTGTATTTGAACAGGGCGATGAAGGCGAAGAACAGCACCAGAGAGTAACCGGCGAAGATCAGCCATACCGGCTGCCAGTCGGTAATCCCGTTGGTGGTGTACATCTCAACGACTTTACCGCTCACAATGCCGCCGAGAATACAGCCGAAACCGTTGGTCATCATCAGGAACATACCCTGAGCACTGGCGCGGATTTCAGGCTTAACTTCTTTTTCGACAAACACCGAACCGGAGATGTTGAAGAAGTCGAAGGCGCAGCCGTAAACAATCATCGACAGAACCAGCAGCACGGTGCCGAACGGCGTTGGGTCGCCGTAGGCGAACAGACCGAAGCGCAGCATCCACGCAAAGATACTGATAAGCATCACGTTTTTGATACCGTAACGGCTCAGGAAGAACGGGATGGTCAGGATGAACAGGGTTTCAGAGATCTGTGAAATCGACATCATTACCGACGCGTGCTCAACGATAAAGCTACCGGAGAACAGCGGGTTGTTGTCGAAGCTGTGCAGGAAGGTGTTCCCGAACATGTTAGTGATTTGCAGCTCTGCGCCCAGCAGCATGGAGAAGATAAAGAAGATCGCCATGCGTTTGTTTTTAAACAGCGCGAACGCATCCAGGCCGAGCATGGAACTCCAGCTCTGTTTTTGCTGCTGGTTAGAAACAGGAATGTGCGGGAGCGTCAGGGTGAACAGGGCCAGCAGTACAGAGAGGCCAGCACCGATGTAAAGCTGCATATGGCTCAGTTCAAAGCCTGCGAAGCTCACGCCCCACATCGCCATGATAAAGCCGATGGTGCCCCAGATACGGATTGGCGGGAAGTCGGTCACGATATCCAGGCCCGCAGACTTAATGCGGTAGTAGGAGATGGTGTTGATCAGGCCAAGCGTTGGCATATAGGCCAGCGAGTTCAGCAGGATCACCATAAACATCGCCCCTGGCGTGGTCACTCCGGCAGCCATAAATAGCGTACCCGCCCCCACCAGATGACAGAGCGCGTAAAGCCATTTCGCGCTTATCCATTTATCCGCCACGATCCCCAGAAGCGTTGGCATAAAGACCGCTGCAATACCCAGCGAGCTGTATACGGCACCGATAGACGCACCGTCGAACTTGAGCGTCACAAACATGTAGGAGCCGAGCGTGGTTAGCCAGCTACCCCACAGACAGAACTGCAGAAACGACAATATTTTAAGCTGCAGCTTAAGGTTCATGTTACTTTCCTCACAATTGAGCGGGAGATATGTTGTTATGGGAACATTCAGGGTTGTTATTTGATGCAATTCTATCAGCAGGCGAGGTTATGTTTTGTTACCTCCCGCAAAAAAATGCAATCCTCATTAATTTGCAGTTTAGATTGTGATGCAAATAACATTTTCGTATGGATGGGGCGGCAGTGTGGGGATTATTGCCCTCTCCCGACGGGAGAGGGCAGGGGAAAACTAGCGGCGACGATAATTCTTCTGCGCCGTATTCACCTTATACAGATAACGACGGGATTCCGCGGACGGGTGGCGAGTGGTCAGGGTTGAGTAAACGTCCCCTGGCGACATGCTGTTGATGATGTTCGCAGCCTGAATTTTATCATTCGAGAACACGCGCAGTACGCTGCCTGCGCCGCCGTTATACGCGGTGATCACCGCATAGCGACGCGACGTCGGGTTATCAATCCCGCCCAGATAGACATTGCTCAGCATCGCCAGATAGGCGGTGCCGGTATCAATATTGCTGGCCGGATCAAACAGGAAGCTGCGGCTAGGCATGCCGGATCTGCCCTGCGAACGGAACACATCTTTCCCGGCGCTGTGCTGGACAACCTGCATCAGTCCTAACGCATCGGACCGGCTCACCGCGTACGGGTTAAAGGAGGATTCGGTCTGCATAATCGCCAGAATCAGCGACTCATCCACGCCATATTTGCGCGACGCCTGACGCACCATGCCCACATACTTATGCGCACGCTTGTCGAGGTGGTTCGGCACCAGATTGATGGTCACGCTGTAGATAATTTTCAGGCCGTTGCTGCGGCTTTTCAGACGCGTTTTCAGCAGGTAATCGGCGAAAGAGGTGGCGCGGCCTTCCCAGCGAATCGACTGCCCGGTCTGGTCAACGACCTGCCCGTACAGGAACGGCTCTTTGGAGATGGTGATATCGTCGGCATCGGAATAGAGATCGATAGTGCCAGGATCGTCACCCATCAGCAGGGTTTTGACGATGGCCTGACGTAAGTGCGCCGCAGGTTCGGTTCCCGCGATGGTTTCGATCGTGATCGTACCGTCATCAAAGTTGATGTGGCTACGGGTCTGGTAGGCGTCGGTATATTTAACGTAGTCCTTCGGTCCCGCGATAAGAACTTCGTTAAATCCCCAAATATTCTCGATATTGTGGGCAAACTGCCCCATCAGAATGTCAAAACCGTTCGTGTCCTTAACCCAGGCTTCGTTATAACTATCGCCTTTTTTACTGGAACAAGAGACAAGCAACGGCGCAACAAGGGCTAGCGCTAGTAATTTTTTCATCATTCCGGGATTGCGTGTTGTGTTTGCTAAACTGCGGGGTTACCCCCGCACGCTGTTATTTTTCCGGCGGCGTGTAGCCTTCAATGTGCACATCTTTGCCTTCAAACAGGAAGTTCACCATCTCCTGTTCCAGCAGCTTGCGGTGTTCCGGGTTCATCATGGTGAGTTTTTTCTCGTTGATGAGCATGGTCTGTTTCTGCTGCCACTGCGCCCACGCCTCTTTGGAGATCTCGTTATAGATGCGCTTACCCAGTTCACCCGGATAGAGCTGGAAATCCTGCCCTTCGGCGTCGCGCTGCAGATAGGTACAAAAAATTGTTCTGGCCATTCTGATTCCTCGTTGTCTTGTCGAAGCTAAACGACTGCTCCGGCACGTAATTGCTGTAACAGGCGCTCCACGGGAGCTGCCAGCCCGACGGATGGCGGTTGCGCTAAGTTATACCAGAGAGCCACGCCTTCATCCATGCAAGAGGCGAAGGAGGACACGGGAAGCCACATTGGCACAATATCCAGATGGAAATGGCTGAACGTGTGGCGAAACGCCGTCAGCTGCTGGAGTTTATCGGCGCTTATCTGTCGCTGCGCCAGCCACTCACGCAGCCCCTCTTCGCTGTCAAACTGCGGGAAGCAGTACAACCCACCCCATAAACCGCTCGGCGGACGCTGCGAAAGAAACACTTCGTCGTCGTGCTGCATCAGCAGTAAAAAGCCGGTGCGTTCTGGCAGGGTCTGCTTCGGTTTTTTGCCGGGATATTGCGCCCATGAATGATTGGCATAGGCCACGCAAAGATTATTGACCGGGCACAGCTCGCATTTCGGTTTGGAACGCGTGCAGATGATCGCCCCTAAATCCATCATCGCCTGGTTAAAACGCTCGACGCCTTTCGCGGGCGTCACCGCTTCACTGATCTCCCATAAGCGCTTCTCGACCTCTTTCTTACCCGGCCAGCCCCCGACCGCATAGCAGCGAGCCAGCACGCGTTTGACGTTGCCATCGAGAATCGGGAAATGTTTGCCTAAGGAGAGAGAAAGCACCGCGCCCGCCGTGGAACGGCCGACGCCGGGCAGGGCGGCCACTTCGTCGAAGGTTTCCGGGAATTTACCGTTATGCAGAGTCGCGACCTGCTGCGCTGCCTTATGCAGATTGCGCGCACGGGCGTAATAGCCAAGGCCGGTCCACAGGTGCAGCACTTCATCGAGCGGCGCGTTGGCGAGATCGGTTACCGTCGGAAACCGCGCCATAAAACGCTCAAAGTAGGGAATCACGGTCGCGACCTGCGTTTGTTGCAACATCACCTCGGAGAGCCATACTTTGTAGGGCGTTTTTTCAATTTGCCAGGGCAGGGTTTTACGCCCGTATTTGTCGTACCAGTCCAGCACCTGGGCTGAAAATTGAGAGGCTTGCATGGTCATCGATTCGCTTAATCAGGGACGCAGATTGCAGCACAGCGCCATGCGACTGTAAACCGGATCTTTCCCATGCTTGCATACAGGGCTTAACTTTGGATAATGCCCGTTTCCCGAACATTCTCACAAGCAGACTACTCTTTTATGAAAAACGACGTCATTTCACCGGAATTTGATGAAAACGGTCGCCCACTGCGCCGTATTCGTAGCTTTGTCCGCCGTCAGGGGCGCCTGACAAAAGGGCAGCAACATGCGCTGGATAACTACTGGCCGGTGATGGGCGTTGAGTTCAGCGAACAGCCAGTCGACTTCGCCGCCCTGTTTGGCCGCGATGCGCCGATCACGCTGGAGATCGGTTTTGGCATGGGCTCATCGCTTGTGACCATGGCGAAAGCGCGTCCGGAGCAAAACTTCCTCGGCATTGAAGTGCACTCACCGGGCGTGGGCGCATGCCTCGCAACCGCGCACGAAGAGGGGGTAGAGAACCTGCGTGTCATGTGCCACGATGCGGTCGAAGTGCTGCACAAAATGATTCCTGACAATTCTTTGAACATGGTTCAGCTCTTTTTCCCTGACCCATGGCACAAAGCACGTCATAATAAGCGCCGTATCGTTCAGGCAGAATTTGCTGAGCTTGTGAAAAGTAAGCTAAAACTGGGCGGTGTCTTCCATATGGCCACCGACTGGGAACCTTACGCGGAACACATGCTGGAAGTGATGTCGTCGCTCGACGGGTATAAAAACCAGTCTGAGAGCAACGACTACGTACCGCGACCGGATTCACGTCCGGTAACGAAATTTGAACAGCGTGGCCATCGTCTTGGTCACGGTGTATGGGACTTAATGTTCGAGAGGGTTAAATAATGGCAAACCGTAGCCGTCGTCTGCGTAAAAAAATGCACATCGAGGAATTCCAGGAAGTTGGTTTTTCCGTCGCATGGCGTTTCCCGGAAGGTACTAGCGTAGAAACCATCGATAAGGAAGTTGACGCCTTTATCGATGAAGTGATCGAGCCAAACAAACTGGCGTTTGATGGCAGCGGCTATCTCTCCTGGGAAGGGCTGATCTGCAAGCAAGAGATCGGTAAGTGCACCGAAGAGCAGCAGGCACTTGTGCGCAAATGGCTGGAAGACCGCAAATTCGAAGAGGTCCGCGTTAGCGAACTTTTCGACATTTGGTGGGACTAACTAGCAAAGGGCCGGCAAATGCCGGCCCGTTTTGTCTTGAGGGATAATTATGATGCGCAAAACGCTGCTGGCTGTGGCATTGATGACCACCGCGTTAACTGCCCATGCGGACTACAAATGTGAAGTCACACCGCGCGACGATGTGATTCTCAGCCCGCAAACCGTTCAGGTTAAAGGTGAGAACGGCAATCTGGTGATCACGCCGGATGGCAACGTGATGTACAACGGCAAGCAATACACCCTGAGCGCGGCCCAACGCGAGCAGGCGAAAGATTATCAGGCGGATCTGCGCTCAGCGCTGCCCTGGATCGACGAAGGCGCCCTGACGCGCGTTGAGAAAGGCCGTGTGGCGCTGGATAAGATCATCGCCAAAGAGGTGGGTGAGAGCAGCAATATGCGCACCCGTCTGACCAAGCTGGACGCCCAGCTGAAAGAGCAGATGAACCGTATCATCGAGCACCGCACGGATGGTCTGACGTTCCACTATAAAGCCATCGATCAGGTGCGCGCAGACGGACAGAACCTGGTGAATCAGGCGATGGGCGGCATTCTGCAGGACAGCATCAATGAGATGGGGGCGAAAGCCGTGCTGAAAGGCGGCGGTAATCCACTGCAGGGCGTATTAGGCAGCCTGGGCGGATTGCAGACCTCGATTCAGAACGAATGGAAGAATCAGGAAGCGGATTTCCAGAAATTCGGCAAAGACGTGTGTCAACGCGTGGTAACACTGGAAGACAGCCGCAAGGCGCTGGTGAGTACGCTGAAGTAATTATTCGTATCCACTCCCTCCCCGGGAGTGGATCTCTTCACGCTTTTGATTTTGCGCGTCAGGACTCTTCGGCGAGGAACAGCTCGAGCAGGGAGTTTAAGAACAGTTTCCCGTGTTCAGTAATCTGCCAGTACGCGTCGCATTCCGTCATATACCCTTTCTCCAGCGCGGCATCAATCTGTGGTCGAATCACGCTTTCCGGCAAGCCGGTATAAAGCGTAAACTCCGCGCGTGGGGCCGCTTCCAGCAGACGGAAACGGTTCATGAAGAACTCAAAGGGTTTATCGTCTACCGCCACGTCGTGCTGACGCTCCAGATAGCGCCCCTCCATATACCCGCGTGGATGACGGGTTTTCGCGGTACGCAAAATACGCCCGTCAGGGAAAGTCACTTTGCCGTGTGCGCCGCAGCCGATACCTAAATAATCGCCAAAGCGCCAGTAGTTGAGGTTGTGCTGACACTGGTAGCCGGGCTTCGCGTAGGCGGACGTTTCGTACTGCTGATAACCCGCAGCCGTCAGCAGCTGATGGCCTTGTTCGAAAATATCCCACAGGGCGTCGTCGTCGGGCAGGACCGGCGGGCGCGAACCAAACAGGGTATTTGGCTCAATGGTCAGCTGATACCAGGAGAGATGCGGCGGGTTCAGCTCGATAGCCTGGCGCAAATCGTCCAGCGCCTCTTCCAGAGACTGATCGGGCAAGCCGTGCATCAAATCGAGGTTAAAGCTGCGAAGCCCCAGACCGGTTGCCAGGTGCGCCGCGCGTTTCGCCTCTTCCGGACCGTGAATACGACCCAGACGCTTGAGCTTTGGTTCGCTAAAGCTCTGTACGCCAATCGAGATACGGTTCACTCCGGCGCGCTGATACTCGACAAAACGATCGGCTTCCACGGTGCCCGGGTTGGCTTCCATGGTGATTTCCGCATCGGCTGCCAGATTCAGGCGCGCACGCACGCCGTCCAGCAGCGTCTGCATCGCCGGGCCAGAAAGCAGGCTCGGTGTACCGCCACCAATAAAAATGGTCTTAACTTCACGTCCCTGTGCGTAAGGTACGTCGGCATCCAGATCGGTCAACAGATGCTGAACGTAGTCGTCATGCGGCACTTCGCCTTTCAGCGCGTGCGAATTGAAATCGCAGTACGGGCATTTCTGCACGCACCACGGGATGTGAATATAAAGACTCAGAGGTGGCAAATTAGCCATTACGTAATGCTTCCAGTAACAGTTTCAACGCGCGCCCACGATGGGAAATCGCGCTTTTTTCTTCGCGGGTCAGTTCCGCTGCGGTTTTGCCCTCAGTGGGAACAAAGAAAATCGGATCGTAGCCAAACCCGCCATTTCCTGATGATTCGCGGGCAATCACGCCAGGCCAGCTGCCGTGGCAGACAATCGGCGTGGGATCTTCTGCATGGCGCATATAGACCAGCACGCAGTGGAACTGCGCCTGGCGCTGCTCGTCCGGCACCGCTTTCAGCGTCTCCAGCAGCTTTTCCAGATTCTGCTGGTCGGTGGCGTCTACGCCAGAATAGCGCGCAGAGTAAATGCCCGGCGCGCCGCCCAGCGCATCGACCGCCAGCCCGGAATCATCCGCGATAGCCGGAAGGCCAGTGACCTGTGCCGCATGGCGCGCTTTCAGAATCGCGTTTTCGATAAACGTCAGGCCGGTCTCTTCCGCGGACTCGACGCCCAGCTCGGTCTGCGCGACCACATCCAGACCAAAATCATTTAATAGCGAGGCCAGCTCGCGCACTTTACCGGCGTTACCGGTCGCGAGAACAACTTTCTGCATACGTTAATCCTGTTGTGACAGTGCCGCGACTTCCGTCGGGATGTGTTGCGGGTTGAGGATTTTTACCTGTTTATGACGCCCCAGGTCACCCTTTTCAATGATGACCTGGCTTTTGGCGACGCGAAACTGTTTTGCCAGATATTTGGTCAAATGCGCGTTCGCCTGGCCGTCCACGGGAGGGGCGGTAATGGCGACTTTTAGCTCGTCGCCATGTAATCCCACGATGCTGTCGCGGCTGGCTTTAGGCTGAATATACAGCCGCAAAACCAGCCCGTCGGCGAGGTGACTGACGGCACTCATAGCGCCATCCACAGCCCCGGCAGCAGCATGTTGCCCGTTGACTGTAACAGTTCAGCGATGCCCATGTTCAGGACATACAGCAGCAGCACCAGAATCATCGGCGAAAAATCGATCCCGCCCATGGCTGGCAGCAGATTGCGGATCGGGCGCAGGAGCGGCTCCGTCAGCTGAATCATGGCGTATTCAACCGGGCTACGGCCGCGACTCACCCAGCTCATGACCGCCATCACCAGTAGCACCCAGAAGATCAGCAGGCCAATGGTTTTCAGCAGGATCAGCACCGCTGCGATCCAGATGATCGGCTGGAAGGTGACCACCATAAACAGCACGATAGCTTTGATGATACTGAGCACAAACGCCACCAGCAGAGAGGCGCTGTCGATCGGCCCCATCGGTGGGATAATGCGGCGCAGCGGCCCAATAACAGGTTGTGTGATTTTCACGACAAACTGCGAGAACGGGTTATAAAAATCACAACGAGCCCACTGCATCCAGACGCGTAACAGCAGCGCCATCGTATACAGCTCAATGACCGTTGAGAGCAGGAAAGTCAACGTCTTCATGGCGTTCCTCAGGTTTCCTTATTTTGGGGTGTAATCGCGCGCACCGAAAATGGCTGTGCCGATGCGCACCATAGTGCTGCCTGCCGCGATGGCGGCTTCCATATCGTCCGACATGCCCAGTGAAAGCGTGTCTACGGTCGTGTAGCGCGCTTTAAGCGCCTCAAATGCTACAGCCATTTGCTGTGCTACGGCAAACTGCCTGTCGTAACTCGTTTCCGGCGCCGGAATCGCCATCAGCCCGCGCAGGGTCAAACCGGGCAGTTCAGACACCTGTTCGGCCAGCGCATCCAGCTCAGCCAGAGTGATACCAGACTTACTGTTCTCATCGCTAATATTGATTTGAATCAGGATGTTAAGCGGTGCCATGTCGGCAGGGCGTTGATCGCTCAACCGTGTGGCGATGCGCAGACGATCGACCGTATGACACCAGTCAAAATGCTCAGCAACCAGCCGACTTTTGTTCGACTGCAACGGACCGATAAAGTGCCACTCAAGATTCGTATTCCCGGTTTGCTGGAAATAGCGAATTTTGTCCACACCTTCCTGAACGTAGTTTTCGCCAAAAGCGCGCTGCCCGGCGTCGATGGCTTCTGCGATGGCGCTCGCAGGCTTCGTTTTACTCACTGCAAGCAACGAAACTTCTTCTGAAGCACGGCCGCAACGCGTTGCAGCGGCTGAGATTTTGTCCCTGACCTGTGCCAGGTTATGCGCAATATCGTTCATGAGTCCGAGGATGGTTGTATGGATATGGAAGAAATTGTGGCCCTTAGTGTAAAGCATAATGTCTCGGATCTACACCTGTGCAGCGATTCGCCACCGCGCTGGCGTAGATTAGGCAAACTCGAGCCGGCGCCCTTTCCTCCACCTGATGTCGCGCAGCTGTTAAAAACATGGCTGAATGACGAACAACAGGGCACCTGGTGGGCAAATGGACACGTGGATTTCGCGGTGACCTTGCTCAGTGGCAAGCGTCTGCGTGCCAGCGCGTTTGTGCATATCCATGGCGTTTCGCTGACGCTGAGACTTCTGCCGGAGGAGTGCCCGCAGCTCTCAACGCTTGGCGCGCCGCGCGTCATTCCCGACCTGCTCTCCAGTGACAATGGCCTGATTCTGGTGACGGGGGCCACCGGCAGCGGCAAATCCACAACGCTTGCGGCGATGGTGGATTATCTCAACCACCATTCCGACGGCCATATTCTGACGCTAGAAGATCCGGTGGAGTACGTTTATCAAAGCCAGCGGTGCCTGATTCAGCAGCGGGAAATTGGCCTGCACTGCCCGTCATTTGCACAGGGGCTGCGGGCGGCGCTGCGTGAAGATCCGGATGTCATTTTGTTGGGTGAATTGCGCGATAGCGAAACGATCCGCCTGGCGCTCACGGCCGCCGAGACCGGGCATCTGGTGCTGGCGACGCTGCACACGCGAGGGGCGGCTCAGGCCATTGAACGGCTGGTGGACACCTTTCCGGCTGAAGAGAAAGATCCGGTGCGAAACCAACTGGCAGGAAGCCTGCGTGCGGTGCTGGCACAAAAACTGGTACGGGACCTTCAGGGCGGGCGGGTAGCGCTGTTTGAGATGCTGGTGAACACACCGGCGTCGGCCAATCTTATCCGCGAAGGGAAAACCTGGCAGTTGCCCGGTGTGATCCAGACCGGGCAGCAGGCGGGTATGCAGAATTTCGACCAAAGCCTTGCAGAGCGCAAAGCGCAGGGAAGGCTTTAGCGAAATTAAAACCCTTGCTCGAAGTAGCTTTCGAGAATAATCACCGCCGAAGCAGAATCGACGCTGCCTTTGTTTAGCGCGCGGAATCCGCCATGCTCAAACAGACCTGCGCGGGCTTCAACGGTGCTCAGACGTTCATCGTGCAGCTTAACGACGACGCCAAAGCGGCCATGGATCTTATTTGCAAACTTGCGCGCACGGGCGGTGAGCGGCTGCTCGGTGCCGTCCATGTTGAGCGGTAGCCCAACGATCACGGCTTCGGGCTGCCACTCTTTCAGCAGGCGCTCGATAATGGCCCAGTCGGGCGTACCGTCCTGGGCTTTGATCGCCGTTAAGGGGCGTGCCGTGCCGGTAATGCGCTGACCAATCGCCACGCCAATACTTCGGGTGCCGAAATCAAAGGAGAGAAGCGTTCCGCTCATTATGCGTGCCCCGCCACACCAGGCATGGTCTGGATGTCGATACCAATGAGTTTTGCCGCTTCGCGCCAGCGATCGGCGATAGGGGTTTTAAACAGAATATTCAGATCCGCCGGGGCCGTGAGCCACGCGTTATCGAGAATTTCCTGCTCAAGCTGGCCTTTCTCCCAGGAGGAGTAGCCCAGCGCGACCAGCACTTCGGAAGGCTGATTGTGCGTGCCGAGGGTTTCCAGAACGTCGCGCGAGGTGGTGATCACCGTATTATCGGAAACGCGAATACTGGAGGAGAAACCCGGAGGCGTATGCAAAATAAAGCCGCGATCTTCTGCCAGCGGGCCACCGAGCATCACCGGCTTATCCAGGCGGATTTCCGGGGCGCGCTCTTCAGGCGTGATCTTGAGCTTCTCAAGAATGCCCTCGATTTGCAGGTTTTCCAGCGGTTTGTTGATGATAATCCCCATTGCGCCGTCTTCGCTGTATTCACAGACATACACGACAGCTCGACGAAAAATCGGGTCCTGGAGAGCAGGCATGGCAATAAGAAAGTGATGCTGTAAATTCATTGTCAGAGGTTCTGATTCCTGGTTTAAAAAGCGACAAGGCCCAGTATGCGGAGAAAGCTGGGCCTTGTCACTATTGACTTCGCCGCAGGTAGATGACCGGCGGCATGTGCGAGAGCGTTACTGCTTCAGACGTTTTTCAATCGCGTCCATCAGCATACCGGTGATCGAGACCGGGAACTCGGCTTCGATTTCGCGGATACAGGTCGGGCTGGTGACGTTCACTTCCGTCAGGCGGTCGCCGATGATATCCAGACCGACGAAAATCAGCCCTTTGGCCTTCAGCATCGGGCCGACGCGGCGCGCGATTTCCCAGTCGCTTTCCGTCAGCGGGCGCGGCTCGCCACGGCCACCGGCTGCCAGATTGCCACGCGTTTCGCCGCCCTGCGGGATACGCGCCAGGCAGTAAGGTACCGGCTCGCCATCGACGACCAGCACGCGTTTATCGCCGTCCACGATGGCCGGAATATAGTTCTGCGCCATGCAGTAGCGGGTGCCGTGCTCGGTCAGGGTTTCCGCAATAACGCCGAGGTTCGGATCGCCTTCTTTCACGCGGAAGATCGACGCACCGCCCATTCCGTCCAGCGGCTTCAGAATGATGTCGCCATGTTTCTGCCAGAAAGCTTTCAGCTGTGCTTTGTTACGGGTGACGAGCGTTTCTGGCGTCAGGTCGGAGAACCAGGCGGTATAAAGTTTCTCGTTACAGTCGCGCAGGCTCTGCGGTTTGTTAACAATCAGCGTGCCTTTCTCTTCTGCGCGCTCAAGAATATAGGTGCAGTAGATGAATTCGGTGTCGAACGGGGGATCTTTACGCATCAGGATCACATCGAGTTCGGCGAGGGGAATATCCTGCTCAGAGCCGAACTCGTACCATTTATCGTAATTTTGCTCGACGTTCACGATGCGCGTCCGCGCGCGGGCTTCACCATTATTCAGGTACAGATCGGCCATCTCCATGTAATGAAGCTGGTAGCCGCGACGCTGTGCTTCCAGCAGCATAGCGAAGCTGGAATCTTTCTTGATGTTAATGCTTGCGATGGGGTCCATCACGATGCCGAGCTTGATCATTGTTCTTCTCCGTTAATGCTTCAACCCAGATCGCCAAAACGCACCTGGAGTGCAGTGATGGCTGTGAGTGCAGTCGTCTCAGTACGTAGAACGCGAGGTCCCAACAGAATATCAGTAAATTCATAACGTGCGGTCATGGCAATTTCGTCTGCCGACAGCCCACCTTCCGGGCCGATCAGCAGCCGCACGCTTTCCACCGGCAGCGGCAGCGTATTAATGCTGGCGCTGGCGCGCGGGTGAAGATTAAGCTTTAAGCCGCTCTCTTGTTCGGCACACCACGCCTCTAAATCCATGGGCGGGCGGATCGTCGGAATGCGGTTGCGGCCGCACTGTTCGCACGCGGCGATGGCGATTTTCTGCCATTGCTGAATTTTTTTGTTCAGACGTTCAGCATCCAGTTTAACGCCACAGCGCTCAGAAAAAAGTGGCGTAATGAGGCTTACACCCAGTTCAATCGATTTCTGAATGGTGAATTCCATTTTTTCACCGCGCGACATTACCTGGCCCAGATGGATATGCAGCGGGGATTCGCGGTCATCCACTTCGCCTCGCAACACATTCACCTGCACACTCTTTTTATCGGCGCGAGTGATTTCGGCGTCGAACACCTGGTTGCTGCCGTCGAAAAGCTGCACGGCCTGGCCCGCGCCCATGCGCAATACGCGGCCTACATGGTTCGCGGCTTCGTCGGAGAGGGCGATTTCGTGGCCTGCGGTGATCGGTTCAGGGTGATAGATGCGAGGGATGCGCATAGTCAGTATTCCATCTAAAACTTCCCACTCCCTTAAAGAGTGGGCGAAGTGAGGGGTAAAATAGCAATTGCCGCTAGTGTAGGTTAGCTCTTTTGCGCCTGGCAAGCCCGCTGCACGTACGGGTTGTGATTCCCCTGGACTTTGGCGATGCGGTTATCGCGCTCACACTCCCAGTCGGTGACCGGATACAGCTTATCCCAGGCGTTAAAAAGCTGGGTTTGTTGGCGGGAGAGGTTCAGGTCATAGCGATCGCGCATATAGAAGTAGGTGCGGGCGATACTGCCGCGCGCGCGGGCTGGCGGCTCGGCCACTTTCTCTTTGAAATCGACTTTCATTTTGCACTGGCCGTACTGACCTTCGCCGCCGTTCCACTGGCTGTACATGAAGTTGGCGCGATCGCCATTGACCTCGCCCACGGCGGGCTGCAGGTTGTGCATATCACTTTCAATCTGGCGATAGACAGGATCTTTGGCGCAGTTTTTACGCCCGCCATCCTGCCAGCACTGGCGCTGATGGCCGAACTGCCATGCCGGCACCACGTGTTCCCATTCGATACGGTTGGCGCGGTTTTCATTTTTACGCACTTTGTAACCGCAGGATTCGAGGTCAACGACCCCTTTTTTGCCCTGCCAGTTAATTTTACATCCGCAATAGAAATCACCCGGCGCGTCGGCGTTCACTTTGACGCCTGCGGCTTTTGCCTGGGAAAAACTGTTAATACCTTCGGCCAGCGCAGGGCCTGCGAGCACCGTCGCCAGAAAGGCAACAGCGAAAGAATAATGACGGGACATCTCAAACTCCGTGTCAAAACGAGCCCGCAACGTAGCGAAAGATGTTCCAGTATGCAATCAGTCAGATCAGGAAAGTTCCTGATTGTTCAATTGATTATTCTGCGACCAGCGGCTCGCCGCATTTAACGCAGCGGTAGATGGCCTCGCCGCGTACCACACGATTATGTCTGCGAACGGTCAGCTGGTGCTGCTGGCACTGGCAGCGGTAGGGGAAGGTATTTCGCCGCACCGATTCTAGCTCAAACTGGTGCGTACGGCGGGCGGGAACACCCAGCACGGCTTCCATCATCCATTTCCACTCTTTGCCGTGTGGTGCCACGCGGCCAAAGTGTTTCCACACCAGCAGATGCGCCAGCTCATGAGGGACAACTTCGTCGATAAATGCCTGCTGGTTTTCCATCATCAGCACTGGATTGAGACGGATCTCGTAGGATTCCAGCCAGGCGGTGCCCGCCGACGTCCCGCGCTGCTGATAGACCAGTTTAGGTTCAGGGTAATTTCGCCCGAGCTTCAGGTTGGCCTGCGCGAGTTTATCCCGCAATGCGCGCATAACGGCTTGCTGGAGGGCGATGGGAAGACGTGGGGTTTTCATAGGGCCAGAGGATAATGCGGTGGATATAAACAGTAAAGCCTTCTCCGGTGGAGAAGGCTTTTCGTGTATCACCCTCTACCCGTGTGATGGGGGAGGGCATCAGGCCACAATAATCTTAGTTCTGCGCCCCAATCTCACGCAGTGGACGGCCTTTCATCAGGTTGCGTTCGATATGTTCCAGAGAGACGTGTTTGGTTTCAGGAACCAGCCACAGTGTCAGAACAATAAAGAACAGGTTCAGACCACCGTATACCCAGAAGGTATTGGCATTGCCGAGGGTATTCAGCATGGTCAGGAACGTTGCGCCGACGATCATGTTGGCAATCCAGTTCGTTGCCGTTGAGCAGGTTATACCAAAATCACGCCCTTTCAGCGGCTGGATTTCGGAACACAGCACCCAAATCAGCGGACCGGCACTCATCGCAAAACCGACGATAAACATCAGCAGCATCGCGACGGCAAAGTACTGCGCGGTCGCGGAGTGAATGCCCATATGCATCATGGTCCCCAGCACGCCCATCCCGATAGCCATTACCAGGAAACCTAAGGTCAGCGTTGGCTTACGGCCCCAACGGTCAACCAGACCGATTGCGATAAAGGTCGCCAGCACGTTGGTCAGACCGACGATCACGGTGCCCCACATCTGCTCGGTGGTGTTGGTATACCCGGCCAGCTCAAAGATTTTTGGCGCGTAGTACATGATGACGTTCATCCCAGTGAACTGTTGCATCACCTGTAGCAGCACACCGAGGAACACCGCGCGACGGAAGTTGCTGTTCTCTTTAAACAGCGCCCAGCCGGTCTGTTTGACCTTCAGGCTTTCGCGGATTTCATCAAGCTCGTTTTTGGCTTCAGCACTGGTATCACGCAGGCGCATCAGCACGCGTTCCGCATCATGGAAGCGACGTTTCGCGGCGTACCAGCGCGGGCTGTCCGGCAGGAAGAAGACACCGATCAGCAGCAAAATGGCCGGGATGATAATCACGCCCAGCATCCAGCGCCATGCGCCGCTGTAGCTGAAGGCCGTATCGGAAAGGTACGCGCCAAGAATACCGATGGTGATCATCAGCTGATACATGGAGATCATGCTGCCGCGAATTTTCTCTGGCGCGATTTCAGACAGATACAGCGGGGCAGTGTACGACGCCACGCCAACCGCCAGACCGAGCAGTACGCGGGAGATGATCAGCACTTCGACGTTAGGTGCGGCGGCGGAGCAGAGTGAACCGGCGACAAACAGAATCGCGCCAATCATCAGGCTCTTTTTACGTCCGAGACGGTAGGAGAGCCAGCCGCTGCCGACAGCACCGACGGCAGCACCGAACATCATGGAGCTCACCACCCATTCCTGGGTATGTGGGCTGATCTGGAATTCATCGGTGATGAAGGGTAAAGCACCGGCAATGACGCCGATATCCAGGCCGAAAAGAAGTCCTGCCAGGGCTGCGAGGAAGCAGACAAAGAATGTCATCGCCTTGTTGGACGTACGCCCCTGTTTATTATTGTCAGGCATTATGCCCTCCAGTTGGGTTATCAGTTTTATCGATGTAAAGGGTAGGTTAGTACGGCGTAAAAATATGTGACGCTACTCACATTGGTGTAATCGGTTACACTCACTTATAACTGTCAGTTTTATTAAAGCTCTGAAAATATAGTGTTAATTCTGTTGATGTGCATCCCGTTTAACGCAGTTTCAGACTTAACTGAAATGAAATGTAACAGCAGATGAAGGCAGAACATGCAAAGAGATTATTCTGAAAGAAGTGCTTTTATGGCGTGGTGTAAGCGGTTTCAGTAGGAGTGGTTTGCCGGGCGGCGGCGGTCTCTAACGCGTATAGGGCGTTAAGGAAATGTAGCTCACAAAAGCGAAGCGCGGGCGGGCAAAATCCCGGGAGCAGAAATGCAAAAGGCCAGCACGAGGCTGGCCTTGAAGAACGCTATCAGTCGCTAATTACAGACCGGCAGCGTCACGCAGCAGGGCGGCTTTGTCGGTTTTTTCCCATGGGAAATGTTCGCGACCAAAGTGACCGTATGCAGCGGTTTCTTTGTAGATTGGGTGCAGCAGATCCAGCATCTGAATCAGGCCGTATGGACGCAGGTCGAAGAACTCGCGCACCAGCAGGGTCAGCTGTTCGGTAGAGATCTTCTCGGTACCGAACGTTTCAACCATGATGGAGGTAGGTTCTGCCACGCCGATTGCGTAGGAAACCTGAATTTCACAACGATCTGCCAGGCCCGCAGCCACGATGTTTTTCGCCACATAACGTGCAGCGTACGCAGCAGAACGGTCAACTTTAGACGGATCTTTACCGGAGAACGCGCCGCCACCGTGACGAGCCATGCCGCCGTAGGTATCAACGATAATCTTACGACCGGTCAGACCGCAGTCGCCCATTGGGCCACCGATAACAAAACGGCCCGTTGGGTTGATGTGGTACTTGGTGGAGGCATTCAGCCATTCTGCAGGCAGAACCGGCTTGATGATCTCTTCCATGACCGCTTCCTGCAGCGTTTTCAGCGAAACGTCTTCGGAGTGCTGAGTCGACAGTACGACCGCGTCAATACCGACGATTTTGCCGTCGTCATACTGGAAAGTGATCTGGCTTTTTGCATCCGGGCGCAGCCACGGCAGCGCGCCGTTTTTACGCACTTCAGCCTGACGCTGCACCAGACGGTGCGCGTAAGTGATGGGGGCAGGCATCAGCACGTCGGTTTCGTTGGTCGCGTAGCCAAACATCAGGCCCTGGTCGCCAGCACCTTGCTCAAGCGGATCGGTACGATCGACGCCCTGATTGATGTCCGGGGACTGTTTGCCAATTGCGCTTAATACGGCGCAAGAGTTGGCATCAAAGCCCATATCAGAATGCACGTAGCCGATTTCACGCACGGTGTTACGGGTGATCTCTTCGATATCAACCCATGCACTGGTGGTGATCTCACCACCTACCAGAACCATGCCCGTTTTGACATAGGTTTCGCACGCCACGCGCGCTTTAGGATCCTGCTCCAGGATCGCATCCAGCACTGCATCGGAGATTTGGTCAGCGATTTTATCAGGATGCCCTTCTGATACAGACTCGGACGTAAACAGGTGTTTTGCCATGTTTTATTTCACCTAAGGATAATTTGGTAAGCTCAAACTGCTGTGCGGAATGGCCGTAGAAGACGATTCTACCAAGACCGGCAGGTAAATGACACCGGCAGTCTGAGTGTTAATCAGTATAGATGGATTAACATCTGGACGGCTATTTTAGGTCACTTCTTCGCCCGATTTCCAGTTTTTTTTGACTAAGGTCTCACTGTGCTTAAAAGGCAGGTGGAAATTTTTCCTGACGGGGCTGGCAAGGCGCGCATTTATACTTTGCATTTTGGGAGTGATGTGGGTATAAAACGCGGCGCGCGGCTCATACAAAAAAGCGCTCGATGATTTCATCGTGTCGCCACTTCCAGCCGGGTTGAGCAGTGAACACTTAGCTTTGGCTTGAGGTTCGTCTTCTGAAGGCGGCCGTGGAGGTGATACCCGATAATGAACTCTCGTTTTCCGCTAACTCAGTTACGCTGTTCTGGCGTGCGTCTGTTTCCCGCAACTCGCATTTCTAATCTGCAAACCTGCCGATGTTATACCCATTTCGGTGCTTCTCAGGATTCCAGGGCCGGCCATCCGCTTTGTGAAAACTGAACAAGGGCGCTCTTGTTAATTCAGGAGTTATCTCGTGGTTTCGCCGAACCTTGTCATACAGAGTTCGGTTACGTGTTTTACAATGATATGAATAAGAAACCGGTCGCACGGTCTGAATTTCAGCACACTCTGCTGGAATGCGGGGCCGTTTATGGGTTGTTATCGTGGTGTGACACTGCGATAGTAGTCAACTGTTTTACACTTAATACAAAGAGTTGAGGTTCGCTATGTCTGACGACATGTCTTCGGTTTCGCCTTCGTCAGCGGGCGGACAGGGTGTACTACGTTCTATGCAGGAGGTTGCGATGAGCTCCGAAGAGGCCAGCAAGATGCTGCGCACATACAATATTGCCTGGTGGGGTAATAACTACTACGACGTCAACGAACTGGGCCATATCAGCGTTTGCCCGGATCCTGACGTACCGGAAGCTCGCGTGGATCTCGCCAAACTGGTGAAAGCGCGCGAAGCGCAAGGGCAACGTCTGCCTGCACTGTTCTGCTTCCCGCAGATCCTGCAACACCGTTTGCGCTCCATTAATGCGGCGTTCAAGCGCGCGCGTGAGTCTTATGGATACAAGGGCGACTACTTCCTGGTCTATCCAATCAAGGTAAACCAGCACCGTCGTGTCATTGAATCGCTGATCCATTCCGGTGAACCACTGGGTCTGGAAGCCGGTTCTAAAGCGGAACTGATGGCGGTACTGGCGCACGCTGGTATGACGCGCTCAGTGATCGTCTGTAACGGCTATAAAGACCGTGAATACATTCGTCTGGCGCTGATTGGCGAGAAGATGGGCCACAAGGTCTATCTGGTTATCGAGAAGATGACGGAAATCGCTATTGTGCTGGAAGAGGCCGAGCGTCTGAACGTAGTGCCGCGCCTGGGCGTGCGTGCGCGTCTGGCGTCGCAAGGTTCCGGTAAATGGCAGTCCTCCGGCGGCGAAAAATCTAAATTCGGTCTGGCGGCGGGTCAGGTGCTGCAGCTGGTGGAAATGCTGCGCGAACGCGGGCGTCTGGACAGTATCCAGCTTCTGCACTTCCACCTCGGTTCGCAGATGGCCAATATTCGCGATATCGCCACGGGCGTACGTGAATCGGCTCGCTTCTATGTCGAACTGCATAAGCTTGGCGTTAACATCGAGTGCTTCGATGTCGGCGGCGGTCTGGGTGTGGACTACGAAGGAACGCGCTCGCAGTCTGACTGCTCCGTGAACTACGGTCTGAACGAGTACGCGAACAACATTATCTGGGCGATTGGTGATGCCTGTGAAGAGAACGGTTTGCCGCATCCAACGGTGATCACCGAGTCTGGTCGTGCGGTAACCGCGCACCATACGGTGCTGGTTTCCAATATTATCGGTGTTGAACGCAGTGAGAATACGGAAGCGACACCCCCGCAGGACGATGCGCCGCGTGCTCTGCAAAACATGTGGGAAACCTGGCAGGAGATGCATGAGCCGGGCACCCGTCGCTCCCTGCGTGAATGGCTGCACGACAGCCAGATGGATCTGCATGACATTCACGTCGGCTATTCATCAGGCACCTTTAGCCTGCAGGAACGCGCGTGGGCAGAGCAGCTGTATCTGAATATGTGCCACGAAGTGCAGAAACAGCTCGACCCGAGCAACCGTGCGCACCGTCCGATTATCGACGAACTGCAGGAACGTATGGCGGATAAGATTTACGTCAACTTCTCGCTGTTCCAGTCGATGCCGGATGCCTGGGGTATCGATCAGCTGTTCCCGGTACTGCCGCTGGAAGGGCTGAATCATGCGCCGGAACGTCGCGCAGTGCTGCTGGACATCACCTGTGATTCCGACGGCGCTATCGATCACTACGTGGACGGCGACGGGATTGCCACCACCATGCCAATGCCGGAGTACGATCCTGAGAACCCGCCAATGCTGGGCTTCTTTATGGTCGGTGCGTATCAGGAAATTTTAGGCAACATGCACAACCTGTTCGGTGATACCGAAGCGGTTGACGTCTTTGTCTTCCCTGACGGCAACGTGGAAGTGGAGCTTTCCGACGAGGGCGACACCGTGGCGGACATGCTGGAGTACGTGCAGCTGGATCCGAAAAAACTGCTGACTCAGTTCCGCGATCAGGTGAAAAACACCGATCTGGACGCTGCGCTGCAGCAGCAGTTCCTGGAAGAGTTTGAAGCGGGTCTGTACGGGTACACTTATCTGGAAGACGAGTAACCGTTAATGCCCGGTGGCGCTGCGCTTACCGGGCCTACGGGATACTTGAACCTGTACGAATTAACGGCGATAATTCGCACCAACATGCAGTTTCCGAATCAATCCCTTCCTCGTCGGGTTTAACGACGCGGAGGGGATTTTTTTTCATCTATTTTTAATGCATCGACTCTACATGAGGTCAGGACATGAGCACTTTAGGTCATCAGTACGACAACTCTCTGGTATCTAACGCGTTTGGTTTTTTACGTCTTCCGATGAACTTCCAGCCGTACGACAGCGACGCTGACTGGGTGATCACCGGCGTTCCGTTTGATATGGCAACCTCCGGTCGTGCCGGTGGCCGTCACGGTCCGGCGGCCATTCGTCAGGTCTCTACCAACCTGGCCTGGGAGCACAACCGATTCCCGTGGAACTTCGATATGCGTGAGCGCCTGAACGTCGTTGACTGCGGCGATCTGGTGTATGCCTTCGGCGACGCGCGTGAAATGAGCGAAAAACTGCAGGCGCACGCAGAAAAACTGCTGGCTGCCGGTAAGCGCATGCTCTCCTTCGGCGGTGACCACTTTGTGACGCTGCCGCTGCTGCGCGCGCACGCGAAACATTTCGGTAAAATGGCGCTGGTGCATTTCGATGCCCACACGGACACCTACGCGAACGGCTGCGAGTTTGACCATGGCACCATGTTCTACACCGCGCCGAACGAAGGCCTGATCGATCCAAACCACTCTGTGCAGATCGGTATCCGTACTGAATTCGACAAAGACAACGGCTTCACCGTGCTGGACGCCTGCCAGGTGAACGATCGCGGCGTGGACGACATCATCGCGCAGGTGAAGCAGATTGTCGGCGACATGCCTGTCTACCTGACCTTTGATATCGACTGCCTGGACCCCGCGTTTGCACCGGGCACCGGTACGCCGGTCATTGGCGGCCTGACGTCTGACCGTGCGATCAAACTGGTTCGCGGTCTGAAAGACCTGAACATCGTGGGGATGGATGTGGTAGAAGTGGCACCAGCGTACGATCAGTCTGAAATCACGGCTCTGGCCGCTGCAACACTGGCGCTGGAAATGCTGTACATTCAGGCAGCCAAAAAAGGCGAGTAATCGGGCTGTTTGACTCGCCATTTTGAAACCGGGCAGTGCCCGTCACCCTTACGTACTCTCGGGTGACGGTGCGCTGCCCGTGTCGTTAGTGGCTTTTCTGGAGGGGATTATTTGATCCCGTCTGCCGCCATGCGATCGCGGATATGTTGCGCACGCTCTGCGGACGCCGGGTGATCGTCAAACATTGAGCTTTGACGGCCTTCTTCCAGTTTTGCCAGTTTCTCAAAGCTGGTGGCTAAGCCTGACGGATTGATCCCGCGTTTGCGCAACAGATCGTAGGAGTAGTCGTCTGCTTCTGATTCCTGACGTTGGGAGAACTGGGAGTTAACCAGTTTTTCGCCCACATCGCCCAGCTGGGATTGGGACAGACTGCCAACGATACCGCCTGCAGAGGCTGCCGCCGCACGCACGGCATTGGTGCCGAGCGCCACCTGCATACCTTTCTTCACGTGGCCGAGTGCGACGTGGCCCATTTCATGGCCGATCACCGCTTCGACTTCGTTGTCCGTCATCATGTCCATCAGCCCGCTGTAAACGCGGATACAGCCGTTCGCCATCGCAAACGCGTTCACGTCTTTTGCCATATAGACTTTGTAATTCACTGCCTGGCCATTGATGTTATCGCCCAGCGCGGCGGCAATCTTGTTCAGACGCTGCGCGTAAGTGCTACTGGCCGGTGCGATGGTCGCTTTTCCGTCCATCTCTTTACACGCCTGGTCGCTCAGCGCGACGACCTGCGCATCGCTCAGGGAATAAGCCTGGAAGGCTTCTGCGCCAGAGCTCATCAGACCGTTTGAATCCATATTCTGACAACCGCTCAGCAGGAGCGTCGTACCCAGGGCCAGCACTATTGCACGCATTTTCATGATGTTGCTTCCGTACTCGTTAACTGAAAAAAGTCTGAAAATTGCTCCGGCAGCGAAGCCGCAGTCGCGCTAAGTATAAGGAATATCTGGAGCCCCGGGCGAGTAGATTGCGCAACATGCGAGCGTGATCCAGAGATTTCTTAAAGGGCAAAAGAATGCTCCATGTACATGCTTTGTCGCTTGGGTTACATTGTTGGCACTTTTTTCTGGCATAGCCCAAAACGCGCTGTCGTCAAGGGCGCGGCCTTTAACAGTCCGATCTGGAGTTAAAATGTCCTCACGTAAAGAGCTTGCTAATGCTATTCGTGCGCTGAGCATGGACGCAGTACAGAAAGCCAAATCCGGTCACCCGGGTGCCCCTATGGGTATGGCTGACATTGCCGAAGTCCTGTGGCGTGATTTCCTGAACCATAACCCGCAGAACCCATCTTGGGCTGACCGCGACCGCTTCGTGCTGTCCAACGGCCACGGCTCTATGCTGATCTACAGCCTGCTGCACCTCACGGGTTATGCGCTGCCAATCGAAGAGCTGAAGAACTTCCGTCAACTGCACTCCAAAACCCCAGGTCACCCGGAAGTGGGTTATACCGCGGGCGTTGAGACCACAACCGGTCCACTGGGTCAGGGTATTGCGAATGCGGTCGGTATGGCGATTGCAGAGAAAACGCTGGCGGCGCAGTTCAACCGTCCAGGTCACGATATCGTTGATCACTTCACCTACGCTTTCATGGGCGACGGCTGCATGATGGAAGGCATTTCTCACGAAGTGTGCTCCCTGGCCGGTACTCTGAAACTGGGTAAACTGGTTGCGTTCTACGACGACAACGGCATCTCCATTGATGGTCACGTTGAAGGCTGGTTCACTGACGACACCGCAAAACGTTTCGAAGCCTACGGCTGGCACGTTGTGCGTGGTGTTGACGGCCACGATGCAGACGCGATTAAACGTGCAGTAGAAGAAGCGCGTGCCGTGACTGACAAACCATCCCTGCTGATGTGCAAAACCATCATCGGTTTCGGTTCTCCAAACAAAGCGGGTACTCACGATTCCCACGGCGCACCGCTGGGCGACGCAGAAATTGCACTGACCCGCGAACAGCTGGGCTGGAAATACGCGCCATTTGAAATTCCGTCTGAGATTTACGCTCAATGGGATGCCAAAGAAGCAGGGCAGGCGAAAGAGTCCGTCTGGAACGAGAAATTCGCAGCTTACGCAAAAGCCTTCCCACAGGAAGCGGCAGAATTCACCCGTCGTATGAAAGGTGACATGCCAGAAGATTTCGACGCGAAAGCGAAAGAGATCATCGCTAAGCTGCAAGCTAACCCGGCTAAAATTGCCAGCCGTAAAGCGTCTCAGAATGCGATCGAAGCTTTCGGTCCACTGCTGCCAGAATTCCTCGGCGGCTCTGCTGACCTGGCACCGTCTAACCTGACGATCTGGTCTGGCTCTAAAGCGATCAACGAAGATACCGCCGGTAACTACATCCATTACGGTGTGCGTGAATTCGGTATGACCGCCATTGCGAACGGTATCTCTCTGCACGGTGGTTTCCTGCCGTACACCTCTACCTTCCTGATGTTCGTAGAATATGCGCGTAATGCCGTGCGTATGGCTGCGCTGATGAAGCAGCGTCAGGTAATGGTCTATACCCATGACTCTATCGGTCTGGGCGAAGATGGCCCGACTCACCAGCCGGTTGAGCAGGTGGCTTCTCTGCGCGTGACCCCGAACATGTCCACATGGCGACCATGTGACCAGGTTGAGTCTGCGGTAGCGTGGAAATATGGCGTTGAGCGTCAGGACGGTCCAACCGCGCTGATTCTCTCTCGTCAGAACCTGGCACAGCAGGATCGTACCGAAGAGCAGCTGGCTAACATCGCTCGCGGTGGTTACGTGCTGAAAGACTGCGCAGGTCAGCCACAGCTGATTATCATCGCAACCGGTTCTGAAGTTGAGCTGGCGGTAGCTGCGTGGGATCAACTGTCTGCCGAAGGCGTGAAAGCGCGCGTGGTCTCCATGCCGTCTACCGACGCGTTCGACAAACAGGATGCGGCTTACCGTGAATCCGTACTGCCGAAAGCCGTTTCTGCGCGCGTGGCTGTGGAAGCTGGTATCGCTGACTACTGGTTCAAATACGTGGGCCTGAACGGCGCCATCGTCGGTATGACCACCTTCGGCGAATCTGCACCTGCAGAACTGCTGTTCGAAGAGTTTGGCTTCACCGTTGAGAACGTAGTCGCGAAAGCGAAAGAACTGCTGTAATCGCGTAAACGCCCGGCGGCGAGAGTCTTGCCGGGTGCTATAAAAAAACCAGGTGGGTAGCAATACCGCCTGGTTTTTTTTATGGGGAAAAACTGCCGAAGGAAGAGAGTAGCCTTTAATTTGCGCACTGAGGGTCCAAACGTGGCGCCTGTTCTTTGCGATAGTCGCACAGTGGACCTGACGCAACGGATGACGGCCCAGGGCGAATATGTTTTCGCCGGAGTGGAATAATTCCGCGGAAAATGGCCGAAGAAATGTGACGCAAGTCAGATAAATGGCGAATCCCTCCGGGCGAACGTTCCTTTTATTCCCCGTTTCGCTTATTCTTGCTGAAGCGTTTCAGTCGATTAAATGTTCGACAATTGACCAATCAGTCGCAGTTTGTGACAGGCAAGGATTCCCCTCTGAGCGTAGCTGGATTACTCTTTCAGCCACCTCAATCTCAGGGATAGCCTTGCAGGAGACCTATGACCGTACGCGTAGCGATTAATGGCTTTGGTCGCATCGGACGTAACGTGGTTCGCGCATTATATGAATCAGGACGTCGGGCGGAAATCACCGTAGTGGCTGTCAATGAACTGGCAGACGCGGCGGGTATGGCGCATTTGTTGAAATACGATACCAGCCATGGGCGCTTTGCCTGGGATGTACGCCAGGAAAGAGAGCAACTGTTCGTCGGCGATGATGTGATTCGCGTCCTGCATGAGCGCAGTATTGACGCGCTGCCGTGGCGTGAATTGGGTGTGGATGTGGTGCTGGATTGTACCGGCGTGTACGGCAATCGCGAACACGGCGAGGCGCATCTGGCAGCAGGTGCGAAGAAAGTCCTGTTTTCACATCCCGGTGGTCACGATCTCGATGCAACCGTCGTCTACGGCGTGAACCATCTCGAGCTGCAAGCCGAACACCGTATTGTCTCTAATGCCTCCTGCACCACAAACTGCATTATTCCGGTCATCAAACTGCTAGACGATGCGTATGGCATCGAATCGGGCACAGTAACCACGATTCACTCCGCCATGCACGATCAGCAGGTTATCGACGCGTATCACCCGGACTTACGTCGCACGCGTGCGGCGAGCCAGTCAATCATTCCGGTGGATACGAAACTGGCGGCCGGAATTACCCGAATTTTTCCGCAGTTTAACGATCGTTTTGAAGCCATTGCGGTTCGCGTGCCGACCATAAATGTCACCGCGATTGACCTCAGTGTCACGGTTAAAAAACCGGTAAAAGCCAGTGAAGTCAACCTGTTGCTGCAAAAAGCGGCACAGGGTGCATTTCATGGTATAGTTGACTATACGGAATTACCGTTGGTCTCAGTAGATTTTAACCACGATCCGCACAGTGCCATTGTCGATGGTACACAGACGCGGGTCAGCGGTGCTCACCTCATCAAAACGCTGGTGTGGTGCGATAATGAATGGGGCTTTGCTAACAGGATGCTCGACACCACGTTAGCCATGGCCGCACAAGGTTTCAGGTAGGGCGCAAAGTGCGCATGCAAAACTTTAAGAATCAACGAGAGGATTCACCATGTCTGTAATTAAGATGACCGATCTGGATCTGGCAGGTAAACGCGTTTTCATCCGTGCCGATCTGAACGTACCTGTTAAAGATGGCAAAGTGACCAGTGATGCGCGTATTCGTGCTTCTCTGCCAACCATCGAACTGGCACTGAAACAGGGTGCGAAAGTGATGGTAACCTCTCACCTGGGTCGTCCGACCGAAGGCGAGTACAACGAAGAATTCTCTCTGCTGCCGGTTGTTAATTACCTGAAAGACAAACTGTCCAGCCCGGTACGTCTGGTTAAAGACTACCTGGACGGCGTTGAAGTGGCTGCAGGTGAACTGGTTGTTCTGGAAAACGTTCGCTTTAACAAAGGCGAGAAGAAAGACGACGAAGCACTGTCCAAAAAATACGCTGCACTGTGCGACGTCTTCGTGATGGATGCATTCGGTACGGCTCACCGTGCTCAGGCTTCTACCCACGGTATCGGTAAATTCGCAGACGTAGCTTGCGCAGGTCCACTGCTGGCTGACGAACTGGAAGCACTGGGTAAAGCACTGAAAGAACCCGCACGTCCAATGGTTGCTATCGTTGGTGGCTCTAAAGTGTCTACCAAACTGACCGTTCTGGATTCCCTGTCTAAAATCGCTGACCAGCTGATCGTTGGCGGTGGTATCGCGAACACCTTCGTTGCCGCTCAAGGCCACAACGTGGGTAAATCCCTGTATGAAGCTGACCTGGTTGACGAAGCTAAACGCCTTCTGACCACTTGCGATATCCCAGTCCCAACTGACGTGCGCGTAGCAACCGAGTTCTCTGAAACGGCGACCGCGACGCTGAAATCTGTTAACGACATCAAAGATGAAGAGCAGATTCTGGACCTGGGCGACGTCTCTGCCCAGAAACTGGCTGACATCCTGAAAAACGCGAAAACCATTCTGTGGAATGGCCCGGTTGGCGTGTTCGAATTCCCTAACTTCCGTAAAGGGACAGAAATCGTGGCTAACGCAATCGCAGACAGCGAAGCGTTCTCCATCGCAGGCGGCGGCGACACTCTGGCGGCTATCGACCTGTTCGGTATTTCCGACAAAATTTCCTACATCTCCACTGGTGGCGGCGCATTCCTCGAATTCGTGGAAGGCAAAGTTCTGCCAGCAGTAGCAATGCTCGAAGAGCGCGCTAAGAAGTAAGCCATTCATGGGCAGGGAAACCTGCCCAAATTTCAGCGTGCTTTTTAGAGCTCGCACCTTTTCTAACGGCCGAAGATACAGGACTACGTAACATGTCTAAAATTTTTGATTTCGTAAAACCTGGCGTGATCACTGGTGATGACGTTCAGAAAGTGTTCCAGGTAGCAAAAGAAAACAACTTTGCTCTGCCGGCAGTTAACTGCGTGGGTACCGACTCCATTAACGCCGTACTGGAAACCGCTGCAAAAGTTAAAGCTCCGGTTATCGTACAGTTCTCTAACGGCGGCGCTGCGTTCATCGCGGGTAAAGGCGTTAAAACTGATGTTCCTCAGGGCGCAGCAATCCTGGGCGCTATCTCTGGTGCGCACCACGTACACCAGATGGCTGAACACTACGGTGTTCCAGTTATCCTGCACACCGACCACTGCGCGAAGAAACTGCTGCCATGGATCGACGGTCTGCTGGACGCGGGTGAAAAACACTTCGCAGCGACCGGTAAGCCACTGTTCTCTTCTCACATGATCGACCTGTCTGAAGAGTCACTGCACGAAAACATCGAAATCTGCTCCAAATACCTGGCGCGCATGTCCAAAATGGGCATGACCCTGGAAATCGAACTGGGTTGCACCGGCGGTGAAGAAGACGGCGTGGACAACAGCCACATGGACGCTTCTGCACTGTACACCCAGCCAGAAGATGTTGATTACGCGTACACCGAGCTGAGCAAAATCAGCCCACGTTTCACCATCGCGGCATCTTTCGGTAACGTACACGGCGTTTACAAGCCAGGTAACGTGGTTCTGACTCCAACTATCCTGCGCGATTCTCAGGAATATGTTTCTAAGAAACACAACCTGCCGCACAACAGCCTGAACTTCGTCTTCCACGGCGGTTCCGGTTCTTCTGCTCAGGAAATCAAAGATTCCGTAAGCTACGGTGTAGTGAAAATGAACATCGATACCGATACCCAATGGGCAACCTGGGACGGCATCCTGCAGTACTACAAAACCAACGAAGCTTACCTGCAAGGCCAGCTGGGTAACCCGAAAGGCGAAGACCAGCCGAACAAGAAATACTACGATCCACGCGTATGGCTGCGTGCTGCCCAGACTTCTATGATTACCCGTCTGGAGCAGGCATTCAAAGAACTGAACGCGGTTGACGTTCTGTAATTTGAGTTGCTGAAAAGCGTTAAAAAGGTCCGCATTTGCGGGCCTTTTTTTATGCCTTTTCAACGGGCTGCCACGGCCTATTGTGTGATCTGTTTGGCATAATCAGCACTTTTTGTTTACCCTTTACTGACCTGCCTGTCTCCCAGTGAGATGGATTTTTTGTCTGGATTAGCAAAAGGAAGAATGAATGGATGATCTCGGTGTAGTAGATGGCATCAACAACGCGGGCACCTGGCTGGTGCGCAACCAGGCGCTACTGCTGAGTTATGCGGTGAATATCGTGGCGGCGATTGCGATTATTATCGTCGGTATGATCGTGGCACGCGTGGTGTCCAATGCGATCAACCGCGTGATGCGCGCGCGTCAGATTGATGCCACGGTGGCAGATTTCCTCTCCGCGCTGGTGCGTTACGGCCTGATTGCCTTTACGCTGATTGCTGCGCTTGGGCGCGTCGGTGTACAGACGGCCTCCGTCATCGCGGTACTCGGTGCTGCGGGTCTGGCTATCGGTCTGGCCCTGCAGGGTTCACTGTCGAACCTCGCCGCAGGCGTGCTGCTGGTGACTTTCCGCCCGTTCCGCTCCGGTGAATACGTCGATTTGGGCGGTATTGCCGGGACCGTGCTGCAGGTGCAGATTTTCTCCACCACCCTGCGCACTGTTGATGGCCGTATCGTTGTGGTGCCAAACGGTAAAATCATCGCCGGAAACATCATTAACTTTTCCCGCGAGCCGGTACGTCGTAACGAACTGTTAATCAGCGTGGCGTATGATTCCGATATCGATAAGGTGAAAGCGCTGCTGACGAATATCATTGAGTCGGATGTTCGTATCATCCAGGACCGCGAGAGAACTGTTCGTCTGAACGAACTCGGTGCTTCGTCGATCAATTTCGTGGTACGCATCTGGAGCAAAAGCAGCGATTTGCAGGAAGTTTACTGGGACGTGCTGGAGCGCATTAAGCGTGAATTTGACGCTAACGGTATTAGCTTCCCGTATCCGCAGATGGACGTGAACTTCAAGCGCGTGAAAGAACACGCGAGCGAATAAATCTGTTCTGACAGACAACGCCCGCGCGTGAATACCGGCGGGCGTTTATTTTATCTCAGTGTCTGGTTAACAATGCTGCTGACACCCTGCATCAACAGTCCCGCATCACTGATTCCTTTGTTTTCCTCCTGAGTGACCCATTCGGCCTGAACCTGCTGGTACCCGGTGGCGGTTTGCCAGGCTTTCAGCTCGTCGTTCGTCAGGTAATGAATGGTCGCGCCTTCTCGTTTCATCGCGTTGGTCATCTCGGCCAGATTAGCCTCTTGCGCTGCGCCAAGACGTTTTTGCGTAGCGGCTGCCGCACGTCTGATGGCACCGCGATCCTTGACGTCGAGGCTGTCCCACACCGCTTTATTCATCACCAGCAGATATACGTGTCCGAGCCACAGGGAAGGAGAAAGCTGAATGTAAGGTGCGGCACGCTCGGCGTGAATATCGTGCCCGCTGTCGAGGTTAACCATCAGGCCATCGAGCTGCCCGTCCTTCAGCGCTTCGGTAATGTGCTCATTCCACGGCATATTCACCGGAACGCCACCCGCGTTACGTAAAAATGACTGATGCCAGAAACTGGCCGTTCGCCATTTGCTTGCGTTCAACTGATCGAGTTTCACATTGGGTTGGGTGGTGAAAAAACCTACCGGATACCCGAGGAAAAACTGCAGGTTTATCACGTTATTTTTTTCAAGCTCGTTCCCGAACTGGCGATAATCCTTGAAGATGCGCTGAAAGGCGGCAGCCTGGGCATTACCGCTGGCAGGCCCAAGAGGGAAGCTCTTAAATATCTGGTGCCGTGGAAGGAGATCGGGCGTGTATTCGGGGACGACAGTGCCCATATCCGCAACACCGCCCTGGCTGATGGTCGGTAGTGCGTTATAGCTGGTGGACAGCTCGCCGTTCCAGTGTGCGTCGATTTTCAGGCGACCGAGGGATTCCGTCTCAATCGCTCTAAAAAAAGTCTCTTTTATGAGCCGGGTACGCATGTTTCCGTACGGTTCGTGATCGGTATAGCGTAAGGTAGTGGTCGCGCTGGCGGTGGCAGCCCACAAGCAGGTAAACACCCAGGCGGCGCAGTAAAGTAAAGCCTTCGCGTTATGCTTCATATCCATTCCTTTGGTACGGTTGCTGATACCTTCAGCATACGCTAAATCCGGAGTTAAAACGTTTGTCAGAATCTCAATACGGCATCATTAGGGTAGCTAATTAGTGATTAATATTATCCATTTCCTCTAATGAAGATCTCGCAGTATAGTCTGCCGTAACGACAATCGTGTAAGAGTATTTCCCCATGTTATCTTATTACTTTCAAGGTCTTGCGCTAGGCGCAGCCATGATTTTACCGCTCGGTCCCCAAAATGCGTTTGTTATGAACCAGGGGATTCGTCGCCAGTATCACCTGATGATCGCCATGCTCTGCGCCGTTAGCGATTTGCTGCTCATTTGCGCCGGGATTTTTGGCGGCAGCGCGCTACTGATGCAGTCGCCGTGGCTGCTGGCGCTGGTGACCTGGGGCGGCGTGGCGTTCCTGCTATGGTACGGTTTTGGCGCACTGAAAACCGCCATGAGCAGTAACCTGGAACTTGCCAGCGCCGAAGTGATGAAGCAGGGACGCTGGAAGATCATCGCCACCATGCTGGCGGTGACCTGGCTTAATCCACACGTTTATCTGGATACCTTCGTGGTGCTCGGCAGCCTGGGCGGTCAGCTGGATGTCGAACCTAAACGCTGGTTCGCGCTGGGAACCGTGAGCGCTTCCTTCCTGTGGTTTTTTGGTCTGGCGATACTTGCCGCTTGGCTTGCCCCGCGCTTACGCACCGCCAAAGCGCAGCGCATCATTAATATTCTCGTCGGCGTGGTGATGTGGTTTATCGCGTTCCAGCTGGCGAAAGAGGGCATTAGTCACGTACAGGTATTGTTCAACTAAGCGTTGTCTTATGGACAACTGAAGCAGACGCGCTAAGCTTGCTGCCATGCGCCCTTAGGTGGGCACTTCGCAACATGGAGGAATAACAGTGAAGTTTAAAGTGATGGCCCTGGCGGCATTAGTCAGTTTTGGTGCAGTATCGGTACAGGCAAACGAATTGCCAAATGGACCGCACATTGTCACTTCCGGTACAGCAAGCGTGGACGCTGCTCCCGATGTTGCAACCCTTGCGATTGAAGTGAACGTGGCGGCAAAAGATGCTGCGTCAGCCAAGAAACAGGCCGACGATCGCGTTGCGCAATATCTCTCTTTCCTTGAGCAGAACGGCGTTGCTAAGAAAGACATTAACTCGGCGAATCTTCGCACCCAGCCAGATTACGACTATCAGAATGGCAAAAGCATTCTGAAAGGCTATCGCGCCGTGCGTACGGTGGAAGTGACTGTACGTCAGCTCGATAAGCTGAACTCGCTGCTGGATGGCGCGCTGAAAGCGGGTCTGAACGAAATCCGTTCCGTGTCGCTGGGCGTTGCGCAACCGGAGAAATACAAAGACGAAGCGCGCAAAGCGGCGATTGACGACGCGGTACGTCAGGCAGAGCAGCTGGCTTCTGGCTTCAAATCGAAGCTCGGCCCGGTGTATAGCGTGCGTTACCACGTCTCTAACTACCAGCCAAGCCCGATGGTTCGCATGATGAAGGCCGATGCCGCACCGGTTTCCGCACAGGAAACTTACGAGCAGCCGACCATTCAGTTCGACGATCAGGTGGATGTGGTCTTCCAGCTGGAACCCGCACAGGGCCAGCAGCAACAGCAGGCGCCTGCGCAGTAATCAATGACAAAAAAGCCGGGGTAACCCGGCTTTTTTATTAATCCTGTCTCAACACCTTATGCCCGTAGGCCAGCAGTGCATCGGTGACGTTGCGCATCATGCGGCTCTCCGGCGCAAAACGGTGCCAGTACAACATCCGACGCTGATACAGCCCCGGCGTTAAGTCGATAAGTTCACCGCTCTTCAACTCTTTCTCAATCTGCAAATGCGGGATCATACAGCAGGTCGTCCCCTGACGGGCCAGCTGCACGAAGGCTTCAGACGAATTCACGATATGACAGGGCACGCTGCCCGGCGGCAGATCGAAGTTCTGTTGTAAGAACGCCTGATGCATATCGTCGAGATGATCGAAGGCCACGGCAGGGGCTTTCAGCAGCGCGGCACGGGTGACGCCATTCGGGAAATAACGCTCAGCAAACTCTTTTGAGCCGACAAAAAGATAGTCCAGCGCACCGAGCTGATCGACCAGGCAGCTTGGCAACGCCTGCGGCTGGATACTGACCGCACCCACCACTTCGCCACGACGCAGCCGCTCCTGAGTACGGGTTTCATCTTCCACCTGCAGATTGAGGCGGATAGGCGAATCGGCCAGCACCGAGGAGAGGGCGGGCAGCAGCCAGGTGGCCAGACTGTCGGCGTTCACCGCCAGCGAGAGCAGCAGCGGCGTAGAACCGGTCTGTTCATCGCCCAGCCACTCCTCTTCCAGCAGCTCAACCTGACGCAGCAGGGCCAGCAGCTTCTGCCCTTGTTCCGTCGGACGTGGCGGAACGGTACGCACCAGCAGCGGTTGTCCGAACATATTCTCAAGCTGTTTGATTCGCTGTGATACGGCGGATTGAGTGATGCACAGCTTCTGCGCTGCGCGCTCAAAACCTCGTTCACGAATGACGGCATCAAGCGCCTGTAGTGTTCTGTAGTCCGGACGTTTCATTGCGGGGCAGTACTCCTGAATTTTGCTGATTCTGCACTATGACACAAATTTCCCTTTGTGACAGACCAATTCCGACCACATCGGATCTGTCAGGGCTTTGCTCGGTAATGTGACACCGGTCACAGGGACATTCCCTGCCTGCCTGTTCTATAATACGCCCTGAGTTTTCACACCACAGGCAAAAAGATCATGACGCAGGATGAACTGAAAAAAGCAGTAGGATGGGCCGCTCTCCAGTACGTACAACCCGGTACCATTGTCGGTGTCGGTACTGGCTCGACCGCCGCACATTTTATTGATGCGCTCGGCACGATGAAAGGGCAGATCGAGGGCGCAGTATCCAGCTCCGATGCTTCCACGGAAAAGCTGAAAAGTCTCGGCATTACGGTCTTCGATCTTAACGAAGTCGATCGTCTGGGGATTTACGTTGATGGCGCTGATGAGATCAACGGCCATATGCAGATGATTAAAGGCGGCGGTGCTGCCCTGACGCGTGAAAAGATCATCGCTTCCGTCGCGGATAAATTTATCTGTATCGCGGATGCGTCTAAGCAGGTGGATATTCTCGGTAACTTCCCGCTGCCGGTTGAAGTCATTCCGATGGCGCGCAGCGCGGTGGCGCGTCAGCTGGTGAAACTGGGCGGTCGTCCGGAATATCGCCAGGGCGTGGTGACTGACAACGGTAACGTCATCCTCGACGTTCACGGTATGGAGATTATGGACGCGGTGGCGATGGAAAATGCCATTAACGCCATCCCAGGCGTAGTGACGGTAGGGCTATTCGCCAACCGTGGCGCGGATGTGGCGCTGATTGGCACTGCTGACGGCGTGAAAACCATCGTAAAATGATCTGACGGGGGGAGCCTTCCCCCCGCTAAATATTTTTCAAAAGCGAAATTCGGTGACTTGTGTCACGTTTTTTGACCTGTTCTGACGATCCTGCCGCTTTCCTGATTATCCACAGCATTTTCCTCTGACATTTCGCCCTGGATGACTTTTCTTCAGAGTGGCGACGCAAACGTTCATATTGCTGCAATAGTTTTTTTTGATATGTTGGCGGGAGCGGATTTAAATCCAGCACAACATCAGTTCAGACAAAACAGGGTCGGGTAAATGGCAAAGGTATCACTGGAAAAAGACAAGATTAAGTTTCTGCTCGTCGAAGGGGTGCATCAGAAAGCACTCGATAACCTTCGTGCTGCAGGGTACACCAACATCGAATTCCACAAAGGCGCGCTGGATACTGAGCAGCTGAAAGAATCCATCCGTGATGCCCATTTCATTGGCCTGCGATCCCGTACTCACCTGACTGAAGAGGTTATTGCCTGCGCTGAGAAGCTGGTGGCTATCGGCTGCTTCTGCATCGGTACTAATCAGGTTGATCTGAATGCGGCAGCCAAACGCGGCGTGCCGGTCTTTAACGCACCTTTCTCCAACACCCGTTCCGTGGCGGAGTTAGTGATTGGCGAGCTGCTGCTCCTGCTGCGCGGTATTCCGGAGGCGAACGCCAAAGCCCACCGCGGTGTGTGGAACAAGCTGGCGTCCGGCTCGTTCGAAGCGCGCGGTAAAAAGCTGGGGATTATCGGCTACGGCCATATCGGTACGCAGCTGGGGATTCTGGCCGAATCTCTCGGCATGAATGTCTTTTTCTACGATATCGAAAACAAACTGCCGCTGGGTAACGCGACTCAGGTGCAGCATCTTTCCGATCTGCTGAACATGAGCGATGTGGTGAGCCTGCACGTGCCGGAAAACGCCTCCACCAAAAATATGATGGGTGCGGAAGAGCTGGCGCTGATGAAACCGGGCGCACTGCTGATCAATGCCGCTCGCGGTACGGTAGTGGATATTCCTGCCCTGTGCGATGCCCTGAAGCGCAAGCATCTGGCGGGCGCGGCTATCGATGTCTTCCCGACAGAGCCGGCCACCAACAGCGATCCGTTCACCTCACCGCTGTGTGAATTCGACAACGTGATCCTGACGCCGCACATTGGCGGTTCGACCCAGGAAGCACAGGAAAATATCGGTCTGGAAGTGGCGGGTAAACTGAGCAAGTATTCCGATAACGGTTCTACGCTGTCTGCGGTGAACTTCCCGGAAGTGTCTCTGCCGCTGCACGGCGGTCGCCGTCTACTGCATATCCACGAAAACCGTCCAGGCGTGCTGACCGCGATTAACCAGATTTTTGCCGAGCAGAGCGTCAACATCGCCGCGCAGTATCTGCAAACTAACTCGCAGATGGGCTATGTGGTTATTGATATCGAAGCAGATGAAGATGTGGCGGAGAAAGCGCTGCTGAGCATGAAGGCGATTCCGGGCACGATTCGCGCGCGTCTGTTGTACTAATCTGCGGTTTGCTGTGTCGGGTGGCGCTGACGCCTTTCCCGACCTCTCTGGCGAATCCAAATCGTAAGCCGGGTATGGCGTAGCCGCCACCCGGCTGTATTGATTACTTCACCACTCCCACACTCTCGACGGCGTCACCACTGCGGGCAGCGGAATATCCCATTTCTCCACCGGCAGCGCTTTTACGCCCTGACAATCATGGGCATAGCCCACCGGCTGCAAACCATACTGCTGCCAGTTTTGCAGCGTGCGATCGTAAAATCCTCCGCCCATCCCCAGACGTTGACCGCTTTCATCAAAAGCCACCAGCGGCGTGATCAGCACATCCAGTTCGCTTAAGGGGAGGACATCGCGCACATCGAGTTTGGGTTCGCTAATTTTCAGACGGTTCACCACCAGTTCGCTGTGCGGATGGTAGTGCAAAAACAGCAGATTGCCCGGACTGAACGGGTGCAGCACCGGCAGATAGACCTTTTTCCCGGCGCGCCAGAGTTGTTCGATCAGCGGTTGGGTATCCAGCTCGCCGTCAAACGACAGAAACAGGGCGACGGTATGGGCCATAACCACAGGGGGATACGCCATCATACGGGCGGCAGCGAGCTGGGCGAAATGCGTTTGTTGTTCGGGCGAAAGCGCTCGACGATGTTTGCGGATTAACTGACGGATGTCTTGTCGGGAAGCAGGGACTTCAGGAAATTGAGTCATGATGCTTGAAGGTAGTAAAGAAGGGGAATCTCCGAGATGCCGCCGCAGGCTGTAACCCTTGAACCCTTGGTTCAAGGTGAATGTGTCGTCATAGTCTTAAGGCTTCTCGGACGAACCGAGCATGCTCACCGACCATGGAGCGCCACATTCTTGTGGTATGAAATATCGGCTCAGGGGACTGGCCCGCTTGCGAACATCTCAGAGAAATTTTGTCTTCACAGTCACTCTACCATAGTCAACTGCAAAGTGTTATTCAAACTTTTGCACCGGCCTTTCGGGGGTGCGACCCTGATCAAGCAGCGCTTGTTCAATGGTCTGTTGGAGCATTTTGATGCGTTGCTCCATGCTCGCCGCGTAGTCGCGGGTCTTCGCTTTTTCCTGAGTTAATTCATAGCTGATGTTCAACGCGGCGATGAAAACCAGCTGCTCAGTATTTGTGACTCTAGTGCGTTCTTTTAGATCTTGCAACCGCTGATTCAAATCATCCGCAGCCTGATTCAAAGCATCCCTTTGTTCAGGCGGACAATTCACTCGCAGCGAACGGCCAAAAATTTGGAGATCGACGGGTTGTGCAGACATGCCACCTTCCTGCTGATTGACTGCGCGACCTTCGCACATGGCCCGGGGGCTGCGAAGGGGCGACACTATAGCTACCCTGATATGAAGATACAAGCCCTTTTCTGGTATCTCCAGGGTCCAAAGTGGTAGCATATCATGAATATTCCTCCAACGATGACGAATGCGCATGTCTATACAGAACGAAATGCCTGGTTACAACGAAGTAAGCCAGTTACTTAACCAGCAGGGCGTGGGTTTGACCCCTGCTGAAATGCACGGTCTGATCAGTGGCATGCTGTGCGGCGGAAACAGCGACAGCTCATGGCAGCCGCTGCTTCATGACCTGACGAACGAAGGTCTGGCCTTTGGTCACGAGCTTGCTGAAGCCCTGCGCAAAATGCACTCGGCGACCAGTGATTCTCTGGAGGACGATGGCTTCCTTTTTCAGCTTTATCTGCCTGATGGCGACGACGTCAGCGTCTTCGATCGTGCCGATGCGCTGGCAGGCTGGGTAAACCACTATCTGCTGGGTCTGGGCGTTACGCAGCCTAAGCTCGATAAAGTCACCGGCGAAGCGGGTGAAGCGATCGACGATCTGCGCAACATCGCGCAGCTGGGCTACGACGAAGACGAAGATCAGGAAGAGCTGGAAATGTCCGTCGAAGAGATTATCGAGTACGTACGCGTCGCGGCGCTGCTGTGCCACGACACCTTTACGCGCTCACAGCCGACCGCACCGGAAGTCCGTAAACCGACCTTACATTAAAAAAAGAACGCACAGGAGGGTGTCATGACTCAACAGGAGTTTCTTCGCCGCCGCCAGGCGCTTTTAGCCCATATGCAGCCGGGCAGCGCGGCACTGATTTTTGCCGCACCGGAAGCCACACGCAGCAATGACAGCGAATATCCCTATCGACAGAGCAGCGATTTCTGGTACTTCACCGGCTTTAACGAGCCTGAAGCGGTACTGGTGCTGATTAAGAGCGATGACACCCACAACCACAGCGTTCTCTTTAACCGCGTTCGCGATCTGACTGCCGAAATCTGGTTTGGCCGCCGCTTAGGGCAAGACGCCGCGCCAGAGAAACTTGGCGTGGAACGCGCGCTGGCTTTCAGCGAAATCAACGAGCAGCTCCATCAACTCCTCAACGGTCTGGACGTGGTGTATCACGCTCAGGGCGAATACGCTTATGCCGATGAACTGGTGTTTGCGGCGCTGGATAAACTGCGTAAAGGCTCTCGTCAGAATTTATCGGCACCCGCGTCCCTGACGGACTGGCGCCCAATCGTTCACGAAATGCGGCTGTTTAAATCGCCGGAAGAGCTGGATGTGATGCGCCGCGCGGGCGAAATCAGCGCGCTTGCCCATACCCGCGCCATGGAAAAATGCCGTCCGGGAATGTTCGAGTATCAGCTCGAAGGCGAAATTCTTCATGAATTCAACCGCCACGGGGCGCGCTTCCCGTCCTACAACACGATTGTGGGCGGCGGGGAAAATGGCTGCATCCTGCATTACACCGAAAACGAAAGCGAACTGCGTGACGGCGATCTGGTGCTGATCGACGCCGGGTGTGAATATCGCGGTTACGCCGGTGACATCACCCGCACCTTCCCGGTGAACGGCAAATTTAGCCCTGCGCAGCGCGCTGTTTACGACATCGTGCTGGAATCACTGGAAACCGCGTTAACGCTGTTCCGTCCGGGGACCTCTATTCAGGACGTAACTGGCTCGGTGATCCGCATCATGGTGAACGGGCTGGTGAAACTGGGTATCCTCAAGGGCGACGTGGAAGAGTTGATTGCCGACAACGCCCACCGCGCGTTCTTTATGCACGGCCTGAGCCACTGGCTGGGGCTGGATGTCCACGATGTCGGCGGCTACGGTCCGGATCGTTCGCGCACCCTTGAGCCGGGCATGGTGTTAACCGTTGAACCGGGCCTGTATATCGCGCCCGATGCGGATGTCCCTGCCGAGTATCGCGGGATTGGTATTCGTATTGAAGACGACATTGTGATCACCGAAAACGGCAACGAAAACCTCACGGCTTCCGTGGTCAAAAAGGCCGATGAGATCGAAGCTCTGATGGCGGCGGCGCGCGTATGAGCGTGATTATTGTGGGCGGTGGCATGACGGGCGCGACGCTCGCGCTGGCCATCTCACAGCTGACGCACGGCCAGTTCCCCGTTCACCTGGTTGAAGCCGTTGCGCCGCAGACGGCGCAGCATCCAGGCTTTGATGCCCGCGCGATTGCGCTGGCGCAGGGGACCTGCCAGCACCTGTCGCGCCTGGGGATCTGGCAGGCGATTGCCGAGTGCGCGACGTCGATCAATACCGTTCACGTCAGCGATCGCGGCCACGCCGGTTTTGTCACGCTCGATGCCCAGGATTACCACATTAATGCCCTCGGGCAGGTGGTCGAACTGCACGACGTGGGGCAGCGTCTGTTCCGCTTATTGCAGGATGCGCCTGGCGTGACGCTGCACTGCCCGGCGCGCGTCGCAAGCTTCACCCGCAGTGAAGCGAGTGTGAGCGTGACGCTGGATAACGGCAATGTGCTGGACGGCAAACTGCTGGTGGCCGCAGACGGCTCCCGTTCTGCGCTTGCCACCCAATGCGGTATCGAATGGCAGCAGCAGCCTTATGGTCAGGCGGCGGTGATCGCCAACGTTTCTACCGCTGTGCCTCATCAGGGCCGCGCCTTTGAACGTTTTACCGAGCATGGCCCACTGGCGATGCTGCCCATGTCGGCTGGCCGCAGTTCGCTGGTCTGGTGCCACGCATTGGATGCTATGGATGACGTGATGGCCTGGTCAGATGCGCATTTTTGCGATGAACTGCAAAAAGCCTTTGGCTGGCGTTTAGGGCGAATCACCCACGCCGGGAAACGCGCCGCCTATCCGCTGGCATTGATCACCGCATCGCGCTCCGTGTCTCATCGTGTGGCGTTAGTCGGGAATGCGGCGCAAACCCTGCATCCGATTGCCGGGCAGGGGTTTAACTTAGGATTACGCGATGTCATGAGCCTGGCGGAGACGCTGGCGCAGGCATGGCAGGATCGCGACGATTGCGGTGCTTACTCCGTGCTTTGTCAGTATCAGAAACGCCGTCAGGCAGATAAAGAGGCGACCATCGGGGTGACCGATGGCCTGGTGCATCTGTTCGCGAATCGCTGGGCGCCGCTGGTAGCCGGGCGCAACGCGGGCCTGATGGCGATGGAACTATTCATTCCGGCACGCGACGTGCTGGCGCAGCGAACTCTCGGTTGGGTCGCTCGTTAAGGAGTTACTAAGTGCAGAATGTTGATGTTGCCATTGTCGGCGGCGGAATGGTGGGGCTGGCGCTGGCCTGTGGTTTACAGGGCAGCGGCCTGCGTGTGGCGGTGCTTGAACATAAGCCGCCGCAGCCTGTTGCGCAGGACGCACCGCCAGAGCTACGCGTGTCGGCCATTAACGCCGCCAGTGAAAAGCTGTTAACGCATCTCGGCGTCTGGTCAGAGATCACCGCGTTTCGCGCCAGCTGCTACCACGGGATGGAAGTGTGGGACAAAGACAGCTTCGGCCATATCGCGTTTGACGATGAAAGCATGGGCTACAGTCATCTGGGCCATATCGTTGAAAACGCGGTGATTCACCACGCTCTGTGGCGCAAAGCCCAGAGCTGTTCCGACGTCACCCTGATGGCGCCCGCGCAGGTGCAACAGATCGCCTGGGGCGAAAACGAGGCGTTTCTGACACTGCAAAGCGGCGATATGCTTACCGCGCGGCTGGTTGTGGGTGCCGATGGCGCAAACTCCTGGCTGCGTAACAAAGCGGATATTCCGCTCACCTTCTGGGATTACCGTCATCATGCGCTGGTGGCGACGATCCGCACGACCGAACCGCACGGCGGTGTCGCGCGTCAGATTTTCCACAATGACGGCATCCTGGCGTTTCTGCCGTTAAGCGATCCGCATCTGTGCTCCATCGTCTGGTCACTGGTGCCGGAAAAAGCACAGCAGATGGAGGCGGCGACGCCTGACGCATTTAATCAAGCGCTGTGCATGGCCTTTGATAACCGTCTTGGGCTGTGTACGCTGGAAAGTGAACGCCAGCTCTTCCCGCTGACCGGACGCTACGCGCGGCAGTTTGCCTCGCACCGTCTGGCGCTGGTGGGCGATGCCGCACACACTATTCATCCGCTGGCCGGGCAGGGCGTGAATCTGGGCTTTATGGATGCCGCAGAGCTTATCGATGAGCTGCGTCGTCTGCATCGTGAAGGCAAAGACATTGGTCAGCATTTGTACCTGCGCCGCTACGAGCGCAGCCGCAAACACAGTGCGGCGATGATGCTGGCGGGGATGCAAGGCTTTCGCGAGCTGTTTGCCGGTAACAATCCGGCGAAAAAACTGCTGCGCGATGTTGGACTGAAACTGGCGGATACGCTTCCCGGCGTCAAACCGCAGCTCCTTCGCCAGGCGATGGGGTTAAACGATCTTCCTGAGTGGCTGCGTTAAGCACTAAACGTTAAATTAGACCCCCATCACACTTTCCTCTCCCGGCCTTTGTGCCGGGATGTTTCCCTCGTTTGAAATATTCTAATTCCACGCCTCTTTTCGCATTAGATTATCTAATGTCGTGTTTTTCTCATGACGGAAATTAGCCGCGTTTTTCCACAGAAAATATCAGCCTGTGCTAAATATTGTGAAATTAAAGTTAATTTAATGCGGGGTAAATCGCATTTTGCCAGTGAATAACTCTGTAGGCTTTTCAGCGTTTTTTGGTCATAAGCTAATGTGATGACCCGCTTTAGCTTATGGTTAATCGCCGATTTCGGTGGTAAGTTCAGGGGAAAGAGAACGTTTGCGTCGGCGTCCAGGAGTGATACCGACGCCGGGTTTCGTGGTGAAATTTCGCGCGAAACACAAGATTGCCCCGCTCTGCTAAATCAACGAGGACAAGATGGCTCAACAGACTCCTTTGTACGAACAACACACGTTATGCGGCGCGCGCATGGTGGATTTCCATGGCTGGATGATGCCGCTGCATTACGGCTCGCAGATCGATGAGCACCACGCCGTGCGCACCGATGCCGGGATGTTCGACGTCTCCCACATGACCATTGTCGATCTCCGCGGCAGTCGCACCCGGGAGTTTCTGCGTTATCTGTTGGCGAACGATGTCGCCAAACTCAAAACGCCAGGCAAAGCGCTCTACACCGGGATGCTTAATGCCTCCGGCGGCGTGATTGATGACCTGATCGTTTATTACTTCACTGAAGATTTCTTCCGCCTCGTTGTTAACTCCGCCACCCGCGAAAAAGACCTCTCCTGGATTTCTGAACACGCTGCCAAATACGCCGTTGATATCACCGTACGTGACGATCTTTCTCTGATCGCCGTTCAGGGTCCTAACGCGCAGGCTAAAGCCGCTTCTCTGTTCAGCGATGAGCAGCGTAAAGCGACCGAAGGCATGAAGCCGTTCTTCGGCGTTCAGGCAGGCGATCTGTTCATCGCGACGACCGGCTACACCGGTGAAGCGGGCTATGAAATTGCGATGCCGAACGAGAAAGCCGCCGATTTCTGGCGTGCGCTGGTTGAAGCGGGTGTCAAACCTGCGGGCCTGGGCGCGCGCGATACGCTGCGTCTGGAAGCCGGGATGAACCTCTACGGTCAGGAGATGGATGAAGGTATCTCTCCGCTGGCTGCCAATATGGGCTGGACCATCGCATGGGAACCGGCTGACCGCGATTTTATTGGCCGTGAAGCGCTGGAACTGCAGCGTGAAAAAGGCACCGATCAGTTGGTCGGCCTGGTGATGAAAGAGAAGGGTGTGCTGCGTAACGAGCTGCCTGTGCGTTTCACCGATGCCAGCGGCAATCTTCATGAAGGTATCATCACCAGTGGCACATTCTCACCGACGCTGGGCTACAGCATTGCGCTGGCGCGCGTACCGGCCGGGATTGGCGAGACTGCCGTGGTGCAGATCCGCAACCGTGAAATGCCGGTCAGCGTGACTAAACCGATTTTTGTTCGCGCCGGTAAACCGGTCGCCTAATCATTTTTTATCAGGAGAATTCCAATGAGCAATGTGCCAGCAGAACTGAAATACAGCAAAGAACACGAATGGCTGCGCAAAGAAGCCGACGGGACTTACACCGTTGGGATCACCGAGCACGCGCAAGAGTTGCTGGGTGACATGGTGTTTGTGGACCTGCCGGACGTCGGCGCTTCCGTGAGCGCGGGCGACGACTGCGCTGTTGCAGAGTCGGTGAAAGCCGCGTCTGACATCTACGCGCCAGTGGGCGGCGAAATCGTGGCCGTCAACGACGCCCTGAGTGACTCCCCGGAGCTGGTTAATAGCGAGCCGTACACCGGCGGCTGGATTTTCAAAATCAAAGCGAACGACGAAGCAGAAGTTGAAGCTCTGCTGGATGCAACCGCGTACGCAGCACTGTTAGAAGACGAGTAATTGCTTTTCACCCTCTCCCGAAAGGGGGAGGGGATCCTAATATCACCGCACGTTTAGGAACCATCGCTCATGACACAGACTTTAAGCCAGCTTGAAAACCGTGGCGCCTTCATTGAACGCCACATTGGGCCGGATGCTCAGCAACAGCAGGAGATGCTGAAGACAGTTGGCGCGGATTCGTTAAACGCACTGATCGGCCAGATCGTGCCCAAAGACATTCAGCTCGCCACGCCGCCCCAGGTAGGTGACGCGACCACTGAATACGCCGCGCTGGCAGAGCTGAAGGCAATCGCCGGTCTCAACAAGCGCTTTAAGTCTTACATTGGCATGGGCTACACCCCGGTGCAGTTACCGCCGGTGATCCTGCGCAACATGCTGGAAAACCCAGGCTGGTACACCGCCTATACGCCTTATCAGCCGGAAGTCTCCCAGGGCCGCCTGGAGGCGCTGCTGAACTTCCAGCAGGTGACGCTGGATCTGACAGGGCTGGATATTGCCTCCGCTTCTCTGCTTGACGAAGCGACCGCCGCCGCCGAAGCGATGGCGATGGCTAAGCGCGTCAGCAAGCTGAAAAACGCTAACCGCTTCTTCGTGGCGGCAGACATTCATCCGCAGACGCTGGACGTGGTCCGCACCCGTGCGGAAACCTTCGGGTTTGACGTGATTGTTGACGATGCGGAAAAGGTTCTGGATCACCAGGATGTGTTTGGCGTGCTGTTGCAGCAGGTTGGCACCACCGGTGAAGTTCACGACTACAGCAGCCTGATTACTGAGCTGAAATCCCGCAAAATCGTGGTCAGCGTGGCCGCTGATTTTATGGCGCTGGTATTGCTCACCGCCCCTGGCAAACAGGGCGCAGATATTGTCTTCGGCTCAGCACAGCGCTTCGGCGTGCCGATGGGCTACGGTGGCCCGCACGCAGCCTTCTTCGCGGCGAAAGACGAATTCAAACGCTCCATGCCTGGCCGTATTATCGGTGTGTCGAAAGACGCTGCCGGTAACACCGCGCTGCGCATGGCGATGCAGACGCGCGAGCAGCATATCCGCCGCGAGAAAGCTAACTCCAACATTTGTACCTCTCAGGTGCTGCTGGCCAACATCGCCAGCCTGTACGCCGTGTTCCATGGCCCGGTCGGCCTGAAACGCATCGCTACCCGCATTCACCGTTTTGCCGATATTCTGGCGGCGGGCTTGCAGCAGAAAGGCCTCAAGCTGCGCCATGCGCACTTCTTCGACACCCTGTGTGTGGAAGTGGCTGACAAAGCGGGCGTGCTGGCGCGTGCCGAAGCTGCCGAAATCAATCTGCGTAGCGACATTCTGAACGCAGTGGGTATCACCCTGAACGAAACCACTACCCGTGAAGACATCCAGGCGCTGTTCAGCGTACTGCTGGGTGATGACCACGGTCTGGACGTCGCTAACCTGGATAAAGAGGTGGCGCACGACAGCCGCTCCATTCAGGAAAGCATGCTGCGTGACGACGCGATCCTGGCCCATCCGGTGTTTAACCGCTATCACAGCGAAACCGAGATGATGCGTTACATGCACTCTCTCGAGCGCAAAGATCTGGCGCTGAACCAGGCGATGATCCCGCTGGGCTCTTGTACCATGAAGCTCAATGCCGCTGCGGAAATGATCCCGATTACCTGGCCTGAGTTCTCCGAACTGCACCCGTTCTGCCCGGCCGATCAGGCGGAAGGCTACCATCAGATGATCGGTCAGCTCTCCGACTGGCTGGTGAAACTGACCGGTTACGACGCACTCTGCATGCAGCCAAACTCCGGCGCGCAGGGTGAATACGCAGGCCTGCTGGCGATTCGTCACTATCACGAAAGCCGCAACGAAGGGCATCGTGATATCTGCCTGATCCCAAGCTCTGCCCACGGCACCAACCCGGCGTCTGCACAGATGGCAGGAATGGAAGTGGTCGTCGTTGCCTGTGATAAAAACGGCAACATCGACCTTGCCGATCTGCGTGCGAAAGCAGAGCAGGCGGGTGACAAGCTCTCCTGCATCATGGTGACTTACCCGTCCACTCACGGCGTGTACGAAGAGACCATCCGCGAAGTGTGCGAAGTGGTGCATCAGTTTGGCGGTCAGGTTTACCTCGACGGCGCAAACATGAACGCGCAGGTGGGGATTACTTCTCCAGGTTTCATCGGCGCGGACGTTTCGCACCTGAACCTGCATAAAACTTTCTGTATTCCGCACGGCGGTGGCGGCCCGGGTATGGGGCCAATCGGTGTGAAAGCGCACCTGGCACCGTTCGTTCCAGGCCACAGCGTGGTGCAGATTGAAGGCATGCTGACCCGTCAGGGCGCAGTCTCTGCGGCACCGTTTGGCAGCGCATCTATTCTGCCAATCAGCTGGATGTATATTCGCATGATGGGCGCGGAAGGGCTGAAGCAGGCAAGCCAGGTGGCGATTCTGAATGCGAACTACATCGCAACTCGCCTGAAAGACGCTTATCCGGTGCTCTACACCGGTCGCGATGGCCGCGTGGCGCACGAATGTATTCTCGATATTCGTCCGCTGAAAGAGGAGACCGGGATTAGCGAACTGGATATTGCTAAACGCCTGATCGACTACGGCTTCCACGCGCCAACCATGTCCTTCCCGGTGGCGGGTACGCTGATGGTTGAACCGACCGAATCGGAAAGCAAAGTCGAACTGGACCGCTTTATCGACGCGATGCTGGCGATCCGCGCGGAAATCGACCGTGTGAAACAGGGTCAATGGCCGCTGGAAGATAACCCGCTGGTGAACGCCCCGCACACTCAAAACGAGCTGGTGGCCGAGTGGAACCACGGTTATACCCGTGAGCAGGCTGTCTTCCCGGCAGGTGTGGCGAACAAATACTGGCCGACCGTGAAACGTCTCGACGATGTCTACGGCGATCGTAATCTGTTCTGTTCTTGCGTGCCAATGAGCGAATATCAGTAATACTTAAGCTTTGACAGGAGGCCGGGTAAGGCGTAGCCGCCACCCGGCTTTTTTATTGGGAGAAATATATGGCAATTGCACTGGTTACCGGCGCGAGCCGGGGAATTGGCCGAGCGACAGCCCTGCAGCTGGCAGGCGAAGGCTACACCGTGGCGGTGAATTATCACCACAATATTAAGGCCGCGACGGATGTGATCGCTCAGATTACCGATGCAGGTGGCAAAGCCTTTGCCGTGCGCGCGGATATCAGCGACGAGACGCAGGTGCTGGCGATGTTTGACAGCATTGACCGCGAGGGAGAGCCGCTGGCGGCACTCGTCAACAACGCCGGGATTTTGTGTGAGCAGAGCACCATCGAAAATCTCTCCGCCGAGCGCATCAACCGCGTGCTGGCGACCAACGTTACGGGCTATTTCCTCTGCTGTCGCGAAGCGGTAAAACGCATGTCCTTCAAACATCACGGTAAAGGCGGGGCGATTGTGAACGTCTCGTCGGCAGCATCGCGTCTGGGGGCACCGGGCGAGTACGTTGATTATGCGGCGTCGAAAGGGGCGGTGGATTCACTCACAACCGGGCTGGCGCTGGAAGTGGCGGCGTACGGTATTCGGGTCAACGGCGTGCGTCCCGGCCTGATTTACACCGATATCCATGCGTCCGGCGGTGAGCCTGGTCGTGTGGATCGGGTGAAATCCGCTTTACCGATGCAGCGCGGCGGCCAGCCTGAAGAGGTAGCGCAGGCGATTGTCTGGCTGCTCAGCGAGAAAGCGTCGTATGTGACGGGCAGTTTTATCGAGTTAGCGGGCGGGAAGTAGTGATAATGCCCGGCGGCGTTGCGCTGACCGGGCTGGAGAGTGCTGGTCGGCGCAAGCTAAGCGCCGACCGGGTAGTTAGATGTTCTCGCCGTTGCTGGCAATCACCTCTTTGTACCACGCAAAGCTCTTCTTACGGGAGCGGGACATATCGCCCGTGCCGTCATCGTGCTTATTCACATAGATAAAGCCGTAGCGCTTGCTGTACTGGCCGGTGGTGAAGGAGACGCAGTCGATGCAGCCCCACGGGGTGTATCCCATCAGGTCCACGCCATCATAGGTCACGGCTTTAATCATCTCTTCCACGTGTGCGCGCAGATAGTCGATACGGTAGTCATCGTTGATACTGCCGTCTTCTTCGACCTTATCGTACGCGCCAAAGCCGTTCTCAACGATAAACAGCGGTTTCTGATAGCGCTCATACAGCTCGCAAAGGGCATAGCGCAGGCCGACCGGGTCAATCTGCCAGCCCCAGTCGGAGGCTTTCACGTGCGGGTTCGGCACGCTGCCTTCGAAGCCGGAAATCGCGTCACCGGTTCCGCCTTCGGCTTTGACGGCGTTCGTCATGTAGTAGCTGAAACCTAAGTAATCGCAGGTGCCTTCACGCAGGATCTGCTCGTCACCCGCTTCCATGTTGATGGTAAAGCCACGGCGTTCCCACTCGTTCAGCACGTAGCTTGGGTAGTAGCCGCGCAGCTGTACGTCGGTGAAGACATAGCGTTCACGCATGGATTCCTGAGCGAACATCACGTCTTCTGGTTTGCAGGAGAACGGATAGAGCGCCACCATCGCCAGCATGCAGCCGACTTTCATTTCTGGATTGATGCGACGCGCGGCCTTCACGGCCAGCGCGCTGGCAACGAACTGATGGTGCAGCACCTGATACATGGTCTCTTCCGGGTTTTCATGCTCGGTATAGACCACGCCGGAGCAGCAGTAGCCGAACAGCGGTGCGCGCCAGTTACGCTGGTTGTTGATTTCGTTAAAGGTCATCCAGTATTTGACCTTGCTCTTGTAGCGCTCGAAGACCACTTCGGCAAAGCGTACAAAGAAATCCACCACTTTGCGGTTGGTCCACCCGCCGTATTCCTGCACCAGATGCAGCGGCATTTCGAAGTGGGAGAGGGTGATGACCGGTTCGATGTTGTACTTCAGCAGCTCATCGAACATGTCGTCGTAGAACTTCAGCCCTTCTTCATTCGGCTGAGTTTCGTCGCCTTTCGGGAAGATTCGCGTCCAGGCGATAGAGGTACGGAAACATTTGAAGCCCATTTCGGCAAACAGCTTGATGTCTTCTTTGTAATGACCGTGGAAGTCGATGGCTTCGTGGTTCGGATAATATTTGCCCGGTACTACTTCCTGAGTGATTTCACGCGGAACGCCGTGGGCGCCGCCGGTCAGCACGTCGCAAATGCTTGGCCCTTTGCCGCCTTTATTCCAGCCGCCTTCAACCTGGTGCGCCGCTACCGCGCCGCCCCATAAAAAATCTTTTGGTAAGGTGAGTTTTTTCATGTTTGCTATGCTCGTCTTAGGATCTATTGATTTCGAGTCTAGCAAAGCAGAATTAAATGTCACGATATAACAATTAGCCTGGAATGTAATATGTTACATCAAAAAAACAGGGCGTTTTATTCCGCCAGTTTCTTCGCCAGTTTACGGCCAATTGATTCAAGAATATAAATCACCGGAATTTGAGTCGTAATATCGTAGACGCCTGCAATACGGGTTTGCGGCACATGCCAGGAGAGATTAAAGTCCGCCAGTTTTGCCAGGCGCGAGTGCTCGTGGCTGGTGATAGAGAGCACTTTACAGTGATGCAGGCTGAACTGGCTGGCGAAGCGCAGGATCTCTTCCGTTTCGCCTGAGACGGACAAGACAATCGCCAGCGCATTTTTCGCCATATCGTTCGTTACCGGAAAATAAGGATCGTCGATATGGTTACTGAATTTACCGATGTTTGAGAAGAATCTCGCGCCATATTTTGCAAGCGATCCGGACGTGCCCGCGCCGACAAAAATAATACGCTCTGACGATAATATAATATCGACCGCCTGCTCTAATAACGCATCAAATTCTTCGTTGTTAACGCTTTTAAAAAAGCTGATAATTTCACTGGTGCCGAAATTCGCCTGCTGCGGTTCGTTTTGTTCTAAATATAATTTAAACCGCACGCGGAATTCGGAATAGCCGTCACAGTTGAGCTTGCGACAAAAACGCAGCACGGTGGTGGTGGACACGCTAGCCGCATCCGCCAGCTCGCGGATGGTCATGTAGGTCACCTTGTCGCGGTTTTTGATGACATAGTTGTAGACCATCATCTCCAGATTGTTGAGACTGGCAATGGCGGAATGGGAGAACATGCTCACAGTGGCTAAACTCACTCATCAGACTTCATCTTCAGGGAATAATAACATGCAGCCTAACGACATCACTTTTTTTCAGCGCTTCCAGGATGACATTCTGGCCGGACGTAAAACCATCACCATTCGTGACGAGTCTGAATCACATTTTAAAACGGGCGATATTTTGCGCGTCGGACGCTTTGAAGACGACGCCTATTTTTGCACCATCGAAGTGGTGGGAACATCGACCGTCACGCTGGATACGCTAACGGAAAAACATGCGCAGCAGGAGAATATGTCACTTGAGGCGCTTAAACAGGTGATTGCAGAGATCTATCCGAATCAAAGTCAGTTTTATGTGATTGATTTTAAATGCCTTTGATTAAAACTCACATCTGTTAGGTGAAAATTGTTTTTAATTTAATGATTTTTAAGGACTAATCTGGGATTTGGATTTATTTTAGCTAACAGGTGTTCACTGAAATCATTCTCAGTTAGCATAGTTAAGCGATACATCATGATCTTATGTTTTCCCGGAGTCCTCTATGGTTAGAAAACCATTAACTGCGCAGGGATATTCACTGGCTGAGGAAATAGCCAACAGTATCAGCCATGGCATCGGCCTGGTGTTTGGCATTGTGGGCCTGGTGTTGTTGTTGGTTCAGGCCTTCGACACCAACGCGAACGCGATGGCGATCACCAGCTACAGCTTGTACGGCGGGAGTATGATCCTGCTTTTCCTCGCCTCGACCCTGTATCACGCCATTCCGCATCAGCGGGCAAAACGATGGCTGAAGAAATTCGACCACTGCGCGATCTATCTGTTGATTGCCGGGACGTACACCCCGTTCTTACTGGTAGGGTTAAACTCGCCTCTGTCGCGCGGCCTGATGATTGTCATCTGGAGCCTGGCGCTGCTGGGGATCTTGTTTAAGCTCACCATTGCGCACCGTTTTAAAGTGCTTTCACTGGTGACCTATCTGACGATGGGCTGGCTGTCGCTGATTGTGGTCTATCAACTGGCGGTGAAATTAGCGGCGGGCGGCGTAACGCTGCTGGCGGTGGGCGGTGTGGTCTATTCCCTGGGCGTGATTTTCTACGTCTGCAAACGCATTCCTTACAACCACGCTATCTGGCACGGCTTTGTGTTAGGCGGCAGCGTGTGTCACTTCCTGGCGATTTATCTGTACGTTGGACAGATTTGATTTGTGCCCGGCGGCGTTACGCTTGCCGGGCCAAAAAACTAAACACTCACTCTTCTAACGAATACGGCAGCGGCTCAATGCTCAGGGTGTTGGCATCGTCACGCACGCGGAACACGCTGTCCGGCTCCATGTCGTTATTCATCACCACCTGCACCAGCAGACGACCATCATCCAGCTGTACAGCGGCCAACACAGTGCCCGTACGACGCCAGTTGTCGCCCATTTTCAGCTCCAGATCTTCTCCGGCTTCCGGTACGCGGCTGGCGTGGCCTGCCAGATACCAGAGGGCGCGTTTGTTGGCCCCGCGGAATTTCGCACGCGCCACCATCTCCTGACCGGTGTAGCAGCCTTTCTTAAAGCTGATGCCGCCCAGCGCCTGCAGGTTAGTTGCCTGCGGGATAAACTGCGCGCTATTAACGGCATCAATAACCGCCAACCCGGCTTCGATGTTCAGGGCCAGCCACTGCTGGCTGTTGTTGAGCTGCGCTTCACCGCGCAGCGCTTCCGTGACGCGCTCGGTGGTGGCCACATCGGTGACCAACAGGAAGCGTTCGGCAGGATGTTCAAACCACAGAATCGAGGTAGCGCCTTCGCTCACCAGCTGTTTTTCCGCATCCGGCAGTTCATTGAACAGATTTTTCAGCGCCGCGCGTGCCTGGAAACCGGCAACGCCCAGCAGAACGTGTTCGTCATCTGCGGCGATAGTGACCTTGGAAAACACCGCATATTTCTTCAGCTCAGTGAGCTGGGCATCGCGCAGGCTGCGGCGTTCGATCAGGGCGAAACCGTCCTGACGACGGAACAGGCGCAGATTGCTCCACATCTTACCTTTGGGATCGCAATGCGCTGCCAGCAGATGCTGGTGCTCAGTCATCTGGCCCACGTCGGCGGTCACTTGGCCTTGCAGATACTTTTCGGCATCCGCGCCGGTGAGGGTCGCCAGCGCCCAGTCATCAAGAGAAATCAGCGTCAGCGGCAGACGCGCAGAGGCGACAGGCTGGCGAGGAGAAAATGGAGTAAAAGCCATAGTGATGTCCTGAATTGCATAACGCTTCGATAATGCCTAATGGTAAAAGAGACTGTAGTCATTGCAAGCGCTTTCAGCAGCCCAATTGTGCCTTATCGCTGTTCTTGCGTAGCGCTACGCAAAACAGAGTAATCCGCTTAGATTGCAGGGTTTATTCTGGAAGCGTGCTTCCAGTTGTTCATATTCCAGTAATGAAACAGCAAAAAACACGTTACACTAGAAATCGTCCCTCTTAGAGGTAGAAGAAACGTTAAGCAGGAAATCGACATGGACATTAACAACAAGGCCCGTATCCACTGGGCGTGCCGTCGCGGCATGCGTGAACTTGATATTTCCGTCATGCCCTTCTTCGAATATGAGTACGACAGCTTAAGCGATGATGATAAACGTCTGTTTATCCGCCTGCTGGAGAGTGACGATCCTGATTTATTCAACTGGCTGATGAATCATGGCAAACCCGCCGACACCGAGTTGCAGCGGATGGTGCAATTAATTCAAACACGGAATCGGGAACGTGGTCCTGTGGCAATCTGATCTGCGCGTCTCGTGGCGCTCACAGTGGATGTCTCTTTTACTCCACGGCATTGTGGCGGCTTTTATTTTGCTGATGCCGTGGCCGCTTAGCTATACACCGCTCTGGATGCTGCTTCTTTCGCTGGTGGTGTTCGACAGTGTGCGCAGTCAGCGGCGTATCAACGCCCGTCAGGGTGAGATCAAACTGCTGATGGACTCGCGGTTGCGCTGGCAGGGCAAAGAGTGGGAGATCGTCGGCACACCCTGGATGCTGAATTCCGGGATGATGTTCCGCCTGCGTAAAGAGGAAGGGGCGCGTTGCCAGCATCTTTGGCTGTCAGCAGACAGTATGGATGCCAGCGAGTGGCGAGATTTGCGCCGGATGGTGATGCAGCAGCCGACGCCAGGACGCTAAGAAATCAGCTAAACTTCTCTGCCATTTCGCCCAGAATTTGCTCGCACCAGTTTTGCAGGCGATCTTCACTGAGATCGTACTGGTTGGTTTCATCCAGCGCCAGTCCGACAAAGAGTTCGCCATCAGCGATGATCGGTTTGACGCTTGTGAACTCGTAGCCTTCTGTCGGCCAGTAGCCGATAAACGTGACGCCCTTCGGCGCGAGTTTATCGTGCAGCATCCCGAGCGCATCCAGGAACCATTCGCCATAACCCAGCTGATCGCCCATGCCGTACAGCGCAATGATTTTGCCTTCAAGATTGAGCGAGTCGAGCTGATCCCAGATGGCTTCCCAGTCTTCCTGTAATTCACCAAAATCCCAGGTCGGAATGCCAAGAATCAGAACGTCGTACTGCTCCATCTCTGAGGGCGCGTCGTCTTTAAGATTGTGCAGAGTCACCAGTTCCGGGCCAATGATGTCGCGAATTTTCTCCGCGGCCATTTCGGTGTAGCAGGTGCTGGAACCATAAAACAGACCAATATTCATCGCGTAAACTTCTCAATACTTGCTTTGACTTTGCGCGTAGTGTACCAGAAACCTGTACCATTACGTCATAATGGCCGATAGCAGAATCACAGGAGCAGACGTGGAAAAGGATCTCGCCCTCATCGAACGATTTCTCGATGCGCTGTGGCTGGAAAAAAATCTGGCGGAGAATACCCTCAGCGCTTATCGCCGCGATTTAACCCTGCTGGTGGAGTGGCTGGCGCACCGTGACCTGTCTCTTGAACAGGCGCAGCATGACGATCTCCAGGCCTTATTGGCCGAACGCATGGAGGGCGGCTATAAAGCCACCAGCTCTGCCCGCTTGCTGAGTGCGATGCGCCGCCTGTTCCAGCATATGTATCGCGAGAAGCTGCGTGCCGACGATCCCAGCGCGCTGCTGGCGTCGCCCAAGCTTCCGCAGCGTCTCCCGAAAGATCTCAGCGAGGCCCAGGTCGATCGGCTTTTACAATCCCCGGCGGTTGACCTGCCGCTGGAGTTACGCGATAAAGCCATGCTTGAGGTGTTGTATGCCACCGGGCTGCGCGTCTCGGAACTTGTCGGTTTAACCATGAGCGATATAAGCCTGCGTCAGGGCGTGGTGCGGGTAATCGGTAAGGGGAATAAGGAACGGCTGGTGCCGCTCGGCGAAGAGGCGGTCTACTGGGTGGAAAATTACCTGGAGCACGGACGCCCGTGGCTTCTGAACGGTGTGTCGATTGATGTTCTGTTCCCCAGCCAGCGCGCGCAGCAGATGACGCGACAAACCTTCTGGCATCGCATTAAACATTACGCCACACTGGCAGGCATCGACAGTGAAAAACTTTCGCCGCACGTTCTGCGTCATGCCTTTGCGACGCATTTGCTCAACCATGGCGCCGATTTGCGCGTGGTGCAGATGCTGCTGGGGCACAGCGATCTTTCTACGACGCAAATCTACACCCATGTAGCGACAGAACGCCTGCGGCAGCTACACCAACAGCACCACCCACGAGCGTGAGTGCCGAACCATAGTGATAGGATTGAAAATGAAAAAATCTTTAGTGCTGTTCTCCCTGCTGGCAGCCTCTTTTACCGGTTTTGCCCATGCTGATGACGCAGCGATCAAACAGTCGCTGGCAAAACTCGGCGTGACCAGCAGTGATATCCAGCCTGCGCCCGTTGCCGGAATGAAAACCGTGCTGACCAACAGCGGTGTGCTGTATGTGACCGAAGACGGCAAGCACTTCATTCAAGGCCCAATGTATGACGTGAGCGGCGCGCAGCCGGTGAACGTGACCAACCAGCTGCTGATGAAAAACCTGAACGCGCTGGAAAAAGAGATGATCTTCTACAAAGCGGCGCAGGAAAAACACGTGATCACCGTGTTCACTGATATCACCTGTGGCTACTGTCACAAGCTGCATGAAGAGATGAAAGACTACAACGCGCTGGGGATCACCGTGCGTTATCTGGCCTTCCCGCGCGCGGGCGTGCAGAGCCAGCCAGAGCAGGATATGAAAGCCATCTGGTGTGCGAAAGATCGTAACAAAGCCTTTGATGACGCCATGAACGGCAAAGGTGTGAAACCAGCCTCCTGCGATATCGATATCGCCAACCATTATGCGCTGGGCGTGCAGTTTGGCGTCACCGGCACGCCAGCCATTGTGCTGAGCAACGGGTACGTTGTGCCGGGCTATCAGGGACCAAAAGAGATGAAAGAGTTCCTCGACGCCCACCAAAAACAGTTTGGCGGTAAATAATCCGCGTGAAAACTAAGACAAAATTGCGCCGCCGCGAGGTGGATGAAAGCGTTGATTTACCTGCCGACCTGTCGCCGCTTCTGCGCCGTCTGTACGCCGGTCGCGGCGTTCGCGCGGCCAGTGAACTGGAGCGCAGCGTCAAAGGCATGCTGCCGTGGCAGCAGCTCAGCGGCGTCGAAAAAGCGACTGAATTGCTCTATGACGCGCTGCGTGAAGGGACCCGTATCGTCGTGGTCGGCGATTTTGATGCCGACGGCGCGACCAGTACCGCCCTGAGCGTCCTCAGCCTGCGCGCGCTGGGCTGCGATAACGTCACCTATCTGGTGCCAAACCGTTTTGAAGACGGTTATGGTCTCAGCCCGGAAGTGGTCGATCAGGCGCACGCACGCGGCGCGCAGATGATCCTGACCGTCGATAACGGGATCTCATCCCATGCCGGCGTCGATCGGGCACACGATCTCGGGATCCCGGTTATCGTCACCGATCACCACCTGCCGGGTGAAACGCTGCCGGCAGCAGAAGCCATCATTAACCCCAATCTGCGCGACTGTGATTTCCCATCGAAATCGCTGGCAGGCGTAGGTGTGGCTTTTTACCTTATGCTGGCCCTGCGCGCGCTGCTGCGTGATAAGGGCTGGTTTGAGGCGCGCGGAATTGCGATCCCGAATCTGGCCGAATACCTCGATTTGGTGGCGCTCGGCACGGTGGCGGACGTGGTGCCGCTGGATACCAATAACCGTATTTTGACCTGGCAAGGGCTGGGGCGTATCCGGGCGGGGAAATGCCGTCCGGGGATTAAAGCGCTGCTAGAAATCTCCAATCGCGATCCCCTCAAGCTGGCGGCAAGCGATCTCGGTTTTGCGCTCGGCCCGCGTCTTAATGCGGCAGGGCGGCTCGATGATATGTCCGTTGGCGTGGCACTTCTGCTCTGTGACAACATCGGCGAAGCCCGCGTGCTGGCCAATGAGCTGGACGCGCTGAACCAGACGCGCAAAGAGATCGAACAGGGGATGCAGGCCGAAGCGCTTACCCTGTGCGAAAAACTTGAGCGCAGCACAGACACGCTACCCGGCGGCCTGGCGATGTACCACCCGGAGTGGCATCAGGGCGTGGTCGGGATTTTGGCCTCGCGCATTAAAGAGCGTTTTCACCGTCCGGTGATCGCGTTTGCACCTGCGGGAGACGGCACGCTGAAAGGCTCTGGGCGTTCCATTCAGGGGCTGCACATGCGCGATGCGCTGGAGCGCCTCGACACGCTCCATCCCAATTTGATGATCAAGTTTGGCGGCCACGCGATGGCGGCCGGTTTATCGCTGGAAGAGGCGAAATTCGACGAATTTCAGCGTCTGTTCAGCGCGCTGGTGACCGACTGGCTGGATCCGTCACTGCTGCAGGGTGAAGTGGTCTCTGACGGCGCGCTGTCTGCGGCGGAGATGACCATGGACGTGGCGCAGATGCTGCGCGACGCCGGGCCGTGGGGGCAGATGTTCCCGGAGCCGCTGTTTGACGGGCGTTTTCGCCTGCTGCAACAGCGTCTGGTGGGCGAGCGCCATCTGAAAGTGATGGTCGAGCCGGTGAACGGCGGTCCGCTGCTGGATGGCATCGCCTTTAACGTCGATACCACCGTCTGGCCCGACAGCGGCGTGCGCGAGGTCGAACTGGCCTACAAACTGGATATTAACGAGTTTCGCGGCAATCGCAGTTTGCAGATTATCATCGATCATATCTGGCCAATTTAGCGTCACTATTCTCTATAAAAAAGGGCGTGGATTCGGTACAATCCCGCTCTTATCACCGCATTTTGACTAGTCCAATAAAGAAAAAAGACCATGTTTGAAATTAATCCGGTAAAAAACCGCATTCAAGACCTCACGGAGCGCTCCAGCGTTCTTCGGGGGTATCTTTGACTACGATGCCAAGAAAGAGCGTCTTGAAGAAGTAAACGCCGAGCTGGAACAGCCCGACGTCTGGAACGAACCTGAACGCGCACAGGCGCTGGGTAAAGAGCGTTCCTCCCTCGAAGCCATCGTTGAAACCCTGGATCAAATGTCTCAGGGGCTGGAAGATGTGTCCGGCCTGCTGGAATTAGCCGTCGAAGCCGACGACGAAGAGACCTTTAACGAAACCATCGCCGAACTCGACGTGCTGGAAGATAAACTGGCGCAGCTCGAATTCCGCCGCATGTTCTCTGGCGAGTACGACAACGCCGACTGCTATCTCGATATCCAGGCCGGTTCTGGCGGGACAGAAGCCCAGGACTGGGCGAGCATGCTGATGCGTATGTATCTGCGTTGGGCAGAAGCGCGCGGTTTCAAAACCGAAATCATTGAAGAGTCTGAAGGTGAAGTCGCGGGTATTAAATCTGTGACCATCAAAATCATCGGTGATTACGCTTACGGCTGGCTGCGTACCGAAACGGGCGTTCACCGCCTGGTGCGTAAAAGCCCGTTCGATTCCGGCGGCCGTCGTCATACCTCTTTCAGCTCCGCGTTTGTCTATCCGGAAGTGGAAGATGATATCGACATCGAAATCAATCCGGCCGATCTGCGTATCGACGTTTACCGCGCATCCGGTGCGGGTGGTCAGCACGTTAACCGTACGGAATCTGCGGTGCGTATCACCCACATTCCAACCGGGCTGGTGACACAGTGCCAGAACGACCGTTCGCAGCATAAGAACAAAGACCAGGCCATGAAGCAGATGAAAGCGAAGCTTTATGAGCTGGAAATGCAGAAGAAGAATGCTGAGAAACAGGTGATGGAAGATAACAAATCTGACATCGGCTGGGGCAGCCAGATTCGTTCTTACGTCCTCGATGACTCCCGTATCAAAGATCTGCGTACCGGGGTTGAAACCCGCAACACGCAGGCGGTGCTGGACGGCAGCCTGGACCAATTTATCGAAGCAAGTTTGAAAGCAGGGTTATGAGGAACCAACATGTCTGAACAACAAGCACAGGGCACTGACGCGGTAGTCGATCTTAATAACGAACTGAAAACCCGTCGCGAGAAGCTGGCTGCACTGCGTGAGCAGGGTATCCCATTCCCGAACGATTTTCGTCGCGATCATACCTCAGACCAGCTGCACGCTGACTTCGACGCGAAAGAAAACGAAGAGCTGGAAGCGCTGAACGTAGAAGTGTCCGTTGCAGGCCGCATGATGACTCGTCGTGTGATGGGTAAGGCGTCTTTCGTGACTTTACAGGACGTCGGCGGCCGTATTCAGCTGTACGTTTCCCGTGACGATCTGCCAGAAGGCATCTACAACGAGCAGTTCAAGAAGTGGGACCTGGGCGATATCCTGGGCGCGAAAGGCAAGTTGTTCAAGACCAAGACGGGCGAGCTGTCTATCCACTGTACCGAACTGCGTTTGCTGACCAAAGCATTGCGTCCGCTGCCGGATAAATTCCACGGTCTGCAGGATCAGGAAGCGCGTTACCGTCAGCGTTACCTGGATCTCATCTCTAACGATGAATCCCGCAAAACCTTCAAAATCCGTTCCCAGATTATGGCGGGTATCCGTCAGTTCATGGTTGGCCGTGATTTTATGGAAGTTGAAACGCCAATGATGCAGGTGATCCCAGGCGGCGCGTCTGCGCGTCCGTTCATCACCCATCACAACGCGCTGGATTTGGACATGTACCTGCGTATCGCGCCGGAACTGTACCTGAAGCGTCTGGTGGTTGGCGGCTTCGAACGTGTGTTCGAAATCAACCGTAACTTCCGTAACGAAGGTATCTCCGTTCGCCATAACCCAGAGTTCACCATGATGGAACTCTACATGGCTTACGCAGATTACAAAGATCTGATCGAACTGACCGAGTCACTGTTCCGTACCCTGGCGCAGGATATTCTCGGCACCACTGAAGTGCCTTACGGCGACGAAGTGTTCGACTTTGGTAAGCCGTTCGTCAAACTGACCATGCGCGAAGCCATCAAGAAGTACCGTCCAGAGACCAACATGGCCGATCTGGATAACTTCGATTCCGCTAAAGCTATCGCTGACAGCATCGGTATTAAGGTTGAGAAGAGCTGGGGTCTGGGCCGTATCGTGACCGAGATCTTCGAAGAAGTGGCCGAAGCGCACCTGATTCAGCCAACCTTCATCACTGAGTATCCGGCAGAAGTCTCTCCGCTGGCACGTCGTAACGACGAAAACCCGGAAATCACCGATCGCTTTGAGTTCTTCATCGGTGGCCGCGAAATCGGTAACGGCTTTAGCGAGCTGAACGATGCGCAGGACCAGGCGCAGCGCTTCCAGGATCAGGTTGATGCGAAAGCCGCAGGCGACGACGAAGCGATGTTCTTCGACGAAGACTACGTGACCGCGCTGGAACACGGTTTGCCGCCAACGGCAGGTCTGGGTATCGGTATCGACCGTATGGTCATGCTGTTCACCAACAGCCACACCATCCGCGACGTGATTCTGTTCCCGGCGATGCGCCCGGTAAAATAAGTCACTGAGATGCAAAAAGCCCCGGCGTTCATCGCGTCGGGGCTTTTTTTATGACCTTAGCTCGGCGGCGAACTGCCTGAGTGCTTTATGGGCGATGGCGACCTGCGACACCATCCATGGGCTAAAGGCCCACGGCGTCGCGCCGACAGCGCTGAACAACGACTCCAGATCAACCCACTGAACCGCCATCACTTCATCGGGATTGAGATTCAGCGGGCTGACCAGCTTTGCAGCATATACCGGGCAAATTTCGTTTTCGACGATCCCTGAGGGGTCTGTTTCGCAGTAACGAAAATCCAGCGCGATGGGCCTCAGATCTGTGATTTCGGCGCCAATTTCATACCGACAGCGGCGAATAAGCGCGTGTTCGGTACGTTCGCCGGTTTGCGGGTGGCCGCAGACGGAGTTGGTCCAGACGCCGGGCCAGGCTTTTTTGCTCAGGGCGCGACGTGTGACAAGGCACTCCCCCTGGGTGTTAAACAACCACGAAGAGAAAGCCAGATGCAGAGGGGTATGCGATGTGTGGGCGGCATACTTTTCCTGAGTGCCGATGACCTCTCCCTGGGCGTTAACCAAAATGACGTGTTCTTGTGTGCTCATTCCGACTCCAGTACCCGAACGACGGGATGGCAACATTATATCTCACTCTTTGGCTGGCGGCTTGAATGCTGAATGCTGAAAGAGTCTTTACAGCAAAGATTGGCAACAGAATTCAGGCTGCTATCATAGGACGCCATTTACGCTGACCGAGGAGCCGCTTTGTTTGCAGGAAGCCTGACAAGAAATCCCCTGATTGCCCTTTTTTGCCTGATGCTGACGCTCATGCTGGCAGGCTGTTCGGGCAGTAAATCAGCGGATTCGGGAAGCTACTCCGGCGCGGTCTACACCGTTAAGCGCGGCGACACACTCTATAAAATCTCGCGCTCAACCGGAACGAGCGTGAAAGACCTGGCTCGCCTGAACAATATTTCTGCACCTTATACCATCGAGATAGGGCAAAAGCTCAGGCTCAATAGCGGTAGCTCGACGGCGAAAAAATCTTCTTCCTCGAAAGGTAAAACCGCCAAAGTGACGCCGTCTTACGCGGTGCCGCAATCGTCCTGGCCGCCGGTCGGGCAACGCTGCTGGGTGTGGCCTGCCAGTGGGAAAGTGATTATGCCGTACTCCACCGCCGAAGGTGGCAACAAAGGCATTGATATTGCGAATGCGCGCGGAACGCCAGTCTATGCGTCGGGTGCAGGGAAGGTGGTTTACGTGGGCGATCAGCTGCGCGGTTACGGCAACCTGATCATGATCAAGCACGGTGAGGACTATATTACCGCTTACGCGCACAACGATACGCTGCTGGTGAATAACGGACAAAACGTAAAAGCCGGACAGAAAATCGCGACCATGGGCAGCACGGGAGCCAGTTCCGTTGCGCTGCATTTCCAGATTCGCTATCGCGCAACGGCGATTGATCCCCAGCGCTACCTTCCGGCGCAGGGCAGCAAACCGAAATGCTAAGCGGTTAATTATTCACCGGTTAGCAGTCGGGAGGCTTGTGTGAACATGCGTAAGGTCTATAATGCCTTACGCACCTCAAAGCGGGCGTAGTTCAATGGTAGAACGAGAGCTTCCCAAGCTCTATACGAGGGTTCGATTCCCTTCGCCCGCTCCAGCTCTATTCCACCCAGTTCAAAACACTCACACCAGCATCAATCACTGTCCTGCAAATGTATTCCCAGTCCCGTTTTTCCTTTCGCAAGGTCCGGACGCAGGGTTAACGCAGGAATCTCATAATCTCCGGCGTTCTGACGACGATAATTCAGCGGCTCTGTGTGCCACAAACTGTCCAGTCTGTCAGTCAGCTGCTGGCGGTAATTGGCATACTTCGCGTCGTCGGTTTTACCGGTGCGGTAAATCAGCATTGGTGGAAGCACCGTAAAGCCTGGGTAGAAAAGCATCCCGTGCTGGATTGGAAAGAGAATATCGTCGATGGCACCGTTTATGCCGCGCGGAGCATAGTGCGATTCCCAGCCGCCGGTGGTGACCAGCAGCATCGCGCGTTTACCGGACAGATTCCCCTCGCCGTAACGATCGCCCCAGTGGTGGTCGCTGTGCTCGCCCACGCCGTAGGCAAAACCGTTGGCGTACACCCGGTCAAACCAGCCTTTCATGATGGCAGGCATTGAGAACCACCACAGCGGAAACTGGAAAATCACGGCATCGGCCCAGCGTAATTTTTCCTGCTCAGCGGCGATATCCGCTGCTTGTAGGGCGTTGTCGTAGGCAAAGCGGGAGTCTACGGAAGGGTCAAAACGTTCACCACGCAACGGGGCGAGTGAATCATCGGTATCCAGGACGGTCTTCCACTTCATGCCATAGAGATCAGAAACGTGCACCTGATGACCGGTCTGCTGCAGATGTCTGACAGCCTCATCTTTCAGCTGTCCGTTAAGCGAGCGGGGTTCGGGATGGGCAAAGACAATTAATACATTCATGAGCGATTCCTGATAGAGAAAGTCCCGTCAGAATAGGGAAATCTCCGTTATAGTAAAAATTGATTACCGCAATGACAGGTATTGCCATGATTAATTTCTCGCAACTGGATCTCAATCTCCTCCTCACGCTGCAGGTGCTCCTCGACGAGCTGAATGTGACCCGGGCAGCGAGGCGCTTGAACCTCTCCCAGCCCTCCGTCAGCGTCCAGCTGGCTCGGTTACGGGAAGTTTTTAACGATCCGCTGCTTCTGCCGGGGCCGCGCGGGATGAGGCCAACGGCCCGAGCCGACGCCCTGCGGGAACCGCTGCGTCAGGCGCTGGCGGCTCTGGAGTCGGTGGTCGCCCCGGCGGCATCATTCGAACCAGAGAAATCAGAAAATACCTGGCGCGTGGCGGCAACGGACTACATGGCGACGGCAATCCTGCTGCCCGCGCTGGAAGCACTCCGCCAGGCGGCGCCGCTCTCGCGCCTCGCCGTGTATGAGCTTAATCCGCAGCGGATTTTGCGGCAGGCTGAGCAGGGCGATATCGATCTGATTTTTCATACCCGGGAGGGGGCGCCCGCGTCACTGCATCAGCGGGTGATCTTCAGCGAGCGCTATGTTCTGGCAGGGCGTCGCGACCATCCGGCGCTCCGAACGGGCGTCACGGCAAAGCAGTTTTCACAGCTCGAACACGCGATAGTCTCCCCGGATGGCGGCGGCTTCTGGGCTGCTACAGACGTGGCGTTGGCCCGCAGCGGGCTGGCACGAAAAGTCGTGCTGTCGGTGCCGCATTTCCTGTTCCTGGTCGAAGCGCTGTTGAAGACCGATCTGGTGGCGGTGGTGCCGGAAAGGCTCACGCGTAATGTGGCGGGATTAACTGTCTCAGCGCCGCCTGTCGACGTGGAAGGCTTTGATATGCTGATGCTTTGGCATGAACGGTTGCATCGCGATGCGGGCCACGTTTGGCTACGTCAGATGCTGATGACACAGCTCGGCTGAGCCATAGTCACCTCGTGATATCGGCGCTATGCTTATCCCGAACGCATAACAATAACAGAGGTAATGTCATGGATAAGGATTTACTGGACGCGGGGTACCGGGCCTATACCGGGGAAAAGATCGATGTCTACTTCAATACGGGGATATGCCAGCACTCAGGAAACTGCGTGCGCGGCAGCAGCAAGCTGTTTAATCTGAAGCGTAAGCCGTGGATCATCCCCGATGAAGTGGATGTCGAGACGGTCAAGAGAGTGATTGATACCTGCCCGAGCGGTGCCCTGAAGTACCGCCAGAAATAAGCGAGGAACCATGGATATTCTGGAAGGCCACAACAAGTTTTACGTCAACGATGCACAAGGGAATCAGGTTGCTGAAATTGTGTTTGTTCCGACCGGGGAACATCTAAGCATTATCGAGCACACGGACGTCGATGCCAGCCTGAAAGGGCAGGGCGTAGGAAAACAGCTGGTGGCGAAAGTGGTCGAGAAAATGCGCGTGGAGAACCGCAAAGTTATCCCGCTGTGCCCGTTCGCCAAACACGAGTTTGATAAAACGCGCGAATACGACGATATCCGCGCCTGACTTCAGCACCGGCTCCCGCCGGTGTTTTTTTATCTGAACTGTCCGTAAATCAGAATGACGGATATGACCACCATCACCCCACCTGAAATCATGCCCACCACCCGCGCCGCCTGCGGGCGTGTGGCTAATAGCGCCCGTGAACCGTAGCCCACCAGCAGGTAGATCAGCGTGCAGGTGAGCAGGTGCATCATCGCCAGCGCGGACATCTGTACAGGCACCGACCAGCTGCCTTTGGGGTCAGTAAATTGCGGAAGCAGTGCCAGAAACAGCAGGAACACTTTCGGGTTCAGTCCGCTGATACAAAGCCCTTTAAGCGCCCACTGGTTCCAGCTTCCGTCCTGCTGCTCAGCGGCGCTGACCGTGGCCGGATGGCGCAAAATCGTCACGCCCAGCCACAGCAAATAGACGGCACCCAGGACGGTCAGCAGCGACAGCGCCAGAGGATGCCCGGCGATCAACACCCCGACACCCGCCACCACAATAACCGTCGCCAGCAAATGCCCGGACATCAGCCCCATCACAGCCGGTACCACGCGCCGCCCGTTGATCCCCGCGCTGATGGCATAAGCCCAGTCGGCGCCTGGCGTCATTATCAGCAGAAAAGAGACCAGCCAGAACCCGACGACGATACTCATTTCCATTCTTTGATCACCCTTCAAAAACGATATTAGCGGAAAGAAAGAATATCGACATCCAGGCGAAATGAGCTTCCAATGTTATGCTGAAAACAGGTCTAAAATGAGAAACTCTTCTAAATGGATAGCATCGATCGAAAAATACTTGCTGAGCTACAGGTGGATGGCCGTCTGTCGCTTACGGAACTGTCCGAACGGGTAAACTTAAGCCTCTCACCCTGTCACCGACGCGTGCGCGCCCTGGAGCAGAGCGGGGCGATTACGGGCTATCGCGCAAATCTCGATCCCGCGAAAATGGGCTTCAATTTTGTGGCGATTGTTTTTGCGACGTTAAAAGAGGGCGACAAGCGGGCCGTCAGCGCCTTTGAGGCGGCGGTGGAAGAGATCCCGCAGATCGTGCTGGCGCAGCGTCTGTTCGGCGATCCTGACTATTTAATGCATGTGGTCACGCGCGATCTCCCCGCGTTCCAGAAACTGTACGATGAGAAATTGTCGGCAATGCCTGGCGTGCAGCATTTGCGCTCGACGCTGGTGATGAAAACCGTCGTGCAGGACCGGCCATTCCCCCTCGACACCTTAAAACAAGGATAACCCGATGATAGAGACACCACGACTGCTGCTCCGGCAGTGGAGGCCAGAAGATCTCGCCCCTTTTGCGGCACTCAATGGCGACAGCGACGTCATGCGATTTTTCCCGGCGACCTTGACGCGGGAAGAGAGCGACAATCTTGCCGCGCGATTTCAGGAAGGCATCGCCGAACGCGGCTGGGGATTCTGGGCCGTTGAGTTAACCGCGACGGGGGAGTTTGTCGGTAGCCTGGGGCTGCACCCTCAGCCTGACCGTTTTGCCTTTTCACCCTGCACGGAGATTGGCTGGCGTCTGGCAAAACCGTTCTGGCATCAGGGGCTGGCGTACGAGGCGGCCACGGCGGCGCTGGAGTATGGCTTTAAAACGCTGGGGCTGAGCGAGGTGGTCTCATTTACCTCGGTGCTGAATGCGCCGTCAGAGAACCTGATGAAACGCCTGGGGATGATAAAAGAGGGCGAGTTTTTGCATCCTGCGCTCGCCCCCGATCATCGTCTGGCGGAGCATGTGCTTTATCGTATAGCGCGGCAAGTGTAGCCCGGAAAGCGAAGCGCTCACCGGGCCTGCATGAGGGCTATCCGACAAACATGACCGACACGCACAGCACGCCGACGATCAGCGTCAGCAGATTGCCGAAAGAGCGGTAAGGTTTCAGCGTCGGGATGAGATAAGTGGAGAGCGTCGGCATGATGAAAAGAATCATGGCGATCAAAGGCCCGCTGATGGCGTAAATCATCGAAATCGCGTTCGGGTTGATGAAACAGACCACGAAGGTAATAAACGACACCACCATGATCGACACCGCGCGGTTAAAGGCGCGGCTTTTCTTAATGCCCACCTGATGCAGCGACGATTTGACGATCTCCGTCGCCCCTTCAATGACCCCAAAATAGGTGCCGAGGAAAGATTTCGACATCGCCACAATCGCCACCACAATGCCCGAAATACCCAGCCATGCCGGGGAAGATGGCATCATCGAGAGGGCCGAGAGAATTGTCACGCCCTCTTCTTTGGCCGCCACGATGTACGACGGCGGAATCGACAGCAGGCAGCTGAAGACAAAGAACAGCACGCTCAGGCAAATAATCAGGTACGCGACCTTCATGATTTTTTTGCATTTACCCATGGCCGCATCACCGTACTTTTCACGTCTGTCGACGGCGAAAGTGGAGATGATTGGCGTATGGCTAAAAGCGAAAACCATCACTGGAATAGAAATCCATACCTGGTGCAGCGTGTGCTGATCGAACGCCATCTGGCTGGTCAGCAGCGACGGCTGCCAGCTGCCGGTGAGATACAGGGACACAAACAGGAAGTAGGCGATCAGCGGGAAGACCAGAAAACCCATCACCTTGAGGGTGATATGACGGCCCGTTAAGAAGATCAGATTCAGCACCATCACTACGCCAAGACTCACCAGCACGCGCACGGTGGTGTCGACGGTCAGATGCTTCGCCAGCTGTTCTGTTATCGAGTTGGTGATCGCCACGGCGTAAATCAGCACCACCACGAAGAAGGCGACAAAATAGAGGGTGGTGATCAGGTTGCCGATCTTTTTGCCGTAGTAGTGCGTCACCGCGCTGGTGATCCCTTCACTGCCTTTGGCGTTCGACGACAGGATAAACTGGGCCAGCGCTTTGTGCGGCCAGTAGGTTAAAGGATAAGCCACAAGGGCCGTAATGAGCAGGACAATCGCGCCTGCGGAGCCGAGCTGAATGGGCAAGAACAGGGTTCCTGCGCCCACGGCAGTGCCATAGAGGGCGAAACTCCAGAGAGTCTCTTCTTTTGACCAAATTTTCGACATTAGAGCAACGTATCAACTATAAAACGAACAAAAAGGAGGGTAATTTACCATAATTATGCGTTGAAGGCGCAGTTGACGTCGCAGGTAAGGCCGGAAGAGGGTTCCGGCCTTAGAGGGATCAGTTCGCCAGGGCACGTCGTTGCTGGCGGCGCTTGATGACTTTTTCGCGCAGCGTGTCGTACGCCCAGTTATAGAACATGGTGTACGGCAGGAAGAACAGGAAGAAACCGATCTCCAGGGTAAATGCCTGCAGCAGCGTTACGCCGAGCACCGCCGAGACGATCGACACCCCGATTACGATAAAGCCGCACTCAAAGCCCAGAGCATGAAACGCACGCACTTTTGCCGTGCGGGTTACGCGGTGAACGGGCCACAAACGGTCAAATCCATAGTTATAGATAATGTTCCAGACCATCGCTGTGGTCGCCAGGATGATGGTGAGTCCACCCATCTCCACCATCGAACGCTGCATTAACCAGGCGGCGGTCGGCGCCAGAATTGCCGTGGCAATCCCTTCGAAGCACACCGCGTGGAAGATACGCTCCGGCAGTTTTCGTTTTTGTACATTGTGTTGCATAACCTGACCTCATGAATTCGCCGGAATGGGCGTTGATGTGGCCTATTTTTATCGTAATTTGTGATATATAAAAGATACTATCCATCGATAAAATAGATACATCATGCGCTACTCTCCCGAAGCCCTTACCGCTTTTGTCGAAACCGTGGCTACCGGTTCGTTCTCCGCTGCGGCGCGACGCCTGCGTAAAAGCCAGTCCACTGTCAGCACCGCGATTGCCAATCTGGAGGCAGATCTGGGGTTTGCCCTGTTTGACCGATCCGCCCGTCAACCGGTGTTAACCGAACAGGGCGAGCAGGTGCTGGGTTACGTACAGTCGATTCTGGCCGCCAGTGCGCGTCTGGACGAACTGGCCGTCTCCCTGACTGCCCAGACGGAAGCGCGGCTGACCTTTGTGCTCTCGGACACGCTCAACCCGGACGTGCTGGAGGATCTGATGATCCAGTTCGACAAGCGCTTTCCGCACACGGAATTTGAGTGTTTGATTGGCGAGGAAGAGGACGTCATCGATCTGCTGCAAAAAGAGCGTGCGCAGGTCGGCCTTACGGAAGCGCGCGATATTTACCCCACCGGGATCGGCGTGATCCGCCTGCCGATGCAAACCCAGATGGCGATCTATGTTGCCACCACCCACCCGCTAGCGGCGCAGGGGAGAGTGGAGGTGGATGAGCTGCACGGCTGGCGCGAACTGCAGCTGAGCACATATCTGGAACGGGAAACCACCCAAGTGCGCGGCCCCATCTGGTCTGCGCCTAACTATCTGCTGCTCCTCAGCATGGCGGTGCAGGGCTTCGGCTGGTGCGCGCTGCCCTGTGCGCTGGTGGAAGAGTTCGCCGCGGCGAAAAGCCTCGTACAAATCAGCGTTCCCGGCTGGCCGCGCACCATCGCCATCGATCTTCTGTGGAACAAACGAAGCCCGCCAGGCGTCGCCGGAAGCTGGCTGCGCCAGTATCTGCAGGACGCGCGCTAATCCTGTGACAAAACTCACTTTTTTTAAACAATTACGTTAATTGTTGATAACAATACATCTACTATCAGCGGTGTCATTTTGCGCAGAGGTAGAGATGAAAGAGGTCGTGATCGTGGGGGCGTTGCGTACGGCAATCGGCTGTTTCCAGGGCGCGCTGGCTCGCCATTCTGCGGTGGAGCTGGGGAGCGTGGTCGTCAGGGCGCTGGTCGAACGCAGTGGAATCCCCGCCCATGAAATAGATGAAGTGATCCTGGGCCAGGTGCTGACGGCGGGCGCCGGGCAGAACCCTGCGCGTCAGGCGGCACTGAAAGGCGGGCTGCCGAATACTGTGTCGGCGATCACCATCAACGACGTCTGCGGTTCGGGTCTGAAAGCGCTGCATCTGGCGACGCAGGCGATCCAGTGCGGCGAGGCCGATGTGATCATCGCCGGCGGCCAGGAGAACATGAGCCGCGCGCCGCACGTCCTGACGGACAGCCGCACCGGCGCACAGCTCGGCAACAGCCAGCTGCTCGATAGCCTGGTGCATGACGGACTGTGGGATGCATTCAACGATTACCATATGGGCGTGACCGCAGAAAACCTGGCGCGGGAGTACGGCATCAGCCGTGAGCTTCAGGACGCCTACGCGCTCAGTTCGCAGCAAAAAGCGCGTGCCGCCATCGACTCAGGGCGTTTTCGTGATGAAATCGTGCCGGTGGACACCCTGCGCCACAACGGCGAGCTGTTGATTATCGATACGGATGAACAGCCGCGCACGGATGCCAGCGCGGAAGGGCTGGCTAAACTCAATCCTGCCTTTGAAACGCTCGGCTCGGTGACGGCGGGCAACGCCTCGTCGATCAACGACGGCGCAGCGGCGGTGATGATGATGAGCGAAAGCAAAGCCGAAGAGTTGAATCTGCCGGTGCTGGCGCGCATCAAAGCGTTCGCCAGCGTGGGCGTCGATCCTGCCCTGATGGGCATCGCTCCCGTATATGCCACGCGCCGCTGTCTTGAGCGCGCGGGCTGGCAGCTCAGCGACGTGGATCTGATTGAAGTGAATGAAGCGTTTGCCGCACAGGCGATATCGGTGGGGAAAATGCTGGAGTGGGATCCGAGCCGGGTGAACGTCAACGGTGGGGCGATTGCACTTGGGCACCCGATCGGCGCATCCGGCTGCCGTATTTTAGTTTCGCTGGTGCATGAGATGACCAAGCGCAATGCCCGCAAAGGGCTGGCGACCTTGTGCATTGGTGGCGGACAGGGCGTGGCGCTCGCCATCGAAAGATAACCGCACTGAAATAGGTCTCTCTTTAAAAGCCTCCTTATTGGAGGCTTTTTTGTGTGCGCCTGAAATCTATTTTTACGCTTATGAGATGATTCTAAAGCCTCCAGTTAAATCCAGAAACTTCATATTCTGATCAAATATCCTCTTTTTGTGATCTTAAACCTGAAATTCCCTTTTAATACCCGATGTTTGTTGATGGGTGTCACGTCGATCTTTGCCAAAAAAATTGAAACAAATAATTACGATCTCGATCACTAAAATATCGTTATTTAAAAAATAAAATGCAATTTCATAAAAACGAAACATAATTTTATTTGAGGGTTTTGTCATGTTTAAAAAATCTCTGGTCCTTGCTTCTCTCGTTGGTGCGTCTTTCGCAGCTCAGGCTGTTACCGTTGATTTACGTCACGAATACATCGACAGCGGCTCTAACGCCGACCGTGTTTCCGTGTCACACCGCTTCGCCAATGGCTTAGGTTTTTCCGTTGAAGCAAAATGGAAATCAGGCGGCGATAAAGCCGACCAGCCTTTTGCGGATGTCGTCGGTAACGGCCACGAAGACCAGATTAGCTGGCGCTGGAAAGCCACCGACAATATTGCGCTGACACCGGCATTTACCATCGAAAGTAATGACAGCCGTACCATCTATAAACCGAATCTTCATTTGCAATACAGTTTCGACAGTGGCTTCTATGTGGCGGCACGTTATCGTTACGAATATACGCGCTATCCTTCAAGCTCAAATAAAGACGACGATAAAGTTAATCGTGGCGATGCGTGGGTAGGCTGGGTAATGGGTGATTTCCGTACCGAGCTGAACTATGTCTACGCGAAGAGTTCAGAAGGGATGATTCGTAATAATAATAAAGATTATTCCAACGAATATAACGCTAAGCTGGCATACAAATGGGATAAAAACTGGGCGCCGTATGTGGAAGTGGGCAACGTGGGCGTGAAAGAGACCGACGAACGTCAGACGCGTTTCCGTTTAGGTGTGGCATATTCCTTCTAAATAATAATAAGTACCTCCGGGAAAAAGCCGGCTCGCATGAGCCGGTTTTTTTTATGCCTATCGGCAGGCGGTATTCGCCTGGTCGGGTCGAAATCACGAGCAAACAGATGTTCTTCAAACCAAAAAAAAGCCCTCCAGGAGGAGGGCAAGGCCAGTTACAGAAACACTAACTTAAATCATGCATGCAACATTTCAGGTTGCTCGGGGAGTTTCGCGATATAGAGAGCGGGTTTGCCGTCTTTATCGGAACTGAACAGCACCGCTTTATCATCCGGAGTAAAGGATGGATGCGGATGGGTCACCTGCCGGCTGTTTGCCACGGTGGCCCAGGAGGTATCGTGACGGGCGATGCGGAAGTGCGCTTTTTTCGCCACGTCAAAGGCGTACAGATAAGGATCGTTATCGATGGTATAACCGCTGGTGTCTTTCACATCCACCGGCGTACCAGAACCGTCGCCGACCAGCAGGGTGCCGTCAAAGTTGCTCATCAAATGGGAACAGGCTGGCATCTGCATGACCGCGTCGTTGACGCCGGTGTCCGGGTTAAAGCTGTAAATGGTGCGGCCCTGCTGACCTTTCAGATACGAGACATACACCAGCGCGGAGCCGTTTGGCACCCAGAATTCGTGCGTGCAGCTTTCGCCTTCGGCATGCTCTTTCACTTTGCGCACATTGCTGCCGTCTTCGTTCACCATCCACATCCGCGCATCCACCAGGTCGTGCGGGCCTTCGTGGCAGAAGGCGACAGTATTGTCGTCGAACGGGCGATAGATAGGGTGGCCGAGCCAGTTTTTCTCTTCGTGAATGGTCGCGCTTTCACCTGTTTTCAGATCCACGCGCAGCAGGCGGCAGTGCGGCCCTTTGTGGAAGAAGTCGTGGAAAATTTTCCAGTCGTTCAGTGGCGTCCAGTCGCTTTTGGCGATCTCGATCCCGACCAGTTTGGTGCAATCGCTGTTGGCGACCCAGGTGCCGTAGCCGACCCACTCGTCGGAGACGCGATACACTTCGCGCTCGACCAGCGTGTCCAGATTCACTTCCAGCAGAGTGCGGTCGTTTTTGACGTAATAAAGGGACTTATCATCCGGCGAGAGAAAACCGCCAAACGTATTGTCACCCGCGCCTTCCGTCAGTTGCACCGCTTCGGCTTTTTTCAGATCCAGCAGATAGTAGTTCCAGTGGCCGTCGAACTCTCCGGCGAACAGCAGATGGCTGCCATCATTAAAGAAGCACTTCTGATAAAAGTAGTTTCGATGACAGGTTACTTCCGGTGGGGTCAGGCGGGTGATTTCCACGCCTGTATCCGGATCGCGGCTGACGTCATAGTTCAGCTTGACCCGCATACCTTTAGCCATGATGCGCTCCTTTAATATGACCGCAGGATACTTTCTGCCAGTCAGATCTGAATGTGAGATAAGTTAAAAACTGAGTGTTAAATTATCAAAACATCGTTTCAATGTGTGTGACTGATGGCGCACTTTGTAAGAATAATTGTTTGTCGTGAGGGCTATCTTTGATTTTGAACGTGGAATGTTTTCTCTGCGGTCAAATCTTAAAGGTTTTATAATTGATTGTTTACTATGATAAATATTCTTCACTTGTTTTCCGTGTGCCACCTCTGCATCCCTGTCAACGCTTAACAATCGTGATCCAAACTACACTTCTGTTATTAAGATGCAGAAAAAGTGAAACATCGTTTTAAATGTAATTGAAAACCCATTTCGCAGCGGATACTATGTGCTCATAGAGAAAACGGAACGTTGTTTCGTTAATCATCCTTGCCCTCGGGCACGATCAATTCTGGAGGTAAATGTGGACGTCAGACAAAGCATCCACAGCGCGCACGCTAAAACACTGGATACTCAGGGTCTGCGCGATGAGTTTTTAGTTGAGAAGGTGTTTGTGGCCGACGAATACACCATGGTGTACAGCCACATCGACCGCATCATCGTCGGCGGGATCATGCCAACCACTAAAACCGTTTCCGTGGGTGGCGAAGTGGGTAAACAGCTGGGCGTCAGCTACTTCCTGGAGCGTCGCGAGCTGGGTGTGATTAACATCGGCGGGCCGGGCACTATCACGGTAGACGGCACCTGCTATGAAATCGGTCACCGCGATGCCCTGTATGTCGGCAAAGGCGCGCAGGAAGTGGTGTTCGCAAGCATCGATAACAGCAAACCGGCGAAGTTCTACTACAACTGCGCACCGGCTCATACGGCATACCCAACCAAAAAAGTCACTCCAGCGGATGTTGCGCCAGTCACCCTCGGTGACAACCTCACCAGCAACCGCCGCACCATCAACAAATACTTCGTTCCTGATGTGCTGGAAACCTGCCAGCTCAGCATGGGCCTGACCGAACTGGATCCAGGCAACCTGTGGAACACCATGCCGTGCCATACCCATGAGCGCCGCATGGAAGTGTATTTCTATTTCAACATGGACGAAGACGCCTGCGTGTTCCACATGATGGGGCAGCCACAAGAGACGCGCCATATCGTGATGCAAAACGAGCAGGCCGTGATTTCGCCGAGCTGGTCCATTCACTCCGGTGTTGGCACCAAAGCCTATACCTTCATCTGGGGTATGGTCGGTGAAAATCAGGTCTTCGATGACATGGACCACGTCGCTGTTAAGGATCTGCGCTAGTCGCGGGCAGTGAAGCATAAACCTGCCTGTTCGTGACAGGCTCTGAAAGATTAAGGAACAAACATGATTCTGGATGCATTTTCTCTGCAGGGTAAAGTAGCGGTCGTAACCGGGTGTGACACCGGTCTGGGCCAGGGTATGGCGCTGGGTCTGGCGGAAGCGGGCTGTGATATCGTGGGGATCAACATTGTTGAACCGACTGAAACCATCGAGCGCGTGACTGCGCTGGGTCGTCGCTTCCTGAGCCTGACTGCGGACCTGCGCAAAATCGACGTGATCCCTGAACTGCTGGATCGCGCCGTGGCTGAATTTGGTCATATCGATGTGCTGGTCAACAACGCGGGTCTGATTCGTCGTGAAGACGCGATCAACTTCAGCGAGCGCGACTGGGATGACGTGATGAACCTGAACATTAAGAGCGTGTTCTTCATGTCTCAGGCGGCGGCGAAACACTTTATCGCCCAGGGTAACGGCGGCAAAATCATCAATATCGCCTCCATGCTCTCTTTCCAGGGTGGCATCCGTGTGCCGTCTTACACCGCGTCAAAAAGCGCCGTGATGGGCGTGACCCGTCTGCTGGCAAACGAGTGGGCGAAGCACAACATCAACGTCAACGCGATTGCACCAGGCTACATGGCGACCAACAACACCCAGCAGCTGCGTGCGGATGAACAGCGTAGCGCGGAAATTCTCGACCGCATTCCGGCGGGCCGTTGGGGTCTGCCAAGCGATCTGATGGGGCCGATTGTCTTCCTGGCCTCCCCGGCATCTGACTACATCAACGGCTACACCGTTGCGGTGGACGGCGGCTGGCTGGCGCGTTAATTCTCGCCTTATAAAGAAAACCTCTGCCTGGTGCGGAGGTTTTTTTTGCCAAAAAATCAGCTTGTCCATATTCGCAAAGTCATAAAATCCATAGTGAAAATCCATGATGGATGCATATCACAACTTTATTGCTTATAAATTAATGCATTAACAATAAATGGTGATTAATTACCCAGAGTTGAAATTGTAATGTCCATCACAGAACGCTACTGCCCAGCCAAATAATCCATAACTTCGCGTCTAACGGCCTGACACTTTTGCTGGCTTTCTCGTAATTTCAGTTAACGTCTTAACGCTGTTCAGGCAGGAAATTATGACATCTATCAATGACTCTACCTTTATGCCCCGCGCCCTGCGCGATACCCGCAGAATGAATCTGTTCGTGTCCGTTTCAGCGGCGGTGGCCGGTTTACTGTTTGGGCTGGATATCGGCGTGATCGCCGGTGCGCTGCCGTTTATCACCGACCACTTTACGCTTAGCAGCCGTCTGCAGGAGTGGGTGGTGAGCAGCATGATGCTCGGCGCGGCGCTGGGTGCCCTGTTCAACGGCTGGCTCTCTTTCCGGCTGGGGCGCAAATACAGCCTGATGGTGGGGGCAGTGCTGTTTGTCGCCGGTTCGCTCGGTTCCGCGTTTGCCACAGGCGTTGAAGCGTTACTGCTTTCCCGCGTGCTGCTGGGTGTAGCGGTGGGGATTGCGTCCTACACGGCCCCGCTCTACCTCTCTGAAATGGCGAGTGAAAACGTGCGCGGAAAAATGATCAGCATGTATCAGCTGATGGTGACGCTGGGTATCGTGCTGGCATTTCTTTCGGACACCTATTTCAGCTATAGCGGCAACTGGCGCGCAATGCTGGGCGTGCTGGCGCTGCCCGCCGTACTGCTGATGGTGCTGGTGATTTTCTTGCCGAACAGCCCACGCTGGCTGGCCCAAAAAGGGCGCCACGTGGAGGCGGAAGAAGTGCTGCGGATGCTGCGCGATACCTCGGAAAAAGCGCGTGAAGAGCTGAACGAAATCCGCGAAAGCCTGAAGCTGAAGCAGGGCGGCTGGTCGCTGTTTAAAGCCAACCGCAACGTGCGCCGCGCGGTGTTTCTTGGGATGCTGCTGCAGGCGATGCAGCAGTTTACCGGGATGAACATCATCATGTATTACGCGCCGCGCATTTTCAAAATGGCCGGTTTTACCACCACCGAACAGCAGATGATCGCCACGCTGGTGGTGGGCCTGACCTTTATGTTCGCCACCTTTATCGCCGTATTTACCGTCGATAAAGCGGGGCGCAAACCGGCGCTGAAAATTGGTTTCAGCGTGATGGCGCTCGGAACGCTGATCCTCGGCTACTGTCTGATGCAGTTCGATAACGGCACGGCCTCCAGCAGTCTCTCCTGGCTCTCCGTCGGCATGACCATGATGTGCATCGCGGGCTACGCGATGAGCGCTGCGCCGGTCGTGTGGATCCTGTGCTCGGAAATTCAGCCGCTGAAGTGCCGCGACTTTGGTATCACTTGTTCCACCACCACCAACTGGGTGTCGAACATGATTATCGGCGCGACCTTCCTGACGCTGCTCGACTCCATCGGTGCAGCGGGAACCTTCTGGCTCTATACGGTGCTGAATGTGGCGTTTATCGGCATCACGTTCTGGCTGATTCCTGAAACCAAAAACGTCACGCTGGAACATATCGAACGCAAGCTGATGGCGGGGGAGAAGTTACGCAATATCGGCGTCTGATTATTGCTGCCCGGCAGCGCTTCGCCTGCCGGGCTTTTTTTACACTCGCGCTAAATACAACGCCGGCATCCCTTCCTCATCCGACGTATACAACACCCACTGATTATCCGGCGAGAACGACGGGTGTGGATGCGTCACCTGGCGGTCCCCATCAAGCACTTTCCAGCTGGTGTTATGCTGGCAAACGGCGTGTTGCGTTCCGGTCGCAATATTAAATACCCAGATAAAAGGATCGTTCAGGCTGATATCGCCCGTGTTGTGCGGCGCGCCGTCGCCCACGATCAGTGAGCCGTCGTGGTTACTCATCAGATGCGAACAGGGCGGGATTGCCATCAGCTGACGATTTTCCAGCGTCAGTGGATCGGCGCTGCAAAGATAGCGCTGGGGATCGTTCTCCTTGTGCGCGACGTAATAGAGCGTGGAACCATCCGGCACCCAGAATTCATGGGTAAAACTTTCCCCCGGCGCATGCTGGCGCACCTTGCGAAGCTGGCTGCCGTCGGGATTGATGAGCCACATGCGGGCGTCGATGGCATCGCGCGGTCCTTCGTGGCAAAACGCGACTGTGCTGTCGTCAAACGGACGATAGATCGGATGCCCGAGCCAGCGTTTTTCCTGCAAAATCACCTGCTGCTCGCCGGTGCGTAGATCAATATTGATCAGGCGGCATTCGGGCTGGGTAAAGTAAAAGGCGCGGAACTTGCTCCAGTCGGTCAACGGCTGCCAGTCACGCTTTTTGATTTCGACCCCGACCAGTTTTGTACAGTCTGAATTCGCGACCCAGGTGCCATACGCCACCCACTCGTCGTCGACCGCATACACAATCTGCTCTTCGAAACTGTCGAGACAGACGTGCCGCAGTTCGCGGTTGTTTTTCACATACCACAGCGCGTTATCATCATGAGATAAGAACCCGCCAAAGGTGTTATCACCCGCACCGTCGGTGAGCTGGGTGGCCTGCTGTCTGGCGATATCGAGCAGGTAGTAGTTCCAGTGGCCCTCAAACGCGCCGCCAAAAATCAGCTTGCTGCCGTCCTGAGTAAAACACTTTTGATAGAAGTAGTTGCGATGACAAATGATGTGCGGGGGCGTCATCCGTATCACCTCGTGCCCCGTTTCACTGTCCTGGCGCGTGCGAAAATTCAGCGGGATGATTTTGCCTTTCATAGCGTGTTCTCCGGATAAAAAAATACCCTGCCACCGGAGGTGGCAGGGCAGGGAAGGTCACAGGAATTAGCGCATCGCGCGTTTCAGGATACGTTCAGCCTGACGCTGGAAGTCGGTTGCCGTCTCTTCCACGGATTTCTGACCGTAGTCGAGATACTGCAGGGAGGTGCCGAACTGCGCCACGATCTGCGGGTCGTCAAAGTATGGCGAGACAGAGAGTTTAGCTGGCAGAGACTGCGCCAGGCGCAAGCCCGCGACGGCCGGATCGTTCTCTTTGATGGTGCCGTCTTCTGTCAGGTATTTCACCGCCACTTTACTCAGCGGCACGCCGCGCTCCAGACCCAGCGTATCCACCCCTTCTTTGCTGTTCAGCAGGAAGTTAATGACTTTTGCTGCGGCTTCCGGGTTTTTGCTCGATTTACCGATAGAGAGCATCTGCGCCGGTTTGAAGAACAGGCCCGCATCCGTTGCGCCTGGCAGCATTGGGTAGCTGCCCAGCTCCAGTTTCGCTGGTGGCTTCAAGTTGTCGGAATACTTGTTAATGGTGGAGTTCCACATGTAGGTACCACCCCATTCACCCTGAATCCACGGTTTCATTTCATACATGTTGCTCTTGCCGAATGACGCGTAGTATTTGGTGTCTGGCATCACGTGGCTATCCACCAGATCTTTGTAAGTCTGGAAGAATTCCACCCACTGCTCTTTGCTGTAGGAGAATTTTTTCGCTTTTTCGTCAACGGCTGGAATGTTGTATTTCTGAATCATGTAGGAGTTCAGCAGCGCCAGCGTGTCCTGATGTTCCAGAACCACCGGGTAATACTGTTTACCCAGTTTGCTCTCAAAAGCTTTCCCGGCTGCTTTCAGCTCGTCCCAGGTTTTCGGGTATTCGACGCCCGCTTTTTTCCAGGTCTCATCGTTAAAATAGAACACGCGCGCGGTCACGGAGATCGGAATACCGTTCAGCTTGCCGTCGACAGTGGTGGACTGCAGCTCTTTGGCATCGAACTGACTTAAGTCGATCACATCTTTCATTTTGTTGAGATCGTAGAAGCCGTCGCCGGTTTTCGAGAAGATCGGCAGCCAGTTCCAGTTAGTCTGCATGACGTCCGGCTCGGTGCCGCCTGCAATCTGGGTGGTCAGACGCGACAGGTGGCCGTCCCAGCCGGTGTATTCGGCTTTGACGTTAATGTCCGGATGCTGTTTGTGGAACTCTTCTAACGCTTTCAGGGTAACCTGATGGCGGCCATTACCCCCCCACCAGGACATACGTAAATCAACATCTTGCGCCATCGATGGCAAAGCAGTAAGGCCCAGGGTAGCGGAGATTGCTGCGCTTAAAAGCACTTTTTTCATTTTTATAACTCCAGTTAGATTGAGATGTTCAGTTCAGTTTTTGCATCAAAAATGTGGCACTTATTCATATCAAACTTGAAATACACCTTACGATGAAGTCCTTTATCAATCATAGGCTTAGCTTCATCGGAAGGAATTCGGGCAGTCAGTTCGTAATCAGAGACTTTCAGGTAGACGAAGAACTCGTGACCCATGTTCTCTACGCGTACCAGCTCGCCGCTGCAGCTACCTTCTGCGAACGGCTCGTCAGAGACAGAGACGAATTCCGGGCGGATGCCGTAGAAGGTGTCTTGCGCCTGATGGCCGACCACTTTGTCGTGCAGGGTTTCGCTTAATGGCATCGTTTCATTGCCGATGCTCAGCGCCAGACGGCCCTGCTGATCGACCAGTCGAGTGGCGCGAATATTCATCTCAGGCGCGCCGATAAACCCGGCCACGAACATGTTTTTCGGTTTGTGGTAGAGGTTGTCCGGGGTATCCACCTGCATGATGTGACCGAGTTTCATCACGCAGATGCGGTCGCCCATGGTCATCGCTTCCGTCTGATCGTGGGTGACGTAAACGGTGGTCGCCGGTTTACCGGATTTCTTCAGCTGTTTGTGCAGGTCAGAAATACGGATACGCATCGAGGCGCGCAGCTTGGCGTCGAGGTTGGAGAGCGGTTCATCGAACAGGAACACGTCAGGTTTTTTGACGATGGCGCGGCCCACGGCCACACGCTGTGCCTGGCCGCCGGAGAGCTGGCGCGGTAAACGGTCCAGCAACTCTTCCAGTTCGAGGATTTTCGCGGCTTCGTTGACCTGTGCTTCAATCTGATCTTTCGGCATTTTGCTGAGCTTCAGACCGAAGGCCAGGTTTTCACGCACGGTCATGTGCGGATAGAGCGCGTAGTTCTGGAACACCATCGCAATTCCGCGCTCTTTTGGCGCGAGGTTGTTGACGATCTTCTCACCGATGCGGACTTCGCCACCGCTGATGGTCTCAAGACCCGCCAGCATACGCAGAGTGGTCGATTTGGCGCAGCCGGATGGCCCGACGATCACCATAAATTCCCCTTCAGCGATTTTCAGGTCGATAGCATGTACCGCTTTGAAGCCGTTGGAGTAAACCTTTTCCAGTTTGTTGAAAATAACTTCAGCCATGATATTTCCCTCTTAACCTTTAATTCCGCTGCTGGTTACGCCCTGTACGAAGTAGCGCTGTGCCAGGAAGAAGACAATGATGGATGGCAGAATGGAGATGCTCGCCATTGCCAGAATTTCGTTCCACGGCGCACCTTCGGTGACGTCGATGGACATTTTCAGAGCCAGTGCAATCGGGTATTTATCCACGCTGTAGACATAAATCAGCGGCCCGATGAAGTCGTTCATTGACCACATGAACTGGAACAATGCGACGGAGATAATGGCCGGTTTCAGAATCGGCACCACCACATACCACAGCACCTGCAGGGAGTTGCAGCCGTCGATCTGTGCGGCCTCTTCCATGTCACGCGGAACACCGCGCAGGAACTGAATCAGCATGAAGACGAAGAACCCTTGGGTGGCGAACGCCAGCGGCAGGTACAGCGGCATATAGCTGTTCAGCATGCCCATTTCGCGGAACATCAGGTACTGCGGGATCAGCAGTACGGTGCTCGGCAGGAGCATGGTGGTGATGAGCGTGGCGAACCAGAATTTCTTCCAGGGGATCTCGAAGCGGGCAAAGCCGTACGCCACGATGGTGGAGGAGATAATGGTCAGAATCACTTTCGGGATCACATACTTAAAGGTGTTCAGCATGTAATGGCCAAAGTTGTACTCGGTACCGGTTTTCCAGCCGTTGATAAAGCCGTCCCAGGTGGCGTGTGCGGGCCACAGGCTCAGGGTGGTGAAGATCTCGTGGTTCGGTTTGAACGACGCCGAGAACATCCACACCAGCGGATAGAGCATCAGCAGGCCAACAAACAGCAGGATCACGTAGCGGATACTGGCGTTGATTTTCTCTTTGCGCAGCGTGCGGGCCACTTCGCGTTCCGCGATGCTTCTCGCCGTGGAGAGTTCCTGAATATCAGCCATTTTTGCCTCCCTTATCGGCAGAGTAGAACACCCAGTATTTCGAAGATTTAAAGGCGATAGCGGCAAAGACCGCGACGACCAGGAACAGGATCCAGGCCAGCGCTGCGCCGTAACCCATATCAAAGTACTTGAAGGCGGTGTCGTAGATGTAAAGCGAGAACAGATAGGTCGAATAGGTTGGTCCACCGCCCGTTATCACGTACGGACCGGTAAATTCCTGGAACGCCTGGGTGGTCTGCATAATGAAGTTGAAGAAGATCACCGGCGTAATCAGCGGCACGGTCACTTTCATGAACATCTGCCATTTGGAAGCACCGTCGATCATCGCCGCTTCATACTGAGACTGCGGAACGTTTTGCAGAGCAGCCAGGAAGATGACCATCGCGGAACCAAACTGCCAGACGCGCAGTAAGGTGACGGACATCAGCGCCAGAGACGGTTCACCGAGCCAGTTCACCGGGTCCAGCCCAAATACACCGATAAAGCTGTTCAGCAGGCCATCAATCGCAAACAGCGCGCGCCACAGAACGGCAATAGCGACGGAGCTGCCGAGGATTGATGGAATATAATAGGCTGTTCGGAAGAATCCAATGCCGCGTAATTTAAAGTTCAGGACAAACGCAATTCCCAGCGCAAAGGCCAGCTTCAGCGGGATGGTCAAAAATACATAGGCAAAGGTGACGCCCATGGATTTCCAGAAGAGGGTATCTTCTGTAAACATGTAGCGGTAGTTTTCAATGCCGTTAAATACCGGCGGGCTCATCAGATCGTAATCAGTGAAACTGAGAAAGAAAGATGAAACAAAGGGAAACGCGGTAAAGATTATCAACCCGATTATGTAGGGTGATATCCACGCTAGCCCCAGCATTTTGTTTTCATTCATACATACCTACCTGGCAATCAATGGTTTAAAACGGAATCTGCTGGTGGTGCTGCTACCCGCATCGGTTTTACGAGACGGGGAAGCGAGTGTTCGGTGTGCGTCGCACGAGGTCTACTCCATTTACCTGCTGATAAATAAGATGTTTTATCATTCCATTTGGACACGCCTTGTCTGGGTTTCAAAAACAAACGAACCGTTGTTCTTGATTTGTAAAACATCGTTTTAATTTATTTTATTGCGATTTGTTTCTGCGTCATTCTATTAATGATGGAAATGTGATCGCTGTCGAAACGCTGTTTCAATAAGGTGAGGTGGCTGGCAATTTTGACTTTTAGACAGAAGAAAAGCCGAAGGAGGAGATCGGTGACGGGTGAAACATGTGTCTTTGTAACATTCAATAACTCATTGCGACTAACTACTAAATTTCGTAGCGCATTCCTCATTTTTTGCAAACGCACATTCAGATGATTCTTAGTTTCGGGTATCATCCATTTCACCTAACTGTGATTGGCAGGATTTCACTGCAACTCAACCAGAAGAATTAGAATGTCTGCTATGGATATCAAAAAAAGCACGGAGCTGCATTTTGCCAGTTATCCACCCCCGGTCGTTGCCCAGAAAGAAATTGACCTCCTGGGGCTCTTCGAAATCTTATTTGCCGCCAGAAAGCGGATTATTGCTGTGGTTTTCGCTTTTGCTGTCGTGGGGCTTATCGCCGCCTTCCTGATGCCACAAAAGTGGACCAGTAAAGCGGTAGTGACTCCCGCGGAGCAAACCCAGTGGAGTGACGTGCAGAAAATGCTGATCGCGCTGCAGGTGCTGGATGTCGATGTCAGCGTTAAGCGTTCGGACGTTTTTAACCTGTTTATCAAAAAGTTTCAGTCTCAGTCGCTGCTGGAAGAGTATCTGAAGACCTCCCCCTTCGTGATGGCGCAGTTAAAAGATGCTGAGATCGATCCGCAGGACTTGCATCGCGCGGCGGTGAATATTGCCGAACGAATGACCGCGACCGATAACGCAGCAGCCAAAAATTCCGATAAAGCGCCCTACGCGTCATGGACGTTGAGTTTTAGCGCGCCGACGGCGCAAGACGCGCAGATCGTGCTGAAAGGGTACATCGATTACATCTCTGCCATCGTTGAGAAAGAGACGATGCTCAACGTGCGTAACGCGCTGGAACTGAAAACGCAGATGGAAAAAGAGCGGCTGGAGCTGGACCGTGTCCGTCTGACGACAATCCATAACACCAATCTTCAGCGCCTTAACTACTCTCTGGAAGTGGCGAACGCCGCCGGAATCAAAAAGCCGGTCTACAGCAATGGTCAGGCGGTAAAAGATGATCCTGATTACTCCATCGCGCTGGGCGCGGACGGGATTGCGCAGAAGCTGCGAATTGAGAAATCGTTGAAAGATGTGGCCGAGCTGAACGCCGATTTCCAGAACCGCGAATACCATCTGGCTCAGCTGGAGAAGCTCTCCATCAATGATGTGAATTTTGAACCGTTCAAGTATCAGCTTTCGCCGTCGATGCCGGTGAAAAAAGACGGACCGGGCAAGGCTCTGATCATTATCCTGGCCGCTCTGATCGGCGGAATCGTGGCTTGTGGCAGCGTGCTGATTCGTGAGGCAATGCATGCACGTTCACCGCTACCAGAGCATGAACTGGCGACGAACTAAATCACATTGATGACGAGAAGGGCGGAGTAACGACCGCCCTTTTTTATTTATTTCAGGAAATCTTCGCGCACGGGGGTGAAGGTATCCAGCAGCGTGCCCGGTTTCAGGCACACGCAGCCGTGCATCACGTGCGGCTCTTTATAGAGAGTGTCGCCCGCCGTCACCACGTGTTTCTCTTCGCCAATGGTGAACTCGAATTCGCCGGAGAGCACGTAGGTTAACTGTTCGTGCGGATGGTTGTGCATTGGCCCAATCGCCCCCTGCTCAAAATTGACTTCCACCGCCATCATCTTGCCGTCGTGCGCCAGAATACGACGCGTCACGCCATTGCCCAGATCCTCAAGCTGTGTCTCTTTGTGGAAAATAAACATCGTGGTGTCCTGTTAATTAGTGAAACATTGTTTTAATTAATTTATATCAGCGCGAGTGAAAAGGAAACGGCAAGCCAAATAACTGGAAACAGGATCACAAGTTTGCTTCACTGGAGAAATCTGAACAGGAGAACATATGAAAACGATCGGTCTGCTGGGAGGAATGAGCTGGGAGTCCACCATTCCTTATTATCGCCTGATTAATGAAGGCATCAAACAACGTCTCGGCGGCCTGCATTCGGCGAGTCTGCTGCTGCACAGCGTCGATTTCCATGAGATTGAGGCCTGCCAGGCCAGCGGTGAGTGGGATAAAGCGGGGGAGATCCTCGCACAAGCGGCCCTCGGGCTGGAGCGTGCGGGCGCGGATGGCATTTTGCTCTGTACCAACACCATGCACAAAGTGGCGTCACATATTGAGGAAAGCTGCTCGCTGCCGTTCCTGCATATCGCCGATGCCACCGGGCGGGCCATAACCGCCAGCGGGATGACGCGCGTGGCACTCCTGGGAACGCGCTACACCATGGAGCAAGATTTCTATCGTGGGCGACTGGAGTCACAGTTCGGCATTGAAAGCCTAATCCCCACCGAGGCCGACAGGGCGCGCATCAACCAGATCATCTTTGAAGAGTTGTGCCTCGGTACCTTCAGCGACGCCTCGCGCCACTATTATCTCGACGTGATCGATAAACTCGCGGAGCAGGGCGCCGAAGGGGTGATATTTGGCTGCACCGAGATTGGCCTGCTGGTTCCGGCTGACGACAGCGCGCTCCCGGTCTTTGACACCACGGCAATTCATGCCGCCGATGCCGTCGAGTTTATGCTGTCGTAAGAGGTTAGTTTTGCAGGTCCGGTAACTGCTGCGCCACCCGGTGGGAGTGCTCCACCAGATGCGCCGTAAATGCATCGACCAGCGCAGACGCCGGACGATGCAGCGGACGAATCAGGCTCACGGTAAAGGGAACGGAAATGCTAAAGCGGCGGATCACAATCCCGCTTGCGGCATAGTCCAGCGCCGTGAGCGGATTCACCACCGCAATTCCCACGCCCGCCCGCACCATCGCGCAAATGGACGCCGCGCTGTGGGTCTCCACCACCATCCGTCGTTTCACCTGATGTTCCTGGAACAGCGTATCCAGCAGCTGTCGGTAACTGTCGGTCTGTGACAGGCTGATATAGTTTTCGCCGTGGAAATCCGCCGGTGTCAGCACGTTTTTGCTGGCAAGGCGGTGGCCCTCAGGCAGCACGCAGACTTCATCCAGAGACAGCAGTTCAGTGCGCTCCGTTCCCGCAGGTGTGACCAGGGTTTCGGTCAGGCCTAAATCGTGGCGCTGTGCCGAGAGCCACTCTTCAAGCAGCGGCGACTCCTGCGGCACAATAGTGAGGTTCACGTCGGGATAGCGGGCGAGAAACGGCTGAATCAGCGGCGGCAGGAACGACTGGGAAAAGACCGGCAGGCAGACAATCGACAGCTCGCCCTGGCGGAATTCCCGCAGACTCTCCGCTGCACTGACGATGCGGTCCAGGCCGTACCACGAGCGCTGAACTTCTTCGAACAAGCGCAAACCCTGCACCGTCGGATGCAGCCTGCCGCGCGTACGCTCAAACAGCGTTAGCCCCAGCACTTTTTCAAACCGCGCCAGCTCGCGGCTCACCGTGGGCTGCGAGGTGTGCAGCATCTGCGCGGCTTCGGTCAGATTACCGGTGGTCATCACCGCGTGAAAAATTTCGATATGACGTAGGTTAACGGCGGGCATAGGGCACCTGTTTTGATCGGTAAGCCATATCATTTTTGCATAGACTCGCGATAAAACGATATTTTTTATTCTCTTCGCGCTGTGGCGTAATGTTAAAAAATGACGTTACCCGGAGAACACCATGCCACGCCCACTGAACAGTACCGATACCGATCTGAATGCCGAGAACCTGCTGCGCTTACCCGCTGAGTTTGGCTGCCCGGTCTGGGTTTATGACGCGCAGATCGTTCGCGAAAAGATTGCGGCGCTGCATCAGTTTGACGTGGTGCGTTTCGCGCAGAAAGCCTGTTCGAACATCCATATTCTGCGTCTGATGCGCGAGCAGGGCGTGAAAGTGGATTCCGTTTCGCTGGGTGAAATCGAACGTGCGCTGGCGGCGGGGTACGATCCGAAGCACGACAGCGAGGCGATTGTCTTCACCGCTGACGTGATTGACAGCGCGACGCTCGCCCGCGTGCATGAGCTGCAGATCCCGGTCAACGCCGGTTCGGTGGATATGCTGGAACAGCTGGGGCAAGTTTCACCGGGCCACCGCGTGTGGCTGCGAGTCAATCCGGGTTTTGGTCACGGGCACAGCCAGAAAACCAACACCGGCGGTGAAAACAGCAAGCACGGCATCTGGTATACCGACCTCCCTGCGGCGCTGGAAGTGCTGCAGCGCTACAACCTGACGCTGGTGGGCATTCACATGCACATCGGTTCCGGCGTCGACTACGGTCATCTTGAGCAGGTGTGCGGCGCGATGGTACGCCAGGTGATCGAATTCGGTCAGGATCTGGAGGCGATCTCCGCCGGTGGCGGCCTGTCGATCCCGTATCGCGAAGGGGAAGAGGCAATCGATACAGCTCACTACTACGGCCTCTGGAGCGCGGCGCGCGACAAAATTGCCGCCCATCTGGGCCATGCGGTTAAACTGGAAATCGAGCCGGGACGTTTCCTGGTGGCAGAGTCCGGCGTGCTGGTTACTCAGGTCCGCAGCGTGAAGGCGATGGGTAGCCGACACTTCGTGCTGGTGGATGCAGGCTTTAACGATCTGATGCGCCCGGCGATGTACGGCAGCTATCACCACATTACCGCGCTGGCGGCGGATGGTCGTGATTTAACGCAGGCGCCGCGGGTTGATACCGTGGTCGCCGGTCCGCTGTGCGAATCGGGCGATGTCTTTACCCAGCAGGAAGGGGGCAAAGTGGAAACTCGCGCGCTGCCTGTCGTTGCGCCGGGGGATTATCTGGTGCTGCACGATACGGGGGCATATGGCGCGTCGATGTCGTCCAACTACAACAGCCGTCCGTTGCTGCCGGAAGTGCTGTTCGATAACGGCGTGGCGCGGCTGATTCGCCGTCGCCAGACCATTGAAGAGCTGCTCGCGCTCGAACTATTTTGAGGTGTAAAACGGCCCTGTCGTGACCGAATCGCGCAACATGAGCGTACCGGTAAACGGCGGGATCGTCTCGATCGGCTGGTGGTTAGCCAGCCGAACCGCCTGATCGATAGCCGTGACGATCATATTATCGATTGGCAGATAGACGGTGGAGAGGGCGGGTTCCAGCCATTTGGCGCTCGGTGCGTCGTCAAAACCAAACAGCGAAATGTCCTGCGGAATATGCAGCCCGGCCTGATGCAGCGCTTTGGACGACCCGAGCGCCATATCATCGTTACAGGCAAACAGGGCGGTAAACGGGACTTTCTCGCTGAGCAGCTCGTTGCACAGCTCATATCCCCGCGTCATGCCCGCATCCCCATACTTCACCCGACGATCGTCCCAGGCAATGCCGTGTTTTTCCAGCGCCTGACGATAGCCCATCAGACGTGCTTTACCCGTTGGCGTATGAATCGGCACTGTAATGCAGGCGATCTCCCGATGGCCCTGGCTAATCAGATAATCGACCGCTTTAAACGCCGCTTCCTGCTGCTCGAAAAACACGCATCGATCGCGCGCCAGACTGACGTCGCGGTTAATCACCACCAGCGGCATTTTCACGCTGTTGATAAGCTTCATGATCGCTTTTTCGCTCATATAGCGCGTGTACAGCACAATGGCGTCGCACTGGCGGTCTGCCAGCATTTGCACCGCCTGCTCTTCACGCTCAGGCGCGTCGTGGCCGTCGGTGACGATCAGCTGCTTGCCGTGCGTTTCCGTCTGGCGCGACGCCTGCTGCAGCAGACGACCAAAGTAAAAACCGTCAAAGGTTGAGACCACCAGACCAATGCTGTTGCTGGTCTGGTTCGCCAGCGACTGCGCGAGGAAATTTGGGCGATAGCCCAGCTCTTCCATCGCGTTAAATACCTGCTGACGCGTACTCTCTTTGACCTGACCTGTGCCATTCAGCACGCGCGATACCGTGGCTTTCGACACACCCGCGCGTAGTGAGACATCCAGCATTGTTGCCATTAGACATTCCTGCATTCACGTAATCGTCCGCAGTTTATCACAGACCCTCAGGCGCATAAGCGAGACGGCGAGGGGAAAATCCCTATCGCGATCACGGTTCAGCATAAAACGGGGTAACTGGCATACCAAAGTGGTGAAAAATCATGATTTGGAATACCTCTGGCCGCATTGAGAGTTGAATCACAGAACCCTGAGCGACCTGAAGCTATTTTTGGTATGCCAATAGTATCCGGCTGTACACCTTATTCTCTATCCAGGCGGCTTCATGTGGCAGGACGGCGGCACCCTTACCCATCCCGATGCGCTTACGTTAGGCAGCGGTTCGGGTGAGTGAGTGCAGCTAAAACCCTGCAACGTGAAAGGCGACGGGTATAAAAGCCCTTTTACTGAGGTATTACCTTATGGCAGTGCAGGAAAAACTGATCGACGCTCTGGGCAGTTTCGCCACTAAATTCAACAGCTATCGCTATATCATGGCGATAAAATCTTCGTTCATTACCTTAATGCCGGTCATCATTGTGGGCGCCTTCTCGGTGCTGATTTCCAACATGGTGCTGGACCCAAAAAACGGCCTCGCGAGCTTCCAGTCCCTCTCGTTTCTGGCGGCGCTTAAGCCGATCACCAGCGCGATAAACTACGCCACGCTGAATTTTCTCAACATTGGCGCGGTGTTTTTAATTGGTATTGAGCTTGGGCGTATCAACGGTATCAAATCACTGTTTCCGGGCCTGCTGGCAGTGATCTGCTTTATCTGTGTCACGCCGACCACCGTCGAAATGCTGGTCGACGGGCAGATGCACGTGGTGAAAGACGTGCTGCTGCGCCAGTTCTCGGATACCCGCAGCCTGTTCCTCGGCATGTTTATTGCCATTCTCTCCGTCGAGGTTTACTGCTGGCTGGAAAACCGTCCAGGGCTGAAAATCAAAATGCCTGATACGGTCCCGCCGAACGTTTCGGCGTCGTTCTCGGCGCTGATCCCGGCGATTATCACCACCACCGCCATTGCGACCTTCGGTTTTATCTTCCATCAACTGACCGGCATGTACCTGTATGACGCGGTCTATCAGGTGGTGCAGCAGCCGCTTGAGCGCGTGGTGCAGAGCCTGCCGGGTATTCTGTTGCTGATGTTCGTCGCGCAGCTTTTCTGGGTGATCGGCATCCACGGTAATCAGATGATCAAACCGATCCGCGAGCCACTGCTGCTGGGGGCGATCACCGTCAACATGAGCGCCTTTGAGCAGGGCAAAGAGATCCCCAACATCATCACTATGCCGTTCTGGGATGTGTACATGAGCATCGGCGGATCGGGTTTGACCATCGGCCTGCTGATCGCGGTGATGATTGGCACGAAGCGCAAAGAGATGCGTGAGATCGCCAAGCTCTCTATCGGGCCGGGGATTTTTAACATCAACGAGCCAGTGATCTTCGGTATGCCAATCATGCTCAACCCCATCCTTGCGATCCCGTTCATCATCACTCCGCTGGTAACCGGCTCGATTGGCTATTTCGCGACGGTCACCGGTTTCGCCGGAAAAGCCGTGGTGATGGTGCCGTGGACTACGCCTCCGCTGATTAACGCCTGGCTGTCGACGGCGGGATCGATGGGAGCGGTGATCACCCAGCTGATCTGTATCGTCACCGCCGTGCTGATCTATCTGCCGTTCGTGAAAATTGCCTCACGCCGCGCGGAGCAGGCGGCCCTGCAGGCGCAAAGCCAGCAAGCGACAAATAACGTATGAGGATCTCATGAGCACAAAACACATCTCGATCCCGCAGGATTTTATTCTGGGTGCCGCCGCGTCGGCCTGGCAAACGGAAGGCTGGAGCGGCAAAAAAGAGGGGCAGGATTCGTGGATCGATCTCTGGTACAAAAACGATCGTCACGTCTGGCATAACGGCTACGGCCCGGCGGTGGCGACCGATTTTATCAACCGCTTCCGCGAAGACGTGGCGCTGATGAAACAGGCCGGGCTGACGCACTATCGCACCTCTATCAACTGGTCGCGGTTTTTGACCGATTACGAAAACGTGACCGTCGATGAAGAGTACGCGGCGTATTACGACGCTCTGTTCGACGAAATGCACCTTCAGGGCATCGAGCCGATGATCTGCCTGGAGCACTACGAGCTACCGGGCGCGCTGCTGGAAACCTACGGCGGCTGGGCCTCAAAGCAGGTGGTGGAACTCTTTGTGCGTTACGCCGAAAAAGTGTTTGCACGTTATCACGGGAAAGTGACGCGCTGGTTCACCTTCAACGAGCCGATTGTGGTGCAGACGCGTGTTTATCTCGACGCGCTGCGCTGGCCCTACGAGCAGAACACAGGCACCTGGATGCAGTGGAACCATCACAAAGTGCTGGCGACGGCGAAAGTGGTGAAGCTGTTCCGTGAGAAAGGCTACCGGGGAACCGTGGGCTGTATCCTGAACCCGGAAGTGACCTATCCGCGCTCGAAAGCGCCCCATGACGTGCGCGCGGCAGAAATCTACGATCTGTTCTATAACCGCGTCTTTCTCGAGCCACTGGTACATGGGCGCTATCCACAGGCGCTGTTTACCTTACTTGAGCAGCACCATGTGCAGTGGGAGTACAGCGCGGATGAGCTGGCAATCATTGCCGAAAACACCGTCGACGAGCTGGGGATCAACCTTTATTATCCGCACCGGGTCAAAGCCCCGTCGCGGGCCTGGCATCCGGAAACGCCCTTCCATCCGGCCTACTACTACGAGCCGTTCGAGCTGCCGGGGCGCAAAATGAACGCCTCGCGCGGCTGGGAAATTTATCCACGAATCATCTACGACATGGCGATGCGTATCAAAAACGACTATCGCAACATCCCGTGGTTTGTGGCGGAAAGCGGAATGGGCGTGGAAAACGAAGGGCAGTTCCGGGGCAGCGACGGGGTTATTGCCGACGATTATCGTATCGCGTTTATCAGCGAGCACCTCTATTACACGCTGCTGGCGCGCGAAGAGGGGGCAAACTGCCACGGCTATATGCTGTGGGCGTTCACCGATAACGTCTCGCCGATGAACGCGTTCAAAAACCGCTATGGCCTGATTGAAATCGATCTGGCCGATAACCGCGCCCGCCGGGCGAAAAAGTCGGCGGCGTGGTTCCGAAAGCTGGGCGATGAACGCACGCTGACGCTGACTGTCGATGATGAATGGAAATAGGCTAATCACGACGCAGGTTCTGGTAAAATAGCCGCCAACTGGCCGGGAGGATGCCCGGCCCGAGCGTCAACTCAACTGTCAGTACAGGTGAAATCGTGGAGAAGGCCGTCGTTCCGCCAGAAAAAAAACAGTACCAGGAGATTGGCGATGATCTGCGCACGCAAATCATCGACGGTCACTATCCTGTGGGGTCCCGTCTGCCGCCTGAGCGCAATATCGCCGAGACGTACGGCGTCAGCCGCACCATCGTGCGCGAAGCCTTACTCATGCTGGAGTTGCAGGGTACCGTCGATATCCGTCAGGGTTCCGGCGTTTACGTGATGCGCATCCCCGAAGAGCACGAAAACGAGGAAGAGCGCTTTTTAAATAGCGACGTCGGCCCGTTTGAGATTTTGCAGGCGCGCCAGCTGCTTGAAAGCAATATTGCCGCCTTTGCCGCGAAAATGGCGACCCGCGCGGATATTGATAATCTGCGTCGCATCATCGAGCAGGAGCAGCGCGCGATTGCCGCCGACGATCACAGCCAGGATAACAACAAGATGTTCCACCTGGTGCTAGCGGGCGCAACGCAAAACCAGATGCTGCTGGCGACTGTCGAGAGCGTCTGGCACCACATGGACAGCAGCCCGCTGTGGCAGCAGTTCAACGTTCACATCGCCAGCCGCGCATATCGCCTGAAGTGGCTTGGCGATCGCCAGACCATTCTCGCGGCCCTGCGTCGTCGCGACGTGATGGGGGCGTGGCAGGCCATGTTCCAGCACCTGGAAAACGTAAAAAAAAGCCTGCTGGAGCTGTCGGATGAAGACGCGCCGGATTTTGACGGCTATCTTTTTGAATCTGTCCCGCTTTTCCAGGGAAAACTGGTGTGAAGATCATTCCCCTTTATGCCGCTGCGCACCATGCCCAGCGCGTAACCGACTGGTTATGGCAGGCGTTTGGTGACGGTTTACCGCGTGAATTCTTTGACAGCATCATCGAACACAGCCAGACGCCGGGCGCACTGCCGCTCACGTTTGTGGCGGTCGAGGGCGAAACACTGCTGGGCACCGTCGGTTTATGGCGCTGTGATTTGATGACGCGCCAGGATCTCTTTCCGTGGCTGGCGGCGCTGTACGTTGATGACGCCGCGCGCGGGAAAGGGCTGGCGGGGCAGTTGCAGGAGCATGTGATGGGCTATGCCGCAAAAGCCGGGTATTCCGAGCTGCATCTCTGGTCAGCCTGCCGGGACTTTTACGAGCGCTACGGCTGGCAGTACATCGGCGATGCGCTGGAATACCCGAATAAAACCGTCCATCTCTATCGCTATTCGCTGACCGGATCTGCGGGGGCAACCACGGAGTGACGGCGAACCAGCGTCGGGCTGAACAGATGAGTGATATCTGGCGGCGGGCGTTTTTCGGCCAGCGCCAGCGCCAGTTCAGCGGCCTGCGTTGCCATGGTGACAATCGGATAGCGCACGGTGGTTAAGCGCGGGCGCACATAGCGCGCGACCAGCACATCATCGAAACCAATCAGCGAAATTTCTGCCGGTACGTCGATACCGTTATCGTTCAGCACACCCATCGCACCCGCGGCCATCGAGTCGTTATAGCAGGCCACGGCGGTGAAATTCCGCCCACGGCCTAACAGCTCCGTCATCGCCTGCTCGCCGCCGCTCTCGTCGGGTTCGCCATAGGTGACCAGACGATCGTTGCACGGCAGGCCGCTTTCGCGCAGGGCATCGTAATAGCCGCGCAGACGATCTTCGGCATCGGAAATCTGGTGGTTTGAACAGAGATAACCAATGCGCGTATGACCCTGCTGGATCAGGTGGCGTGTAGCAAGCCAGGCGCCGTAGCGATCGTCCAGCGCCACGCAGCGTTTCTCATAGCCGGGGATAATACGGTTAATCAGAACCATGCCGGGGATCTGCTTCATCAGATGCAGCAGTTCGGCGTCGGGGAGGACTTTGGCGTGAACCACCAGGGCGGCGCAGCGATGGCGTATCAGCTGCTCAATGGCCTGGCGCTCTTTTTGTTCGTTATGGTAGCCGTTGCCGATCAGCAGGAAATTGCCGGTCTGGTACGCCACCTGTTCAACCGCTTTGACCATCGCGCCGAAAAAGGGATCCGACACGTCGCCGACCACCAGACCCACGGTTTCCGTTGACTGCTGCGCCAGGGCGCGCGCGTTGGCGTTGGGATGATAGTTCAGGGTTTCCATGGCGCTTTGCACGGCCTGACGGGACGCATCGCTGGCTTTCGGTGAATTGTTGATGACGCGAGAAACGGTCGCCACAGAAACACCCGACAGACGAGCCACATCCTTAATTGTCGCCATTAAATACCTTCTTTAGGGGGTAAGCGTTTACACACTCAATAGTGTTGCGGAAAACCGAGGTGCATTCAAGGGCTAGCCCGCAATGCACCTCGCAAACGTGACGCAGAACATGGGAAAACAGTGTAATCGTTACACGGGGAAGCGTGTCAGAATAATGTCAAAGCGAACCTTTGCTTACACTTTGCGGCAGGCTGTTGCGATTGTCTGCTGGTGGAGAATGTGAACAGATTGCTAAAGTCGAGATCCCAGAGGTATTGATAGGTGAAATCGACTCCGGTTGATTAACACGAATTACACCAACCTGCGTCCATACGCAGGTTTTTTTTGTCTGTAACTTCAACATGTAACAGCAATCGATATTTTTCACACCTGGTTGCACTTAGGCTCATTCCCTTGCGTTTTCGCGCTGGCGAAGCGGATTGCCAGCAGCCACAATCAAGATCCCAGAGGTATTGATTGGTGAGAATTCTTGGTACGGTTTCGTACTCATCTCTTGCACCAGCCTGCGCGGATGCGCAGGTTTTTTTTCGCCTGAAATACGCTACCTCTCCTCCCGCCTGCACTTCTCGTGTAATCTGCCACAATTTAGCGTAACCCTAAAATTTAACAGGCAAAGGGAGTTGAAATGCTATTTGGGTTCTTCCGTACCTTGTTTCGTATCCTCTTTCGCGTCCGCCTGACGGGGGACACTCAGTCATTGCGCGGCGAGCGCGTGCTCATCACCCCAAACCACGTCTCCTTTATCGACGGCGTTTTGCTGGCACTTTTCCTGCCTGGCCGCCCGGTCTTCGCGGTCTACAGCTCCATCAGCCAGAAGTGGTTTATGCGCTGGCTGGCGCCGCTGATTGATTTTGTTCCCCTCGATCCGACCAAACCGATGATGATTAAACATCTGGTGCGCCTGATCGAGCAGGGCCGTCCGGTGGTGATTTTCCCGGAAGGGCGTCTTACCGTGACCGGCTCGCTGATGAAAATCTACGACGGCGCGGGGTTTGTCGCGGCGAAATCGAAAGCCACCGTGGTGCCGCTACGCATCGAAGGGGCAGAGCTGACCTATTTCAGCCGTCTGAAAGGGCTAGTGAAGCAGAGCCTGTTCCCGCAAATCACCCTCCACATTTTGCCTCCGACCACGCTGCCGATGCCTGAAGCACCGCGCGCAAGGGATCGCCGAAAGATCGCAGGCGAAATGCTCCATCAAATTATGATGGAAGCGCGCATGGCCGTGCGCCCGCGCGAAACCTTATATGAATCGCTTCTCTCCGCGCAGGACCGTTTTGGCGCGAAGAAAAACTGCGTTGAAGATATCAATTTCACGCCCGATACCTATCGCAAGCTGCTGACCAAGACCCTGTTTGTGGGCCGTATTCTGGAAAAATACAGCCAGCACGGGGAAAAAATTGGTCTTATGCTGCCTAACGCCGGGATCAGCGCGGCGGTGATTTTCGGTGCGGTGTCACGCGGACGCATTCCGGCGATGATGAACTACACGGCGGGAGTGAAAGGGCTGACCAGCGCGATAACGGCTGCGGAGATCAAAACCGTTTTCACTTCGCGCCAGTTCCTCGACAAAGGCAAACTCTGGCATCTGCCGGAGCAGCTCAAGCAGGTGCGCTGGGTGTTCCTCGAAGATTTAAAAGCTGACGTTACCCTTGCCGATAAGCTGTGGATCTTTGCCCATCTGCTGGCGCCACGTCTGGCGCAGGTTAAACAGCAGCCGGAAGATGCGGCCATTATTCTGTTTACCTCCGGTTCTGAAGGCAATCCGAAGGGGGTTGTTCACTCTCATAAAAGTATTCTGGCGAACGTCGAGCAGATCAAAACCATTGCCGACTTCACCGCGAACGATCGTTTTATGTCGGCGCTGCCGCTTTTCCACTCCTTTGGCCTGACGGTCGGGCTGTTTACGCCGCTGTTCACGGGCGCCGAGGTGTTCCTCTATCCCAGCCCGCTGCATTACCGTGTTGTACCGGAACTGGTGTATGACCGTAACTGTACGGTGCTGTTTGGCACCTCAACGTTTCTTGGCAGCTATGCGCGTTTCGCCAATCCGTATGATTTCTTCCGTGTGCGCTACGTGGTGGCGGGAGCAGAGAAACTGCAGGACAGCACCCGTCAAATCTGGCAGGACAAGTTTGGTCTGCGCATTCTTGAGGGTTACGGCGTGACAGAGTGTGCCCCGGTGGTCTCGATCAATGTGCCGATGGCGGCGAAGCCTGGCACGGTCGGGCGCATTCTGCCGGGCATGGACGCACGTCTGTTAGCGGTGCCGGGCATTGAAGATGGCGGTCGCCTGCAGCTGAAAGGGCCAAATGTGATGAATGGCTATCTGCGCGTGGAAAACCCAGGCGTGCTTGAAGCGCCGACGGCGGAAAACGCGCAGGGCGAGGTCGAAACCGGCTGGTATGACACGGGCGATATTGTGCGCTTTGATGAGCAGGGCTTCGTGCAAATCAAAGGCCGCGCCAAACGCTTTGCCAAAATTGCCGGGGAGATGGTTTCGCTTGAGATGGTAGAACAGCTGGCGACGGCGGTCTCTGCCGACAAAATGCATGCCACGGCGATTAAGAGCGACGCCAGCAAAGGCGAAGCGCTGGTGCTCTTTACCACCGACAGCGAACTGAAACGCGAGCAGCTTCTGCACTACGCCCGCGAGCATGGCGTGCCTGAGCTGGCCGTGCCGCGCGATATTCGTTATCTGAAGCAGTTACCGGTGCTCGGCAGCGGTAAACCCGATTTTGTCGCGCTGAAAGGCATGGTTGATGAGGCGGAACAGCATAATGCGTGAGTCAGTACACACTAACACCTCCCTGTGGTCGAAGGGCATGATGGCGGTGACCAGCGCTCAGTTCCTTTCGGCCTTTGGCGATAACGCGCTGCTGTTTGCTACGCTGGCGCTGTTGAAAGCCGAGTTTTATCCGGACTGGAGCCAGCCCATCCTGCAGATGGTGTTTGTGGGTGCTTACATCATTTTTGCGCCGTTTGTCGGGCAGGTGGCTGACAGTTTCCCTAAAGGGCGCGTGATGATGTTCGCCAACAGTCTCAAACTGCTGGGCGCGGCGAGTATCTGCTTCGGCTTTAATCCCTTCATCGGCTACACGCTGGTGGGGATTGGCGCGGCGGCGTATTCACCGGCGAAATACGGGATTTTGGGGGAGCTGACCACCGGCGACAAACTGGTTAAAGCCAACGGCCTGATGGAGTCCTCGACGATTGCCGCCATTTTGCTCGGCTCCGTCGCCGGCGGCGTGCTGGCGGACTGGCATGTGCTGGCCGCGCTGGGTGTGTGTGCGCTGGTGTATGCGGGCGCAGTCGTGGCGAACCTGTTTATCCCGACGCTGCCCGTGGCGCGTCCGGGGCAATCCTGGCGCTTTACGCCGATGACGGCCAGTTTCTTCAATGCCTGCCGCGTGCTGTGGCGTAACGGCGAAACGCGCTTCTCCCTGCTGGGCACCAGCATGTTCTGGGGCGCGGGCGTGACGCTGCGCTTCCTGCTGGTATTGTGGGTGCCGACGGCGCTCGGGATCACCGATAACGCCACGCCCACCTATCTCAACGCGATGGTCGCTGTGGGGATTGTGGTCGGGGCCGGTGTGGCTGCGAAGCTGGTCACCCTGGAAACCGTATCGCGCTGTATGCCTGCGGGGATTTTGATTGGCGTCGGCGTGCTGTTTTTCTCCCTACAACATGCGCTGCTGCCGGCTTACGTGCTGCTGATCCTGATTGGGATGCTCGGTGGTTTCTTTGTGGTACCGCTGAACGCACTCCTGCAGGAGCGTGGTAAACAGACCGTCGGGGCGGGTAATGCGATTGCGGTGCAAAATCTCGGTGAAAACACTGCGATGCTGCTGATGCTGGGGCTGTATTCCCTGGCGGTTAAAGTGGGATTACCGGTCGTGGGCATCGGTGTCGGGTTCGGTGGGTTGTTTGCGCTGGCAATTGCGGGGCTGTGGCTCTGGCAGCGTCGTCGGTAACGGATTGCCGGGGGGCGACTTCGCCTTACCCGGCATACCAGATCAAAACGCGTTACGGTGCCGGATAGGTGTAAACCTGATGCACCGCCTCAATCTCCGCCAACACCTCTTCGCTCAACTCCAGATGGAAACTGTCGATGTTCGTTTTCAATTGCTCCATTGTGGTGGCACCCAGCAGGGTACTGGCCACGAACGGCTGACGACGCACAAAGGCTAATGCCATCTGTGCAGGGTCCAGACCGTGACGTTTCGCGATATCAACATACGCCGCAACGGCTTTCTGCGTTTGCTCACCGCTGTAGCGGGTAAAACGGCTGAACAGGGTATTACGTGCCCCGGCAGGTTTTGCGCCGTTGAGGTATTTACCGGTCAACGTCCCGAAGCCGAGGCAGGAATAAGCCAGCAGCTCAACGCCTTCATACTGCGTCACTTCCGCCAAACCCACTTCATAACTGCGGTTAACCAGGCTGTAAGGGTTCTGAATGGTCACAATGCGCGGCAAATCGTGCTTATCGGCCAGATGCAGATAGCGCATCACGCCGAACGCCGTTTCGTTCGAAACGCCAATGTAGCGGATCTTACCGGCGCGCTGACACTCGGTCAGAGCTTCCAGGGTTTCGAGCAGGGTCACCACCGGCGCGCTGTCGCTCCAGGTATAGCCCAGTTTACCGAAGCAGTTGGTCGGGCGCTGAGGCCAGTGAACCTGGTATAAATCGAGATAGTCGGTCTGCAAGCGCTTCAGGCTGGCATCCAGCGCGGCGCGGATATTTTTGCGATCCAGAATCTGATTCGGACGAATGCCCGCGTCGTTATTGCGCGACGGGCCGCTGACTTTCGACGCCAGCACCAGCTTTTCGCGATTGCCGTTTTTCGCCAGCCAGTTGCCAACGTAGGTTTCGGTCAATCCCTGGGTTTCCGGGCGCGGAGGCACCGGGTACATTTCGGCCACATCAATCAGGTTGATCCCCTGGCTGACGGCGTAATCGAGTTGCGCATGGGCATCGGCTTCGCTGTTTTGTTCACCGAATGTCATCGTGCCCAACCCCAGTTGGCTGATCTCCAGAGTGCTGTGGGGGATACGGTGATAATGCATAGCCGGCTTCCTATACTGTGAAAATTGACGGCGTCAGGAATCTCCCCGACGAAGGACTATAAACATGGCAGAGGGGGAGCAAAAGGGGAAGAAAAAAATCAAAAAGGCCAGTAAGCAACTGACCTTTAACTGTTTATCTTTCGATGATTTGCGAAACTTCGTCGCGATTGATCTGCATCTTATTGCCCTGCTGATCGTTGTAGCTTACAAGGCCGGTATCGTCGTCGACTTCGGGTTTGCCGTCAGTCAGTATCATTCGACCGTCTTTTGTCGCCATAACGTAATCACTACTACAACCTGAAACCGCAAACGCTAAACCCACCGCTGAGATTATCACTGCCCATTTTTTCATCGTTATCATCCTCACCTGGCTCGTATCACATCATAGTGTAGTAATAACCTGAGAAAGCGTCAGGAGGAAGCAGTAAAATCTTAAACATCAGGTGAATGTGTTTGATTCAGTTCAAACTTCGGCTAAAAACCGCGTTTAAGCGAAAAAGTGACGGGCTAGCAGAGCACCGGTGAAGTTCTTCTTTAAATAGAAGCCGCGCGGCAGCGTCAGGATCGGTTCTCCCTGAGCACCAATCGCCTCGGTCAGCGCCTTGCTGTTAGCGGCTTTCGGGCGTAACTGCATCACCTCGCCATGACGCGCGGTAATCCGCTCGACCTGACCCAGCACGATCATATCCATTAGCTCCTCCCAGTCCTGCGAAAGCTGCCGCTCTTCCTCTTCGTTTGGGCTCCAAAGCAGTGGCGCACCCACGCGGCGATCCGCAAGGGGAATAGCTCTGTCGCCTTCGATGGGCACCCACAGCACGCGCTTGAGCTTATGGCGCACGTGGCTCATTTCCCAGGTCACACCCGTATTTCCGGTGAGCGGCGCAACGCAGACAAAGGTGGTTTCCAGTGGTTTTCCCTGGCGATCAATGGGGATGGTTTTAAGCTCCACCCCCAGTGCGGCAAAATCCTGCTCGGGCTTACTGCCCGCGCTCGCGCCAAGCCAGCGCTCCAGCAACACACCGATCCAGCCTTTATCCCGTTTCAGATCCGCAGGAATCGGCAAGCCCGCCATGGCCGCCAGCTCGCCGAGCGAGTAGCCCGCGACGCGTTGCGCCTGCTGCAATAACTGCGCTTCTGTAGCCGGAGGGGAGGTGAGTGGAAGGAGCGGAAGCATAACGTTAAACCTTTGATTAAAAAATGAACCGTAAAAGCAGACCTTGTGGATAGAGTTTAACTATTTCTTTGGCGATATGGCAGGCTGATGATTTATCAGCGTTTTTAAGACAAATCCACTGCCGGATAAAAAGGGTAAAATCGGGTTGTTCAAAACTGGTCACTGACAATGAACAGGATCTTACACCATGTTATCCACAGAAAAGTGGGATAAGTGGGAATAACCCTCACTACTGTTTCAATTTACAGCCTTGACGTGCGACGAAAATCGAATTTTCACACAAATAGTGTCTAAGTTATTGGCACAATCTGTGGATAAAACCGACGCTGTTCGATCTTTCATCAGCACGCGGATCTCTCATGTGATGATCGTCACGTTATGGCGTATTATTCACAGGTATTACCTGTTAACTTTATGAAATATAGTGATTTATTTAGCAGTGAGATTGCGAGGTGATTTCCTTCCCGCAATGTTGTCCAGCGGTAATTCCATACTTCTTCACAACTATATCCACAGAAAAAGTGAATAAAATGGCCCTTTGCGTCCGTCATCTGTTTATAACTTGAGTGAAAATTGTGAGTTATTCAAATGTTATTCGTTCGCAGCCCTGTAAGAGAGTGGTTTACCGCCTCACAGGAGTATGAAACAATCGATCATATATAAGGTTTAGTTTGAGGTAGTCCGGTGATTGATGACGATGGCTACCGCCCGAATGTAGGTATCGTAATTTGTAATCGTCAGGGCCAGGTTATGTGGGCAAGACGGTATGGTCAGCACTCCTGGCAATTCCCGCAAGGCGGGATCAATCCAGGAGAGTCCCCAGAACAAGCGATGTATCGGGAGCTGTTCGAAGAAGTCGGCTTAAGCCGAAAAGATGTTCGCATCCTGGCTTCGACCCGCAACTGGTTGCGTTACAAGTTACCGAAACGTTTGGTGCGTTGGGACACAAAGCCGGTTTGTATCGGCCAGAAACAAAAGTGGTTTCTTCTGCAATTGGTGAGCAACGACTCGGAAATCAATATGCAAACCAGCAGTACGCCAGAGTTCGATGGCTGGCGTTGGGTAAGCTACTGGTATCCCGTTCGTCAGGTCGTGTCCTTTAAGCGCGACGTTTACCGCAGGGTGATGAAAGAGTTTGCAAGTGTGGTGATTGCGTTTCAGGAGGCCCCTCCTAAACCGCAAAGCCCACCTGCCTGGCGACGTAAAAGAGGTTAAGCAACGCACATCATGCTCACCCGCTTGCGAGAAATAGTCGAAAAGGTTGCCAGTGCTCCGCGCCTCAATGAGGCGCTGGACATTCTGGTGACCGACATCTGTCTTGCGATGGAAACCGAAGTCTGTTCGGTGTATCTGGCCGACCACGATCGACGCTGTTATTACCTGATGGCGACACGTGGGTTGAAAAAACCGCGTGGTCGCACCGTTGCGCTCGCCTTTGATGAAGGGATCGTTGGCCTCGTTGGACGGCTGGCGGAACCCATCAACCTCGCCGATGCGCAAAAACACCCCAGTTTTAAATATATCCCTTCCGTCAAGGAAGAGCGTTTTCGCGCGTTTTTAGGTGTCCCTATCATTCAGCGCCGCCAGCTTCTTGGGATACTGGTGGTGCAGCAGCGTGAGCTTCGCCAGTTTGACGAAAGCGAGGAGTCATTCCTCGTCACGCTGGCCACGCAAATGGCCGCAATCCTCTCCCAGTCTCAGTTAGCTGCGCTATTTGGCCAGTATCGCCAGACGCGTATCCGTGCGCTGCCCGCATCGCCGGGCGTGGCCATCGCCGAAGGATGGATGGACGCCACGCTGCCGCTCATGGAGCAGGTGTACGAAGCCTCTACGCTGGACGCTGCCCTTGAACGCGAACGCCTGACCGGTGCCCTGGAAGAGGCCTCCAACGAATTCCGACGCTACAGTAAGCGTTTTGCCGCGGGGGCGCAGAAAGAGACGGCAGCGATTTTTGATCTTTATTCTCACCTGCTGTCCGATGCGCGCCTGCGCCGCGAACTCTTCGCCGAAGTAGACAAAGGATCGGTGGCGGAATGGGCGGTGAAAAAGGTCATCGAACGTTTCGCCGAGCAGTTTGCCTCCCTGACAGACGGTTATCTGAAAGAGCGTGCGGGCGATCTGCGAAGTCTGGGCCAGCGTCTGCTGTTCCATCTCGACGACACCATTCAGGGCGAAAATGCCTGGCCAAAACGCTTTGTGCTGGTCGCCGATGAACTGTCGGCAACCACTCTCGCCGAACTGCCGCATGACCGACTGGCAGGCGTCGTGGTGCGCGATGGCGCAGCCAACTCCCACGCGGCCATTATGGTGCGCGCGCTGGGTATTCCCACCGTTATGGGCGCGGATATTCAGCCTTCGGTGCTGCAACGCCGCACCCTGGTGGTCGACGGTTATCGCGGTGAGCTGCTGGTCGATCCTGAGCCGGTACTGCTGCAGGAATATCAGCGATTAATCAGTGAAGAAAACGAATTAAGCCGCCTGGCGGAAGATGACGTCGATCTGCCCGCGCAGTTGAAAAGCGGCGAGCGGGTTAAGGTGATGCTCAACGCGGGCCTTAGCCCGGCGCACGAAGAGAAGCTCGGCAGCCGCATCGACGGCATCGGCCTGTACCGCACTGAAATTCCGTTCATGTTGCAAAGCGGCTTCCCTTCCGAAGAGGAGCAGGTGGCGCAATATCAGGGAATGTTGCAGATGTTTAACGACAAGCCCGTCACCCTGCGAACGCTGGATGTTGGCGCCGATAAACAGCTGCCGTACATGCCCATCAGTGAAGAAAACCCGTGCCTTGGCTGGCGTGGGATCCGCATTACGCTCGATCAGCCGGAGATTTTCCTGGTGCAGGTACGCGCCATGCTGCGTGCTAACGCGGCCACCGGAAATCTCAGCATTCTTCTGCCGATGGTGACCAGTCTGGACGAAGTCGACGAAGCGCGTCGCTTGATCGAACGTGCTGGGCGCGAAGTGGAAGAGATGATCGGTTATGCGATTCCCAAACCGCGCCTCGGCGTGATGCTTGAAGTCCCTTCGATGGTCTTTATGCTGCCACAGCTGGCCAACCGCGTGGATTTCATCTCGGTCGGTACGAACGATCTGACCCAGTACATTCTGGCGGTGGACCGTAACAATACGCGCGTCGCGAGCATTTACGACAGCCTGCACCCGGCGATGCTGCGTGCGCTGGCGATGATTGCGCGTGACGCCGAACTATACGGAATCGACCTGCGCCTGTGCGGTGAAATGGCAGGGGATTCCATGTGTGTGGCGATCCTGATCGGTCTTGGCTTCCGTCATCTGTCGATGAACGGTCGCTCGGTGGCGCGTGTGAAATATCTGCTGCGCCACATCGAAATCGAAGATGCTCAGGAGCTGGCAAAACGCAGCCTTGAGGCACAGCTGGCGACGGAAGTCCGTCACCAGGTCGCGGCCTTTATGGAGCGTCGCGGCATGGGCGGTTTGATCCGCGGTGGTCGCTAAACTTTCCCATTCCCGACACGAATGGAGCGACACTCTGCTCCATTCTCTATACACATCTTTTACATCTCAGACGCATCCTCCGCGCCTGCCTTGTGCTATGATTCGCAACTTTGGAGCGTGGGTTAACCCTGCGCGCGCTTATTTTTCGCTGTCCACTTTCAGCGGAATAACAACATCTTGTGGTGACAGATGAACAGTGGTTATCTGCATTTTCCGGAATTTGATCCGGTCATTTTCTCAATCGGTCCCGTTGCGCTTCACTGGTACGGTCTTATGTACCTGGTCGGCTTCATCTTTGCCATGTGGCTTGCGGGTCGTCGCGCCAGTCGTCCGGGCAGCGGATGGACGAAAAACGAAGTTGAAAACCTGCTCTATGCCGGGTTCCTCGGGGTATTCCTCGGTGGGCGTATCGGCTATGTGCTGTTCTATAACTTCCCGATTTTCCTGAACGATCCGCTTTACCTGTTCCGCGTTTGGGACGGAGGCATGTCCTTCCACGGCGGTCTGATAGGTGTGATTCTGGTGATGGTTATCTTCGCCAAACGCACCAAACGCAACTTCTTCCAGGTGGCTGATTTTATTGCCCCACTGATCCCGTTTGGTCTGGGCGCGGGTCGTCTCGGCAACTTCATTAATGGGGAACTGTGGGGTCGTGTCGATCCGAGTGTCTCCTTTACGATGCTGTTCCCGAACTCACGTGCGGAAGACCTTGCGCTGCTGCCTTCCCACCCAGAGTGGCAGTCTATCTTCGACACCTACGGCTCACTGCCGCGCCACATGTCTCAGCTGTATGAGCTGGCGCTTGAGGGTGTGGTGCTGTTTATCATTCTGAATCTCTTTATCCGCAAACCGCGTCCAATGGGTGCCGTCTCCGGGCTGTTCCTGATTGGTTATGGTGCGTTCCGAATCATCGTAGAATTCTTCCGCCAGCCGGATCAGCAATTCACCGGGGAATGGGTACAGTACATCAGCATGGGGCAGATTCTCTCCATCCCGATGATTGTCGCGGGTATCATAATGATGATTTGGGCGTATCGTCGTCGTCCACAGCAACAGCTTTCCTGAGGAACCATGAAACAGTATCTTGAATTGATGAAAAAAGTGCTCGACGAGGGCACGCCAAAAAACGATCGCACCGGCACCGGAACGCTCTCTATTTTTGGCCACCAGATGCGCTTTAACCTGCTGGAAGGTTTTCCGCTGGTGACGACCAAGCGCTGCCATTTGCGCTCGATCATTCATGAACTGCTCTGGTTCCTGCAAGGCGATACCAACGTGGCTTATCTGCACGAAAACAACGTCTCGATTTGGGACGAATGGGCAGATGAGAACGGCGACCTCGGCCCGGTCTACGGCAAACAGTGGCGCGCGTGGCCAACGCCAGATGGCCGCCACATTGACCAGATTACGACCGTGCTAAACCAGCTGAAAAACGATCCCGATTCACGTCGCATTATCGTCTCAGCCTGGAACGTCGGCGAGCTGGACAAAATGGCGCTGGCGCCTTGTCACGCCTTCTTCCAGTTCTATGTCGCTGACGGCAAACTGTCCTGCCAGCTCTATCAGCGCTCTTGCGACGTGTTCCTCGGTCTGCCGTTCAACATCGCCAGCTATGCATTACTGGTTCATATGATGGCGCAGCAGTGCGACCTTGAAGTCGGTGATTTTGTGTGGACCGGTGGCGATACGCACCTGTACAGCAATCACATGGAACAAACGCACCTGCAGCTGACTCGCGAACCGCGCGCACTGCCGAAGCTGGTTATCAAGCGTAAGCCGGAATCCATCTTTGACTATCGCTTCGACGATTTCGAGATTGAAGGTTACGATCCCCACCCTGGTATCAAAGCCCCTGTCGCTATCTGATACATCAAATCCTGACACAACCGGTGCTCTTTAGCGCCGGTTTTTTTTGCCCAGATTTCACCTTTACGAGCGGCTTTCCAGCGTTTTTGCAACGTAATGCAACGGATGATTTTCACAGGAAAGCGCCTCGTAATCTTCACTTTCTGCTGTCGTTTTTCTGTGCGCTTCCCGCCACACTCCGGGAGTGAAAAAACAACGCGGCTTTACGCTTATCGAAACCATGGTGGCAATTTCCCTTGTCGTCATTCTCAGCGCCACAGGGCTGTCGGGCTGGCAGAGTTGGCAGCAACAGCAACGCCTGTGGCAAACCGCCCATCAGGTACGTGACTACCTGGTACAGCTTCGCAACGATGCGAACGGTTATAACCTGGATCATCTCATCGTGGTGAATAAGGACGGCGAAAAGGCATGTCTTGCGACGACGAAAAGTGCGGACTGCCAGACTCAGAGCGGGCTGGTCCTCAATTTGCCATGGCCGGAAGTCACGATTGCAGAACTGACGAAATCACTGGCGTTTTATGGATTACGGGATACCGCCTGGCCCGGGAGGATACGCATCAAAAGCCCCGCGGGAGAATGGCTGATTATCGTGTCGAACACCGGGCGTATCAGGATGTGCAACAGCACAGGGAAGGGAACATGTTAAAAAACCAGCGCGGCTTCTCGCTGACCGAGGTACTCATCGCGATGGCAATAAGCAGTATTTTGCTGCTGAGTACCGCGCGTTTTATGCCGGCGTTACAGCGAGCCATTCTCAAGCAAGAGCAACAGCAGGAGCTAGAAGAAGAGGTCTGGCTCAGAGCCACTGCTATCGGCAAGCAGCTGCAAAGGGCCGGATACTGTAACGGCTCTTGTCAGGGACCCGCGTTGACGATGGGTAGAGCAGGGCGCTGTGTCATTGTGCAATGGGATGCCAACAGCAATGGGCGCTGGGAGAATGCCCCCTCGACAGAGGCGGAGCAAACAGGGTTTCGCCTGGAGGCTGGCGCACTTGAAACCCAGCGGGGAGCCACAAGCTGCGAAGGAAAAGGCTGGGAAAAGCTGACCGAACCTGAACGTGTGTTAGTGACTCACTTCCTGGTGAGAAAAATTGAGCACACTGGCTTTGCGCCTGAGCTAAGTATTGAGCTGGCAGTTTCAACAACACGTCCACACGCCGAGCCAATACAGGTCACCCATCGCGTCACAGGATTTAATCTGTGAAACGTCAGCGGGGGATGTCATCGCTTGCGCTGGTCCTGTTGCTCCTTGTGATCGGCAGCCTGATCCTTACCGGCCTTAATCTGCAGCTCGATGCTTTTACGCGGATGGTGAGCCGTGAGCGGCAGCTGATTTTGCAGCAGGCCAACGTCCAGTCGGCGCTGGAGTGGGGCAAAAGGCAGCTTTGGCCGGTGGGGTCAGGTATTCAGTGCAAAAAAGGGCTGCAAGGGCGAGTCTGTCTGCGCGTTACTGAAGACAATCGCGTCCTGCTTATTGCGGGGAGTGGTGAGCTGCTGCTGTGGCGCGGCGGGATAATCCAGGACGGGCGAGTGGTGTTCTCCCGCCATGGCTGGAGCGATTTTTGTCCACTGAAGGAGAGCGCACTGTGTCAGCTACCTTAGCCCGGCAAAGGGGATTTAGTATGGTGGAAGTGCTGTTAGCGATGATGCTGCTGGTTATCGTCATTACTGCGCTGTCTGGCTATCATCGGGCGCTGGCAGCGCGATTTACGGTTTTCAATCAGTATCGCCAGCTCTGGCATTCTGCCTGGAGCCAGACCCAGCTGTCACAGGGGACGTTACCGGATGGCTGGCGGATAAACAGGGGGCAGACAATGCAGGCTGGATGTGTCAGCATCTCGGTCACTATAATTTCGCCTTTGGGGCGGCAGGGTCAGATGACACGCCTGCATTGCCCGCTTAGTCAGTAGTCGGGAGCGTCTATGTTACGGGTCTACCACTCAAATCGTCTGGATGTGCTGGAAGCATTGATGGAGTTTATCGTCGAGCGCGAGCATCCTGCCGATCCCTTTGAGCCAGAAATGGTGCTGGTGCAAAGCACCGGTATGGCTCAGTGGCTGCAAATGTCCCTGGCGCAAAAATTCGGTATTGCGGCAAATATCGAGTTCCCGCTTCCGGCGAGTTTTATCTGGGAGATGTTTGTTCGCGTCCTGCCGGACATCCCCAAAAAAAGCGAATTCAATAAGCAAAGCATGAGCTGGAAGCTAATGTCGCTGCTGCCGGATATGCTGGCGAGCGATGCGTTCGCCATGCTGCGCCACTACCTGAGCGATGATACCGACAAACGTAAACTGTTCCAGCTGGCCTCGCGGACGGCGGATCTGTATGACCAGTATCTGGTCTATCGCCCGGAATGGCTGACGTCCTGGGAAAAGGGTGAGCTGATTGACGGCCTGCCTGAGGCGCAAATCTGGCAGGCCCCGCTGTGGAAAGCGCTGGTGGAACACACCGAAAAACTGGGCCAGCCACAGTGGCACCGTGCCAACCTATACGAGCGGTTTATCTCAACCCTCGAAAAGGCCTCTGAACCGCCTGCCGGGTTACCGTCGCGCGTCTTTATATGCGGGATTTCCGCTCTGCCACCTGTTTACCTGAGCGCGTTAAAAGCCCTGGGTAAGCATGTCGATATCCACATTCTGTTCACCAACCCGTGTCGCCATTACTGGGGGGATATTCAGGACCCTAAATGGCTCGCTCGTCTTGTTGCTCGCCAACGGCGGCGGATCTTTGAAGAGCGCGCGATCCCGCTCTTCAAAGACAGCGACAATGCCGCGCAGCTCTTTGATGAAGAAGGCATTCAAAACTTACCGAATCCGCTGCTGGCCTCCTGGGGAAAACTGGGGCGTGACTACATTCACATGCTGTCCGATATCACCTCGTCCGGAGAAGGCGATGTGGATGCCTTTGCGGAGATCACTCCTGACAGCCTGCTGCATAACGTGCAACTGGATATTCTCGATCTGGAGAACCGCGCCATCGCGGGGATCACCGCCGAAGAGTTTGCCCGCAGCGATAAGAAGCGAAAACTGGATCCAGAGGATCGCAGCGTTACCGTACATGTGTGCCACAGCCCGCAGCGCGAAGTTGAAGTGCTTCATGACAAGCTGCTGGCGATGTTGCAGGACGATCCTGAACTGACGCCGCGCGATATTGTGGTCATGGTGGCGGATATTGACAGCTACAGCCCGTTTATTCAGGCGGTCTTTGGCAGTGCCACCGGCGAGCGATATCTGCCTTATGCCGTTTCCGACCGCCGGGCGCGCCAGTCGCATCCGGCTTTGCAGGCGTTTATTAGCCTGCTTGCTCTGCCCGATAGCCGCTTTATTTCGGAAGACGTACTGGCGCTGTTGGATGTTCCGGTGCTGGCCGCTCGCTTCGACATCGACGAAGAGGGGCTGCGCTATCTGCGCCAGTGGGTCAATGAATCGGGTGTTCGCTGGGGGATTGACGATGATAACGTCCAGGAGTTCGAGCTCCCGCCGACGGGGCAGCACACCTGGCAGTTCGGCCTGACGCGTATGCTGCTGGGCTATGCAATGGAGAGCCATCAGGGGGAGTGGAATGAGGTCCTGCCTTACGATGAATCTTCAGGGCTGATTGCCGAACTGGTCGGCCATCTGGCTTCACTGTTAATGCAGCTTAATCGCTGGCGGCGCGAGCTGATGCAGTCCCGCACGCTTGAGGAATGGCAGCCACTGTGCCGGGAAATGTTGAATGATTTTTTCCTGCCCGACACGGACACCGAAGCGGCGATGGCACTTATCGAACAGCAGTGGCAGGCCATTATCGAAGAAGGTATTTCATCTCATTATGGCGAGGCTATTCCGCTCTCCTTACTTCGCGATGAACTGACGCAGCGCCTGGATCAGGAACGTATTAGCCAGCGCTTCCTTGCTGGTCCCGTCAATATTTGTACGCTGATGCCAATGCGTTCGATTCCGTTTAAGGTGGTTTGCCTGCTCGGAATGAACGATGGTATCTATCCGCGTGCTTTGGCGCCGCTGGGCTTTGATCTGATGAGCCAGCAGCCGAAGCGTGGTGACCGTAGCCGACGTGACGATGACCGTTACCTCTTCCTCGAGGCGTTGATTTCGGCCCAGCAAAAGCTCTATATCAGCTATATAGGGCATTCCATTCAGGATAACAGCGAGCGCTTCCCGTCAGTGCTGGTGCAGGAACTGGTCGATTACATTGGGCAAAGCCACTATCTGCCGGGTGATGAGGCGCGTAACTGCGACGAAAGCGAACAGCGGGTGAAAGCTCATATCACCTGTCTCCACACTCGCATGCCGTTCGATCCGGCTAACTACGTCGATAACGAACAGCAAAGCTATGCCCGCGAATGGCTGCCCGCTGCGAGGAAAGAGGGGCAAGCCCATACGGATTTCATTCAGGAACTTGAGCCTCGTTTGCTTGAGACGCTCACCTTTGAGCAGTTGCAACGGTTTTGGGCGCACCCGGTACGCGCGTTTTTCCAGCAGCGGTTGCAGGTGAATTTCCGCTCCGAAGAGAGCGAGATCCCTGATGCAGAACCTTTCACCCTCAATGGATTAAGCCGCTATCAGCTGAATCAACAGCTGCTTAATGCGCTGGTTGAAGAGGAAAATGCACAAACGCTGTTTCGTCGCTATCGGGCCGCAGGCCAGCTCCCGTATGGCGCCTTCGGGGAGATCGCCTGGGATATGCAGTGTCAGGAGATGCAGGCCCTGGCCGATCGCGTTATTGAATTCCGTCAGCCGGGAAAAAGCCTTGAAATCGATCTGACCTGCAACGGTATTCAGCTCACGGGCTGGCTACAGCAGGTGCAGCCGGACGGGCTACTGCGCTGGCGTCCTGCCATGCTCAGTGTGTCACAAGGTTTGCAACTCTGGCTCGAACATCTTGTCTACTGTGCGGGCGGTAACGAAGGTGAAAGCCGTTTATTCGTCCGTAAGGACGGCGAATGGCGCTTCCCTCCAATGGCGTCCGATCAGGCTCTGGCCTGTCTCGAACCCTATATCGAGGGCTATCGCCAGGGAATGAATAAGCCGCTGCTGTTGCTGCCAGAAAGTGGGGGGGCGTGGATAAAAGCCTGTTACGACGCGCAGAATGATGCCATGTTAACGGATGACGCCTCGCTGCAAAAAGCGCGCAGCAAGTTTTTACAGGCGTATGAAGGAAATATGATGGTGCGCGGAGAGGGTGATGATGTCTGGTATCAGCGGTTATGGAGAACCCTTGAGCCGGAGTACTTCGACGCCATTACGCAAGAGGCTCAACGCTATCTGTTACCTTTGTTTAAATTTAATCAGTCCTGATGATTGTATAAAAATTGCGCAGGAGAAAGCGTTCATTTATTATGCCCATCTTGTCACGGACTGATGTACCAACATAAAGAGATGCTGGCGTGCCCAGCACGCAAATTGTTAATGATGTAGCCGTGATGAAGAGGTAGTGAATGCCAGGCAGCACCTTGTTAAAAGCGTTTGTTTTGTTTGTCGCCCTCTGGGCACCCCTCACTCAGGCAGATACCGGTTGGCAGCCCGTTCAGGAAAAAATCCATAAGAGCGAAAAAGACACCCGCCAGTATCAGGCTATTCGTCTTGATAACGGGATGACTGTGCTGCTGGTCTCCGATCCGCAGGCGATTAAATCGCTCTCTGCACTGGTCGTCCCCGTCGGCTCGCTGGAAGACCCCGATTCGCATCCTGGTCTTGCCCATTACCTTGAACACATGACGCTGATGGGGTCCAAAAAATATCCGCAGCCGGATAGCCTCTCTGAATTCCTCAAAATGCACGGTGGCAGCCACAATGCCAGCACGGCACCTTATCGCACTGCGTTCTATCTTGAAGTCGAAAACGATGCGCTGGAAGGGGCGGTTGACCGTCTCGCCGATGCCATCGCGTCGCCTTTACTGGATAAAAAGTATGCCGATCGCGAGCGTAACGCCGTCAATGCCGAACTGACTATGGCGCGCACGCGAGACGGTATGCGCATGGCGCAGGTCAGTGCCGAAACAATTAACCCGGCGCACCCAGGCTCGCGTTTTTCAGGGGGTAATCTGGAAACCCTGAGCGATAAACCCGGCAGCCCGGTTCTCGATGCCTTACACGCCTTTCGTGATAAATACTATTCCGCCAATCTGATGAAAGCGGTGGTTTACAGCAACAAACCGCTGCCGGAGCTGGCGCGTCTTGCGGCACAAACCTATGGTCGTGTGCCGAATAAAAATATTGAAAAGCCGGAGATCACCACGCCAGTGGTCACGGATGACCAAAAAGGGATCATCATTCACTACGTGCCTGCAATGCCGCGTAAAGTGCTGCGTGTCGAGTTCCGTATTGATAACAATACTGCACAGTTTCGCAGCAAAACGGATGAGCTCCTCACCTATCTGATCGGTAATCGCAGCCCGGGCACGCTCTCTGACTGGCTGCAGAAGCAGGGGCTGGTGGAGGGCATCCGCGCTGATTCCGATCCTGTCGTCAACGGTAACAGCGGTGTTCTCGCGATCTCGGCAACCCTGACAGACAAAGGCCTTGCGCACCGCGATCAAGTGGTTGCGGCGATCTTCAGCTATCTGTCGTTGCTGCGCGATAAAGGTGTGGACAAGAGTTACTTTGACGAACTGGCCCACGTGCTGGATCTCGATTTCCGCTACCCGTCGATCACCCGCGATATGGACTATGTTGAATGGCTGGCTGACACCATGATTCGTGTTCCGGTGGAAAATACGCTGGATGCGGTGAACATTGCCGATCGTTATGACGCCGATGCCATCAAAGCGCGTCTGGCGATGATGACCCCGCAGAACGCCCGCATCTGGTATATCAGCCCGAAAGAGCCGCACAACAAAACTGCGTACTTTGTCGATGCGCCGTATCAGGTGAATAAAATCAGCGCGCAAACCTTCGCTGACTGGCAGAAAGAGTCCGGCCAGATTGCGTTGAAATTGCCTGAACTCAATCCGTACATTCCTGACGATTTCACGCTCATCAAGCCTGCAAAGGAATACCCGCATCCGGAACTGATCGTTAACGAACCGACATTACGTGTGGTTTACACCCCAAGCCGCTATTTTGCCAGTGAGCCGAAAGCCGATGTCAGCGTGGTGCTGCGCAATCCGCAGGCCATGGACAGCGCTAAAAACCAGGTGATGTTTGCGCTGAATGACTATCTGGCGGGGATCGCCCTGGATCAGCTCAGCAATCAGGCGGCTGTCGGTGGGATCAGTTTCTCCACCAACGCCAACAACGGGCTAATGGTCAATGCTAACGGTTACACCCAGCGTTTACCGCAGCTTTTCCAGGCGCTGCTGGAGGGGTATTTCAGCTACACGGCGACCGAAGAACAGCTGGAGCAGGCCAAATCCTGGTATGCGCAGATGATGGATTCGGCGGAAAAAGGCAAAGCTTTTGATCAGGCGATTATGCCTGTGCAGATGCTGTCGCAAATTCCGTACTTCCAGCGTGAAACGCGCCGCGCGCTGCTGCCGTCAATCACCCTGAAAGAGGTGATGGATTACCGGACGGCCCTGAAAACCCATTCGCGCCCCGAGTTTCTGGTTGTCGGCAACATGAGTGAAGATCAGGCTAAAACCCTCGCGCAGAATGTTCGCAAACAGCTGGGTGCCAACGGCAATGAGTGGTGCCGTAACCAGAATGTGCTGGTGGAAAAACAGCAGAATGTGATCTTTGAAAAGGCGGGGAGCAGCACGGACTCTGCGCTGGCCGCAGTATTTGTGCCGACCGGCTACGATGAGTATGCCAGCTCCGCCTACAGCGCGGTGCTGGGGCAGATCATCCAGCCGTGGTTCTACAATCAGTTGCGTACCGAAGAGCAGCTTGGCTATGCGGTGTTTGCATTCTCGATGAACGTGGGTCGCCAGTGGGGACTGGGCTTCTTGTTGCAGAGCAGCGATAAACAGCCCGCGTATCTGTGGCAGCGTTATCAGTCCTTCTTCCCTCAGGCTGAAGAGAAACTGCGCAAAATGACGCCGGAAGAGTTTGCTCAAATTCAGCAGGCCGTGATCGCGCAGGTGCAGCAGGCTCCGCAAACCTTGGGCGAAGAAGCGTCTCAGCTCAGCAAAGATTTCGATCAGGGTAATATGACCTTTGATTCACGTGATAAAGTAGTGGCCGAGATAAAACTGCTGACGCCTCAAAAGGTTGCCGACTTCTTCCACCAGGCGGTGGTGAAGCCGCAAGGCATGGCATGCTTGTCTCAGGTTTCCGGCAGCCAGAACGGGAAAGTGGATTATGTGAATCCGCAGGGCTGGAAAGTCTGGGAGAGCGTCAGCGCACTGCAGAAATCGATGCCCTGGAGTAAGAAAGAATGACCGATACCGCTGAGTCCCTTGATCCCTTACGTTTGCCGCTACAGGGCGAACGATTGATTGAAGCCTCAGCGGGAACGGGAAAAACCTTCACCATTGCCGCCCTCTACCTGCGCCTTCTGTTAGGACTGGGCGGCAATGCGGCGTTTGGGCGCCCGCTCAGCGTGGAACAACTGCTGGTGGTGACCTTCACCGAAGCGGCGACCGCTGAGCTGCGCGGACGTATTCGTGCGAACATACACGAACTGCGCATCGCCTGCCTGCGCCAGACCACAGACAACCCACTTTACGCTCGTCTTCTTGAAGAGATCGCTGATAAGCAGCAGGCCGCTCAATGGCTGCTTCTGGCCGAGCGTCAAATGGACGAAGCTGCCGTCTTTACCATTCACGGTTTTTGCCAGCGCATGCTGAGCCTGAATGCGTTTGAATCGGGCATGCTCTTTGAACAGCAACTCATTGAGGATGAATCCGAACTGCGTCATCGGGCGTGCGCGGACTTCTGGCGTCGCCATTGCTATCCGCTCCCGCGTGATATCGCCGAAGCGGTGCATGCCTTATGGAAAGGGCCGGAAGAACTTTTACGCGCTATCGAACGCTACCTGCAAGGCGAAGCGCCGGCGATAAAATCCCCGCCGCCTGCGGATGAAACGCTGGCTGCACGGCACGAGAAAATTATTTCGCTGATAGCCGCCCTGAAGCAAAAATGGTGCGAGTCGGTTGCCGATATTGACGCCATTCTTGAAAATTCCGGCATTGACCGCCGCAAATTTAACCGTGGCAATCAGGCGAAATGGATCGAAAAAATCAGCGCCTGGGCGCAGGAAGAGACGCGCAGCTATCAGCTGCCCGATGCGCTGGAGAAGTTTTCTCAGAGCTTCCTGGTGGAGCGCACCAAAGCTGACGGTATCGTCCCTGAACATCCGTTGTTTGTCGCGATAGAAACGCTGCTGGCGCAGCCGCTGACCCTTAACGATCTGATGATCACGCGTGCGATGGCCGAGATCCGCGAAACCGTTGCGCGTGAGAAACATCGTCGTGGCGAGCTGGGTTTCGACGATATGCTAAGCCGCCTGGATGCGGCACTCGGCAGTGAAAATGGTGACGCGCTGGCAGCGGCGATCCGCGCCCGCTTCCCGGTAGCAATGATCGATGAATTCCAGGATACCGACCCGCAACAATACCGTATTTTCCGCCGTATCTGGCGCAGACAGCCCGAAACGGCACTGTTACTGATTGGTGATCCTAAACAGGCCATCTACGCCTTTCGCGGCGCGGATATCTTCACCTACATGAAAGCCCGCGGAGAGGTCGAAGCGCACTATACGCTGGACACCAACTGGCGTTCCGCGCCGGGAATGGTGGCGAGCGTAAATACGCTTTTTGAGCGTATGGATGCGGCTTTCATGTTCAAGGAAATTCCGTTTTCGCCCGTTAAGTCGGCTGAGAAAAACAGCGCACTGCGCTTTGAGCTCCGTGGCGACGTTCAGCCTGCGATGAACTTTTGGCTGATGGACGGCGAAGGCTGTGGCGTCAGTGATTATCAGAACGTGATGGCGCAGCAGTGCGCGGCGCAGATCCGCGACTGGCTCAGCGCCGGTGCGCAGGGCGAAGCGCTACTGTGGAAAGGTCACACCGCTAAAGCGGTCAGCGCCTCGGACATTACCGTGCTGGTGCGCAGTCGTCAGGAGGCGTCGCTGGTGCGCGATGCCCTCACGCTGCTCGCGATCCCTTCTGTTTACCTCTCCAACCGCGACAGCGTGTTTGAAACGCTCGAAGCGCAGGAGATGCTATGGCTGTTGCAGGCCGTGCTGACGCCTGAGCGGGAGAGTACGTTGCGCAGTGCGCTGGCAAGCTCAATGCTCGGTCTTAACGCGCGTGATATTGATGCGCTGAATAACGACGAAAGCGCATGGGATGCGGTGGTTGAAGAGTTTGCGCATTATCGTGAGCGCTGGCAAAAACGCGGCGTCATGGCGATGCTGCGCGAACTGATGGCTCAGCGTCATGTCGCTGAAAATATGCTGGCGACCGCAGGCGGTGAGCGCCGCCTGACCGACATTTTGCACATCAGCGAGCTTTTACAGGAAGCGGGATCGCAGCTTGAGAGCGAACATGCGCTGGTGCGTTGGCTGTCGCAGCATATCGCCGATCCTAACAGCAATGCGGCCAGTCAGCAGATGCGTCTCGAAAGCGACAAACATCTGGTAAAAATCGTGACGATCCACAAATCAAAAGGGCTGGAATATCCGCTGGTTTGTCTGCCGTTTATCGCCAACTATCGTGCGCAGGATCAGGCGTTCTATCACGATCGCGTGTCGTTTGAGCCGGTGCTCGATCTCAGCAAAGCCGATTCTAGTATTGAGCTTGCCGAGGCGGAGCGTCTGGCGGAAGATTTACGCCTGCTGTATGTCGCCCTGACGCGCTCCGTCTGGCATTGCAGCCTGGGCGTTGCGCCGCTGTTCCGCCGTCGCGGCGAGAAGGCGGGGGAGAGTGATTTCCATCAAAGTGCGCTCGGGAGGCTGATTCAAAAGGGTGAGCCCAAAGATGCCGCCGGGCTGCGCCAGTGTCTCGACGCGTTATGTAATGAAAATATTGCCCTGCAGATCCCCGGCCAGCCCGATCTTTCCCGCTGGCAGATGCCAGAGCCATCGGTGCCCGATTTAGGCGCGCGGAAGATTACGCGTGCGCTGGTGGACGACTGGCGAGTCACCAGCTATTCCGGTCTCCAGCAGCACGGACAAAACATTGCGCAGGATCTGATGCCCAAACTCGACGTAGATGCGTCGGGCGTAGGTGAGGTGGTGGCAGAACCCGAGCTTACACCGCATCAGTTCCCGCGCGGTGCGTCGCCAGGCACGTTTTTACATAGCCTGTTTGAAACGCTCGATTTTACGCAGCCGGTGTCGCCGGAGTGGGTGCTGGAGATGCTGCAAAAAGGCGGGTACGACGCCCAGTGGCAGCCGGTACTTACCGCGTGGATCACGGCGATTTTACGGGCGCCGCTTAATGATTCGGGGATCTCCCTTAGCCAGCTTACGGCAAAAGAAAAACAGGTTGAGATGGAGTTCTATCTCCCGATTGCCGGGCCGCTCACGGCGAACGCACTGGATGCGATTATTCGCGAGCACGATCCGTTGTCGAAGAACAGCCCGGCGCTCAATTTCCGCCAGGTGAGCGGGATGCTGAAAGGCTTTATCGATTTGGTATTCCGCCATGAGGGGCGCTACTACCTGCTGGATTACAAATCCAACTGGCTGGGCGAAAACAGCGAGGCCTATACCCGCCAGGCAATGGCCGCTGCAATGCAGTCGCACCGCTATGATTTGCAGTATCAACTTTATACCCTGGCGCTGCACCGCTACCTGCGCCACCGCATCGCAGATTACAACTATGAAGACCATTTCGGCGGTGTGATTTATCTGTTTTTACGTGGCGTTGACGCCCGGGATCCGCAGTCGGGGATCTTTACCACGCGCCCGGATCCGTTGTTGATTGATAAAATGGACAGATTGTTTGCCGCGAGCACGGAAGAGGTGGCCCAATGACAATGAAAGAGCTGTTGCTTGAGGCGGTAGAGCAGCGTGCGCTGCGCCCTCTGGACGCGCAGTTTGCCATGATGGTGGCGGATAACGATGCTGCGGTCATGCTGGCCGCCGCGATCCTCAGTAAAGATGCCGGTGAAGGCCATGTGTGCTTGCCCCTGTCACGCCTGGTACCGGATGAGAAAATGCCCGCTCCGCTGCAGGCCTGTTTCGCCCTCATCGGCGAAACGACGGACTGGCAAGACGTGCTACTGCGCTCTGGCGCCGTCAGTCACGGTGATATCCCGACGCCCTTGATTCTTTGTCACGACCGGCTCTATCTCAATCGCATGTGGCGTAACGAGCTGGCGATAGCGCATTTCTTTAATGATTCCAATCAGCCGCTGCCCTATGACGATACTGCACTGATTCAAACCCTGAATGACCTGTTCGGTGATTCAGAAACGGTGAACTGGCAAAAAGTGGCGGCGGCGGTAGCCCTGACGCGGCGCATTTCGGTGATTTCTGGCGGGCCAGGGACGGGGAAAACCACCACCGTCGCAAAACTGCTGGCTGCGCTGATTCAGATGGCGGGCGAGCAGAAATGCCGTATCCGGCTGGCTGCTCCCACGGGCAAAGCGGCGGCAAGATTGACGGAATCACTGGGCGGCACGCTGCATAAACTGCCGCTGAATGATGCCCAGCGCAAGCTGTTCCCGAATGAGGCCAGCACGCTGCACCGCCTGCTTGGCGCCCAGCCGGGCAGTCAGCGTCTGCGCTATCATGCAGGGAATCCGCTGCACCTGGATGTGCTGGTGGTCGACGAAGCCTCGATGATCGACTTGACGATGATGTCGCGCCTGATCGACGCGCTACCGCCGCACGCCCGCGTGATTTTCCTCGGCGATCGCGATCAGCTGGCCTCGGTTGAGGCGGGGGCCGTGCTGGGGGATATCTGCAATTATGCCAGCGCAGGCTATACCCTCGCGCGCGCGCAGGAATTATCGCACCTGACCGGCTGCCCGATTGAAGGGCACACAGAAGAACGGGCGGGGGCCTTGCGCGACAGCCTGTGCCTGTTGCAAAAAAGCTACCGTTTTGGCAGCGATTCCGGTATCGGCCAGCTCGCCGCCGCCGTTAACCGCGGCGATCGTGCGGCCATCAGAACGGTATTTAACGGCACATTTGACGACATTGAGAAAAAGCCACTCCAGACGGGCGAAGATTATCTCGCCATGCTCGAGGATGCATTGCAGGGTTATCAGCGTTTCCTTCTGAGCGTGCAGCAGCAAGATGCACCCGAAGCTGTGATTGCGGCCTTCGGTGAGTATCAGCTTTTGTGCGCGCTGCGTGAAGGGCCGTTTGGCGTCACCGGGCTGAATGAACGGCTGGAGCTGGCGTTAGCGCAGAAGCGGAAAATCTTCCGCCAGCCGCATTCCCGCTGGTATGAGGGGCGTCCGGTGATGATCTCCCGTAATGACAGCGCCCTTGGGCTATTTAACGGTGATATCGGCATTGCACTCGATCGCGGCCAGGGGCTGCGCGTCTGGTTCCAGATGCCGGATGGTAGCGTGAAATCAGTGCAGCCAAGCCGTATGCCGGAACACGAAACGGCGTGGGCGATGACGGTGCACAAATCGCAGGGTTCGGAATTTGATCACGCGGTGCTGATTCTGCCCGCGCAAATGTCGCCGGTAGTGACGCGCGAGCTGGTGTATACCGCCATCACCCGCGCGCGGAAAAGGCTGTCGCTGTATGCCGACGAGCGTGTGCTGGCGCAGGCAGTGACGACGCGTACCGAGCGGCGCAGCGGATTAAGCGCGGTGTTTGAATCTGCCTGATTGTTTGGCTCCCTCTCTGTTCGGGAGAGGGAAGCGTAGGGCCTGTGGGGTTAACTCAAGTCCGCCATCAGCACCTTCGAACGTCGCTGATAGTTGTACATCTCTTTTTTACTCTCCGGCAGCAAATCAATATCGACCGGTGTAAAGCCGCGTTCCTGGAACCAGTGAATGCTGCGAGTGGTCAGGACAAATAATTTATTCAGGCCGATCTGACGTGCCTGGGCGGCGACCCGCTCAAGCAGTACTTCGCCGCGCGAGGAACTGCGATAGTCTGGATGCACTGCCACGCAGGCCATCTCACCGATTTTCTCTTCCGGGAAGGGATAGAGCGCCGCGCAGGCGATAGTCAGGTTGTCGCGCTGGATGATGGTGAACTTGTCGATCTCCATCTCCAGCTGCTCGCGGGAGCGGCGGACCAGAATCCCTTGCTGCTCCAGCGGCCGAATAAGCTCCAGAATCCCACCAATATCGTTGATCGTGGCGCGACGAATCTGTTCCGCACTCTCCATTACAATCTGCGTACCAATACCGTCGCGCGAGAACAGCTCCTGCAACAGCGCGCCGTCTTCCTGATAACTGATCAGGTGGCTGCGACGCACGCCGCTGCGACAGGCTTTGACCGCGCCGCGCAGGAAACGCACGGTGCCGGAGTGGTAATCGCCTTCTGCTTCCAGCGCTTCAACGCGCGCCTGAGCTTCGTTCGGGAAAAGCTCCGAAACGATATCCCCTTGTTCGTTAAACACGCCCTGCGACGAGCAGAAACCGATCATCTTCTCGGCTTTGAGTTTGATCGCCAGCTGCGTTGCCACCTCTTCGGAGGTGAGGTTAAAACTTTCACCCGTCACGGAGACGGCAACCGGCCCCATCAGCACAATCGCGCCGTTATCGAGCTGGCGATGAATCGCCTCTTCGTCGATACGACGGATACGCCCGCTGTGGCAATAATCCACGCCATCATCCACGCCCAACGGCTGGGAAATAATAAAATTGCCGCTGACCACGTTGATATGCGCGCCCTGAAGCGGCGTATTGTTGAGGCTCATCGACAGACGCGCAGTGATATCGAGCTGTAAAAGCCCGGCTGCTTGCTTAACCAGCTCCAGGGTTTTGGCGTCAGTCACGCGGGTGTGCTTGTGATAAATCGGCTCGTGGTGGTGGGCCGCCAGATTGGCGTCGATCTGCGGACGCGCGCCGTAGACGACCACCAGGCGAATACCGAGGCTGTGCAGCAGACCGATGTCATTGACAATACTGGAAAAGTTCTCATGCTCAATGGCTTCGCCACCCAGCATGATGACAAACGTTTTTCCCCGATGGGTATTGATGTAGGGAACAGAATGGCGGAATCCCTGGACCAGTTCGGTTCTACGTTCCTTTACCACGGCACAACCCCTCAGTGAATGTTTATTCGTATTTTCTGTATTTTTATTCGATTATTGCCGCGCGCGCAACCCTAAATTCAGTGCAAACCAGACAAAAAATTAAGTGATGCGTGCCTTACTGCATGATTGTTTACCCTTTTATAGATGACAGGTTATGCATCATTCGCTAAAGTTTTCGGTCAATTTGGACGTTTTGTAGATAAATTCGTTTTCTTGCTCGGGAGAAGCATGTCGGGATCCAAATCAACAATAAGCCGCCGCCGCTTGTTACAAGGGGCCGGGGCGATGTGGTTGCTGAGCGTCAGCCAGGTTGCATTCGCCGCCGTCAGTCAGGTGGTGGCGGTGCGTGTCTGGCCGTCTTCGACCTATACGCGCGTGACGGTAGAGTCTAATCAGGTACTGAAATACAAACAGTTTGCGTTGAGCAATCCTGAGCGTGTGGTGGTGGATATCGAGGGCGTGAATCTGAACTCGGTGCTGAAAGGCATGGGAGCGCAGATCCGTGGCGATGATCCTTACATTAAATCTGCCCGCGTCGGCCAGTTTGATCCGCAAACCGTGCGCATGGTGTTCGAGCTGAAGCAGAACGTTAAACCACAGCTGTTTGCCCTGGCACCGGTAGCCGGTTTTAAAGAGCGTCTGGTGATGGATCTCTATCCGGCTAATGCGACGGACATTCAGGATCCACTCCTCGCCTTGCTGGAAGATTACAACAAAGGCGATCTTGAGAGGCAGGTTCCTCCTGCGCAGAGTGGCCCGCAGCCGGGTAAAGCGGGGCGCGATCGCCCGATTGTGATCATGCTCGATCCGGGCCACGGCGGAGAAGACTCCGGAGCGGTCGGGAAATATCGAACGCGTGAAAAAGACGTGGTGTTGCAGATTGGTCGCCGTCTGAAGGCGTTGATCGATAAAGAGGGCAACATGCGGGCGTACATGACGCGTAATGAAGACGTGTTCATTCCGCTGAAAGTGCGCGTCGCGAAAGCGCAGAAACAGCGCGCTGACCTGTTTGTCTCCATTCACGCCGATGCCTTTACCAGCAGGCAGCCGAGCGGTTCGTCGGTCTTTGCCCTGTCGACCAAAGGGGCGACCAGTACCGCGGCGCGGCTGCTGGCGGATTCCCAGAACGCCTCCGACCTGATTGGTGGGGTGAGCAAGAGTGGCGATCGCTATGTCGATCACACGATGTTCGACATGGTGCAGTCGCTCACCATCACCGACAGTCTGAAATTTGGTAAAGCGGTGCTGAGTAAACTCGGGAATGTGAACAAGCTGCATAAAAACAGCGTTGAGCAGGCGGGCTTTGCGGTGCTGAAGGCGCCGGATATCCCGTCGATTCTGGTCGAAACGGCGTTTATCAGTAACGTCGAAGAGGAGCGTAAGCTCAAGACCGCGAAATTCCAGCAGGAAGTGGCAGAGTCGATTCTGGCAGGGATAAAGGCGTATTTCTCGGATGGCGCGACGCTGGCCAGAAGAGGGTAGATGGTATGAGCCGGGTTCACGCCCGGCAAATCCACAAACGGCAGATACAAAAAAACACCCTTGAGGGTGTCTATTGTTTTTCGAAGAATTGGTTGCGGGGGCCAGATTTGAACTGACGACCTTCGGGTTATGAGCCCGACGAGCTACCGGGCTGCTCCACCCCGCGTCCGTCTTTCTTCTATTTTACGTACTACTGCTTAAAACTTGATTGGTTGCGGGGGCCGGATTTGAACCGACGACCTTCGGGTTATGAGCCCGACGAGCTACCAGGCTGCTCCACCCCGCGTCCGTCTTTCTACTGAGCAAAAACATCGTAGAAATTTACTGCATCAAATTTTAATTGGTTGCGGGGGCCAGATTTGAACTGACGACCTTCGGGTTATGAGCCCGACGAGCTACCAGGCTGCTCCACCCCGCGTCCGTGGATGCGCACTATACTCGGATAGGTTTTTGATGCAACCCTTTTTCTCATAAATACCAAAATTAGTATGTAAAATGAACGACATCGCCCTGTTCGGACGATTAATGCGCAAATCCTGCCTCAGGATGCGCTATCAGATTTCAATAGCCTGAGGGGTTTGTTATCTTCTTTATAGAGACTCAGGGCAACTTTAAGACGAGATATAATGAAAGGACGATGGGCGAAGTATCTGATGACGGGCGCAATGGTAGCGATTCTTGCGGCCTGCTCCTCTAAACCGACCGATCGCGGTCAGCAATATAAAGACGGGAAATTCACCCAGCCTTTCTCTTTAGTTAACCAGCCGGATGCCGTGGGTGCGCCGATCAACGCGGGTGACTTCGCTGAGCAGGTCAGCCAGATCCGCACCGCGTCACCGCGTCTGTATGGCTCGCAGAACAGCGTCTACAACGCCGTTCAGGACTGGCTGCGTGCAGGCGGGGATACGCGCACCATGCGCCAGTACGGCATTGATGCCTGGCAGATGGAAGGGGCCGATAACTACGGTAACGTCCAGTTCACCGGTTACTACACGCCGGTGGTTCAGGCGCGACACACCCGTCAGGGCGAGTTCCAGTATCCTATTTACCGCATGCCGCCAAAACGTGGCCGCCTGCCGTCTCGCGCAGAGATCTATTCCGGTGCGCTGAATGAAACGTATGTGCTGGCCTACAGTAACTCGCTGATGGATAACTTCATCATGGATGTGCAGGGCAGCGGGTATATAGATTTCGGAGATGGTTCACCTCTTAACTTCTTTAGCTATTCCGGTAAAAATGGCCACGCCTATCGCAGTATCGGCAAAGTGCTGATCGATCGCGGGGAAGTTAAGAAAGAAGATATGTCGATGCAGGCTATTCGCGAGTGGGGCGAAAAGCACAGCGAAGCGGAAGTGCGTGAGCTGCTGGAGCAGAACCCGTCCTTCGTCTTCTTTAAACCGCAAAATTACGCACCGGTTAAAGGGGCCAGCGCGGTTCCGTTGATTGGACGTGCATCCGTGGCTTCCGATCGTTCTATCATACCGCCGGGCACCACGCTGCTGGCAGAAGTGCCGACCTTGGACAACAACGGCAAATTCAGCGGTCAGTATGAATTACGCCTGATGGTGGCGCTGGATGTCGGTGGGGCCATTAAAGGCCAGCACTTCGATATTTATCAGGGCATTGGTGCGGATGCGGGCCATCGTGCGGGCTGGTATAACCATTATGGACGCGTATGGGTTCTCAAACCCGCAGCAAGTGCTGGCAACGTTTTCAGCGGCTGATTGTGGTAATCTAGCGCGTAATATTTACCGCCTTCTCCTGTGATGGAGAAGGGCAGGGTGAGGATAAAACCTCACCCTTTTTACATCCTGAGGTCTTATGTCTGCGTTAATCAGCGATGCCTGGCGTCAACGTTTTGGCGGTACGGCGCGTTTATATGGTGAAAAAGCCCTGCAACTGTTTGCGGATGCGCACGTCTGCGTAGTCGGTATTGGCGGAGTCGGCTCCTGGGCGGCCGAGGCGCTGGCGCGAACCGGCATTGGCGCGATTACTCTTATTGATATGGATGATGTTTGCGTCACCAACACCAACCGTCAGATCCACGCCCTGCGCGATAACGTTGGCCTGGCGAAAGCAGAAGTGATGGCAGATCGCATCCGCCTGATTAACCCGGAATGTCGTGTCACGGTGATTGATGATTTCGTCACCGCCGATAATGTGGCGCAATACCTGGGCACCGGCTTTAGCTACGTGATTGACGCAATCGACAGCGTGCGTCCGAAAGCGGCCCTGATTGCCTATTGCCGACGCTACAAGATCCCATTAGTGACCACGGGCGGGGCGGGCGGTCAAATCGATCCGACGCAGATCCAGGTGACGGATCTGGCGAAAACCATTCAGGATCCGCTGGCGGCTAAACTGCGTGAAAGGCTGAAAAACGATTTTAACGTGGTGAAAAACAGTAAAGGTAAGCTGGGCGTAGACTGCGTGTTCTCAACTGAAGCGCTGGTCTATCCGCAGGCAGATGGCTCCGTCTGTGCCATGAAAAGCACCGCAGAAGGGCCGAAACGAATGGACTGCGCCTCGGGCTTTGGCGCGGCGACAATGGTCACCGCAACCTTTGGTTTTGTCGCTGTCTCTCATGCCCTGAAGAAAATGATGGCCAAAGCCAACCGTCAGGCCTGAACCTGACGGGCGGCGTTCAGCACCGCTTCGCTGAGTGCGAACAGGCCCTGGCTGCGTGAGGCGCTCAGTTGCCCGCGTAGCCCCAGCTCGTCAAACAGCGCCAACGGATCGCCTTCCAGCAATTGCCGGGCGCTTTTGCCTTCCACGGCGGTGAGCAGCACTGCCAGTAAACCGCGCACGATCCGCCCTTCGCTGTCGCCAAAGAAATGCAGCTTCTCCCCGGATGTCGTGACACCCAGCCAGACGCGATTTTCGCAGCCTGGAATTTCTTTCGCCTGCGCTTTTAACGCATCAGAAAGTGTGGGGAGTTGCTTGCCCAGTAAAATCAGCTGGCGGTATTTATCTTCCCACTGGGTGAGCGGGAGGAACGTTTGTCTCAGCGTCTCTTCAGTGATCACGCTGCCGAAAGGGTGCCCGGCTAAGGATGAGCTCGTCATTAATCCACCAGGAGTTCAAGGGCGCGATCGACGGCCGCCACCAGGGCATCAACGTCGCTTTGCGTGTTGTAGGGGGCAAACGAGGCGCGCAGCGTGCCACTGACGCCGAGTGCCGCAAGCAGCGGCTGTGCACAGTGCTGCCCGGCGCGCAGGGCGATACCGTATCCGGCCAGCAGGGTGACCATATCGCTGTGGTGCACACCGGCAAAATCAAACGCCAGCAGGCTGGAATCCTGGACGCGGAACGAGCGGAATCCGGGACGTTTTTTTAACTCTTCTTCTGCAAGTGTGGCCAGCCCACGGCTCCAGCTCTCGGCTTGTTCGACGTCCGTCTCTGCAAGCCACTCCAGCGCGGCGCTCAGCCCTATCACGCCCGCCACGTTTGGCGTACCGGCTTCGAGGCGGTAAGGGATCTCCTGGGTTTTGAAACCGTCAAAGGTCACTTCGGTGATCATCTTTCCGCCGCCCAGCCACGGGGTCATTTGTGCCAGCAGTTCCGGTTTGCCATACAGCGCGCCGATCCCGGTTGGGCCGTAAAGCTTATGGCCGGAGAAAGCGTAAAAGTCGATATCCAGTTTGCGGACATCTGCCGGGAAATGCACAACGCCCTGCGCGCCGTCGACCATCACAACCATGCCGTGGCGGTGTGCCATTTCAACGGCACGGGCCAGATCCGGGCAACCGCCGGTGACATTCGACATTTGTCCGAGAGCCAGAATTCTGCTGCGCGGGGTGATAAGCTCGGGTAAACGCCCGACATCGGGCAGTAAATCCGCGCCCAACGGCAGTTTTACGATCCGGGCGCCCGTTTGTTCCGCGACCATCAGCCACGGCACTAAATTGGCATGGTGCTCAGCCTCGCTCACGATAATTTCGTCGCCCGGTTGCAGGAGCGGGCGAGCATAGCACTGGGCGACCATATTGATTGCCTCGGTGGTGCCACGCGTCCAGACGATATTTTTACCGCTTTCGGCGTTGAGCAGTCGCGCGACCTGATCGCGGGCGGCCTCGTAGCGCGCGGTTAAACGCTGCGCCTCGGCAAACTGGCTGCGATGCACATTCCCGGCGCTCAGGCTGTAGAACTGATTTGTCGCGTCAATCACAGCCTGCGGCTTGAGCGCTGTGGCGGCACTGTCGAGATAAACACCGGCATCGGCCAGCGCCGGAAACTGTGCGCGAAAATGCGCAGGACTGAAAGCGTTCATGGAATTCCTCATATCAATATGGAGATCGTCGCGCAATTTCGGCGGCAGGGCAAGGTTGTTGATCGCTATCGGAATTGTCTGTTTGTCCTGGCAGGTCTGGAGAAGCAGGTTATGCTGAATAGTGTTAGGTGAATGTTTTAGCCTGTTTTAAAACTAGGATTGAATAGCATTAATTGCTAAAGGAGAAAATTATGAACAAGACTGCCGCAATCATTTCTGCCTGTGTATTTACTTTTGCCCTGAGCGCATGTTCTGGTAACAACTACGTGATGCATACCAATGATGGCCGAACTATCGTCTCTGACGGGAAGCCAAAAACCGATAATGAGACCGGGATGATCTCGTATAAAGATGCGAACGGGAACAAGCAGCAGATCAACCGTACTGACGTGAAAGAGATGGTTGAACTGGATAAGTAACAGATTTTAGACCAAAAAAAAGCACCGCAAATAGGCGGTGCTACATTAATCACTATGGACAGACAGGGTAAATGTACAGGAAGTGAAAAAAGGGTAGCTTCGCTACCGTGATCTGAATTGCAGACCAATTGCAAACACAACAACACAACATCACAACCGTAAGCCAAAAGCCCTTCAGAACACGCATTCCAAAAAAAGCTTTTCGTTCCGGCTCAGGAAGTGCCGCCACTATAGGTATTTGCTGGTAGTTCCTCAACGGACAAATTATAATGGCTCAGATAAAAAAAACTAATAGGTTAAACGTTGTTTCCTATGTGTTAAATACCTTTAACATCTAAGCCTAATACCCATGTCGAAGCGATTACCACCCCTAAATGCATTACGCGTTTTTGATGCTGCAGCACGCCATCTGAGCTTCACGCGCGCGGCCGATGAGCTTTTTGTGACGCAGGCCGCAGTAAGTCATCAAATCAAGTCTCTGGAGGATTTCCTGGGGCTTAAGCTGTTTCGCCGCCGCAACCGCTCCCTGCTTCTGACGGAAGAAGGGCAGAGCTATTTTCAGGATATCAAAGACATTTTTTCCCAGCTCACTGAGGCGACGCGCAAACTGCAGGCGCGAAGCGCTAAAGGTGCGCTGACGGTCAGTTTATTGCCCAGTTTTGCCATTCACTGGCTGGTGCCACGACTCTCTAGCTTTAACTCAGCTTATCCGGGAATCGACGTCAGGATCCAGGCGGTGGACCGTCAGGAAGACAAACTGGCGGACGATGTCGACGTCGCTATTTTTTACGGTCGCGGCAACTGGCCGGGCTTGCGTGTTGAAAAATTATACGCAGAATATCTCCTGCCGGTGTGCTCCCCGCTGCTGCTGACCGGCGACAAAGCGTTGAAAACGCCTGCCGATCTGGCGCAACATACACTTTTACATGATGCTTCCCGCCGTGACTGGCAAACTTATACCCGCCAGTTGGGTCTTAATCATATTAATGTGCAGCATGGCCCCATCTTTAGCCACAGCGCGATGGTGTTACAGGCTGCCATTCACGGACAGGGCGTGGCGTTGGCAAACAACGTGATGGCCCAGTCCGAAATTGAGGCAGGCCGCCTGGTCTGTCCGTTTAATGATGTTCTGGTCAGCAAGAATGCGTTTTATCTGGTTTGTCATGACAGTCAGGCAGAACTGGGTAAAATAGCCGCCTTCCGGCAGTGGATACTGGCGAAGGCGGCACATGAACAAGAAAAATTCCGCTTTCGTTATGAGTAATCATCTCTTTTGTGTGCCGGGCACGCATAACTTTAGGACAGAAACATGACCAGCCGTTTCATGCTGATTTTTGCCGCGGTGAGTGGCTTTATTTTTGTCGCACTGGGCGCGTTCGGCGCGCATGTGTTGAGCAAGACCTTAGGGGTCGTCGAAATGGGCTGGATTCAAACCGGCCTTGAGTATCAGGCATTTCACACGCTGGCTATTTTTGGGCTGGCGGTGGCAATGCAGCGTCGCATTAGCATTTGGTTCTACTGGAGCAGCGTTTTCCTCGCACTGGGGACCGTTCTGTTCAGCGGCAGTTTGTACTGCCTCGCACTTTCACATTTGCGCCTTTGGGCGTTTGTTACACCCGTCGGCGGCGTCAGTTTCCTCGCCGGGTGGGTATTGATGTTTATCGGAGCTATCCGTCTGAAACGCAGGGGCGTTGTTCATGAGTAAGGTTGTTTTATATTGTCGCCCGGGGTTTGAGAAAGAGTGCGCCGCGGAAATTACTGACAAAGCGTCACGTCTGGAAGTCTTCGGCTTTGCCCGCGTCAAAGAGCACTCGGGCTATGTGGTGTTCGAATGCTATCAGCCTGACGATGCGGATAAGATCGTTAGCAAGTTACCGTTCAGCTCGTTGATTTTTGCCCGTCAGATGTTTGCCGCGGGCGAACTGCTGACCGATTTGCCGCCAGAAGATCGTATTTCCCCTATCTCCGGCATGCTGCAGGGCGTGGTCGAGAAGGGCGGAGATCTGCGTGTTGAAGTGGCTGACACCAACGAAAGCAAAGAGCTGATGAAGTTTTGCCGCAAGTTCACCGTTCCGCTGCGCGCTGCGCTGCGTGAGGTGGGCGTGCTGACAAACTACGAGACGCCAAAACGTCCGGTGGTGCATGTCTTCTTTATTGCGCCGGGCTGTTGTTACACCGGTTACTCCTACACGACGAACAACTCGCCGTTTTATATGGGTATCCCGCGTCTTAAATTCCCGTCCGATGCGCCAAGCCGTTCTACGCTCAAACTGGAAGAGGCGTTCCACGTCTTTATTCCTGCCGATGAGTGGGATGAGCGCCTGGCGAACGGGATGTATGCCGTGGATCTGGGCGCGTGCCCTGGCGGCTGGACCTATCAACTGGTCAAACGCAACATGTGGGTTTCGTCTGTCGATAACGGCCCTATGGCGCAAAGCCTGATGGATACCGGGCAGGTGACCTGGCTGCGTGAAGATGGTTTCCGCTATCGCCCGACCCGTAACAACATCACCTGGATGGTGTGCGATATGGTGGAGAAACCGGCGAAAGTGGCCGCGCTGATGGCAACCTGGCTGGTGAACGGCTGGTGTCGCGAGACGATCTTCAACCTTAAGCTGCCGATGAAAAAGCGCTATGAAGAGGTCTCTCAGAATCTGGCGTATATCCAGGAACAGCTGAATGCCCAGGGGATCAATGCTGAAATCCAGGCGCGTCAGCTTTATCACGACCGTGAAGAAGTGACGGTACACGTCCGTCGCTGGTGGGCTGCCGTGGGTGGACGTCGCGACGAGCGATAACGCCTGTCTGTGTGCCCGGTAGCGCTATGCTTACCGGGCAAACTCAAGGCCGCCCGGCAACTTTCTGCCCTGAACCTACCGCTCCAGCCGCAACTGCTGCAAATTCCCGTCTAACTGCAAATCCGTCTGTAACCGCGCCACATCCCGGCAGATAAACGCCATCTCTTTATGCGCTTCCAGCTTCTTGCGCCACTTCTCGGGAACATTCTCCAGGTGGGCGTAAATCCCCTCCAGATCCTGAAAATCCGTTAACAGCTGCGCAGCACTTTTGGGGCCAATCCCGGCCACGCCCGGCACTTTCGAGCTGCTTATCCCGGCAAGCCCCCAGTAGTCAGGCAGCTGTTGCGGCGAGACGCCAAATTCACTGGCGATAAAAGGGGCATCGAGCCAGCGCTTTTGAAAGTAATCGCGAATACGAATGGTCGGTGAGAGTAGCTGGCAGTAGCCTTTGTCGGTGGAGACGATGGTGGCCTGATGCCCGGCGCCCGCAACTTTTATCGCCAGCGTCGCGGCCAAATCGTCGGCTTCGTTGCCATGCGCGCCCCAGCACGGTACGCCGCGCGTTTCAAAGGCGGCGCGAATGGCGGGCATTTCGGCGTGGAGATCGTCGGGCATCGGTGCGCGTCCGGCTTTGTAATCCGGTAAACGCTGGTGCCGCCAGCCTGTGTTACGTGCTTCATCGTCGAAAACGGCCACTGCGTGAGTGGGCTGGCTGTGGCGAATAAGCTGCTCCAGCGCATGCAGGCAAGTGTCCTTGCAGGGTGTGCCTTGCACCGCATGAATACGGCGAATCAGGTTGAGCGCGTCGACAATAAGCAAATGAACAGCCACAGATAATCTCCCTTCTGTTAATGAATAAAGGGTAACACTGTCAGCAGGATGAAACTACGAGAGGCGTGGGAATTGGGAAGGCGCCTCGCAAAAGCGAGGCGCACAGGTTTAATCGCAGGTCACGATTTTCATGGCCAACCCGCCGCGAGAGGTTTCGCGGTATTTGGCATTCATATCTTTGCCGGTCTCGTACATGGTTTCGATAACCTTATCGAGGCAAACGCGCGGCTCACTGGTACGGCGCAGGGCCATACGCGCGGCGTTCACCGCTTTAACGGAGGCAATCGCGTTACGCTCAATGCACGGTACCTGCACCTGACCAGCAACCGGGTCACAGGTCAGTCCGAGGTTGTGCTCCATGCCGATTTCCGCCGCGATACAGACCTGCGTTGGGCTACCGCCCAGCAGTTCCGTCAGACCCGCTGCCGCCATGGAACAAGCCACGCCGACTTCGCCCTGGCAGCCCACTTCAGCGCCAGAGATCGAGGCATTCATCTTATACAGTGAGCCAATCGCGCTGGTGACGAGCAGATAGCGCGCCAGCGAGTTAGCGTTCACTTCACGGATAAACTTATCGTAGTACGCCAGCACCGCCGGAACGATACCGCACGCGCCGTTAGTCGGTGCGGTAACCACACGCCCGCCTGCGGCGTTTTCTTCGTTAACTGCCAGCGCGAACATGTTGATCCAGTCAACGACCGCCATCGGGTCGGTGGTGGTTTTATCAGTGCTCACTAACATACGACGCAACGCCGCAGCACGACGCGGTACGCGCAGTTTGCCCGGCAGCACGCCTTCGGTGGTGATGCCGCGCTCGATACCGCCGCGCATCACATCCCAGACGTTTTTGAAGTGCTGTTCCAGCTCTTCTTTGCTGTGCAACGCCAGCTCATTTTTCATCATCAGACCAGAAAGTGACAAGCCGCTTTCCTGACAATGACGCTGTAAATCCGCCGCATTTTTGTACGGGTAAGGTACCTCAACGGAAGAGTTGCTGGCCTGACCAAAGTGGTCTTCGTCGACGATAAAACCGCCGCCGATGGAGTAATAGGTTTGGCTGTAAATCGCCTTTTCGCCTGCCAGCGCGGTAATACGCATACCGTTCTCGTGCAGGGAGAGGTTGTCGGCATGGAAGTTCATGCACTTATCAACCGGGAACTCGACTTCATGGTCACCGTTTGCCAGCAGCAGGCGGCCATGAGTATTCACGTCCTGAATGAATCCAGGAATTGCGTCAATATCAACGGTATCCGGCAGATTCCCCGCCAGGCCCATAATAATGGCGATGTCAGTATGGTGGCCTTTACCCGTCAGAGACAGGGAGCCGTAAACATCGACAACCACGCGTGTGACGTCGTGCAGAATGCCGCGTGAAATCAAGTCATCCGTGAATTGTTTACCGGCTTTCATTGGCCCGACAGTATGAGAGCTGGAAGGTCCAATACCGATTTTGAAGATATCGAATACGCTAATCATGATGCGTCCCTTGCTATCAGTCAGAGGAGGAGTGCGCCGTCCGAAGACGGCGCACGAGGTATTAGCTGAACAGAGAGAAGAAAATCGCGGAGATGGCAATCAGACCCATAATCACAACGAAGACGTTGCTGATGTGGCCGCTGTATTTACGCATTGCCGGGACTTTCTGAATCGCGTACATCGGCATCAGGAACAGAATCATCGCGATGATTGGACCGCCCAGGGTTTCGATCATGCCGAGGATGCTCGGGTTCATGGTCGCCACAGCCCAGGTCGTCAACAGCATGAACAGTGCAGTGATTTTGTTCAGTTTGTTAACTTCAATGCTTTTGCCTTTACCGCGCAGGGATTTGATCACCATACCGTTAAAGCCTTCACGTGCGCCAAGGTAGTGGCCGAGGAAGGATTTGGTGATAGCGATAATCGCGATGATTGGCGCCATCCAGGCAATCAGCGGTGCGTTAAAGTGGTTAGCCAGGTAAGACAGAATCGAGATGTTCTGTGCTTTCGCTGCTGCCAGATCCGCCGGGGAGAGGCTCAGTACGCAGCTGAACACGAAGAACATTACGGTAATAACCATCATGATGTGAGCGCGAGCCAGGATGCTGGAGCACTTCTTCTCTGCGCCCTGACCGTACTCTTCACGTTTCGCCACAGCGAAAGAGGAGATGATCGGGGAGTGGTTGAAGGAGAAGACCATCACCGGAATCGCCAGCCACAGAGTCATCAACAGGCCGTTACCGGTTGCCGATGCGCTGCTCAGGGAGAGGGTTTCCAGCGCTGCACCGTTCCACTGTGGAACCAGGTAGAAAGCCAGCACCATCAGGGCAATCACGAACGGGAACACCAGAACGCTCATCGCTTTAACGATCATCTGCTCGCCGAAACGAACGATGGTCATCATACCCACGATCAGGATCAGAGACAGAATAGCGCGCGGTGGCGGCGTCATGTGCAGCTGGTGCGTCATGAAGCTTTCAACGGTGTTGGTAATCGCCACGCTGTAAACCAGCAGAATCGGGTAAATCGCGAAGAAGTAAAGCAGGGTAATCAGTTTACCTGCGCCAACGCCGAAGTGCTCTTCAACAACTTCAGTGATGTCTTCGCCTGGGTTTTTACCGGACAGCACAAAACGGGTCAGGCCGCGGTGTGCAAAGTAAGTCATTGGGAAGGCAATGATAGCCATGATGATCAGCGGAATCAGACCGCCAACGCCTGCGTTGATCGGCAGGAACAAGACACCAGCGCCGATTGCTGTACCGTACAGGCCCAGCATCCACATGGTGTCCGTTTTGCGCCATCCACTTCGGGATTCTGTCGAAGCAATGGTGCTGGTTTGAGTGGTTTCCATCTATTTCTCCTGGAGGAAGCAATTAGTCAGGCTTTTTAGTCAATTCCGATGAAAAAGGGCCCGACGGTAATATGAAATTCGTTCAATGACGGTTTTTTTATAATTTTTGCCCGTAACTATTGGCGGGCGGAAAGATACATTTAAGTAATGAATGTATCAGTGATCCTGATCCCAAATGCAATAATCCACTTTTGAAGTGGGCATATTTAGACCAAAAAACTGTTAATAAAACGTCAAAGCGGATTTACGGGCGCGAAGGCTACCATTAACGACATACGGCGTGAAAGATCGGACAGCGAGATACGTGGCTTCCGCTGTAAAGATGGCGATTTTTAGTTTTTTCTTGCAGGTAATTTGGATTAAGGCTGATAAATCACGGTTTGAAAATCAAGGTAATCGTTTGCGTTCGAGTCGGAAATGTAAATAAGATAAGTAATGCCTATGTTTTATCAGAAGAAATGAAAAAGCCGGGCAGTGCCCGGCTTAAATTGAGTGAAAGCAACTGACGGTCAGGCGCAAATCTCATAACAGGGGATATAGGCCGAGCCGGGCAGCTTCATACGGTGCTGGGCGACAAAGCCCTGCAGCAGATCGTCCATGCGGCGCATCATCTGGCTGTCGCCGTGGATTTTGTACGGACCGTACTCTTCGATGGCGCGAATGCCTACCTCTTTTACGTTACCGGCCACGATGCCGGAGAACGCACGACGCAGATCCGCGGCCAGCACTTCAACGGGCTGATCCGGATACAGTTTCAGGTTTGCCATATTCTCGTGGGACGGTTCGAACGGCTTCTGAAGGTCTGGCGCGATACGAATCGACCAGTTAAAGCTGTACGCATCGCCCGTATCACGGCGGTTCTCTTTGACCAGCGGCATCGCCTTTTTCATCTGACGCGCCACTTCTGCCGCATCGTCAATGATAATGCGGTAGTGGCTACGCGCCGCTTCGCCCAGGGTGTGAACGATAAACTCGTCCAGCACGCGGAAGTAATCAGCACTCTCTTTTGGCCCGGTCAGGATCAGCGGCAAGACCTGATTTTTATTCGCCGGATTCATCAGAATACCCAGCAGATAAAGCAGCTCTTCCGCCGTTCCGACGCCGCCCGGGAAGATAATGATCCCGTGTGCGATACGTACGAAGGCTTCGAGACGTTTTTCGATATCCGGCATGATGATCAGCTCATTCACCAGCGGGTTCGGTGGCTCGGCCGCGATAATGGAAGGCTCCGTCATACCAATGAAACGGCCTTCTTTATAGCGCTGCTGCGCGTGGCCGACCGCTGCGCCTTTCATTGGCGCTTCCATCGCGCCAGGACCACAGCCGGTGCAGATATTCAGTTCGCGCAGGCCGAGCTGGGTGCCTACGCGGCGTGCGTAGAGATATTCAGTTTCGTTAATAGAGTGGCCGCCCCAGCAGACAACCATGTTAGGCGCCTCGCCTACGTGCAGGGCGCGAGCATTACGCAGAATGGAAAAGACCAGGTTGGTCATGTGTGCCGAGCTTTCCAGATTAAGGTGCTGGAAGCGCCCGGCATTGTGAATTTGTCCGTTAACAAACAGGATGTCGCGCAACACGGCGAACAGGTTGGCCTGCAGAGAGCGAATGATCCGCCCATCAACAAAGGCCTCTTCCGGCGGATTTATCACTTCAAGCTTCACGCCACGCTCGCGGCGCAACACGTTGATATCAAAGCTTTCAAAGCGAGACAGCAACTCTTTACTGTTATCTGTCAGACTTCCGGAGTTCAGAACGGCAAGTGAACAGTTGCGAAACAGTTGATACAGGTCACTGCTGGCCGTGCGTTTAAGCATGTCCACTTCCAGCTGCGACAACATATCCATTGAGCCAAGCGGGCTAATATGTGTAATCAAGTGAGCTCCTTACGGGATAAAGATCTTCTTTCCCTGTTGATTACAATAGCCCTGGCTTATGACGTTTCACAACCTTAGACGCGGAATACAGCCCGCATATTTCACAAATTTACTGACGAACCAGGCGTCCGGTGGCCGGAACAAAGTCGGTATTGGTGCGCCACGGGTTAATGTCCAGCCCGCCGCGACGGGTGTAACGGGCGTACACGCTCAGTTTCTCCGGCTGGCAGAAGCGCTGGATATCATTGAAGATGCGCTCGACGCACTGCTCGTGAAACTCGTTGTGATGGCGGAACGACACAAGATAACGCAGCAGTTTTTCACGGTCAATTTTCGGGCCGCGATACTGAATTTGCACTGAGCCCCAGTCAGGCTGGTGGGTGATCAGACAGTTGGATTTCAGCAGGTGGCTGACCAGCGTCTCTTCAACGACTTTTTCGCCCGCCGCGTTTTGCAGATAATCGGTGCTGAATTCGTAGCTCTCAATTTCGATCTCCTGATCGTCAATGCAGGTGCCGTGGAAATGCGCCACCGGCTGACCCTCCAGCTCATTCAGACGATACAGCGCCACGGTCACGTCACCCTGCGCGCAGGCACTCAGATCGCGCGCCAGCGTGCGCTGCACGTCCTCCCAGGAGTCAAAACGTGTCTGGTTAAAGCTGTTGAGATAGAGCTTAAAGCTTTTGGACTCCACCAGATTTATGCTGGCGTAATCCAGCTCAACGTGGCCCACGGCGACCTGCGGCAAACCGCGCGCGTTGAGCCAGGAGAGCTCGTAAAGCGTCCAGATATCACCGCCGACAAACGGCAGTGCATCCGCGGACAGGCCAAGCGGATCGCGGTTCAGACTGCGTGGAACGCCCTGTAGCAGGGTGGCGTCGTAGGTATCGCGGTAATCAGTGGTTTTGCCCAGCGTTAAGCCTGATAACGCCTGATGATTTTCGTAAGACATGTTTCATTGTCACTTTGCAGGTAAACTATAGGCACAAGTTTATCCTGTCTTAGGTGAAGAGAGAAATCGGTGGATATTGTGACTGCAAATGCCCTGACGGCGTTCACTGCGCGCTACTGCGATGCATGGCATCAACAGCATGACACATGGCCGCAAAGTGAAGAGTTATACGGCGTGCCGTCCCCGTGCATTATTACGACGCTCGACGATAAAATCATCTGGCAGCCACAGCCCTTCACGGAACAGCAGAATGTAAATGCGGTTGAGCGCGCCATGGACATTGTGGTACAACCAGCCGTTCATGCGTTTTACACCACACAGTTTGCCGGGGATATGCGCGCCCGTTTCGGCAATGAAACGATGACGCTGCTACAGACCTGGAGCGAAGTGGATTTCCAGCGAGTTCAGAAGAACTTGATTGGACATCTGGTGACGCAAAAACGCCTGAAGCTTGCACCGACGCTGTTTATCGCGACGCTCGACAGCGAACTGGATGTGATCGCTGTTGCTAACCTGAACGGCGAAGTGATCAAAGAGACGCTCGGCACCCGCAAACGCGATGTTCTCGCCCCCTCACTTGCGGAATTCCTTAATCAGCTCGACCCCGTTTTGTAATCCGTTATGCTACAGACTTTGTGAGAGATCTCTTACAAGGCTTGTGAGAGATCGCCGTCATATAACCGCATGACGTAATCAGTTATTCATTTAATAACGATTTATTTCATATGGTTAGATTGTAAATGTCGCGTTGTCATCGCAACAGTGATAACGGTAAGCCTGATTAGGTGGGTTGTAAGACGAAGCGTAATAGGGGATTCTATATCCCGTCGACAGGATGACGACACGAGAAACGAACATCAGGATGATGACGTTACTCACACAGGACACGTCAGGATGGCGCGGCAGGAAGGCTTCAGGATTGAAGCAAAAGGATCACGCAGGATGCGTAAGGGACACCTCCAGGACGGAGAATGAGAACCGGACATGATGCCCGGTGGGTCAGGAAGGCCAGGACGTTTCAGGATGAAACATTCACATCAGGATGATGTGAGCAGGATGCGCGGTTACGGACGATCAGGCCTCACGGCCACTGGAAAAGTTGTCACGGACGAGCAGGGAGCACAAATTGTAGCTGGAATGCTGCGAAACGAACCGGGAGCACTGTTTATACAGTGCTCCCTTTTTTTATTTCTGCGCCCCGGAATGCTATGCTGCGCGCCGTTCAGTTTTTCAGTTGAGGTTTTTATGACGCATAACGACAGCGTTCGTGCGCAGTTGCACGCTATCGAAGCTCTGATGCGCCTCCATCAGCTGTGGCAGGAAACGGCGCCGCAGCAAGAGGCTTTCGCCAGTACCCAGCCATTCTGTCTGGACACCCTGGAGCCGTTTGAATGGCTGCAGTGGGTGCTCATCCCGCGCCTGCACGCGCTGCTGGATGGCGGCCATCCGCTGCCCCACGATTTTGCCATCTGCCCCTATTATGAAATGGCGCTTGATGCGCAGCACCCGGCGCGCGATATCGTGCTGATTGAACTACAACGCCTGGACACGCTGTTTTCCGGCGGCCAGGCATGACCATTGAGATCCTCTACCAGGACGAGTGGCTGGTCGCGGTCAATAAACCTTCTGGCTGGCTGGTCCACCGTAGCTGGCTGGATCGCGACGAGAAAGTTGTGGTGATGCAAACCGTGCGTGACCAGATTGGTCAGCACGTGTTTACCGTCCACCGTCTTGATAGGCCTACCTCAGGCGTCCTGTTGATGGGGCTTTCCAGCGAAGCCGGACGCCTTTTGTCTCAGCAGTTCGAACAGCATCAGATTCAAAAACGTTATCACGCCATCGTGCGCGGCTGGCTGATGGACGAAGCGACGCTTGATTATCCGCTGGTCGAAGAGCTGGATAAAATCGCAGATAAATTTGCCCGTGATGATAAAGAGCCGCAGCCAGCAGTGACAGATTATCGCGGTCTGGCGACGGTCGAAATGCCCGTTGCCACGGGTAAATTCCCGACCACGCGCTACGGGCTGGTGGAGCTTGAGCCTCATACCGGGCGCAAGCACCAGCTGCGTCGCCATCTCTCCCATCTGCGTCATCCGATCATTGGCGACAGCAAGCACGGCGATTTGCGTCAGAACCGCAGCGCCGCCGAGCATTTTGGCTGCAACCGCCTGATGCTGCACGCCAGCCAGCTCAGCCTGACCCACCCCTTCACCGGCGAACCGCTGGTGATCCGTGCGGGGCTGGATGACGTCTGGATGCAGGCGCTGTCACAGTTTGGCTGGATGGGACAACTCCCCGAAAATGAAAGGGTTGAGTTTGTGGCGAGCAACGTTCAGGATGAACAGCAATAGCGATAATGAAGGGAGTGAAGCATGGCTGAAGTAGGCATTTTTGTCGGCACAATGTACGGTAACTCGCTGCTGGTGGCCGAAGAGGCCGAGGCGATTCTGTTAAGTCAGGGTCACAAAGCGACGGTCTATGAAGATCCCACACTTTCCGACTGGGAAAAATATAAAGATCAGTACGTGCTGGTAGTGACGTCAACAACCGGGCAGGGCGATCTGCCAGACAGCATTGTTCCGCTCTTCCAGGCAATCAAAGACACGCTGGGCTATCAGCCCGATACGCGCTACGGCATTATCGCCCTCGGTGACAGCAGCTACACCCATTTCTGCGGGGGCGGTAAGCAGTTTGACGCTCTGCTGCAGGAGCAAAGCGCGAAGCGCGTGGGTGAGATGCTGCTGATCGACGCCGGTGAACACCCGGAGCCAGAAAGCGAATCTAATCCGTGGGTTGAGCAGTGGGGCGCGTTGCTCAAATAACCCTTCGCCGGGAGGCTGTTACGCCTTACCCGGCCTCAAACCTCGGCCTACAATGTAGGCCTGCGCAAGCGCAGCGCCGCCAGGTAATCTGGCTCACATTCTTCCTCATTTTCGTGAACCATCTTCCACTCCCCTGGGCTTTTGCCACAAACAACCTCCAACTCGTGCGCCAATGTTGTGTTGATGCACGGTGAGGCTGCTGCCTCCTCTTACATATACTTTTCCCGTCAGTTACCAAAAAAAGCAGTTAGAAACCATAAAACGGCTCTTATCCGTACCAGAAATGCCGTACCAAAACTGCAAAACACTAACCTCTCATTCTGATTACCCTACAGGTTATGTCGTACAGAATGAACCTGGCGCAAGCCAAGATTCAGGAGTGCAACAATGAGTACATTAAGCCAAGCGGCGAGCAGCGCTGAGAAGCGCACCAATGCTCGCTACTGGATAGTGGTGATGCTGTTTATCGTCACGTCCTTCAACTATGGCGACCGCGCCACGCTGTCGATTGCCGGCTCTGAAATGGCAAAAGACATCGGGCTTGATCCGGTCGGCATGGGATATGTCTTCTCCGCATTTTCTTGGGCCTATGTGATTGGCCAAATCCCCGGCGGCTGGCTGCTTGACCGCTTCGGTTCCAAACGCGTTTACTTCTGGTCCATCTTTATCTGGTCGATGTTTACGTTGCTGCAGGGCTTCGTCGATATCTTCAGCGGCTTCGGCATTATCGTTGCCCTCTTTACCTTACGTTTCCTGGTAGGGCTGGCAGAAGCGCCCTCCTTCCCTGGCAACAGCCGTATCGTCGCGGCCTGGTTCCCGGCGCAGGAGAGGGGCACGGCGGTGGCGATTTTTAACTCCGCCCAGTATTTCGCGACGGTCATTTTCGCGCCGATTATGGGCTGGCTGACCCACGAAGTGGGCTGGTCACACGTCTTCTTCTTTATGGGCGGACTGGGGATCGTCATCAGCTTTGTCTGGCTAAAAGTGATCCACGAACCGAATCAACATCCGGGCGTGAACAAGAAAGAGCTGGAGTACATCGCTGAAGGCGGTGCGCTGATCAACATGGATCAGAAAAATGATAAAGCCAAAGTGCCGTTCAGCCAGAAGTGGGGCCAGATCAAACAGCTGATTGGCTCGCGGATGATGATAGGCATCTACCTTGGGCAATACTGCATTAACGCCTTAACCTACTTTTTCATCACCTGGTTCCCGGTCTATCTGGTGCAGGCGCGCGGAATGTCGATTCTGAAAGCGGGCTTTGTGGCCTCGGTTCCGGCGGTGTGCGGCTTTATCGGTGGCGTGCTGGGCGGGGTGATTTCCGACTGGCTGATGCGTCGCACCGGTTCGCTGAATATCGCGCGTAAAACCCCGATTGTACTGGGCATGCTGCTCTCCATGACGATGGTGTTCTGCAACTATGTGAGTGCCGAATGGATGATTATTGGCTTTATGGCGATGGCCTTCTTTGGCAAAGGGATTGGTGCGCTGGGCTGGGCGGTGATGGCAGATACCGCGCCGAAAGAGATCAGCGGCCTGAGTGGCGGTCTGTTCAATATGTTCGGTAACATTTCCGGCATCGTTACCCCTATCGCCATCGGCTACATCGTTGGGACCACAGGCTCCTTCAATGGCGCACTGATTTACGTGGGTGTCCACGCGCTGGTGGCGGTTCTCAGCTATCTGGTGCTGGTGGGCGACATCAAACGCGTTGAGCTGAAACCGGTCGCGGGGCGTGCATGATGAATACACAGTCAAGTCCAGTCATTACCGACATGCAGGTCATTCCGGTGGCCGGTTACGACAGCATGCTGCTCAACATCGGGGGTGCCCATAACGCGTACTTTACGCGCAATATTGTGGTGCTCACGGATAACGCCGGGAATACTGGCGTCGGTGAAGCGCCTGGCGGTGAGGTGATTCTCCAGACTCTGCTGGACGCCGTTCCGGTGGTTGTCGGCCAGCAGATCGCGCGTCTGAACAAGGTGGTGCAGCAGGTACACAAAGGCAATCAGGCCGCCGATTTTGATACCTTCGGCAAAGGGGCCTGGACGTTCGAGCTGCGGGTGAATGCGGTGGCTGCGCTCGAAGCGGCGCTACTCGATCTGCTCGGCAAGGCGCTGAACGTGCCGGTGTGCGAACTGCTGGGGCCGGGCAAACAGCGCGATGCCGTCACCGTGCTCGGGTATCTGTTCTACGTGGGCGATCGCAAGAAAACCGATCTGCCCTATCTCTCCAGCACGCCGGGCAATCATGACTGGTATCACCTGCGTCATCAGGAAGCGCTAACCAGCGAGGCGGTGGTTCGCTTAGCCGAGGCGGCACAGGATCGCTACGGCTTTAAGGATTTCAAACTCAAGGGCGGCGTCCTGCCTGGCGAGCAGGAGATCGACAGCGCCCGAGCCCTGAAAAAACGTTTCCCGGATGCGCGAATCACCGTTGACCCTAACGGTGCCTGGCGACTGGACGAGGCGATTTCGCTCTGCAAAGGGCTTAACGACGTGCTCACTTACGCGGAAGATCCGTGCGGGGCCGAGCAGGGTTTCTCCGGTCGCGAAGTGATGGCGGAATTTCGCCGCGCGACAGGGCTGCCGGTGGCAACCAATATGATCGCCACGAACTGGCGCGAAATGGGCCACGCGGTGATGCTCAATTCCGTGGACATTCCGCTGGCAGACCCGCACTTCTGGACGCTCTCCGGGGCGGTGCGTGTCGCGCAGTTGTGCGACGACTGGGGCCTGACCTGGGGCTGTCACTCGAATAACCATTTCGATATCTCACTGGCGATGTTTACGCATGTGGGGGCCGCGGCTCCCGGCACACCCACGGCTATCGATACGCACTGGATCTGGCAGGAGGGCGACGCGCGCCTGACCAAAAATCCGCTGGAGATAAAAGACGGCAAGATTGCCGTCCCGGATGCGCCGGGGCTGGGCGTGGAGCTGGACTGGGATCAGATCCACAAGGCCCACGAACTGTATAAGACACTGCCAGGTGGCGCGCGCAACGACGCAGGCCCAATGCAGTATCTCGTTCCCGGCTGGACATTTGACCGCAAACGCCCGGCGTTTGGTCGTCACTAATTAAAAGGATTGCACCATGACCACTTTCTCTACACCTGTCGTCACTGCCATGCAGATTGTTCCCGTCGCGGGCCACGACAGCATGCTGATGAACCTGAGCGGCGCCCATGCTCCGTTCTTTACCCGCAACATTGTGATTATCAAAGATAACTCTGGCCACACGGGCGTGGGCGAAATTCCAGGCGGCGAGAAGATCCGCAAAACCCTGGAAGAGGCGATCCCGCTGGTGGTGGGCAAAACCCTGGGCGAGTACAAAAATGTCTTAAACGCCGTGCGCGCTACTTTTGCTGACCGCGATGCGGGAGGCCGTGGGCTGCAAACCTTCGATCTGCGTACTACCATTCACGTGGTGACGGGGATCGAAGCCGCGATGCTGGATCTGCTTGGGCAGCATTTAGGGGTTAACGTGGCGTCGCTGCTGGGGGAAGGGCAGCAGCGCAGTGAAGTCGAAATGCTCGGCTATCTGTTCTTCGTCGGCGATCGCAAACTCACGCCTTTGGCGTACCAGAGCCAGCCGGACGAAAAATGCGACTGGTATCGCCTTCGTCACGATGAAGCCATGACGCCGGAGGCGGTGGTACGCCTGGCGGAAGCCGCTTACGAAAAATACGGTTTTAACGATTTCAAACTGAAAGGCGGCGTGCTGGCGGGCGAAGAAGAGGCCGAGTCGATTGTCGCGCTGGCGAAACGCTTCCCGCAGGCGCGCGTAACGCTGGATCCGAACGGGGCCTGGTCGCTTAATGAAGCGATCGGCATCGGCAAACAGCTGAAAGGCGTACTGGCGTATGCAGAAGATCCGTGCGGTGCGGAGCAGGGCTTCTCCGGACGTGAGGTGATGGCCGAGTTCCGTCGCGCGACTGGGCTGCCAACGGCGACTAATATGATCGCCACCGACTGGCGTCAGATGGGCCATACGCTGTCGCTGCAGTCGGTTGATATTCCACTGGCGGACCCGCACTTCTGGACAATGCAAGGCTCCGTGCGCGTGGCGCAGATGTGCCATGAGTTCGGGCTGACCTGGGGCTCGCACTCCAACAACCACTTTGATATTTCACTGGCAATGTTCACCCATGTGGCCGCCGCCGCGCCGGGCAACATTACGGCGATTGATACTCACTGGATCTGGCAGGAGGGCAATCAGCGCCTGACCAAACAGCCGTTCGAAATTAAAGGCGGAATGGTGCAAGTGCCGACCACGCCGGGTCTGGGCGTAGAGCTGGATATGGATCAACTGATGAAAGCGCACGAACTGTATCAGAAGCATGGCCTGGGCGCGCGCGACGACGCGATGGCGATGCAGTATCTCATCCCGGACTGGACGTTTAACAACAAGCAACCGTGCATGGTGCGCTAAGTGTGAATGCCGGTTCCTGCGGGAGTCGGCATTTTTGTTTTCAGCGCGGGTGTATGCTCAATCCAGTCAACAGGCGTAAGGATGGCTTATGAAAATAGTAATCGCACCGGACTCGTACAAGGAGAGTTTGAGTGCTCTTGAGGTGGCGACGGCAATCGAGCAGGGATTTCGCGAGATTCTCCCCGACGCGCACTACGTCAAACTGCCCGTTGCCGACGGCGGCGAAGGGACGGTGGAGGCGATGGTCGCAGCCACACAGGGCGGTATTATCAAGGTGCGGGTCACGGGCCCCTTAGGCGAAAACGTGGAAGGGTTCTACGGGTTATCCGGCGACGAGCAGAGCGCATTCATCGAAATGGCGGCGGCGAGCGGCCTGGAGATGGTGGCGCCTTCCTCACGCAATCCGTTGAAAACCACCTCCTGGGGGACAGGCGAACTGATTCGCCACGCCCTTGATGCAGGCGTTAAACACATCATCATCGGTATCGGCGGCAGCGCCACCAACGACGGCGGAGCCGGAATGGTGCAGGCACTCGGTGCGAAGCTGCTGGATGCTGAAGATAATCCTATTGGCATGGGTGGCGGCGAGCTTGAGAAGCTGGCGCGGATTGATATCAGCGAGCTGGATACCCGCCTGGCTAACTGTCGTATTGAAGTGGCCTGCGACGTAACCAATCCACTGACGGGCAAAGAAGGGGCATCGGCGGTATTTGGCCCGCAAAAAGGGGCGACGCCGGAGATGATCGCCCGGCTCGATGATTCTCTGGCCCATTACGCGAAAATTATCGCCCGCGACCTGGATATCGACGTCCTCAATCTGGAAGGTGGCGGGGCGGCTGGCGGGATGGGCGCAGCGCTGTATGCGTTTTGCGGCGCAGAGTTGCGTCAGGGCATTGAGATTGTCACCGATGCGCTGCATCTGGATAACCACGTCGCCGATGCAGACCTGGTGATCACCGGCGAAGGACGCATCGACAGCCAGACGATCCATGGCAAAGTTCCCGTCGGCGTGGCGAAAGTCGCCAAACGTTATAACAAGCCGGTTATTGGAATTGCGGGCAGCCTGACGGCGGATGTCGGCGTGGTGCATGAGCACGGTATCGACGCGGTATTTAGCGTGATTTACACCGTCTGTACGCTGGAAGAGGCGCTGAAAAATGCAGAAGAGAATGTGCGGATGGCAGCGCGGAATATTGCTGCAGTGTTGAAAATGGGCAAGAGCGCGTAGTTTTTCCTTGCCCTCTCTCACACGGAGAGGGCCAGGCAGAAGGGTCTAAAGCAGAAAACTACCCCCCTAATACTTTCCTCGCGTCCCGCGTCACATTATCCATCTCATCCAGCAACTCGAGAAACTCCGGCTCCAGCTCAGATTCCGCTGTGCCCGAGCGCAGCTGCTGTTCCAGCAAATGACAAAGGCTTTTCAGACGCGGAACCCCGCTGTAGCTGCAGCTACCGTGCAGTTTATGGATCGCTTCGAGGAGATCGTCTGGGTGTTCCCCGACCAGCTGTTCTTCCACTTTGTTACGGATTTCCGGCAGGAACGCGACCAGCATTTGCAGCATTTCACGTGCCAGATCGGGTTTTCCGGCCGCCTGACGCAGCGCCAGCTGCCAGTCGAGCGTGGCGTTCGGGTTTACGCTGAACTCTGCCGGTTCTGGCGTTGCTAAAGACACTCCGGTTGCGAAGCCCGGTTTATAGCGCAGCAGCAGGCTGTGCAGCTTCTCTTCATCGATCGGTTTAGCCAGATAATCATTCATCCCGGCGCTGAGCAGTTTCTCTTTTTGCCCGGCCATGGCGTGAGCGGTCACCGCAATCACCGGCGTCTGCTGCTGATGCGGCAGCTGGCGAATCAGCTCGCAGGCGCGAATGCCGTCCATGCCCGGCATCTGAATATCCATCAGGATCAGATCGAACTGCATCTGTTTGGCCTGTTCAACCGCCTGCGGGCCGCTGGTGCACAGCTCAACGTGATGTACCTGATCCTCCAGCAATACGCCGATGAGTTTCAGGTTAGCCGGATTGTCATCCACCGCCATCACGCTCATGGGCAGCTTGTGATCGTCACTCGAGACAGGGATCGCCTGATGATTAATGCGGCAATATTCCGTCAGCGCAGGCAGCAGGCGCGTTGCGGTAAGGGGCTTTAACAGACAGGCGGCGGCACCGTCGTTTTTCAGCTCTTCCGCGTTAAGCTGCGCGTGGCACGGCAAAGCCAGGAGCAGGTAATCGGTCATCGATGCGGCCTTCGCCAGCCGCTCCTGCTGCATGGTCAGCTCACCGGTGAACGTCACGGGAATGCCCATCAGCAGAATATCGTAATGGTCGACTGCCAGCGCCGAGAACGTCGGGCTGTAAATCACCTCCAGCGGCGTGGTGCTGAGCACATCCAACGTGCTCTGCGCGGCTGCGGCGTTGGGTTCGATATAGGCCAGACGCTTACCGCGCAGGCAATCCGTCATCGGTCCGTCCGTCACCACGTTCGGGTTCAGATCGAGATTAATATGGAACCAGAAGGTTGAGCCACGATTCGGCTGGCTGTGGAAGGAGATATCGCCGCCCATCTCTTTCACCAGTTTCTGGGTGATCACCAGCCCCAGACCTGTCCCGCCGTGGCGACGCGAGATGCTGGCATCAGCCTGCCGGAACGCCTGGAACAGCCGCGACTGATCGCGCTCGGGAATACCGATGCCCGTATCGCGTATCTGCACCTCGATCTGCACTTTGTTATTGCTTATCGCCCGGCGCTCAACCAGCACATCGATGTTGCCGCTCTCGGTAAATTTGATCGCGTTGCCCACCAGGTTAGTGATCACCTGCTGCAGGCGCAGGGGATCGCCGATGACGTTATCCGGCACGTCGTTTTTGATGTTCAGCGTTAGCTCAAGGCCTTTGTCGTGGGAGGAGTGGGCCAACAGAGTGACCACCTCATCCAGCGTACTGCGCAGCGGGAAGGGGATACTTTCGAGGATGAGCTTGCCCGCTTCCAGCTTGGAGAAGTCGAGAACATCGTTGATGATCGCCAGCAGGTTATTGGCGGAACGCTCGATGGTGTGCAGGTGATCGCGCTGAGTCGGATTAAGCTCCGATTTGAGCGTCAGGCGGGTAAAGCCAATCACCCCGTTCAGCGGCGTACGCAGCTCGTGGGACATATTCGCCAGGAACTCCGATTTAATACGCGCCGCTTCCTGGGCGCGTTTCTTCGCCAGATCCAGCTCGACGTTCTGGATCTCCATCTGCTCTAAGGTTTCGCGCAGATCGGAGGTCGCCTGGTCGACGTTGTGCTGCATCTCTTCGTGATAGGCCGCCAGCGACATTGCCATCGAGTTGATGCCGTTTTTCAGCATATCCAGCTCGCCGAGCATAAACCCTTCGACGCGGCTATCGAGCTGCCCGCGACGGATACGGTCGACTGTGTTCACCATATTGCGAATCGGGCTGGTGACGTCACGCATCAATCGCCAGCCGAAAATCAGCGCAATGCCGATACAGAACAGCATCATGACGCTGGAGATGAAAATTTCTTTGTACTGTTGCAGGCGCACTGACTTGAGATCCAACTCCAGCGCCACATATCCCAGTATATTATTACTGGCCTTGGCATCTGATATGGCCGATTCATCAGGTGAATAGCTTTCCGAGATAATGGGCGTACGCAGGATCATGATGTCGCCGCGTCGCACCACGCTCAGATGGCGCGGGAAAGGCGTACCGTCGGGGATTTTAAGCTCGCCGGGATCGAGGTGAAAATTCGACGTGACAAACAGCCGGTTATTCTCGTCATAGACCGAAATGGCGCGCACGATTTCTGAATGCCGACGATGCAAAACGCTGATTAACTGGCCGAGGGAATCACGGTTTTGCAGGTTCATGCCGTATTCGCTGGAGACGGCCAACGGTTCGATGATGCTGGCTCCCGCATCTTCCAGTTGACGCTGCAAGTCATTGTAACGGTGCACAACGAAGAAGATGCTCAGCAGCAAACCGATTAAAACGGTCGGGGCGAGGATCAAAATCATCATGCGCGCGCGCAGGCTGTAGTTGGTCATGGAGTTCCGTTATGGGACAATTAGAGTCATTATGTTTATTTGAGAAAATTCTCGGCAATGGCGCAATTCTACTCTGCAAAGCGACGCGTGACGACGCGTCAGATCATAACTGTTGATGTCACCGACCTTGACCCCTTCGGCCAGGGCGTTGCGCGTCATAATGGTAAGACGGTATTTATCCCCGGATTATTACCCACTGAGCGTGCCGAAGTCACCCTGACGGAAGACAAGAACAAGTTTGCTCGCGGCAAAGTGAAGCGTCGCCTTAATGATTGCGCAGAACGTACAGCGCCACGCTGCCCGCATTATGGCGTGTGCGGCGGCTGTCAGCAGCAGCATGCCAGCGTTGCCCTGCAACAGCGCAGCAAAAGCACCGCCCTGGCACGGCTTATCAAGCATGAGGTGAACGACATCATCGCCGGCGAGCCGTGGGGCTACCGCCGTCGGGCACGTCTGAGCCTGAACTATCAACCGAAAACACAAAAGCTGGAGATGGGTTTTCGCAAGAGCAGCGCCAGTGACATTGTCGACGTGAATCAATGCCCCGTTTTGGTGCCCCGTCTTGAGGCATTGCTCCCGGACCTGCGCAACTGCCTGTCTGATCTACAGGGCGTGCGTTCGCTGGGGCATGTGGAACTGGTACTGGCCGATAACGGCCCGCTGATGGTGCTGCGTCACACGGCGCCACTTTCTGCCAAAGACCGCGAAAAACTGGAACGCTTTTCGCATTCTCACGAGCTGGCGCTTTTTCTTGCGCCACAAAGCGAGATACTTGAGCAGGTTACAGGTGAAACTCCCTGGTATCTGTCGGACGGGCTACGCTTAACGTTCAGTCCGCGCGACTTCATTCAGGTAAACGACGGCGTAAACCAGCAGATGGTCGCCACTGCAATCGCGTGGCTGGATGTTCAGCCCGGTGACCGGGTACTGGATCTGTTTTGCGGGATGGGGAATTTCACCCTACCGCTTGCAAAACGGGCGGCCAGCGTTGTCGGCGTAGAAGGCGTCGAGGCGCTGGTGGCAAAAGGGCAGGAAAATGCGCAGCGCAACGCGTTGCACAATGTGACATTTTTTCATGAAAATCTGGAAGAAGATGTCACCCGGCAGCCGTGGGCAAAGCACGGTTTCGATAAAATCCTGCTCGATCCGGCTCGCGCCGGTGCGCCTGGCGTAATGCAGCATATAATTAAACTCGCGCCAAAACGCGTGGTCTATGTTTCCTGTAACCCGGCCACGCTCGCCCGCGACAGCGAGGCTTTATTGGGCGCGGGTTACCAGATTCAGCGTCTGGCAATGCTGGACATGTTCCCGCACACTGGGCATCTGGAATCAATGGTGTTGTTCGAGCAGAACTAACGAATTTCGGCTTGTCGAATTCGACAGGCCCTTGTCCCTAAAGGAGAGGACGATGGTTGCGGTAAGAAGTGCACATCTCAATAAAGCTGGTGAGTTTGACCCACAAAAATGGATCGCAAGTCTGGGGATTTCCAGCCAGCAGTCGTGTGAACGCTTAACCGAAACCTGGGCCTATTGTCTGCGCACAACGCAGGGACATGCCGATGCCGAACTGCTGTTGTGGCGCGGCATCGAGATGGTTGAAATCCTCTCCATGCTGAACATGGATCTCGAAACGCTGCAGGCCGCGCTGCTCTTCCCGCTGGCAGATGCCGAAGTGGTGAGCGAAGACGTGCTGCGTGACAGCGTCGGTAAGCCGGTTGTGGCGCTTATTCACGGCGTGCGCGATATGGCCGCCATCCGCCAGCTAAAAGCCGCCCAGACAGATTCCGTCTCCTCGGAACAGGTAGATAACGTTCGTCGCATGCTGCTCGCGATGGTGGATGATTTCCGCTGCGTGGTGATTAAGCTTGCCGAGCGCATCGCGCACCTGCGTGAAGTAAAAGACGCGCCGGAAGATGAACGCGTGCTGGCAGCGAAAGAGTGTACCAATATCTATGCGCCCCTCGCGAACCGCTTAGGTATCGGCCAGCTGAAATGGGAGCTTGAGGATTACTGCTTCCGTTACCTGCACCCGGCAGAATACAAACGCATTGCCAAACTGCTGCACGAACGCCGTATCGATCGTGAACACTATATCGACGAGTTCGTGGGCGGATTGCGCCAGTCAATGAAAGAAGAGAACGTGCGGGCGGAGGTCTATGGTCGTCCGAAGCACATCTACAGCATCTGGCGCAAAATGCAGAAAAAACATCTCGCCTTTGACGAGCTGTTCGACGTGCGCGCAGTGCGCATCGTTGCCGATCGCCTGCAGGACTGCTACGCCGCGCTGGGGATAGTGCATACTCACTTCCGCCATCTGCCAGATGAGTTCGACGACTACGTGGCGAACCCGAAACCGAACGGTTACCAGTCGATTCATACGGTAGTGCTCGGGCCGGGCGGGAAAACGGTCGAGATTCAGATTCGTACCAAACAGATGCACGAAGACGCCGAGCTGGGCGTCGCGGCGCACTGGAAGTACAAAGAAGGCCCATCCAGCGGAACGCGCACCGGCCATGAAGACCGCATTGCTTGGCTGCGTAAGTTGATAGCGTGGCAGGAAGAGATGGCCGACTCTGGCGAAATGCTCGACGAAGTGCGCAGCCAGGTCTTCGACGATCGGGTCTATGTCTTTACACCAAAAGGCGACGTTGTCGATCTGCCTGCCGGGTCTACTCCCCTCGATTTTGCCTACCACATCCACAGCGACGTGGGGCATCGCTGCATCGGCGCGAAGATCGGCGGTCGCATCGTGCCCTTTACCTATCAGCTGCAGATGGGCGATCAGATTGAAATCATCACCCAGAAACAGCCAAACCCGAGCCGCGACTGGCTGAACCCGAACCTGGGGTATGTCACCACCAGCCGTGGACGCTCCAAAATTCACGCGTGGTTCCGTAAACAGGATCGCGACAAGAATATCCTGGCGGGCCGCCAGATCCTCGATGATGAGCTTGAGCATTTAGGCATTAGCATCAAAGAGGCGGAAAAACACCTGCTGCCGCGCTACAACTTCAATGAGCTTGATGAGCTGCTGGCGGCTATCGGCGGGGGCGATATTCGCCTCAACCAGATGGTGAACTTCCTGCAGTCTCAGTTTAACAAACCGAGCGCGGAGGAGCAGGATGCGGCGGCACTGAAGCAGCTTCAGCAGAAAACCTATACTCCGCAGCATCGCAGCAAAGACAATGGCCGCGTAGTGGTGGAGGGCGTCGGCAATCTGATGCACCATATCGCTCGCTGCTGCCAGCCGATCCCTGGCGATGATATCGTGGGCTTTATCACCCAGGGGCGCGGAATCTCCATTCACCGCTCCGACTGCGAACAGCTGGCAGAACTGCAGTCTCACGCACCAGAACGTATTGTGGATGCGGTGTGGGGCGAAAGCTATTCCGCGGGCTACTCGCTGGTGGTGCGTGTCACCGCCAACGATCGCAGCGGTTTGCTGCGCGATATCACCACCATCCTCGCCAACGAAAAGGTTAATGTCCTTGGCGTCGCCAGCCGCAGCGATACCCGCGAGCAGCTTGCGACTATCGATATGACTATCGAAATCTACAACCTGCAGGTGCTGGGCCGCGTGCTTGGTAAGCTGAATCAGGTGCCGGATGTGATTGACGCTCGACGTCTGCACGGCGGGTAAATTTACTCTTTGTTGGCCGGGTAACGCTTTGTTGTTACCCGGCTATCTTTACTTATCCTGGATGTAAAAATGAACCAACTCGACCGCCTGCTCGGCATTATGAAACGTCTGCGTGACCCGGAAAACGGCTGTCCGTGGGACAAAGAGCAGACTTTCGCCACCATCGCCCCTTATACCCTCGAAGAAACCTACGAAGTGCTGGACGCTATCTCACGCGAAGATTTTGGCGATCTGCGCGGTGAACTGGGTGATCTCCTTTTCCAGGTGGTGTTTTATGCGCAGATGGCGCAGGAAGAGGGGCGTTTTGATTTTAATGATATCTGTGCCGCCATTAGCGACAAACTCGAACGTCGCCACCCGCATATTTTTGGCGACGCGACCGCTGGCAACAGCGAAGAAGTGCTGGTCCGCTGGGAGCAGATCAAAAGCGCTGAACGCGCTGAAAAAGCACAACACTCCGCACTGGACGATATCCCATTAAGTCTGCCGTCCCTGATGCGTGCGCATAAAATTCAGAAGCGTTGCTCCGCCGTGGGCTTTGACTGGACCTCTCTTGGCCCGGTGCTCGACAAAGTGTACGAAGAGATCGACGAAGTGATGGATGAAGCTAAACAGGCGGTGGTGGATGAAGCTCGCCTGGAAGAGGAGATGGGCGATCTGCTGTTTGCCACGGTCAACCTCTCGCGCCATTTGGGCGTCAAAGCCGAAACCGCGCTGCAAAAAGCCAACCTCAAATTCGAACGTCGCTTCCGCGAAGTCGAGCGGATTGTTGCGGCACGAGGCCTGGAAATGACCGGCGTGGACCTCGATTTGATGGAAGAGGTGTGGCAGGAAGTAAAACGCCAGGAACATGATCTCTAACGGATTTTTGCGATCAAGCGCAATTTGTGTGATTTTTTAAATGACAAGCGCTTGATTTGCGTCAAAAACATTTACCCAAAAGGGGCTATTTTCTCACTCCCTATGTTTGTCAAAGCCTGAGACAGGAGACGGAGAATGAAAGTTTGTGGCGCTCGCCGTGTTCGGGTATACTACTTTCCCGTCTTGGTTATTCCATCGTTCCAACCTAACTTCTCAGGTTCAGCATGACAACGAACTATATTTTTGTGACCGGCGGGGTTGTATCCTCTCTGGGTAAAGGCATTGCCGCAGCCTCTCTCGCGGCCATTCTTGAAGCCCGTGGCCTCAATGTGACTATGATGAAACTGGATCCGTACATCAACGTCGATCCAGGCACCATGAGCCCAATCCAGCACGGCGAAGTGTTCGTTACCGAAGACGGCGCTGAAACCGATTTGGACTTAGGTCACTACGAGCGCTTCATCCGTACTAAAATGAGTCGCCGCAACAACTTCACCACGGGTCGTATCTACTCTGACGTTCTGCGTAAAGAACGCCGTGGCGATTACTTAGGCGCAACCGTTCAGGTTATCCCGCACATCACCAATGCTATTAAAGAGCGCATCATCGCAGGTGGCGAAGGCCACGACGTTGTGCTGGTTGAAATTGGCGGTACCGTGGGTGATATCGAATCTCTGCCATTCCTGGAAGCGATTCGTCAGCTGGCGGTTGATATTGGTCGTGAACACGCGCTGTTCATGCACCTGACGCTGGTGCCATACATGGCGGCAGCCGGTGAAGTGAAAACCAAACCGACGCAGCACTCCGTGAAAGAACTGCTCTCTATCGGTATCCAGCCGGATATCCTGATCTGCCGCTCCGATCGTGCCGTTCCGGCCAACGAGCGCGCGAAAATTGCATTGTTCTGTAACGTTGCTGAAAAGGCTGTGATTTCTCTGAAAGACGTCGATTCCATTTATAAAATCCCGGGCCTGTTGAAATCACAGGGTCTGGACGATTATATTTGTAAACGATTCAGCTTGAACTGTCCGGAAGCTAATCTGTCAGAATGGGAACAGGTTATCTACGAAGAAGCTAATCCGGCAGGCGAAGTGACTATCGGTATGGTCGGCAAGTACATTGAACTGCCGGATGCCTATAAGTCAGTGATTGAAGCGCTGAAACACGGTGGTCTAAAGAATCGCGTAACCGTTAACATCAAGCTGATTGATTCGCAGGATGTTGAAACCCGCGGTGTCGAAATTCTGAAAGATCTGGATGCTATTCTGATCCCTGGCGGCTTCGGCTACCGCGGTGTTGAAGGCAAGATCGCTACCGCACGCTTTGCGCGTGAAAACAATATTCCTTACCTCGGCATTTGCCTGGGTATGCAGGTTGCGTTGATCGAGTTCGCTCGTAACGTAGTCGGGATGGAAAACGCGAACTCTACGGAATTTGTGCCAGACTGTAAGTACCCTGTTGTGGCGCTTATTACAGAATGGCGTGATGAAGACGGCAACGTCGAAGTCCGTACTGAGAAGAGCGATCTGGGTGGCACGATGCGTCTTGGCGCTCAGGCTTGCCAGGTGTCTGACGATAGTCTGGTTCGCAAAATGTATGGTGCGCCAACCATCACTGAACGCCATCGTCACCGCTACGAAGTCAACAATATGCTGTTGAAACAAATCGAAGCTGCGGGTCTGCGTATCGCGGGCCGCTCCGGGGATGATCAGTTAGTCGAGATCATTGAGGTGCCAAACCATCCGTGGTTCGTCGCCTGTCAATTCCACCCGGAATTTACTTCAACGCCGCGTGACGGACATCCGCTGTTTGCAGGCTTTGTGAAAGCCGCGAGCGAATACCAGAAGCGTCAGGCGAAGTAAAAAAGTTAGAACGGCAACGCGTACCATCGGTACGCGTTGTTTGTCTGGAGTTTTAGTTTAACTTGTACTGAGGAAAATCTAATGTCCAAAATCGTTAAAGTCATCGGTCGTGAAATCATCGACTCCCGTGGTAACCCGACTGTTGAAGCCGAAGTTCACCTGGAAGGTGGTTTCGTCGGTATGGCAGCTGCTCCGTCAGGTGCTTCTACTGGTTCCCGCGAAGCGCTGGAACTGCGCGATGGCGACAAATCCCGTTTCCTGGGTAAAGGCGTAACCAAAGCTGTTGGCGCGGTTAACGGTCCTATCGCTCAGGCAATCCTTGGCAAAGACGCCAAAGACCAGGCTGGCATCGATAAAATCATGATCGACCTGGACGGTACTGAAAACAAATCTAACTTCGGTGCGAACGCAATCCTGGCTGTGTCTCTGGCTAACGCCAAAGCGGCTGCAGCGTCTAAAGGTCAGCCGCTGTATGAGCACATCGCTGAACTGAACGGCACCCCAGGCAAATACTCCATGCCAGTTCCGATGATGAACATCATCAACGGTGGTGAGCACGCGGACAACAACGTTGATATTCAGGAATTCATGATTCAGCCAGTTGGCGCGAAATCCCTGAAAGAAGCGGTTCGTATGGGTTCTGAAGTGTTCCATAACCTGGCTAAAGTTCTGAAAGCTAAAGGCATGAACACTGCTGTTGGTGACGAAGGTGGCTACGCGCCTAACCTGGGTTCTAACGCAGAAGCTCTGGCTGTTATCGCTGAAGCAGTAAAAGCAGCGGGCTACGAGCTGGGCACCGACATCACCCTGGCGATGGACTGTGCAGCATCTGAATTCTACAAAGACGGTAAATACGTTCTGGCTGGCGAAGGCAACAAAGCATTCTCCTCCGAAGAGTTCACTCACTTCCTGGAAGACCTGACCAAACAGTACCCAATCGTCTCTATCGAAGACGGTCTGGACGAATCTGACTGGGATGGTTTCGCATACCAGACTAAAGTTCTGGGCGACAAAATCCAGCTGGTTGGTGACGATCTGTTCGTAACCAACACCAAGATCCTGAAAGAAGGTATCGACAAAGGCATCGTTAACTCCATCCTGATCAAATTCAACCAGATCGGTTCTCTGACCGAAACTCTGGCTGCGATCAAAATGGCGAAAGACGCTGGCTACACTGCCGTTATCTCTCACCGTTCAGGCGAAACTGAAGACGCTACCATCGCTGACCTGGCTGTTGGTACCGCTGCAGGCCAGATCAAAACAGGTTCTATGAGCCGTTCTGATCGCGTAGCTAAATACAACCAGCTGATTCGTATCGAAGAAGCACTGGGCGAAAAAGCTCCGTACAACGGTCGTAAAGAGATCAAAGGTCAGTAATCTACTGAGCTTTCACTCTTAAGAAAAAACCCGCTTCGGCGGGTTTTTTTATGTCTGATTTACAGCAGTAAGGGGAGGGTGGCACTGGCCGTCTGCTGACTGACATCGCCATAGTGATCGTCAAGGGTAATCAGACTGGTTGCCAGCAGTTCCACCAGCAGCATCACACCCACTTTGGCATTTAACGCCCCGGCACTCAGCGGTCCTTCCGGTTTCGCTGCCACCAGCAGCATTTCGCTTATCGATGCCAGCGGGCTGCGCGGCGTGTTGCTCAGCGCCAGCACTTTGGCCCCACGTTTACGCGCCAGCTTCACCACATGCAGTAAGTCACGCGTCGAACCAGAACTTGAAATCGCCACCACCAGATCGTCCTGAGTGAGTGTCGTCGCGTTCATTGATGCCCGATGCATATCGCTGAACAGTTGCACCGGTTTCCCCAGCCGCAATAATTTGTAGTGCAGATAGTCCCCGATGATGGCGCTGGCCGCGACGCCATAAATGTAGACTGACCGCGACTGATGCAGCGCCTGCGCCGCCTTCAGTAGCACCTCTCTGTCGAGCAACTGGGCGGTATCGCGCAGCGCCTGCACCGACTCTTCCACCACCTCGTCGATCTCATCGCCTTTTCTGGCAGGTGCCTGGATCCGCTGTACATCCAGCGCCAGCGCCATTTTGAATTCCGTATATCCCTTACAGCCCAGCGCGCGGCATAAGCGCGTCACGCTCGCCTCACTGGTTTCACTTTCGCGCGCCAGTTCGGTGATCGTCAGATAAAGCACTTTCGCGGGATCGTTTAAGACGAACTCTCCCAGTTTTTGCTGAGTGGGGCTGTATCCCGAGACGCTCTGGCGCAGCCTCAGCAGCAGATTTTCATTTTCTGACATGCAAGATCCTTAATGCGTTTCTCTGGGGCTAGTGTGGCGGAAAGCGGGGGAGAGATGCCAGTCATTTTAAAAAAGTATGATCCGCTTCCCGATCTTTGGTGATAATTTTCAGTTTGTATAATTTATGTGGTAAAAATTTTCATCATTACTCGGGGGAAGTGAAAATATGATGCAGATGTTTAGTGGTGCCTCTTCAGGGGCGTGGTTCGAAAAGGCGCAGCGGTTCGGTAAATCGTTCATGCTGCCGATAGCGGTATTGCCCGCGGCGGGCTTGCTGCTGGGAATTGGCGGGGCGTTGTCCAACCCCAATACGCTGACGGCATATCCGTTCCTGGATGTCGGCTGGCTTCAGGCCATCTTTACCATCATGAGCAGCGCCGGATCGATTGTCTTTGCCAACCTCTCGGTGCTGTTTGCGGTGGGTGTTGCGGTCGGGCTGGCGAAAACGGATAAAGGCACCGCCGGGCTTGCGGCGCTGCTCGCATTCCTGGTGATGAATGCCACCATCAATGCGCTGCTGATCCTCACCGGCACGCTGGCCCATGAAAATCCCGGCGCGGTGGGACAGGGGATGACCCTCGGGATCCAGACGCTGGAAACCGGCGTCTTTGGCGGCGTGGTGATTGGCCTGGTGACCTGCACGCTACACCATCGCTTTAATAAAATCGCTCTGCCGCAGTTCCTCGGCTTCTTCGGCGGCTCCCGCTTTGTGCCGATTATTAGTTCGCTGGCGGCGATTGTGGTCGGTGCGCTGATGACGGTTGTGTGGCCTCATTTCCAGAAAATGATATTTGGACTGGGCGGGCTGGTGGACGCGACGGGTTATCTCGGCACGTTTTTGTACGGTTTTATCCTGCGCATGCTCGGCCCGTTTGGTCTGCACCATATCTTCTATCTGCCGTTCTGGACAACCGCACTGGGCGGGAGCGAAATCGTCAACGGCCAGCTGGTGGAAGGCACGCAGCGCATCTTCTTTGCGCAGCTCGCCGATCCGAATACCCAGCAGTTTTATATCGGCACCTCGCGCTTCATGTCCGGGCGCTTTATCACCATGATGTTCGGCCTGCTGGGCGCCTGTCTGGCGATGTACCACACGGCTAAACCGGAGAACAAAAAGCGCGTAGCCGGGCTTCTGCTCTCGGCGGCGTTGACCTCCTTCCTGACCGGGATCACCGAGCCGATTGAGTTCTCATTCCTGTTTGTCGCGCCGGTGTTATACGTCATCCATGCCTTCTTTGATGGGCTGGCGTTCATGATCGCTCATATTCTGCACATCACCATCGGGCAGACCTTCTCGGGCGGTTTTATCGATTTCATCCTGTTTGGCGTTCTGCAAGGCGAAGCCAAAACCCACTGGATGTACGTCCCGTTGGTCGGCGTTCCGTGGTTCTTCCTCTACTACTTCACCTTCCGTTACCTGATTAACCGTTTCCGGTTTGCCACGCCGGGCCGTGAGAAAGAGGCCGTGGTTGAGAGTGCGCTTCCACAAAGCGAACGCGCAGCGGCGGTGATTGCAGGATTAGGCGGTCGGGAAAATCTGGAAGAGGTGGACTGCTGCGCCACGCGTCTGCGCGTCACCGTGAAGGACGGCGGCAAGGTCAACGAAGCGGCGCTAAAAGCGACCGGCGCGCGCGGGGTGATTGTGCGCGGGAACGGCGTTCAGGTGATTTACGGTCCGCACGTTACCATCATTAAAAACGAAGTCGAAGAGAGTTTAGCGTAATGAAAACGATACTGGATATATTGAAAGGCAAATTGATCGTCTCCTGTCAGGCACTGGAAAATGAACCGCTGCACAGCCCGTTTATCATGTCACGCATGGCGCTGGCGGCGGCGCAGGGTGGGGCGGTCGCTATTCGAGCCAACAGCGTGGTGGATATCGCGGCAATTCAGGCGAGCGTCTCTTTATCGGTGATAGGCATCATTAAGCGTGATTATCCGGACAGTGAGGTGTTTATCACCGCCACCATGAAAGAGATCGACGAACTGATGACGGTGACACCGGAAATTATCGCCCTCGACGCCACCGCGCGCCCGCGTCCGAACGGAGAGACGTTGGCCGATCTCGTCGCACAGATTCGTGCGCGTTATCCCTCTCTGCTGCTGATGGCGGATATCGCCACCGTTGCCGAGGCCAAAACGGCGCAGGATTTGGGCTTCGACTGCGTGGGCACCACCCTTCACGGCTACACGGCGCAGACTGCAGGTCAGTCTCTGCCGGATAATGACTGCGCCTTTTTACGCGACGTCCTTGCGGCAGTTACGGTGCCGGTGGTGGCCGAAGGGAATGTCGACACGCCAGAGCGGGCCGCACGATGCCTGGCACTGGGCGCGCATACCGTGGTGGTAGGTGGTGCAATCACCCGTCCTCAGCAGATTACGGCGCGCTTTGTGGCGGCGATTGAGGCGTAAAGCACCGATCGGGCATGATACTTAGGCGGGGATCTGCGATACTTAACGTTTATCCCCTTAACTGAGATGACTATGCAGTACCCGATTAACGAGATGTTCCAGACCCTGCAAGGCGAGGGTTACTTCACCGGCGTTCCTGCTATTTTTATTCGTTTACAGGGATGCCCGGTCGGCTGTGCCTGGTGTGATACCAAACATACGTGGGATAAACTCGCAGATCGGGAAGTGTCGCTGTTTAGTATTCTGGCAAAAACCAAAGAGAGCGATAAATGGGGTGCCGGGAGTGCCGAAGATCTGCTGGCGATCATTGGCCGTCAGGGTTGGACCGCGCGCCACATCGTGATTACCGGTGGTGAACCCTGCATCCACGATTTAATGCCGCTCACGGAGCTGCTGGAGAAGAACGGCTACAGCTGCCAGATCGAAACCAGCGGTACCCATGAAGTCAGATGCTCGCACTCGACCTGGGTGACCGTATCGCCAAAAGTGAATATGCGCGGCGGATATGACGTGCTCTCTCAGGCGCTGGAGCGCGCGGATGAGATTAAACACCCGGTAGGGCGCGTGCGTGACATTGAAGCGCTGGATGAACTGCTGGCGACGCTGACGGATGAAAAGCAGCGCATTATCGCCCTGCAGCCAATCAGTCAGAAAGAGGACGCCACCCGGCTATGCATCGAAACCTGTATCGCGCGTAACTGGCGTTTGTCGATGCAGACGCATAAGTATCTGAATATTGCCTGATATAAAAAAGCCCGGATATCCGGGCTTTTTTGTCTTACTCGCCGCGATAAACGCAGCCCGCTGTACAGGTCTCTTTGATCATCACCGAGCTCAGCAGGGGAACCAGTGGCTTCATCTGATCCCAGATCCATTTCGCCAGCACTTCGCTGGTTGGATTTTCAAGCCCCGGAATATCGTTCAGGTAGAAGTGATCCAGACGATCGTAGGTCGGCTTGAAGGCGGCTTTCAGCTCGGAAAAGTCCATGATCCAGCCAGTATGCGGATCGACTTCACCGGTAATTTCAAGGCGCACCATGAACGAGTGTCCGTGCAGACGACCGCATTTATGTCCCTCAGGAACGTGCGGCAGGCGATGGGCGGCTTCGAAGATGAAATCTTTAAACAGTGTGGTGGACATCATGTGCTCTCAGTAATACGAATGCGGAAAAAACCGCCGCATAGTACCGGAAAGACCCTTTTTTAGCATTAACTAAAACGGCCGTTGTCCCGGATGAGAGATTTTCTCATCGCTTATGCTCATAAAATTTAAGAAATTCAGTGGCTTGCTTTATCGGTTTTAATGTTAAGAACCATGACTAAAAGCGGTTAGTTCTTTTGGTTATTTATTATTTCCATCCCTTCTTTAATTGTTATTATCCCCGCCGTTAACCTTATCTCTAGTTTGGTCTTTTTGCATAAATTCCGCTTTGCTACTGGAACATAACAACGCATGACAACACAGGCCCCACCTTCGAATTTGCTTCCCCTGAACCCGGAGCAACTGGCGCGCCTCCAGGCGGCCACCACCGATTTTTCACCTGTTCAGCTTGCCTGGGTCTCCGGCTATTTCTGGGGGATGCTCAATCAACAACCTGGGGCTGTTGTCACCGCAGCGCCTGCCGCCGTTGAAATCCCGGCGATTACACTTATCTCTGCTTCGCAGACCGGCAATGCCCGGCGCGTGGCGGAAGCACTGCGCGACGATCTGCTGGCCGCCCAACTGAACGTGAACCTGGTCAACGCCGGGGATTATAAATTCAAACAAATCGCGTCAGAAAAACTGTTGGTTGTGGTTGCCTCCACGCAGGGCGAAGGCGAACCGGCCGAAGAAGCGGTCGCGCTGCATAAATTCCTGTTCTCGAAAAAAGCGCCAAAACTCGATGGCACCGCGTTCGCCGTCTTTGGCCTTGGCGATACCTCGTACGAGTTCTTCTGCCAGTCCGGCAAAGATTTTGACAATAAGCTCGCGGAGCTGGGCGCTGAGCGCCTGCTGGATCGCGTCGACGCTGACGTTGAATACCAGCCTGCCGCCGCTGAATGGCGCGCACGCATTGTGGAAGTGCTGAAAGCTCGCGTGCCGAAAGACTCCCCGGCGCAGGCCGTTGCAACGGCATCGGGTGCGGTTAACCAGGTACTGACCAGCCCTTACACCAAAGAAGAACCGCTGACGGCGAGCCTGTCTGTGAACCAGAAAATCACCGGCCGCGACTCCGAAAAAGACGTGCGCCACATCGAAATCGATCTGGGTGATTCCGGTTTACGCTACCAGCCCGGCGATGCGCTCGGCGTCTGGTATCAGAACGATCCGCAACTGGTCAAAGAGCTGGTGGAGCTGCTGTGGCTGAAGGGCACTGAATCTGTCACCGTGGACGGCAAATCCCTGCCGCTCTCCGAGGCGCTGCAGTGGCACTTTGAACTGACGGTCAATACCGCCAATATCGTTGAGAACTACGCCACGCTGACGCGCAGCGAAACCCTGCTGCCTTTAGTGGGTGATAAAGCCAAACTGCAGCAGTACGCCGCGACCACGCCGATTGTGGATATGGTACGTTTCGCGCCCGCGCAGCTGGATGCAGAGGCGCTCATCGGCCTGCTGCGTCCGCTGACGCCGCGCCTCTACTCGATCGCCTCGTCACAGGCCGAAGTGGAAAGCGAAGTGCACATCACCGTCGGCGCGGTGCGTTATGAAATCGAAGGCCGCGCCCGCGCGGGTGGGGCATCCAGTTTCCTCGCCGATCGCGTGGAAGAAGAGGGTGAAGTGCGGGTGTTCATTGAGCACAACGACAACTTCCGCCTCCCGGCCAACCCGGAAACGCCGGTGATCATGATTGGTCCTGGCACCGGCATCGCCCCGTTCCGCGCCTTCCTTCAGCAGCGCGCGGCAGATGAAGCGCCGGGCAAAAACTGGCTGTTCTTCGGCAATCCGCACTTTACCGAAGATTTCCTTTACCAGGTTGAATGGCAACGTTACGTCAAAGAGGGCGTGCTGAACCGTATCGATCTGGCCTGGTCCCGTGACCAGCAACAAAAAATATACGTACAAGACAAACTGCGCGAACAGGGCGCAGAGCTGTGGCGCTGGATCAATGACGGTGCCCATCTTTATGTCTGTGGCGACGCAAATCGCATGGCGAAAGACGTCGAGCAGGCTTTGCTGGAAGTGATTGCCGAATTCGGTGGTATGGATGCCGAAACGGCGGACGAATTTTTAAGTGAGCTGCGCGTAGAGCGCCGTTATCAGCGAGATGTCTACTAATGAGCGAAAAACACCCTGGCCCACTGGTGGTCGAAGGCAAACTGACGGACGCCGAGCGCATGAAGGTAGAGAGCAACTACCTGCGCGGCACCATTGCCGAAGATTTAAATGACGGTCTGACCGGCGGTTTCAACGGCGACAACTTCCTGCTGATCCGCTTCCACGGCATGTACCAGCAGGACGACCGCGATATTCGCGCCGAGCGTGCTGAGCAAAAGCTGGAGCCGCGTCATGCGATGCTTCTGCGCTGTCGTCTGCCGGGGGGGGTTATCACCACCAGGCAGTGGCAGGCCATTGATAAGTTCGCCCATGACAACACGATTTACGGCAGCATTCGTCTGACCAACCGTCAGACCTTCCAGTTCCACGGCATTCTGAAGAAGAACGTGAAGCCGGTTCACCAGATGCTGCACTCCGTAGGCCTGGACGCGCTGGCGACCGCCAACGACATGAACCGTAACGTGCTTTGCACCTCGAACCCGTTCGAGTCTGAGCTGCATGCGGAAGCTTACGAATGGGCGAAAAAGATCTCTGAGCATCTGCTGCCGCGCACCCGCGCCTATGCGGAGATCTGGCTCGATCAGGAAAAGGTCGCGACCACTGACGAGGAGCCGATCCTCGGCCAGACCTATCTGCCACGTAAATTCAAAACGACCGTAGTGATCCCGCCGCAGAACGATATCGATCTTCACGCCAACGACATGAACTTCGTGGCGATTGCCGAGAACGGAAAACTGGTGGGCTTTAACCTGCTGGTGGGCGGTGGTCTGTCGATTGAACACGGCAACAAGAAAACCTACGCCCGCACGGCGAGCGAGTTTGGTTATCTGCCGCTGGAGCACACCCTGGCGGTGGCGGAAGCGGTAGTCACGACCCAGCGCGACTGGGGCAACCGTACGGATCGTAAAAACGCGAAGACCAAATACACCCTTGAGCGCGTCGGCGTTGAGACGTTTAAAGCGGAAGTGGAGCGTCGCGCAGGGATCAAATTTGAGCCAATCCGCCCGTATGAGTTCACCGGTCGTGGCGATCGCATCGGCTGGGTAAAAGGTATCGACAATAAATGGCACCTGACGCTGTTTATCGAGAATGGCCGTATTCTGGATTATCCAGGCCGTCCGCTGAAAACCGGTTTGCTGGAAATTGCTAAGATCCATAAAGGCGAGTTCCGCATCACCGCGAACCAGAACCTGATCATTGCCGGCGTGCCGGAGAGTCAGAAAGCGAAGATCGAGAAGCTGGCGCGTGAGCATACGCTGATGGATGCGGTTAAACCGCAGCGTGAAAACTCAATGGCCTGCGTCTCCTTCCCGACCTGTCCGCTGGCGATGGCTGAGGCCGAACGCTTCCTGCCCTCTTTCACCGACAAAGTGGAAGCGGTGCTGGAGAAACACGGCATCGGGGACGAGCACATTGTGATGCGAGTGACGGGTTGCCCGAACGGTTGTGGCCGCGCGATGCTGGCGGAGCTGGGGCTGGTAGGTAAAGCGCCGGGCCGCTACAACGTCCATCTTGGCGGGAACCGCAGCGGGACGCGCATTCCGCGTATGTATCGCGAAAACATTACCGAGCCAGAAATTCTCGATTCCATCGATGAACTGGTCGGACGCTGGGCGAAAGAGCGCGAAGCGGGTGAAGGCTTCGGCGACTTTACGGTACGCGCGGGCATTATTCGCCCGGTGCTCGATCCAGCGCGAGATTTCTGGGAGTAATCCTGATCGCCCGGTGGCGCGCGCCTGATAAGCGAAGCGCCATGAGGCAAGGCAAACAGTGAGGAACTTATGTCCAGACTCGATCTAAACGCCCTAAACGATCTGCCCAAAGTGGAACGTATCCTGGCGCTGGCGGAAACGAACGCCATGCTTGAAAAACGCGATGCGCAGGGCCGTGTCGCGTGGGCGCTGGAAAATTTGCCAGGCGACTATGTGCTCTCGTCGAGCTTTGGCATTCAGGCGGCGGTGAGTTTGCATCTGGTGAATCAGATCCGCCCGGACATTCCGGTGATCCTCACCGATACCGGCTATCTGTTTCAGGAAACCTATCAGTTTATTGATGAGCTGACGGATAAACTCCAGCTGAATCTTAAGGTCTATCGCGCGGAGCAGAGCGCAGCGTGGCAGGAAGCGCGCTACGGCAAACTGTGGGAGCAGGGTGTTGAGGGCATTGAGAAATACAATGAGATCAACAAAGTTGAGCCGATGAACCGGGCGCTCAGCGAGCTGAATGCGAAAACCTGGTTTGCCGGTCTGCGCCGCGAACAGTCCGGCAGCCGGGCCAGTCTGCCGGTACTTGGGATCCAGCGCGGCGTATTTAAAGTCTTGCCGATTATCGACTGGGATAACCGCACCGTTTATCAGTATCTGCAGCAGCACGGGCTGAAATACCATCCCCTGTGGGATCAGGGCTACCTGTCGGTGGGCGACACCCACACCACGCGCAAATGGGAGCCAGGAATGGCGGAAGAAGAGACGCGATTCTTTGGGCTTAAACGTGAGTGCGGGTTGCACGAAGGCTGATTCACCGGTCCGCTGTCATATGCCTCTGCTTGTCACGAGCAGGGGCTTTTTTTATTGCGAGACGCATTCCCTAAAGGATGACTGCGTACAGAGGAGACGCAAGAATCCTTATAAATAGCTGCTAAAGAGGATTGTTACTGACTTATTTCTCCACGCAGACGTCTGATATCACGTTGCGGCGACTCACTAAACTCCCTGCTGTACTCGCGGCTAAACGGGGACGAACTCTCATAGCCCACTTTTACCGCCGCGCCCCCTTATGCCTGAAACATAAAAAAACCCGCTCAAGGCGGGTTTTTTTATCACGTTAACTTATCTGCTCAGGCTGATGCCGTCATCGCTGTCGTAAGTATTCGTGTCATTATCAGCTATTACAGCGTGATAACGTTGGCAGCTGCAGGACCTTTGGCACCATTCTCAATTGAGAACTCAACCTTCTGCCCTTCATCTAGTGTTTTGTAATCGTTGCTCTGGATAGCAGAAAAATGTACGAATACATCTTTGCTACCGTCTTCTGGCGAAATGAAGCCGAAGCCTTTTTCAGAGTTAAACCATTTTACTAAACCAGTCATTTTATTAGACATATTTACTTCCTTAAATTTTCTTGAGCCACACGCGGTGGCAAACATGGCCTGCTTGCAGATGAGGACTTATTGGGCACTTAGGAGGAGGCTCATGCAGAAGAGTATCTAAGGAACACGCTTGAAATGAGGACTGCTTTACTAAAACTGCTTTCATAAGGTCTGTATGCCAAACCGATGACGCATAGTGGGCGCATATGACTTGATAAGCAAGATTATTTTTGTCAGCAATCTGTTGGGGAAATTTACAATTCAAAGGGGGAGTAGACTTAAAAGCCCTGACCATTGCAGTCAGGGCTTTTAAGGTACTACAGTCTTCAGATTTAACATTAATGGGCTTAATAAAGTGATACTGCTATTTATACTGCTTTAAAATGTACCCGTTCACTTCAGATAATTTTGGGCATTAATACTAAAAAGCCTCCCACTATTTATTGTACCAATCTACCGACAACGTCCGCTTCACGTCCTGAAACATTCGACACGTTTTATGGCTTAAGTAGGGGCGGTTTTCGTGCTTCGAGCGCCAGCAACTCTTTCTCTTCATCGTAACGGCTTGTGATCGTCCAGCAGCGGTAAATGACTCTTTTCAGGCATAACATCCTCGGGAGAGTGTAGGAAGGGTGTTAATTCATCAAAGTTATTGCTGAGGCAGAAAAGTAAGCAACCAGGTGAATGGAAGATACGGTTGCAGAATTGATTTTTTAGACAGGCAGGAAACGAAAAGAGCCCGTACATCACATGGACTCTTTCTTTAGTGCCTCGGCTATTCTGTCCAGCTTTTTTGGGGGCAGTATATGACCTCTTGCCCCCATTCTTTCGCTTTCCGTTTACGCTTTACCCGCTTTCGTTAACTCTTTCACCAGCGGCAGCATCACTTTCACCACGTCACGGCTGCGGTGCTCAATGCGCTGAGGCAGCACTTTATCAATGTGCTGCTGGTTATCCAGTCTCACATCGTGCCAGCTGGTGCCATCCGGGAAGGCTTTCGATTTAGCGCGCTGCTGATAGCCGTTTTTGTCCCCTAAGTTCCAGTTCGTCGCCTCGACGTACAACACGGGAATACCCGCTTTATCAAACACTTCACCGTCGCTACAGCAGCCGGTGCCTTTTGGGTAAGCCGGATTACGTCCAGGATTGACTGCCGCCAGAATACCGTGGCTGCGGGCAATGGCCAGCGCGCGATCGCGCGTCAGTTTGCGTACAGAGTTGGGGGTGCTTTTGCCGCTGTTGAAATAGAGCTTATCGCCGACGATGAGATTATCGAGATTGATCACCAGCAGGGTATTTTTCTTTTCCGCCGCGCTCATGCGGTTGAGCAGGTTCTCCGCCCCGAGTTTGCCTTCCTCTTCGCCGCTGGTGGCGACAAAGCGAATCCCGTACTGGGTCGGAACATCTTTCATGCGTTCGGCCAGCTCCAGCATCACGCCAAGGCCTGCCGCATTATCGTCGATACCCTGAAGGGTCAGGCCGCCGAGATTATTATCAATGTCCGCATCGCTCTGGGGGGCGAAGGTATCGAGATGCGCCATAATAATAATTTGCTGCGCCGATTTGCCTTCGTGGGCCGCGATAACCGTACTGCCGGTCACGTTATGCCAGTTTTTGCTGTTATTGCGCGACGTAAAAATGTAGCGGCTGTGGAAGGCCCGAATGTCGTTCTGGTAGCCCATCTGTGCAAACTGCTGGCGCAGATAGTCTGCCGACAGCATCTCTGCAGGCGTGCCTGTCATTCGTCCTGGAAATACCGTGGCAATATGGCGCGCCTGAGTGGATGCGATTTCACCCAAAGGTTGAGTGGTGGCCTGAGCCGGGAGGATACAGCAAACGCCGATCGCCAGGGCAGCGATACGGTGGCGCATTGCGCAAAACATAGTGAGTCCTTAAAAAATCGAACAAAATTTTAACCTGCCTAGTATGAAACTGTGACGGCGCTTACACAATTTCATTTGCTCTTAAATGCCCGTTATTTCGCAGGTTAAGCACTTTTTGATATTAGCTTTCTCAACTCGTTATTCCATTGAGTAACTACTCATTCCAATTCGTAATTTCATTCACTCTAAGCCGCCCCCTATAGTCCCACTATTCCTGTTGTTGAGACGAGTTACCGCATCGTGGACTATCTGCCGCTGTTTGCTTTATTGAAAGACCGTCCGGTGCTGGTTGTCGGGACGGGCGAAATCGCCGATCGCAAAATCGCTTTTTTACAGCGGGCCGGCGCGCAGGTGCAGATTGTTACGGCGTCAGAATTCGATGAGTCACAGCTGGATCAGGTGGTGCTGGCCATCGCGGCGACGGACGATCCGGCGCTGAACCGTCGGGTGTTTGAGGCGGCCAATGCCCGTCATCGGCTGGTGAACGTGGTGGACGATCAGCCCTTGTGCTCGTTTATCTTCCCGTCCATTGTCGATCGTTCGCCGCTGCTGATTGCAATCTCATCCGGCGGCAACGCGCCCGTGCTGGCGCGTATGCTGCGAGAAAAGCTGGAAGCGTTATTACCTGTAAGCCTCGGGCGTATGGCTGAAGTGGCGGGGGGCTTTCGTGAACGACTGAAAGCGTTCCGTACCACCACCGCCGATCGCCGTCGTTTTTGGGAGAAAGCCTTTCGCGGGCGTTTTGCCAGCCTGATGGCGGCGGGAAACGAACAGGCCGCCAAACGCGAGCTGGAGGACTCCCTTCACGCTTCACATCAGCAGCAGGGCGAAATTATTTTAGTCGGTGCCGGGCCGGGTGACGCCGGGCTGCTGACGCTGCGCGGTCTGCAGGTTATTCAGCAGGCCGACGTGGTCTTTTACGATCATCTGGTAAGCGACGAGGTGCGTGAGCTTATCCGTCGCGATGCCGAGCAGATCTGCGTCGGCAAACGCGCGGGCGAACACTCAGTGCCGCAGCATGAGACCAATCAGATGCTGATTGATGCCGCGAAAGCCGGGAAATCCGTGGTACGCCTCAAAGGCGGCGACCCGTTTATTTTCGGGCGCGGCGGCGAAGAGTTGCAGGCAGCCGCGCAGGCGGGCGTGCCGTTTCAGGTGGTCCCGGGTATCACGGCGGCATCGGCGGTCACCGCCTACGCCGGTATCCCGCTCACTCACCGTGATTATGCCCAGAGCGTCACCTTCGTTACCGGACACTACAAAGCAGACAGCGTGCCGTTTGACTGGGCCCAGCTGGCGCAAAGCCGTCAGACGCTGGCGATCTACATGGGCACTCTGAAAGCCGCTGACATCAGCGAACAGTTAATTCGTCATGGGCGCGATAAAGCGACGCCGGTGGCGGTGATTTCACGCGGGACACGCGTCGACCAGCACGTCGCGACCGGAACCTTACAACAACTTGCAAACCTGGCGAAAAATGCCCCCATGCCCGCCCTGATTGTGGTGGGAGAGGTGGTGGAGCTACATCAGACGCTCGCCTGGTTTCAACACAACCAACAGCAGGAGGGATTCAACTCTTCTGTGGTGAATCTGGCTTAAGGAATGGTTATGGACCAAAAACGACTTACCCACCTGCGGCAACTTGAAGCGGAAAGCATCCATATTATCCGCGAGGTGGCTGCCGAATTTTCGAACCCGGTGATGATGTACTCGATCGGGAAAGATTCCAGCGTCATGCTGCATCTGGCGCGTAAAGCGTTTTATCCGGGCACTTTGCCGTTCCCGCTGCTGCACGTGGATACCGGCTGGAAGTTCCGCGAAATGTACGAGTTCCGCGACCGTACCGCCAAAGCCTACGGCTGCGAGCTGCTGGTACACAAAAACCCGGAAGGGGTGGCGATGGGCATCAATCCGTTCGTCCACGGCAGCGCGAAACACACGGATATCATGAAAACCGAAGGGCTGAAGCAGGCTCTGAACAAATACGGTTTTGATGCGGCCTTCGGCGGCGCGCGCCGTGACGAAGAGAAATCCCGCGCCAAAGAGCGTATCTATTCTTTCCGCGACCGCTTCCATCGCTGGGACCCGAAAAACCAGCGCCCGGAGCTGTGGCACAACTACAACGGCCAGATTAATAAAGGCGAAAGCATCCGCGTCTTCCCGCTCTCCAACTGGACCGAGCTGGATATCTGGCAGTATATCTATCTGGAAAATATCGAAATCGTTCCGCTGTATCTGGCGGCAGAGCGTCCGGTGCTGGAACGCGACGGGATGCTGATGATGATCGACGACGATCGTATCGATTTGCAGCCGGGCGAAGTGATCAAAAAACAGATGGTCCGCTTCCGTACGCTGGGCTGCTGGCCGTTGACGGGCGCTGTGGAATCAAACGCGCAGACGCTGCCGGAGATCATCGAAGAGATGCTGGTCTCCACCACCAGTGAGCGACAGGGGCGCATGATTGACCGCGACCAGGCAGGCTCAATGGAGCTGAAGAAACGTCAGGGTTATTTCTAAGGAGCCGCCATGAACACCACTATTGCACAACAAATTGCTGATGAAGGCGGCGTGGAAGCTTACCTGCACGCCCAGCAGCACAAAAGCCTGCTGCGCTTTCTGACCTGCGGCAGCGTCGATGACGGAAAAAGTACCCTGATTGGCCGACTGCTGCATGACACGCGTCAGATTTACGAAGACCAGCTCTCCTCCCTGCACAATGACAGCAAACGTCACGGCACCCAGGGCGAAAAACTCGATCTGGCGCTGCTGGTGGATGGCCTGCAGGCTGAACGCGAGCAGGGGATTACCATCGACGTGGCATACCGCTATTTCTCTACCGAAAAGCGCAAATTTATCATCGCCGACACCCCAGGGCATGAGCAGTACACCCGTAACATGGCCACGGGCGCCTCGACCTGTGAGCTGGCGATCCTGCTGATGGACGCACGCAAAGGCGTGCTCGATCAGACCCGTCGCCACAGCTTTATCTCCACGCTGCTCGGCATCAAACACCTGGTGGTGGCAGTCAACAAAATGGATCTGGTGAATTTCAGCGAAGAAAAATTCGAGGAGATCCGCCAGAGCTATCTGACTTTCGCCGCGCAGCTGCCGGGCAATCTGGATATTCGCTTTGTGCCGCTCTCCGCACTGGAGGGCGATAACGTGGCCTTCCAGAGCGTGAACATGCCGTGGTACAGCGGCCCGACGTTGCTGGAAGTGCTGGAAACCGTCGAAATTCAACGCCCCGTGGAAAGCCAACCGATGCGCTTCCCGGTGCAATATGTCAACCGTCCAAACCTCGATTTCCGTGGCTTCTCCGGGACGATTGCCTCCGGCGTGGTGAAGGTTGGCCAGCGCGTGAAAGCGCTGCCGTCCGGTGTGGAATCGACCATTGCCCGTATTGTCACCTTCGACGGCGATTTGCCGGAAGCGGGCGCGGGCGAAGCGGTGACACTGGTACTGAAGGACGAGATTGATATTAGCCGCGGTGATTTGCTGCTGGATGCGCATGAGAGCGTGCCGGCCGTGCAAAGCGCCTCCCTGGACGTGGTGTGGATGGCGGAGCAACCGCTGACAGCGGGCCAAAGCTATGACATCAAAATCGCGGGCAAGAAAACCCGTGCGCGCGTCGATAGCATTCACTATCAGGTGGACATCAACAATCTGGCGCAGCATCAGGTTTCAGAATTGCCGCTGAACGGTATTGGTCTGGTGGATCTCACTTTTGATGAGCCGCTGGTGCTCGACAAATATCAGCAAAACCCAGTGACGGGCGGCCTGATCTTTATCGACAGACTGACTAACGTCACCGTGGGTGCCGGGATGGTGCGCGAGCCGCACGAGCAGGCAACCGCAGCGCCTTCTGAATTCAGCGCCTTTGAGCTGGAGCTGAACGCGCTGGTTCGCAAACACTTCCCGCACTGGGGCGCACGCGATTTGCTGGGAGGAAAATAATGGCGCAGCACGATGAGAACGTCGTCTGGCATCCTCATCCGGTAACGGTTGCCGCGCGCGAACAACTCCACGGTCATCGTGGGGTTGTGCTGTGGTTTACCGGGCTGTCTGGCTCCGGTAAATCCACCGTGGCCGGGGCGCTGGAAGAGGCGCTGCATCAGCAGGGGGTCAGTACCTATCTGCTCGATGGCGACAACGTGCGCCACGGCCTGTGCAGCGATTTGGGATTTAGCGATGACGATCGTAAAGAGAACATTCGCCGCGTAGGGGAAGTGGCGAGCCTGATGGCTGATGCAGGGCTGGTCGTATTAACCGCCTTTATCTCGCCACATCGCGCCGAGCGACAGATGGTGCGCGAGCGCGTGGGTCACGAGCGGTTTATCGAAGTGTTTGTCGATACGCCGCTTGAGGTGTGCGAAGCGCGCGATCCGAAAGGGCTTTATAAAAAGGCCCGTGCGGGTGAGCTGCGTAATTTCACCGGCATTGACTCGGTTTACGAAGCCCCTGAATCACCAGAGATTCACCTGGAAGGTCAACAATTGGTAACAAATTTAGTAGGCCAATTATTAGACCTGCTCAGACAGGGCGATATTATCAGATCCTGAGACGGTATCGAACGGATAGCTCGCTGCCCGTAAGATGTGTCATGGTCACAGGATCTGCTATGCGTAACAGTGAGAATTACATTATCACCACGTCGGACACCGTATCGACTGATGACGACACGACCTGGTCACTTCCTGGGGCCGTGGTCGGCTTCGTCTCGTGGTTGCTGGCGCTCGGCATCCCGTTTCTGATCTATGGCCGCAATACGCTGTTTTTCTTCCTCTACACCTGGCCTTTCTTTCTCGCGCTGATGCCCGTCGCGGTTGTGGTTGGCATTGCGCTGCACTCGCTGCTGAATGGCCGCCTGTTCTACAGCACCATTATCACCATTGCCACCGTGGTCATCATTTTCGGCCTGCTGTTTTTATGGCTGATGGGCTAACTTGCGACATAATTAAAACCCCAGAGTAGAGTCGAACGGAAAGTTATGGGATGATGATGCCGTTTTTCAGGGGGCTGGATGGGTAAATTAACACTGCTGTTGCTGGCTTTGCTGGTCTGGCTACAGTATTCGCTGTGGTTCGGTAAGAACGGTCTTCACGACTACAGTCGCGTCAATGATGACGTCACGGCACAGCAGGCAACAAACGCAAAACTCAAAGCGCGAAACGATCAACTCTTTGCCGAAATTGACGACCTCAATGGCGGGCAAGAGGCGATTGAGGAACGCGCACGCAACGAACTCAGTATGACTAAGCCGGGCGAAACTTTTTATCGTCTGGTGCCGGATGCGTCTAAACGCAGTCAGGGCTCAGCACAAAACAATCGATAATCAGGCCCAGGATTACGACATGGCAGTGACTTTTTCGGATGTATGCGCTGTGGTACCGGCAGCAGGTTTCGGTCGGCGCATGCAAACAGAGTGTCCTAAGCAGTACCTTTCCATTGGCGATAAAACGATCCTTGAACACTCCGTCGCGGCGCTGCTGGCGCATCCACGGGTGACGCGCGTCGTGATCGCCATCAGTCCGGGCGATGCCCGTTTTGCCGATCTACCGCTGGCAAATCACCCACAGATTACCGTCGTTGATGGTGGCACAGAGCGCGCCGACTCCGTTCTTGCAGGCCTTCGCGCGGCGGGTGATGCCGAGTGGGTGCTGGTGCACGACGCTGCACGCCCCTGCCTGCATCAGGACGATCTGGCCCGTCTGCTTAAGCTCAGCGAAACCAGCGCCACGGGTGGCATTCTGGCCTCGCCCGTGCGCGACACCATGAAGCGCGCAGAGCCGGGCGTGCAAACTATCGCCCATACCGTTGAGCGCGTCGATTTATGGCACGCGCTGACCCCCCAGTTTTTCCCCCGCGAACTGCTCAAAAGCTGTTTAACCCGCGCGCTCGATGAAGGCGCCACCATCACCGACGAAGCGTCGGCGCTGGAGTATTGCGGTTTTCACCCTGAGCTGATTGAGGGGCGCGCTGATAATATAAAAGTGACGCGCCCGGAAGACTTACAGCTCGCGGAATTTTATCTTACCCGTACGATCCCTCAGGAGAAGGCATAATGCGAATTGGACACGGTTTTGACGTACACGCCTTTGGCGGCGTTGGCCCGATTATCATTGGCGGCGTACGCATTCCCTTCGAGAAGGGCTTACTCGCACACTCTGATGGCGATGTTGCGCTGCATGCCTTAACCGATGCTTTGCTCGGCGCGGCGGCGCTGGGCGATATCGGTAAACTGTTCCCGGACACCGATCCGGCGTTTAAAGGCGCGGACAGCCGCGAGCTGCTGCGTGAAGCCTGGCGCCGGATTCAGGCGAAGGGCTATACCCTCGGTAATGTCGATGTGACGATCATCGCTCAGGCGCCAAAAATGCTGCCGCACATTCCGCAGATGCGCGTTTTTATCGCTGAAGATCTCGGCTGCCATATGGATGACGTTAACGTCAAAGCGACCACCACCGAGAAGCTCGGCTTTACCGGTCGCGGCGAAGGTATCGCCTGTGAGGCTGTGGCGCTGCTGGTGAAGGCGGCCAAATGATCGACTTTGCTAACCTGACGTATCTGCACGGCAAACCACAGGGAAATGGCCTGCTGAAAGCCAGCCCAGAAGATTTCGTGGTCGTGGAAGATCTCGGCTTTGAGCCGGACGGCGAAGGCGAGCATATTCTGGTGCGTATTCTGAAAAACGGCTGCAACACCCGTTTTGTGGCCGATGCGCTGGCAAAATTCCTCAAGATTCATGCCCGTGAAGTGAGCTTTGCGGGGCAAAAAGACAAACATGCGGTCACAGAACAGTGGCTGTGCGCGCGCGTGCCGGGCAATGCGATGCCTGATTTAAGCAAATTTGAGCTTGAAGGCTGTAAAGTGCTGGAGTACGCCCGCCACAAGCGCAAGCTGCGCCTGGGGGCGCTTCAGGGCAATACGTTTACTCTTGTGCTGCGTGAAGTCACAGACCGTGATGACGTCGAAAAACGTCTGACGGCCATTAACGAGCAGGGCGTGCCGAACTATTTCGGTACCCAGCGTTTCGGGATTGGCGGCAGCAATTTGCAGGGTGCGCTGCGCTGGGCGCAGAGCAATGCCCCGGTTCGCGACAGGAATAAACGCAGTTTTTGGTTGTCGGCAGCCCGCAGTGCGTTGTTTAATCAGATTGTGAGCGAACGACTGAAAAAAACGGACGCGAATCAAGTTGTTGTCGGCGATGCGCTACAATTAGCGGGACGCGGCAGTTGGTTTGTCGCCACAAGCGATGAAATGGCCGATCTGCAGGCACGCGTCGAGAATAAAACGCTGCTGATTACCGCCGCGCTGCCTGGCTCGGGAGAGTGGGGAACGCAGGGCGACGCGCTGGTCGCGGAGCAGGCGGCGGTTGCAGAGGCGACAGAATTACAATCATTGCTGGTGCGGGAGAAAGTTGAAGCGGCACGCCGCGCGATGCTGCTCTATCCGCAGCAGCTAAGCTGGAACTGGTGGGATGACGTAACCGTAGAGTTACGTTTCTGGCTGCCGGCAGGGAGCTTTGCCACCAGTGTTGTCAGGGAACTAATCAATACGTCGGGTGACTATGCGAATATTGCTGAGTAACGATGATGGGATCCATGCGCCTGGAATTCAGACGCTGGCTAAACACCTTCGCGAGTTTGCCGAGGTGCAGGTTGTTGCTCCCGATCGTAACCGCAGCGGTGCCTCCAACTCATTAACGCTGGAGTCGTCCCTTCGCACTTTTACCTATGAAAACGGCGATATCGCGGTGCAGATGGGGACGCCAACGGACTGCGTTTTCCTCGGCGTGAACGCACTGATGCGCCCGCGCCCGGACGTGGTGGTTTCAGGCATCAACGCTGGCCCAAACTTGGGCGATGACGTGATCTACTCCGGAACGGTTGCGGCAGCGATGGAGGGGCGTCATCTCGGGTTCCCGGCGCTGGCGGTCTCGCTCAATGGTTACACCCATTACGATACGGCCGCTGCCGTCACCTGTTCGATCCTGCGCGCCCTCAGCCGTGAGCCGCTGCGCACCGGTCGCATTCTGAATATCAACGTGCCGGATCTGCCTCTTGCCGAGATCAAAGGTATTCGCGTGACGCGCTGTGGCAGTCGCCATCCAGCCGATCAGGTGATCCCTCAGCAAGATCCGCGCGGAAATACGCTTTACTGGATTGGTCCTCCTGGCGAGCAGTGCGATGCCGGGCCAGATACGGACTTTGCGGCGGTGGATGCAGGCTATGTGTCCGTTACGCCGCTGCACGTAGATTTAACCGCCTATAACGCGCAAGATGTGGTCTCAGGCTGGCTGGAACGTGCCGGGGTGAACACACAATGGTAAGTAAACGTGTACAAGCTCTTCTGACTCAATTACGCACTCAGGGCATCACCGACGAGCGTGTGCTTGAGGCAATCTCACAGGTTCCGCGTGAGAAATTTGTGGATGAGGCGTTTGAACACAAAGCGTGGGAAAACGTCGCTTTGCCGATCGGGCAAGGGCAGACGATTTCACAGCCGTATATGGTTGCGCGTATGACGGAGCTGCTGGAGCTGACGCCGGAATCCCGGGTGCTGGAAATCGGCACCGGTTCAGGGTATCAGACGGCGATTCTGGCCCATCTCGTCCATCATGTCTGCTCCGTCGAGCGGATCAAAGGCTTGCAGTGGCACGCCCGTCGTCGCCTTAAACAGCTTGATTTACATAACGTTTCAACTCGTCATGGCGATGGCTGGCAGGGCTGGCAGGCCCGCGCGCCGTTTGATGCCATTATCGTGACGGCAGCACCGCTTGAGATCCCGGCCGCGCTTCTGGCGCAGCTTGACGATGGCGGTATTCTCGTTTTGCCGGTGGGCGATGAACAACAGCTTCTGAAGCGTGTTTGTCGACGGGGCGGCGAGTTCATTATCGATACCGTCGAAGCCGTGCGTTTTGTGCCTCTTGTTAAGGGAGAGCTTGCCTGATACTCGGAATTTTCCAGGGTTATTCGGAAAAATTCAGCGTATGGTGTGGCGCAAAAGGTTCGAGCCATCACGGTTAATTTTAAGTCACTGGTAGTTAACACATTCCTGGGGGATAAATGAGCGCGGGAAGCCCGAAATTCACCATCAGCCGTGTCGCGGCATTGTCATTGGTTTCGCTTTGGCTGGCAGGTTGCACGAGTTCTAATAACCCCCCTGCGCCCGTGAGCTCAGTCGGCGGGAGCAGCAATTCGGGGAATACTTCCGGTGGAATGCTGATTACGCCTCCGCCTAAAATGGGCACTGCGGCACCGCAGCAAACTCCGCAGATCCAGCCTGTTCAAACGCCGATCACGCAGCCAACTCAGATTCAGCCAGTGCAACAACCTGTGCAGACCGAGAATGGCCGCATAGTCTATAACCGCAAGTATGGGAACATTCCTAAAGGAAGTTATACGGGCGGCAGCACCTACACCGTAAAACGTGGCGACACGCTGTTCTATATCGCGTGGATCACCGGGAACGATTTCCGTGACCTCGCCCAGCGAAACAACGTACAAGCCCCGTATGGCCTGGAAGTCGGCCAGACGCTGCAGGTCGGTAATGCGACCGGTACGCCGCTGACCCCAGGCAACTCTGTTTCAGCCGCGGATGTCACCGCGCAAAACAATAGTGTGAAACCTGCGCAAAATACCAGCGCGGTGGTTGCTTCACAACCAACAATTACGTATTCTGAAGACTCAGGTGAACAGAGTGCTAACAAAATGTTGCCGAATAATAAGCCGTCTGCGACTGTCGTCACAGCACCGGTTACGGCACCTGTGGTTAGCTCTTCCGTACCGACTGCCAGCAGTCAAACCGCCAGTGCGCCAATTTCAACCTGGCGCTGGCCGACTGATGGCAAGGTTATCGAGAACTTCTCTTCCTCCGAGGGGGGAAACAAAGGGATCGATATCGCAGGAAGTAAGGGACAGGCAATCATCGCGACCGCAGATGGACGCGTTGTATATGCCGGTAACGCTCTGCGCGGTTACGGTAATCTTATTATCATCAAACATAACGATGATTACCTGAGTGCCTACGCCCATAACGATACAATGCTGGTCCGGGAACAACAAGAAATCAAGGCGGGGCAAAAAATCGCTACCATGGGTAGCACCGGCACCAGTTCTACACGCTTGCATTTTGAAATTCGTTACAAGGGGAAATCCGTAAACCCGCTGCAATATTTACCGCAGCGATAATTTGACGGGACATACCACTTCAGGGTGTCTCGTTCAGGGATCACGGGTAGGAGCCACCTTATGAGTCAGAATACGCTGAAAGTTCATGATTTAAATGAAGATGCGGAATTTGATGAGAACGGAGCCGAGTCTTTTGATGAGAAAGCCTTGGTTGAAGAGGAACCCAGTGATAACGATTTAGCTGAAGAAGAGCTGTTATCGCAGGGCGCCACACAGCGTGTGCTTGACGCGACTCAGCTTTACCTTGGGGAGATTGGTTATTCCCCACTGTTAACGGCCGAAGAAGAAGTCTATTTCGCGCGTCGCGCATTGCGTGGAGATGTAGCCTCACGCCGCCGCATGATCGAAAGTAACCTGCGTCTGGTGGTGAAAATTGCTCGTCGTTACAGCAATCGTGGTCTGGCACTGCTGGATCTGATTGAAGAGGGCAACCTGGGCCTGATCCGCGCCGTTGAGAAGTTTGACCCAGAACGTGGGTTCCGTTTCTCTACGTACGCGACCTGGTGGATTCGTCAGACTATCGAACGGGCGATTATGAATCAAACCCGTACGATCCGCCTGCCGATTCACATCGTCAAAGAGTTGAACGTCTATCTGCGTACTGCACGTGAGTTGTCCCATAAACTGGACCACGAGCCAAGTGCGGAAGAGATTGCCGAGCAGCTCGATAAACCGGTTGATGACGTAAGCCGTATGCTGCGTCTTAACGAGCGCATTACCTCCGTCGACACCCCGCTGGGTGGCGATTCCGAAAAAGCGCTGCTGGACATCCTGGCCGATGAAAAAGACAATGGCCCGGAAGACACCACGCAAGACGATGATATGAAACAGAGCATCGTCAAATGGCTGTTCGAACTGAACGCCAAACAGCGTGAAGTGCTGGCACGTCGTTTCGGTCTGCTGGGGTATGAAGCTGCGACACTGGAAGATGTTGGCCGTGAGATTGGCCTGACTCGTGAACGTGTTCGTCAGATTCAGGTAGAAGGTTTGCGTCGCCTGCGTGAAATCCTGCAGGGACAAGGGCTGAATATCGAAGCGCTGTTCCGCGAATAAGCACCTTTTCATCAAAAAAGGCCCGTCGAGAGACGGGCCTTTTTCTTTTCTAAGGTTCGACTGTTTCGTGAAGATGGCGCCAGAGAACGCTATCCCCTTGTTGACGTAATACCACGGTTGACCATCGTAGGGTCGTTAGCGCTGAAGGCTGACGTTGTACTTCGCGATAACGTAGCACTGCGCCATCCGGCCACGCCTCCAGCACGTCCATGCTGTCGACTAGAATCGAAAGCCCCGGACGGCTGCCGCGCTGTGCCAGAAAGAACGCGCTCAGGGCAGGATAATCCAGGCATGCCCCGGTCGGTGTCACCATGGTAAATCCCTCGCAGAAATGCGCCATTAGCGCGTCGTGATCGCCTTCGCCTTTGCCGAGCCAGTTTTCGATGGCAATGTGCGCGTCGATAATTTCATCTTTAAACAGATTCATGATGGTTCCTTATGAAGGTGGATAAGTACCTGCTGGTTGTTCAGGCGGATCGCGCTAAACAGCGGTACAAGCGTGATGAGGCCTGCAAGAATGAATGTCCCGTGCCAGGCCTGAAGAGGGGTGAAAATCTGTTGCAGAGTGCTCAACATCACGGCCAGCAGCGTAGCCCCCAGAAGGAAACTCAGCTGGCGATTGATATTCCACAGCGCGCTGGCATCCGGCATCTCGTCAAAGGCCACGTTAAGAAAAGCGGTGCTTTGTGCGGTGCTGCTGCACAGACTGCCCCCAGCCCCCATCAGTACGAAGAGGGCGATGATGATGTATTCAGGGGTTGTCGCCGAGACCACTGATAAACCCGCGATTCCCGCCGCCTGCAGCAGACAGCCGGTGATTATCAACGGGCGTGGGCCAAGACGGTTGAAATATTTGCCGGTGGTGGAAATGGCGATAAACGAGGCGAGCGACCAGGGGAGCATCAGCGCACCCGTTGCCGCCGGGGTCATCTTCACCACACTCTGCAGATAAAACAGGCCGACCACGTTCACGCCAATGAAAATCCCCGGTACGCATAAATAGATCAGCATCGCGAAGCGCAGCAGCGGGTCGGACAGCAGCGGCAAATGCAGTAAACGAGCAGGCCCTGATGGCGTGGTGTCGTTTTTGAGCCACAGACAGGCCAGCAGCAGCGTGACGACCGCAAGCGGCAGCGGTGCAAAAAAGATCCATCGCCAGCTAAAGAACTGAATAAGCACTCCCCCCAGCGCCGGCGCACTCGCGGGAGCGAGCAGGGCGACCAGCATCACTGCTGTCGATAATCCGGCCCGCTCGTGGGGTTTAAACTGTTGCCACGCCAGGGCCTGCCCAACCGGGATCAGCAGACCACCGCCCGCTCCCTGAAGCACCCGCCAGAAGATAAGATGGCTCAGTGACTCCGCCAGCCCGGCGGCGGACGCCGCAGCACAGAACAGGGTCAGGGAGAGAATAAAAAGGCGCTTTGCGCCAATCCTGCGGGTGATAAGGGCGCTAAAAGGGATGACCAGCGTCATGCCAGCTATGTAGCCATTACTGACCCATGCCAGCGCAGGGGCGGATGAGTTTAGCTCCACCGCCATCGCCGGGAAGGCGACGCTGGCGATAAACATATTGATAAGGTCGAGAAAAAAGCCCAGCAGAAACACGATGGCGACTTTATGGCGATACGTCATGATTTACCCTCTGTTAAGGAGCGGTAATGTATCTGCCAGAAAGCGTGGGATAAACGGCATCGCTGGCGATATACTGTCAAAATAATTTTGACAGTAATGGCGCTCAGCAATGCTCAATCTACAACGAATGACGATTTTCGTGGCGGTGGTGGATACCGGCAGTTTTACCGCGGCGGCCACAACGCTTGGGCAAACCAAAGCCGTTGTCAGTTTTAATATTCGCCAGCTGGAGAATGAGCTGGGCGTAACGTTACTCCTGCGCTCTACGCGTAGAATCACCCTCACGGAAGCGGGCGCGCTCTTTTATCAGCGTGGCGTCGAGCTGTTAAAAGCGGCGGAGAATTTGCAGGATGAAGTCAGGGCCAGCCACGTTGGGCTGAGCGGTGAGCTACGAATCACCTCCACGCCGGAGTACGGTGCGCAGGTGATTATCCCGGTTCTGGCGGAGTTCAGTCGGCTTCATCCGGATTTACGGATACGCCACGTTGCGTCGTCGCATCATGCCGATTTGATTGCAGAGCGTTTTGACGTCGCCATTCGACTGGGGACGCTGGCCGACTCTCGCTATCACGCTGCGCAGATTTCGCGTTTCACGATTTTGCCCGTGGCCGCCCCTGAATGGTTCTCTACACACCCGGTTGATTCGCTGGACGCCCTGGCGCAGGCCGAGTGGCTGATTCACGACCGCCTTCCTGCGCCATTACGCTGGCAGGTGACGGATGCCTTTGGAAAAAAAGCGCTGTTAGAGATCACGCGCCCTGCGCGGCTGTTTGCCGACAGCGCCCAGGCGCTGATGGCCTTTGCGCTCGCGGGAGCGGGCGTGGCATTGCTGCCAGAATGGCTGGTAAAAAGCGCACTGGAAAAGGGGCGGCTGATACACGTCTTACCCGACTACACCTTTGCGCAGCAGGGCATTTACGCGGTCTATCCCGATGCGCAGCATGTCTCGGCTAAGGTGCGCGTGTTTATCGACTATCTGCGCACCCGAGCCGGTTAATGCTGCCTGAGATAATTCACGCCAGATTCTTCAGGCGATAGATCCACTCCAGCGCCTGACGCGGCGTCAGAGAGTCTGGATCGAGATTCTCCAGCGCTTCGAGCGCCGGTGAGGTCTCTTCTGCCAGCGTCAGCAACGACATCTGTGAGCCGTCAATCTGCGTCGCAGCAGCGTTCGGCGACAGGCTTTCCAGCTCGCGGAGTTTCTGGCGCGCGCGTTTAATCACCTCTTTTGGCACGCCCGCCAGCGCGGCAACCGCCAGGCCGTAGCTCTTGCTGGCCGCTCCGTCCTGCACCGTATGCATGAAAGCGATGGTATCGCCGTGCTCAAGCGCATCCAGATGAACGTTGGCGACACCCTCCATTTTCTCTGGCAGTTGCGTCAGTTCAAAGTAGTGCGTCGCAAACAGAGTCAGGGCTTTGATCTTATTCGCCAGACTTTCAGCGCACGCCCATGCAAGGGAAAGACCATCGTAGGTAGAGGTACCGCGACCGATCTCATCCATCAGCACCAGGCTGTTTTCCGTCGCATTGTGCAGAATGTTAGCGGTTTCGGTCATCTCGACCATGAAGGTCGAGCGGCCACTGGCCAGATCGTCCGCCGCCCCCACGCGGGTGAAGATGCGATCGATAGGACCAATCTCCACGCTCTGCGCCGGAACATAGCTGCCGATATAAGCCAGCAGGGCGATAAGCGCAGTCTGACGCATATAGGTACTTTTACCGCCCATGTTCGGGCCGGTGATGATCAGCATGCGACGCTGGGCGGAGAGGTTCAGCGGGTTGGCGATAAACGGCTCGTTGAGCACCTGCTCAACCACCGGATGACGCCCTTCGGCAATGCGTATACCTGGTTTTTCGCTGAATGTTGGACAGGTGTAATTGAGCGTATCAGCGCGTTCTGCCAGGTTCACCAGCACATCCAGCTCGGCGAGCGCGCTTGCGCTCAACTGCATATCAGCCAAGTGCGGAAGAAGGGTGTCGAACAGCTCTTCATAAAGCTGCTTTTCCAATGCCAGGGCTTTGCCTTTGGAGGTGAGAACTTTGTCTTCGTACTCTTTCAGCTCTGGAATAATGTAGCGTTCGGCATTTTTCAACGTCTGGCGACGAACGTAGTGAATCGGCGCCATGTGACTCTGTCCACGGCTGATTTGAATGTAATAGCCGTGAATCGCGTTGTAGCCGACTTTCAGGGTATCCAGGCCCAGACGTTCGCGCTCGCGGATCTCAAGCTTATCCAGATAATCAGTGGCCCCGTCTGCCAGGGCACGCCATTCGTCCAGCTCTTCGTTGTAACCCGGGGCAATCACACCGCCGTCGCGAACCAGCACCGGGGGCGCTTCCACAACCGCGCGCTCCAGCAGTTCGCGCAGCTCGGTAAATTCACCCATGCTTTCGCGCAGCTTTTGCACCGGCGCGCTGTCGACTTCCGCCAGCTGCGCGCGCAGTTCAGGCAACTGCTGGAAGGCGTGGCGCATACGGGCCAGATCGCGCGGACGCGCAGTACGCAGCGCGAGACGGGCCAGAATACGCTCCAGATCGCCTACCTGGCGCAGCACGGGCTGTAATTCTGTAAAGCGGTCCTGCAGCGCGCCAATGGTCTGCTGGCGGCTTTTCAGCACTGCCGTATCGCGCACCGGCATATGCAGCCAGCGTTTAAGCATACGGCTGCCCATCGGCGTGACAGTACTGTCGAGCACCGCCGCGAGCGTGTTTTCAACCCCACCGGCCAGATTCTGAGTGATCTCCAGATTACGGCGCGTAGCGGCATCCATGATGATGCTGTCCTGCTGACGCTCCATGGTAATTGAGCGAATGTGCGGCAGGGTGGTGCGCTGCGTGTCTTTCACGTACTGCAGCAGGCAGCCTGCAGCGCAGAGACCGCGCGGGGCGTTCTCTACACCAAAACCAATCAGGTCGCGGGTGCCAAACTGCAGGTTTAACTGCTGGCGAGCCGTGTCAATTTCGAACTCCCACAGCGGTCGACGGCGCAGACCACGACGCCCTTCAATCAGGGCCATCTCGGCGAAATCTTCGGCGTAAAGCAGTTCCGCCGGATTGGTGCGCTGCAGCTCTGCCGCCATGGTTTCACGGTCGGCGGGTTCGCTCAGGCGAAAACGCCCGGAGCTAATATCCAGCGTGGCGTATCCGTAGCCTTTGCTGTCCTGCCAGATGGCGGCGAGCAGGTTATCCTGACGCTCCTGCAACAGCGCTTCGTCGCTGATGGTACCCGGCGTAACGATGCGCACAACCTTGCGCTCAACGGGGCCTTTGGAGGTCGCCGGATCGCCTATCTGTTCGCAGATGGCAACGGACTCACCCTGATTCACCAGCTTCGCCAGATAGTTTTCCACTGCATGATGCGGGATCCCGGCCATCGGGATCGGTTCACCTGCTGACGCGCCACGTTTGGTCAGAGAGATGTCGAGCAGCTGCGACGCCCGTTTGGCATCGTCATAGAAAAGCTCGTAAAAGTCGCCCATACGATAAAACAGCAGAATTTCCGGATGCTGAGCTTTCAGCTTCAGGTACTGCTGCATCATCGGGGTATGCGCGGTTAAATTGTCGATTGTGCTCATGGAGTTATGATATCCATTTCTTTGAAATTGTTGCGTTTTGAGCGACCCACAGCTCGTTAATTCCCTCTATTGTCGCATGAAAAAATGGCGTGGCGCAGTAAAAAGTCGCGAGTTTACGCCGCCGCTTCATCCATCAGCTCAATGAGCAATTTCCCGTGTTCGACCCTCACCCGCACCTGTGAATTTGTTTTAAATCCTGCCTGTTCCAGCCAGTCGCCTTTCAGGCTGAGGGCGGGGTGTACGCTGTAGCGCTTCGGAATTTTGGTCTTCCGATCTTCGTGACGCTTTCTGAAGTAGCCCACTTTAAGATGGCGATGGGGTTGAGCAATGATCATGTCAGACATAAAAACTCCCTTAACAGCGGCCAGGATGGCTTTAGATTTACCTGTATAAAATACCAGTGAAATGCGCCGGGAGTCGGTTTAAAACTGGAAGCGGCCTTCAGAAAATGAAATGCAAATGATGAAATCGGGCTGAAACAGGGGATATAAAAATGTATTATAAATGCACTTTATTAACCGGTAACGTGACATGTCAGGAAAACGCCTCTCCCGCGAAAAAGAGACTATCGGGAAAATGATTGCCCTGTATGAACAGCAATGCCCGGCGGCCACACATGAGGCAGGGCATTATCAGGCGCTGAAAGCCTATGCGGAAAAACGTCTGGATAAATGCGTGTTTGGTGAAGAGAAGCCCGCCTGCAAGCAGTGCCCGGTTCATTGCTACCAGCCCGCAAAACGCGAAGAGATGAAGCAGATTATGCGTTGGGCAGGGCCGCGAATGCTGTGGCGTCACCCGATTTTGACGATTCGTCATCTGATTGACGATCGCCGCCCGGTGCCAGAGCTGCCAGAAAAATATCGTCCGAAGACGTGATGCCGTGCCGGGCACGGCATATCGCGTCTAGACCAGCATATCCTTTTCAATACCCAGCCGTTTCATGCGTGAAAGCAGCGTGGTGCGCTTCAGCCCCAGGCGCTGCGCGGCACCTTTCGGCCCGGCGACCACGCCGTTGGTCTCTTTTAGAATGCGGACTATCAGCTGGTATTCGTCCTCACCCTCCTGCGGAAGTTCTGCCGCAGGCAGCGGATTTTCTGCAACCATCAGCTCCGGCAGAGAGAGCTGTAACACGTTACCGCGCGTTAACAGCACCGCCCGCTCAATAACGTTTTCCAGCTCACGGACGTTGCCCGGCCACTCCATCGCGGAGAGCGTGCGCAGGGTTTCCGCCGGAATACTGTCGATATTGCGCCCCATCCGGCGGGCGATTTTGGCGGTAAAGGCTTTAACCAGCAGCGGAATGTCGTCCGGACGTTCGCGCAGGGGAGGCAGGCAAATCGGGAACACGTTCAGGCGATAGTAGAGATCGTTACGGAACTCGCGATCGGCAACCATCTTTTTCAGATCGCGGTTAGTGGCGGCGATCAGGCGCACGTCGGTCTGGATCAGTTTGTTGCTGCCGAGGCGTTCGAACTCCTGCTCCTGCAGCACGCGCAGCAGTTTTGGCTGCAACTCCAGCGGCATATCGCCCACTTCATCGAGGAACAGCGAGCTTTTATCGGCCAGCTCAAAACGACCGATGCGCTGGGTACTTGCGCCCGTAAACGCCCCGCGTTCGTGACCAAACAGATCGCTCTCGAGCAGTCCTGCCGGCATCGCCGCGCAGTTCATTTTCACCATTCGGCGGCTGTTGCGGTTGCTCAGATTGTGGATCGCGCGGGCGATCAGCTCTTTACCGGTGCCGGTTTCGCCGAGGATTAGCACCGTGCTGTCGCTCTGGGCCACCATCTCCACCTGCTTGAGCACGCTGAACATCGCGTCGCTGCGGCCAATGATCTCGCCGAATTCGCTGTCGACATTGTTCAGCTGTTCCGTCAGAGCCAGGTTCTCATCCACCAGCCGCTCTTTCAGACGGTGAATCTCCTGATACGCCAGCGCATTATCGAGGGCGATGGCGATGCGCTCGGCAATCTGGCGCAGCAGCTTTAAGTTGGTGGTGGTAAAGATGTGCTCTTCACACTGGGCCAGTTTCAGTACGCCGAGCATGGTGTTGCCAGACATTAGCGGCAGCAGGCACAGGGTCTGGATCTGGTTGCCCCAGGAGTTAAACAGCATTCGCTCGTAGGGGGCCAGCTCGTCGCGCTCGCTCAGGTTGAGCAGCAGCATCTCTTTGTTTTTAAACACCTGTTCGGACAAGGTTCCGGCTTCGTCAACTTCGCTCTGCTCATGGGCCGGATTAGTTTCATCCAGATAGTGGGTGGAATGAATCGTCAGTTTGCCCTTGCGATGACCCCGCAGCACGATGCTGATGGCGTCTATTTTGAAGTAGTGATGGATCTCTTTGGCGACTTCGCTCACCAGCTCGTCCATGTCCAGCCGGGAGAGCACCGCATTGGTAATGGCGACCAGAATGCGGAAGTTATCACGCTCGCGGCTCAGCAGATCGTAGTCGACATTATCCGTGACCCGGCTGTGGATCTGCTCCGCCACCACGCTGACAATTTGCGTAAAGGTATGCAGGCGCTCGTACTCTGCCTCGCTCCAGGGCTGATCGGCGTTACGGATAAACTCACAGCCGCCGAAGATACGCCCATCCACCGCCAGTGGCAGCAGGCTGTAATGACCGAAGGGCGCATACAGCGGGCTTTCAGCAAGCCGTGGCCAGGCCTGGCGAAACTCGTCGAAATTGCAGTGCAGGGCGTCCGGGCGCGACAGAATACGACGCACCGGGCCGTGCGCCAGCACCGTTTCATCTTCATATTCGACAGGCTTGCCGTTATCGCGCGTAGCATAGTAGCTGGCGCGATGACTGGTGCTGTTCCAGAGCACAATCGCGGCGCTGTCTGCGAGGGCAGACTGCCTGACCAGCCGTGTGAGGGCATCGCTCAGTGAACCCAGGTCGGGCTGCTGTAAAAGTGTACGCGTAATATCAAACAGCCCTTGCTGTCCAAGATCGCTCATCGGTGTATACGACATATCGCTTCCAAAGAAACTGGCAAAAAAAGAGAAACAGTGCTGACCGCTTTTCGCGCGGTTCTAGCAAATTCGGGGTAACGGTTCTGAGTGTGGTAAATCCAGTGTGCGCTTGATGCCATACAGGCCGGTCAGTCGCACCCCTTTGCGCTCCACCACCTCCCCAACGATCGCGGCGTTCTGCCCCAGCGGATGGCTGCGCAGCTGTGCCAGTATGTTTTCGGCTGCGCTGCGTTCAACGCCAATCAGCAGTTTGCCTTCGTTGGCAAAGTTTAGCGGATCCAGGCCAAGCAGTTCGCACAGCCCGCGCACCGCCGGTTTGACGGGCAGTTGGCTTTCTACCAGCTCAATGCCGCAACCGCTGGCGGCGGCGAACTCGTGAGCCACCGCATTTACGCCGCCGCGCGTGGCATCGCGCAGGGCTTTAACGCCTGCGCAGTTGCGCAAAGTCTGGATAAGCGGCGTCAGCACCGCGCAGTCGCTGCGCAGTTCGCCGTCCAGCCCCAGCCCTTCGCGCAGATTCAGGATCGTCGCGCCGTGACAGCCCAGCGTGCCGCTCACCAGCAGCACATCACCGACGGTAAGCTGCTGCGCCCCCCAGTGGATCTCCGCCGGGATCGCGCCCATGCCTGCGGTATTGATAAACAGTTTGTCTGCCGCACCGCGCTGCACCACTTTGGTATCGCCGGTGACAATCGCAATACCTGCGTCGCGCGCGGTCTGCGCCATGCTGTTGACGACGGTGGTTAACGTTTCCATCGGCAGGCCCTCTTCGAGGATAAAGCCGCAGGAGAGATAGCGGGGGATTGCCCCGCTTACCGCCACATCATTCGCCGTGCCACACACCGCCAGCTTGCCGATATCACCGCCGGGGAAAAACAGCGGGTCGATGACGTAGCTGTCGGTGGAAAACGCCAGCCGGTCGCCCTGCGCGGTGAGGGAAGAGAGCGCGATACGCGCCTGATCTTCCTGCTCGGCCAGCCAGGGATTATCGAAGGCTGCCATAAACAGCTGGCCAATCAGCTGCTGCATCGCCTGGCCGCCGCTGCCGTGGGCCATTTCCACCGTCTTCATGCTTCACACTCCTGATTGCGGTACTGATACCACGCGGCGCAGGCCCCTTCGGACGAAACCATCAGCGCGCCAAACGCTGTTTGCGGATTACAGGTGTTGCCAAATAACGGGCATTGATGCGGTTTGCATTTGCCGGTTAACACCGCCCCACAGCGGGCTCGGGGATCGTCGCACACCTGCTGCGGCTGCGGGCGGAAATGCGCTTCGGCGTCGAATGCCTGATACGCGGCGGTCAGATGCACGCCGGACTGCGCGATCAAACCTAGCCCGCGCCATTCACTGTCGCCTTCGACGCTAAATACTTCGGCGATGACCTGCTGCGCCAGCCGGTTGCCCGCATCGGGGACCACGCGGCGGTACTGATTTTCTACCGAACTCAGGGCTGCTATTTTCTGCTCAACCAGCATGTTCACGCCTTGTAGTAGATCAAGTGGTTCGAATCCAGCCACCACTAATGGGCGATGATACTCTGCGGCGATAAACCCATAGGCCTCGGTGCCTATCACCATGCTGACGTGGCCCGGCGCCAGAAACGCATCGATCCCGTTGTCGGGTTCGTCCAGCAGGCTTCGCAGAGTCGGGATAAGCGTAATGTGCTGACAAAAAAAGAAAAAATTGGTCAGATTCTGCTTTTTTGCTTGCTGTAGGGTGATGGCCGTGGCGGGCATGGTGGTTTCAAACCCCAGGCCGAAAAAGACCACTTTGCGTGCCGGATTCTCTGCCGCCAGCTTCAGGGCATCCATCGGCGAGTAGACGATACGCACATCCGCGCCGTGTGCGCGGGCCTGCATCAGCGAACCGTTTTTCCCCGGTACGCGCATCGCGTCGCCAAAGGTGCAAAAAATGACGTCCGGCTGGCGGGCAATCTCAATGCAGCTATCGATGCGGCCCATCGGCAGCACGCACACCGGACAGCCAGGACCGTGGATAAATTCGATGTTATCGGGCAGGAGCTGATCGAGACCGAATTTAAAGATCGCATGGGTGTGGCCGCCGCACACTTCCATGATGCGCAGCGGGCGCTCTGCGGTGTAATCCAGCCGCGCAGCGCGCGTTTTCAGGTGTGCGATAAGCTGCATCACCTGTTCCGGCGCGCGATATTCATCAACGTAGCGCATGATTTATCGCTCCTCGCCAAACAGCAGGGCGCCGACGTCTGGCTCCACTTCAAACATATTTTGCAGCGCCGCCAGGGTGTCACGGGCCTCGGTTTCGTTAATCACGCTCATGGCAAAACCGACGTGCACCAGAACCCACTGGCCGAGGCGCGAGGCACCGTTTTCGTCAACCGCGCCCACCAGCGTTAAATCGACATCGCGCAGTATGCCGCAGACGTCCACTTTGGCCTGATTACCGTCGATATCGCGGATTTGTCCCGGAACGCCTATGCACATCGTTCGTTCTCCAGCCAGGCCAGCCAGCTCTCCATGCCGTCCCCCTTGGTGGCGGAAACCAGCAAAATTTCAATCTCCGGGTTCACTTCCCGGGCAAAGGCCAGGCACTTCTCAACGTCAAAATTGAGATACGGCAGCAGGTCAACTTTGTTAAGCAACATCAGCGAGGCGGCGGCAAACATATGCGGATATTTCAGCGGCTTGTCCTCGCCCTCTGTCACCGACAGCACCGCCACTTTATGCCGTTCGCCGAGATCAAAACTGGCCGGGCAGACCAGATTGCCGACGTTTTCGATAAACAGAATGCCGTTATCGGCAAGAGGCAGACGCGGCGCGGCGTCGGCAATCATCTGCGCATCCAGATGACAGCCTTTGCCCGTATTCACCTGAATGGCCGGGGTGCCGGTTTCACGAATGCGCGCCGCATCATTAACGGTCTGTTGATCGCCTTCGATTACCGCGCAGGAGACGCGGTGATTCAGACGTTTAAGGGTTTCCGTCAGCAGCGTGGTTTTACCGGAACCGGGGCTGGACACCAGGTTCAGCACTAATTGCTGGCGAGCGGCGAAACGCGCACGGTTGCGGGCGGCGAGCTGGTTGTTCTTATCCAGCACGTTGATTTCGACCTCCAGCATTTTGCGCTGGCTCATGCCCGGCGCATGCGTGCCCGCTTCACCGTGGCCGTAGTGCAGATCGCCCGCGTCAGACTGTTTCGGGGCAAAAGTGATGCCGGTCAGCGCCGCCACTTTGCGCGGCGCGGGAGAGAAGGGTGCGGAGCGAAACGCGGAGTGGGGGCGATGCTCATCCCCTTCGATATACAGGTTGCCTTCGGCGCAACCGCAGGTACTACACATGATTTACTCCTGGTCTATTTCGAGGCGCTGGATCTGCAAACCGTCGTCCGCGACGATGCGAAGCCCGGTGTTCTGACACTGCGGGCAGCTTCGCACTTTCGATGACAGCAACGTGACGTACTGCTGGCAGGTCTCGCACCAGCATTCGGCCTGCTGCTCTTCGAGATGCAGCTCGCAGCCTTCTGCCAGCGTGTCGCGACACACCAGCTCAAAGCAAAAGGTGAGGGCACCTGGCTCGACGCAGGAAAATGCCCCGACTTTGAGCCATACGCCGGTGACGCGTTTTGCGTGGTGCTGCTTCGCCTGCTGTTCGATAAGTTCCAGCGCTCGCTGGCAGAGGGTGATTTCGTGCATGACGCCTCCTCGGTGATTTGGGGCGGTGATGCAATAACGATGCCAGCCTGATTTAGGAAAGGGAGTGTCGATGACGGCGCTGACGAAATGACACGTCGACACATGCGTTTTGACAGTCTGTTTTATTTTTAAATCGTTAATTATCAGCAAGATAAAAACTGGCACAAAATCTGCTTAACAGCCGCTATCTCCATTAACCGGATACCTGAGATGACTATTTGGGAACTTAGCGAAAAAGCGGATTACATTGCGCAACGCCATCAACAATTACAGGAGCAGTGGCACCTCTACTGCAACTCACTGGTTCAGGGCATCACCCTGTCAAAAGCCCATCTGCACCACGCGATGAGCTGTGCGGCGCAAGAGGATTTGTGCTTCATCCTGTTCGGCCACTTTACGATTTACGTCACCCTGGCCGATGCCTTTAACAGCCACGTCATTGAGTATCACGTCGAGACCAAAGATGGCGACAGACAGCGGATTGCACAGGCGCAGCTGATGATCGACGGTATGGTTGACGGCCACGTTAGCACCCGCGATCGCCACCAGGTGCTTGAACACTATCTGGAAAAAATCGCGCCGGTTTACAACGGCCTCTATTCCGCGGTCGAGCACAATTTGCCGGTGAATCTGCAGTCGCTTACCAGCGAACCGCACACGGCCTGATGCTTGCGTGTCGAGATGTGTCGATATGGCACGTCCGTCGTCAAAAATGACACTGTCCTGAGGACTACCCGGTGAACCGTTTTGTAATTGCTGACTCGACGGTCTGTATTGGCTGCCACACCTGTGAAGCGGCGTGTTCCGAAACACACCGCCTGCACGGGCTGCAGTCCATGCCGCGCCTGCGCGTTATGCGTAATGAAAAAGAGTCTGCCCCGCAGCTCTGCCATCAATGTGAGGATGCTCCCTGCGCGGGCGTCTGTCCTGTGAATGCCATCAACCGTATCGATGGCGCTGTTCAGCTGAACGAAAGCCTGTGCGTAAGCTGCAAACTGTGCGGCATCGCCTGCCCGTTTGGTGCGATTGAATTTTCTGGCAGCCGCCCGCTGCATATTCCGGCCAATGCCAATTCGCCAAAAGCGCCGCCTGCGCCTCCCGCACCGGCTCGCGTCAGTACCCTGCTGGACTGGGTGCCGGGCGTGCGCGCCGTGGCGGTGAAGTGCGATCTGTGCAGCTTTGATGAACAAGGCCCCGCCTGCGTACGCACCTGCCCAACTAAAGCGCTGATTCTGGTAAATATCCACGATATCGCTCGCACCAGTAAGCGCAAACGCGAACTGACCATTAATACCGACTTTGGCGATCTGTCGCTGTTTCAGGCGCAAAACGAGGGGGCGAAATGAACGCTGTCTATCTGATTAACACCGCCGTAGCCTGCTTTGCTGCGACGGCGGTGCTGGCGCTGGTCTTCTCTTTTCACAAAACCCTCAGCGGATGGATTGCCGGAATCGGCGGCGCGGTGGGGAGTGTCATCACGGCGATAGCCGGATTCATGGTGTTGACGCAGGGTGTCCATGCAGAAGGCGTCATGCCGCTGATTCGCCACACTCTTCAGCTCACGCCGCTGAATGCGATCTGGCTGGTGACCTTTGGCCTGTGCGGGCTGTTTGTCAGTCTGTTTAATATTGACTGGCACCGTCACCCGCAGACCAAACCGAACGGCCTGCTGGTCAATCTGCTGCTCGCCGCCGCCGTCTGTACCGTGGTGGCCAGCAACCTGGCTGCGCTGGTCGTAATGGCGGAGATCATGGCGCTGTGCGGGGTGTTCCTCACGGGATGCAGCCCGTCCGGGAAACTGTGGTTTTTCCTGGGGCGTCTCGGCACCCTTTTGCTGGCGCTCACCTGCTGGCTGGTGTGGCAGCGCTACGGCACGCTTGACCTGGATCTGCTGAGCGCCCGCGCGCAGTTGCTGCCATTTGGGGCCGATATCTGGCTTTCTGGCGTGGTCGGCTTTGGTCTGCTGGCGGGGATTATTCCGCTGCACAGCTGGGTGCCGCAGGCGCATGCCACTGCGTCAGCGCCCGCCGCGACGCTGTTCTCGACGGTGGTGATGAAAGTCGGTCTGTTTGGCATCCTCACGCTTTCGCTTATCGGTGGCCAACCGCCGCTGTGGTGGGGCGTGGTGCTGTTGATTGCCGGGATGATCACCGCTTTTGTCGGCGGGCTGTACGCCCTGATGGAGCACAACATCCAGCGCCTGCTGGCGTATCACACCCTGGAAAACATCGGCATCATCCTGCTTGGCTTAGGCGCGGGTGTGACGGGGCTGGCGCTGAACCATCCGGCGCTGGTCGCCGCCGGGTTTATCGGCGGGCTGTATCATCTGGTTAACCATAGCCTGTTTAAAAGCACCCTGTTCCTGGGGGCGGGCAGCGTCTGGTTCCGCACCGGGCATCGCGATATCGAAAAGCTGGGCGGTATCGGCAAAAAAATGCCGCTGATTTCGCTCGCGATGCTGGTGGGGCTGATGGCGATGGCCGCACTGCCGCCGCTCAACGGTTTTGCCGGTGAGTGGGTGATCTACCAGTCCTTCTTTGCGCTGGGTCAGAGCGACCTCTTTATTGCCCGTCTGCTCGGGCCAATGCTGGCGGTCGGCCTCGCGATCACCGGGGCGCTGGCGGTGATGTGTATGGCGAAAGTTTACGGCGTCACCTTCCTTGGCGCACCGCGTACTCCGGAGGCAGAAAATGCCCACAGTGCACCGGCGCTGATGACCGCAAGCGTGGTTCTGCTGGCCCTGTGCTGCATCGCGGGTGGCGTTGCCGCGCCGTGGCTGCTGCCGCTGCTGGGGAGTGCGGTTCCGCTACCGCTCACGACCGCGCACACCGCTGTTTCCCAGCCGATGATTGCCCTGCTGCTGATCGCCACGCCGCTGTTGCCGCTGGTGCTGATGATGTTCTTCAAACGCGACCGTCTGCCTGCGCGCTCACGCGGAACGGCATGGGCGTGCGGGTACGAGCACGAACAATCGATGGTCATCACCGCCCACGGTTTTGCGATGCCGGTGAAAGAGAACTTCGCCTTTGTCCTGAAACTGCGCCACGCGCTCAACCCGGTGAAGATAATTCCCGGCTGGCAAAGCGCGGCTGCACCGATGCTGTTCCGTCGTCTCGCCGTGGTCGAGCTGGCGGTGCTGGTGGTGATTGTGATTTCCCGAGGAGCCTGACATGAGTCTGTTACTGGCATTACTTCAGGCGCTGGTGTTATTCGCCGTTGCGCCACTGCTTTCGGGCATTACCCGCGTGGCCCGCGCCCGAATGCACAACCGTCGTGGTCCGGGCGTGCTTCAGGAGTACCGTGACCTCATCAAACTGATGGGTCGTCAGAGCATCGCCCCGGATGCGTCCGGCTGGGTGTTCCGCCTGACGCCGTTCGTGATGGTCGGCGTGATGCTGACCATCGCCACCGCGCTGCCGGTGGTGACCGTCGCGTCGCCTCTGCCGGTGCTCGGCGATCTGATCACCCTGATCTACCTCTTCGCTATCGCGCGCTTTTTCTTTGCGATTGCAGGGCTGGATACGGGCAGTCCGTTTACCGGTATCGGCGCCAGCCGCGAAGCGATGCTCGGCGTGCTGGTGGAGCCTATCCTGCTGCTGGGCCTATGGGTAGCCGCGCAGGTCGCGGGTTCCACCCATATCAGCTTTATCACTGACACGGTTTATCACTGGCCGGTTACGCGCACCGTTCCGCTGCTGCTGGCGCTCTGCGCCTGTGCTTTCGCCACCTTTATTGAGATGGGAAAGCTGCCCTTTGACCTCGCGGAAGCGGAGCAGGAGCTGCAGGAAGGACCGCTCACGGAGTACAGCGGCTACGGCTTTGCGGTGCTGAAGTGGGGCATCAGCCTCAAACAGCTGGTGGTCCTGCAAATGTTTGTCGGCGTCTTCTTCCCGTGGGGGCAGATGACACATTTCTCGGCGGCGGGTTTGCTGCTGGCAGTGGTTATCGCCGTGCTCAAGCTGGTGGCGGGGGTGCTGATTATCGCACTGTTTGAAAACAGCATGGCGCGACTGCGTTTCAACGCCACGTCGCGCGTCACCTGGGCCGGTTTTGGGTTCGCATTTTTAGCTTTCGTCTCCTTGCTGGTGGCGTGATTACAGAGAGTCTTAGCATGTCTGAAGAAAAAGTAGGTCAACAGTATCTTGCCGCACTGCATCAGGCGTTTCCCGGCGTGGTGCTGGAGGAGAGCTGGCAGACCAAAGACCAGATCACCGTCACCATCAAGGTGAACTACCTGCCGGAAGTGGTGGAGTTTCTCTATTACCAGCAGGGCGGCTGGCTATCGGTACTGTTCGGCAACGATGAGCGTCAGCTGTGCGGCAACTACGCGGTTTACTACGTGCTGTCGATGGAGCAGGGCGTGAAGTGCTGGCTCACGGTGCGCGTCGAAGTTGATCCGAATAAACCGGAATACCCGTCCGTCACGCCGCGCGTGCCTGCCGCCGTCTGGGGCGAGCGAGAAGTGCGCGACATGTACGGCCTGGTGGCGGTTGGCCTGCCGGATGAACGCCGTCTGGTGCTACCTGACGACTGGCCGGATGAACTCTATCCGCTGCGCAAAGACAGCATGGATTATCGCCAGCGTCCTGCGCCGACGACCGACAGCGAAACCTACGAGTTCATCAACGAACTCGGCAGCAAAAAGAACAACGTGGTGCCGATTGGCCCGCTGCACGTCACCTCCGATGAACCGGGCCACTTCCGCCTGTTTGTCGATGGCGAAAACATTATCGACGCCGATTACCGCCTGTTCTACGTCCATCGCGGCATGGAAAAACTGGCGGAAACCCGTATGGGTTACAACGAAGTCACCTTCTTGTCGGATCGTGTGTGTGGCATCTGCGGCTTTGCCCACAGCACCGCCTACACCACCTCGGTGGAAAACGGCATGGGCATTGTGGTGCCTGAGCGGGCGCAGATGATCCGCGCCATTCTGCTGGAGGTCGAACGCTTGCACTCGCACCTGCTGAACCTCGGCCTCGCCTGTCACTTCGTCGGCTTTGATTCCGGGTTTATGCAGTTCTTCCGCGTGCGTGAAGCGTCGATGAAGATGGCGGAAATCCTCACCGGGGCGCGTAAAACTTACGGCCTGAACCTGATCGGCGGGATTCGCCGCGATCTGCTGAAAGACGACATGATCCAGACCCGCCTGCTGGCACAGCAGATGCGCCGCGATGTGCAGGATCTGGTGGATATGCTTCTGAGCACGCCAAATATCGAACAGCGCACCGTCGGTGTGGGCCGTCTCGATCCGCAGATCGCCCGCGACTTCAGCAACGTCGGCCCAATGGTGCGCGCCAGCGGTCACGCCCGTGATACCCGCGCCGATCACCCGTTTGTCGGTTACGGTCTGTTGCCGATGACCGTACACAGCGAGCAGGGCTGCGACGTTATCTCGCGTCTGAAAGTGCGTATCAACGAAGTCTTTACCGCCCTGAATATGATCGATTTTGGACTGGATAATCTGCCCGGCGGTCCGCTGGCGGTGGAAGGCTTTACCTATATCCCGAACCGTTTTGCACTCGGGTTCGCCGAGGCGCCACGCGGGGATGATATCCACTGGAGCATGACTGGCGACAACCAGAAGCTCTACCGCTGGCGCTGCCGTGCGGCGACCTACGCCAACTGGCCGACCCTGCGCTACATGCTGCGCGGCAATACGGTCTCTGACGCGCCGCTGATCATCGGCAGCCTCGATCCTTGCTACTCCTGTACCGACCGCATGACGGTGGTGGATGTGCGCAAGAAGAAAAGCCAGGTGGTGCCGTACAAAGAGCTTGAACGCTACAGCATCGAGCGCAAGAACTCGCCGCTGAAATAAGGAACCGTCATGTTTACCTTTATCAAAAAAGTGATCAAAACCGGTACGGTCACCAGCCGTTATCCGCTTGAGCCGATGCCGGTCGACAAAAACTTTCGCGGCAAACCAGAGCACAACCCGCAGCAGTGCATCGGCTGCGCGGCGTGCGTTAACGCCTGCCCGTCGAATGCCCTGACGGTGGAGACGGATCTGGCGACGAATCAGCTGGCCTGGCAGTTCAACCTCGGGCGCTGCATTTTTTGTGGCCGCTGTGAAGAGGTCTGCCCGACGGCGGCGATTAAGCTGTCGCAGGAGTACGAGCTGGCGGTGTGGAAAAAAGAGGATTTCCTCCAGCAGTCGCGTTTTGACCTGTGCCACTGCCGCGTTTGCCAGCATCCGTTCGCCGTGCAAAAAGAGATCGACTACGCCATTGCGTTGCTGAAACACAACGGTGATGCGCGCGCCGAAATGCACCGGGAGGGGTTTGAAACCTGCCCGGAATGCAAGCGTCAGAAATGCCTGCTGCCGTCCGACCGCATTGATATCACCCGCCACATGAGAGAAGCCAGCTGATGAATAATTTACTCGGCCCGCGCGACGATAACGGCATTCCGGTGCCGATGACGGTGGACGAATCCATCGCGAGCATGAAAGCCTCCCTGCTGAAAAACATCAAACGTTCCGCCTACGTCTACCGCGTGGACTGCGGCGGCTGCAACGGCTGCGAAATCGAAATCTTCGCCACCCTGTCGCCGCTGTTTGATGCCGAACGTTTTGGTATCAAAGTGGTGCCATCCCCGCGCCACGCGGACATTCTGCTGTTTACCGGCGCGGTGACGCGCGCGATGCGATCTCCGGCGCTGCGCGCCTGGCAATCGGCGCCGGATCCAAAAATTTGTATCTCCTACGGCGCCTGCGGCAACAGCGGCGGGATCTTCCACGATCTCTACTGCGTGTGGGGCGGCACCGACAAAATCGTGCCGGTGGATGTGTATATCCCTGGCTGCCCGCCGACGCCCGCGGCGACGCTGTACGGTTTTGCGATGGCGCTGGGCCTGCTGGAGCAGAAAATTCACGCTCGCGCCCCGGGTGAGCTGGACAATCAGCCCGCGCAGATTTTGCACCCGGATATGGTGCAGCCTCTGCGCGTGAAGGTCGATCGCACGGCGCGACGCCTCGCCGGGTATCGCTATGGCCGCCAGATTGCCGATGACTATCTGCGTCTGTTGAGCCAGGGTGAGCATCAGGTGGCGCGCTGGCTGGAGGCGGAGAAAGATCCGCGTCTGAACGAGATCGTGGCAAACCTGGATCAGGTGGTGGATGAGGCGCGTATCCGATGAGTGAAAAGGTGGTGTTCAGTCAGCTGAGCCGTAAATTTATCGATGAGAACGACGCGACGCCGGATGCGGCCCAGCAGGTGGTCTATTACAGCCTGGCGATTGGCCACCATCTCGGGGTGATCGACTGTTTAGAGGCGGCGCTGAGCTGTCCGTGGCAGGACTATCTGGCGTGGATCGGCACGCTGGAGGCGGGCAGCACGGCACGACGCAAAATGGAAGGAGTGCCGAAGTATGGCGAGATTGTCATCGACAGCAATCACATCGCCATGCTGGCGAATGCCTTCGATGCGGCGCTCGCAGTGCAAACCCCTGAGCAGCAGGCGTGGAGCAAGACGGTGCTCAGTATGCTGCATGATATTCATCAGGAGAGCGCCATCTACCTGATGGTGAGGAGATTACGTGACTGACGTTTTACTGTGTGTGGGTAACAGCATGATGGGTGACGACGGCGCAGGCCCGCTGCTGGCGGAAATGTGCTTCGCAAATCCGCAGGGTAACTGGCAGGTGATCGACGGCGGCAGCGCGCCGGAAAATGACGTGGTTGCCCTTCGGGAGCTGCGCCCGGACCGGCTGCTGATTGTCGATGCAACCGACATGGGGCTAAACCCCGGCGAAATCCGCCTCATCGACCCGGACGACATTGCTGAGATGTTCATGATGACCACTCACAATATGCCGCTCAACTATCTGGTCGATCAGATTAAAGACGACGTGGGCGAGGTGCTGTTTTTGGGCATTCAGCCGGATATTGTCGGCTTTTATTATCCGATGACTCCCGCGATAAAAGCGGCGGTGGAAACGGTCTATTCCCGGCTTGCAGGATGGGCAGGGGACGGAGGTTTTGCACAGCTCTGAGAAGTGAATGCCCGGTGAGCGACGTGCCACCGGGCAGAACCCCGTTACGCTAAATCCGCCCCGTTGCTCGCAATCACTTTCTTATACCACCAGAACGATTTCTTGCGTTTACGATCCAGCGTGCCGTTGCCTGCATCGTCACGATCGACATACACAAACCCGTAGCGCTTGCTCATCTCGCCCGTGGAGGCTGCCACCAGATCGATACAGCCCCAGGTGGTGTAACCCATTAGTGGCACGCCGTCTTCAATCGCATCGCCCATCGCGCGGATATGCTCACGCAGATAGCTGATGCGGTAGTCGTCGTTGATCTCGCCGCTGGCGTCGATCTCGTCTTTCGCCCCGAGGCCGTTTTCCACCAGGAACAGCGGTTTCTGGTAGCGGTCATACATCATGTTCATGGTGATGCGCAGGCCCAGCGGGTCAATGCCCCAGCCCCATTCGCTCACCTCAATGTGCGGGTTGCGCAGGGATTTAACGATGTTAGCCGCGCTGGTGTTATTGGCGTTCATCTCCGCTGAGGCGCAGCGTGACGCGTAATAACTGAACGAGACAAAATCGACGGTATGTTTCAGGATCTGGTCGTCGGCCGGGTCTTTAACAATCGTCACCCCTTTGTCGCGGAACACGCGCGCCGAGTAGGCGGGATAGGTGCCGCGCGCCTGAACGTCAATAAAGAACAGGTTTTCGCGATCTTTTTCCAGCGCGGTCCACACGTCTTCTGGCTTGCAGGAGTATGGGTAGAAACTGCCGCCTGCCAGCATACAGCCGACCTGGTTTTCCGGGTTCACTTCATGGGCGATTTTGGTCGCCAGTGCGCTTGCCACCAGCTCGTGGTGCGCGGCCTGGTATTTCACCTGATCTTCGTTTTCACCCTCTTCAAAGACCAGCCCCGCGCCCGAGAACGGGCTGTGCAGCATGATGTTGATCTCGTTGAAGGTCAGCCAGTATTTCACCAGACCATTGAACTCTTCAAAGCAGGTGCGCGCGTAGCGGGCGAAGAAATCGACCATTTTGCGGTTGCGCCAGGAGCCGTATTCGGTGACCAGATGCATCGGCACATCGAAGTGGCACAGGGTCACCAGCGGCTCGATATTGTACTTTTTGCACTCTTCAAACACCGCGCGGTAAAAGGCGATACCGGCCTGATTCGGCAGCGGCTCGTCACCGTTCGGGTAGAGGCGGCTCCAGGCAATCGAGGTGCGGAACACCGTAAAGCCCATCTCCGCCATCAGTGCGATGTCTTCTTTGTAGCGATGGTAGAAATCTATCGCCTCGTGGCTCGGGTAAAACTCGTCGTCGCGCAGCGAGAAACGTTTTTCCTTACCGACTTTCACCGCCATACGGTTTGCGCCGTGGGGGATCATATCGACGGTGGTCAGCCCTTTACCGCCTTCGCGATAAGCGCCTTCACTCTGGTTGGCGGCCAGTGCGCCGCCCCATAAAAATCCTTCTGGAAAAACAGACATTTTTACCTCGTTATTCATTTATGCTCGTGCTTCTTGTGCCGGAACCGGTGCGGTTTGCAGGGCGCGTGCTTTCTCGGCCTCGTCTTCCACCGGGATATCCTCAAAGCCGAGGATCAGCGTCAGAACAAACGAAAGCACCACGGCCAGGGCCATCACGCCAAACACCCAGACGATGGTCATTGGATTGGCCGGATCGAAGAACTGTACGCTGGTGAACAGGCCCGGTGCCGCCATCGAGTGGCTGGCAAGCCCCGCCATACCGGCGATCGCGCCGCAGATAAAGCCGCTGATCAGGCTTGCAATCAACGGGCGTTTCAGGCGAATCGCCACGCCGTAGAGCGCCGGTTCAGAAATCCCCGCCATGATGGCGGACGCCGCTGCGGCGAGCGCCGTCTGGCGTAGTTCCGGGTTTTTGGTTTTCCAGGCCACCGCCAGGGAAGAACCGCCAAGAGAGAGGTTCGCGCCGATTTCCGACGGCATCACCATCCCTTCTTTGCCGGTTTCGGCGATGGTCTGAATAATCGTTGGCGTAAAGACGCGGTGCATACCGGTCATTACCAGCAGCGGCCAGAGTGCGCCCATAATGGCCACGGACAGCCAGCCCAGATAGCCGTGAATGGTGTAGACCAGCGACGAAATCGCGCTACCAATCCAGATACCCAGCGGCCCAATCAGCACAATCGCCAGCGGGGCGGCAATCAGCACGATCAGCATCGGTTTCAGGAAGTTTTTGGTGACCGCTGGCGTGATCTTGTCCACCCAGCGTTCGATGTACGACAGGCACCAGGTCATGACCAGCGCCGGGATCACCGTGTAGGTGTATTTCACCGCCGTCACCGGGATAAACGCGAACTCGACGTGCTCGCCCTGGGCGGCTTTCGCCATCAGCTCAATAAAGCTTGGATGCACCAGCACGCCTGCGATGGCAATCGCCAGCGACATGTTGGTTTTGAATTTCACGGCGGCAGACGCGGCCACCATCAGCGGCAGGAAGAAGAAGGCTCCGTCACCGATCACCGTCAGAATCGTGAGCGTCGGGGCACCTTTCGGCAGCGCGCCGGTCATCTCCAGGATCATCGCCAGCAGTTTCACCATCGAGCCGCCGATGATCGCCGGGATCAGCGGGGACATGGTGCCGATCAGCGCGTCGAGCACGCCAGCGCCGATGCGGCGAAGCGTCAGTTTTTGCGGGCCTTGCGGCTCGGCAGGGCGCATCCCGGCAGGCAGCAGGTTCACCACCTCGCGGTAGGCCTGAGACACGGTGTTGCCGATGATCACCTGACACTGGTTATCGTTACGCACCACGCCGAGCACGCCGGAGAGGCTTTTGAGCGTGGCGCTGTCGATGGCGCTTTCGTCCTGCAACACAAAGCGCAGGCGCGTCATACAGTGGGTGACGGCGACGATGTTATCTTTCCCGCCGAGCGCGCTGACAATGTCTTTCGCCAGCGCGGCATAATTTTTGGCCATCGGAAGTGATCCTGTTGTAGTTGTGAGAACATGTAGGAAACCGGTTCCACAAAATCATGATGAGTTTCTTCGTGTGAAACAAGATGATGATCTGTGCATTTTTTACATTCGTGATAACGATCACTTTGAGTGTTTAAAAGCGTGAGATTCGCGCTGCGACAATTTTCGTGCAGTGCAGTACACTTCGGCGCATCAGGTTTAAAGAGAATAATCAGATGACCACGATGCTTGAAGTGGCGAAGCGGGCAGGGGTGTCGAAGGCAACGGTTTCTCGGGTGCTTTCGGGCAATGGCTACGTGAGCCAGGAGACAAAAGACCGGGTTTTTCAGGCGATTGAAGAGAGCGGCTACCGCCCCAATCTGCTGGCGCGAAACCTGGCGACCAAACGTACCCAAACCCTGGGGCTGGTAGTGACGAACACCCTTTACCACGGCGTGTATTTCAGCGAGCTGCTGTTCCACGCGGCACGCATGACGGAAGAAAAAGGGCGTCAGCTGATCCTCGCAGACGGTAAGCACAGCGCCGATGAAGAGCGCGAGGCGATCCAGTATCTGCTCGATATGCGTTGCGACGCGATCATCATCTATCCGCGTTTTCTAAGCGTTGATGAGATGGATGAGATCATCGAAAAACAGGAGCAGCCGATCATGGTGCTTAACCGTCGTCTGCGTAAAAACAGCAGCCAGTGCGTCTGGTCGGATCATAAAGCCTCCTGTCAGGATGCGGTCTCACAGCTGATTGAAATGGGCCATCGTGATATCGCGTTTATCACCGGTTCGCTCGACTCTCCCACCGGTATCGAACGTCTTTCTGGGTACAGAGCGGCGCTGGCGCAGTATCAGATCCCGCTGCGCGACGAATTGCTGGTGGAGGGGAAATGGACTCCGGAAAGCGGGGCGGCGGGAGTGACCACGCTGCTGGCGCGCAAAGCGCAATTCACCGCGCTGGTCGCCAGCAATGACGATATGGCCATTGGTGCGCTAAAGCAGCTTCACGACAGCGGGATCGCCACGCCGGGCGAAGTGTCGGTGGTGGGATTTGATGATGTCGCTATCGCGCCCTACATCGTGCCGTCGCTCTCCAGCGTGCGCATTCCGGTGACGGAGATGATCAAAGAGACCATCAGCCGCCTGATTTTTATGCTCGATGGCGGCGAGTTCAGCTATCAGCAAGCCTTCCCCGGTGAGCTGATCTTGCGCGATTCCGTCATCGCCAACGTTCGCGTCTGACGTCGACAGGTGTCATCGTCATTCGTGTCGATGACACCGAGGGGCACTGATTAAATTCAGTGAAATCAGTTAATTAAAATGTGGCACGTTTTATGTATGTTTCGCCGCATAACTTAATGCTGGAGAAGCAGATGAACCGTTTTATTATGGCCGATGCCAGTAAATGTATTGGCTGTCGCACCTGTGAGGTGGCGTGTGTAGTGTCCCATCAGGCGGAGCAGGATTGCGCCTCCCTGACCCCAGAATCTTTCCTGCCACGTATTCATGTCATTAAGGGCGTGAATATCTCAACGGCGGCCATCTGCCGCCAGTGTGAAGACGCGCCTTGCGCCAATGTCTGCCCTAACGGTGCCATTAGCCGCGAAAACGGCTTTGTGCAGGTGATGCAGCAGCGTTGCATCGGCTGTAAAACCTGCGTGGTGGCCTGTCCGTATGGTGCGATGGAAGTGGTTGTGCGCCCGGTGGTACGCAACAGCGGCGCGGGCCTGAGTGTGCGTGCCGAAAAAGCCGAAGCGAACAAATGCGACCTGTGCAACCATCGCGAAAGCGGCCCGGCGTGTATCGAAGCCTGCCCGACGCACGCTCTGGTCTGCGTCGATCGTAACAAGCTTGAACAGATGAGTGCCGAGAAGCGCCGTCGCGCGGCGTTCGATACATCGTCATCAATGCTGTTTTAAGCCGCGATGAGCTGTAACGGCGCGCAGCTGCGGGTGCGCGGAAAAGTGCAGGGGGTGGGTTTCCGCCCCTTTGTCTGGCAGCTGGCGAATCAGCTTGGCCTTCGCGGTGACGTCTGTAACGACGGCGAAGGCGTGCTGGTGCGTCTGGCTGATGATCCGACGGCGTTTCAGACACGTTTGTTAGCGCAGTGCCCGCCGCTGGCGCGCATTGATACCATTGAAACTCAGCCGTTGACCTGGCCGGAAATGCCGACGGAATTCACCATCCGCCACAGCGCGGGCGGGGCGATGGCGACGCAAATCGTGCCGGACGCAGCGACCTGCCCGGCCTGCCTGGCCGAGATGCGCGATCCGCGCGAGCGCCGCTACCGCTATCCGTTTATCAACTGCACCCACTGCGGCCCGCGTTTCACCATTATTCGCGCCATGCCCTATGACCGACCGGATACGGCGATGGCCGCTTTCCCGCTCTGCGCCCCGTGTGAGAGCGAATACCGCAATCCGGCGGATCGGCGCTTTCACGCCCAGCCGGTGGCATGCCCGGACTGTGGGCCGCAGCTGGAATGGCGTGCAGAGGGCGTCCATCTGACACGAGATGCCGCGTTATCCGCAGCCGTTGAGATGCTGAAAAACGGTGGGATCGTGGCAATCAAAGGGCTGGGCGGTTTTCATCTGGCCTGCGACGCGCAAAACCCGCAGGCGGTGGCGCGGCTGCGCGCGCGAAAACGTCGTCCGACCAAACCATTAGCGGTGATGCTGCCTTGTACTGATGAGTTGCCTGTTCCCCTTCGGGAGCGTCTTCAATCGCCCGCCGCACCCATCGTGTTGACCGCAAAGCGCCTGCTACCGGAACTGCCGCAGAACATTGCGCCGGGCCTGGATTGCATCGGCGTGATGCTGGCCTCCAGCCCGCTGCAACATCTGCTGATGGACGACTGCGCGCGCCCGCTGGTGATGACTTCCGGGAATCTCAGCGGTAAACCCCCCGCGCTGAGCAATGATCAGGCGCTGGATGACCTGCGCGATATCGCCGACGGTTTTCTGCTGCATAACCGCGACATTCTGCAACGCATGGATGATTCGGTTCTGGACGAGCAGGGCGCAATGCTGCGCCGCGCGCGGGGTTACGTGCCGGACGCCATTCCGCTGCCTGAAGGATTTAAGGATATCCCCCCGATGCTATGCCTCGGCGCGGAGATGAAAAATACCTTCTGTCTGGTGCGCGGCGGACAGGCGGTTATCAGCCAGCATTTTGGCGATCTGAGTGATGACGGCGTGGAGCATCAGTGGCGCGGCGCGCTGGCGATCATTCAACAAATGTATGATTTCCGTCCGGAACTTGTGGTGTACGATGCCCATCCGGGCTACCGCTCTGCCCGGTGGGCCGAAGCGCTGGCGCTGCCGAAACAGACGGTGCTCCACCACCACGCCCACGCGGCGGCGTGTCTGGCGGAAAATGGCTGGCCGCTGAACGCAGGCGATGTGATTGCGCTGACGCTTGACGGCATCGGGATGGGCGAAAACGGCGCGCTGTGGGGCGGCGAGTGCCTGCGGGTGAACTATCAGGCGTGCGAGCACCTCGGTGGGTTGCCCGCCGTGGCGCTGCCCGGCGGCGATCTGGCAGCGGTCGAACCGTGGCGGAACTTGCTGGCACAGGGGCTGGCGTTTATTCCTGACTGGCAACAGCGATCGGAAATGCGTGCCGTTCTGGCGCACAACTGGACACTGCTGGCGACGGCGGTGGCGCGTGGAATCAACGCGCCGCTGGCCTCATCCTGTGGGCGACTGTTTGACGCCGTGGCCTGTGCGCTGGATATCGTGCCCGACAGGCAGCATCACGAAGGCGAAGCGGCCTGTCAGCTTGATGCACTGGCCGCGACCTGTTCAGGTGTGCAGCATCCGGTCACGCTGGATGTGGGAGATCTGTCCACCTTCTGGCAGCAGTGGCTCGACTGGCAGGCGGCGCCCGCCGAACGGGCGTGGGCATTCCATGATGCGCTGGCGAAAGGGCTGGCGGCACTGATGGCTCATCACGCCCGACGTCTGGCGATATCGACGCTCTGCTTTAGCGGCGGCGTGCTGCACAATCGGCTGCTGCGGGCGCGCCTGCAGTTTTATCTTTCTGAATTCACGCTTCTGTTCCCTGAAAAATTGCCTGCAGGCGACGGGGCGATTTCATTCGGACAGGCGGTCGTCGCTGCCGCCCGTATCCTTTCACACAGGAACTGACATGCAACGACGGATTCGCAACGAACCGCTTCTGATGATCCTGCTGGCCGCGAATGGTCTGGCCTGGGGCTGGGCCTGGCACACGTTTAGCGGCAGTACCACGCTGATGGCGGCCAGCCTGCTGGCGTGGTGCTACGGTCTGCGGCATGCGGTCGATGCAGATCATATCGCCGCGATCGATACGGTCACCCGCAAGCTGATGCAGCAGGGCAAACGCCCGTCTGGCGTGGGGGCGTGGTTTTCGCTGGGCCATTCGACCATTGTGGTGCTGGCCTCCGTCGCCATTGCCGCCACGGCCACGGCATTTCAAAAGAACATGGCGTGGTTTCATGAGACCGGTAGTCTCATTGGCACTGCCGTTTCCGCGACCTTTTTACTGGCGATGGCGCTGATCAACACGGTGATTTTGCTCGGCGTCTGGCGCAGCTTTCAGGCGCTGAAAAACGGTCATACGACGGGCGGCGAGGGGGACGCGCCGGTGTCGGGCGGGATCATGAGCTGGCTGTTTGGCGCCACGTTCCGTCTGGTGAGCAAAAGCTGGCAGATGTACCTGGTCGGTTTTCTGTTTGGCCTGGGATTTGATACCGCCACTGAAATTGGCGTGCTGGGCATTTCTGCCGCCAGTGCCTCGAACGGAATGTCGGTGTGGTCGATCATGATTTTCCCGGCGCTGTTTGCCAGCGGTATGGCGTTAGTAGATACGCTGGATAATTTATTGATGATCGGCGCGTACGGCTGGGCATTCAATAAACCGCAGCGCAAACTTTATTACAATATGACCATTACCGGCACCTCGGTTGTCGTCGCGCTCTTTATTGGCGGGCTGGAAGCGCTCGGGTTAATAAAAGATAAATTTGAATTAAGTGGGGGCGTCTGGAGCCTGGTGGGGAGTGTTAATAATAATCTCGGTAACGCCGGTTTTATTGTTATTGGTTTGTTTATTGTCTGTTGGTGTCTTTCAATGCTGAACTACCGCTGGCGCGGCTATGACGCGCTGGGGGGCTGACGGTTTCGAGCATTATTTAAAAAAATAATCTAAGCAAAAATTGCTTTTTCATCTCTGTTTAAATTAAATTACGCCTGATGATTTATTTATCAATAATAAAATAATTATATATCTCAGGGTGAATGGATATTTATCGCAAATATATCCATCTTCTCGGATTTATATATTCATATAAATAATGAAATAGGGATTGATGGCGATGATTTATCTATTATGTATTTACCTTGTGAATAGAATGCGCAAAAAAAAGCCCCGGGACATCGGGGCTGCGGATAATAAAATCCTAAGGTTAAGTCAGCGTGGCAGAGGTTTGCGGGTTAAACGGGTAACGACTTCAGCAGGGAGAAAGCCTCCTTCATCCGGTCTTCGCTGACCACAAAGGCGCGCAGTTCACCGTCGCCATCAACGCCTTTTGCGACCATTCCCTGTGGTTCAATGGCCATGTGCCAGTGTAAATCCTGTCGCTGCGTTTCGCCCGCGAGGTGCAGCGGCAGTTCAGGCGTTTTGACCTTCACCAGCATCGCCGGCAGTTTGAGTGGCGTGTTATTCCCCAGCAGGTTTTTTGCCAGATACATTGCGCTGATCTGAATCGGCTGCAGGAACGGCAGGACCTGGCCATTGATTTCCGCACAGTCACCCAGGGCGAAAATATCGGGCTGGCTGGTTTGCAAATAGCTGTCCACCTTCACTCCGCGCCCCGTTTCTGCCCCGGCGTGCTGGGCCAGTGCCGTTTCCAGACGCAGGCCCGTCGCGGCGATCACGGCATCGACCTCCACGCTGCGCTTACGATCGAGAGTCGCGCGAATGCCGCTGTCGGTTGTCGTCAGGCTCTGGATCTGAGATTTCAGCAGCAGATGGACGCCCATCTCCGTCAGACGATGCTGTAAGCGACTGCTCACTTCCGCTGGCATCAGCGCAGACAGAATGCTTGCTGCGTGATCGACCAGAGTGACGGCTTTCCCGGCGCGGCAAAAATCCATCGCCAGTTCGGTGCCAATCAGACCGCCACCGACAATCATCACCCGCTTTGCGTCACGAAGCCGGGTTTCACAGGCGCGGTACTCCTGCTGACTGTTTAGGGTCAGCATCAGCTCGCGTCCCTCAACGGGCGGTACAAAGGCGGATGCCCCCGTCGCCAGCACCAGTTTGTCGTAGTGCCACTGATTATCTTTGCCCTTCACCACATGGGCGCTGGCGTCGATCTCCGTGACCCAGGTATGCGGAAACAGTCGCAAATTAAACTGTTCGGCGAACTCCCCCGCCGTCTGGCGGGTGAGGTCGTCGGCACGCTGATGCTGGCTGATAACATGGCTCAAATCGGGTTTGTTGTACTCGTCCATGCTGTCAGCGGCGATAAGCGTCAGCGGCACGTTCGCATCCTGTTTGCGTATATTTTTCACCAGCTGTCGGGCGGCAAAGCCCGAGCCAATGATGACAATGCCGTGATTCATTTTGCCTCCGTCGCCAGTTCGTCGAACACGTCTTTCCCGAGGGAACATTCCGGGCACAGGAAGTTATCCGGCACGTCGCGCCACGGGGTGCCTGGGGCGACATCCTGCAAAGGTTCGCCGAGGGCAGGATCGTAAATCCACTGGCAGACGCTGCACTGCATGCTCGGGCCAAGATCGGCGGCTTCTGCAGCGGCACAGGCGCAGGCTTCTTGTTGCTCTGGGGCTTTCGCTGTTGCTTCCGGCAGTGGAGCGAGCGCCCACTGACGTGCGATATCGCGGCCATGCTGGCGGCAGACTTCAAGTGCGTCGATGTCCGGGCGCCATTTGGCTTTCAGGCTCATCGACATTTCAAAACCGGCATCCTGCAGACGCGTGGAGAGACGATCTACCGCACCGCCGCTCCAGCCGTGGGAGCCAAACGCGCTGGCGCGTTTGTTACGAAAACGCAGACCGGTCATCTCTTCAACCAGACCGGCGATTTTCGGCATCATCACGTTATTCATGGTGGAGGTGCCGACCAGCACGCCCTTGGAGCGGAAGACGTTGGTCAGGATTTCGTTTTTATCGCTGCGCGCCACGTTGAAGATTTTCACCGCCACGTTCGGGTCGACTTCGTTAATGCCCTGGGCAATGGCGTCCGCCATCATGCGGGTGTTGTTGGACATGGTGTCGTAGAACAGCGTGATGCGATCTTCCTGATAATCCGCCGCCCATTTCAGATACAGCTCCACGATTTGGGTTGGATTTTCGCGCCAGACCACGCCGTGCGAGGTGGCAATCATATCGACCGGCAGATTGAAGCCGAGGATTTCGGTGATTTTTGGCGTTACCAGACGGCTGAACGGCGTCAGGATGTTGGCGTAGTAGCGCTGGCACTGTTCGAACAGCTCAGTCTGATCCACTTCGTCGTTAAACAGACGTTCATCACAGTAGTGCTGACCAAAGGCGTCATTGCTGAACAGCACCGCATCGCCGGTCATGTACGTCATCATGCTGTCGGGCCAGTGCAGCATCGGGGTTTCGACGAAAATCAGCTGTTTGCCGTTACCGATATCCAGCGAGTCACCGGTTTTCACCGTATGAAAATTCCATTCAGGGTGGTGATGGTGGCCGTTAATAGAGTCGATGGCGTTGGTGGTGCAGTAGATTGGCGTGTTGGGAATATAAGACATCAGCTCGGTCAGGGCGCCCGCGTGGTCTTCTTCCGCATGGTTAATAATAATGTAATCGATGTCAGCCAGATCGATTTCGCTGCGCAGGTTCTGCACGAACTCGCGGCTGAATTTATGATCAACGGTATCGATCAGGACGTTTTTGCCTTCGCGGATGAGATAGCTGTTATAGCTGCTGCCGCGCAGGGTTTTGTATTCGGTGCCGTGAAAATCGCGCACTTCCCAGTCACGTTGACCCACCCAATGAATATTATTTTTAACCAGAATAGACATAGCAACCTCAATAAATACAGTGTGTTTCGATAAGTTGATGTGCATATATCAAGTTACGTGCCAGTTTTTAAAGTTATTGATATTTAATGGTTTTTAAAAATATCACTCGCAAGGGGTAGTCAGAATGACTATCTGTTTTATGGTCAATATGACAGTATGAATTGTCAAAATGACAGCGAGGCGCAAATGAGCTTTTCCGTAGATGTGCTGGCGAAGATCGCCATTGAATTACAGACCGGTATCGGCCATCAGGATCGTTTCCAGCGGTTAATTTCAACCCTGCGTCATGTGCTGGAGTGTGATGCCTCGGCGCTGCTGCGCTACGAAGGGCGACAGTTTATTCCGCTGGCGATCGACGGGCTGGCGCAGGACGTGCTGGGGCGGCGCTTCACCCTCGAGGGCCATCCGCGTCTGGAGACCATCGCCCGCGCGGGTGACGTGGTGCGTTTCCCGGCGGACAGCGATCTGCCCGATCCCTACGACGGCCTGATTCCCGGCCAGGAGAGCCTGAAGGTCCACGCCTGTATCGGTTTGCCGCTGTTTGCCGGGCAGAATCTGATTGGCGCGCTGACCCTCGACGGCCTGCAGCCGGATCAGTTCGATACCTTCAGCGACGAAGAGCTGCGGCTGATTGCCGCGCTGGCCGCCGGGGCGCTTAATAACGCGCTGCTGATTGAGCAGCTGGAGAGCCAGAACATATTGCCGGGCAGTCCGGCGGTGTTTGAGCAGGTCGCGCACACGGAAATGATTGGCCTGTCGCCGGGTATGGCGCAGCTGAAAAAAGAGATCGAGATTGTCGCGGCGTCGGATCTGAACGTCTTAATCAGCGGGGAAACCGGCACCGGGAAAGAGCTGGTGGCGAAGGCGATCCACGAAGGCTCGCCGCGCGCGGTTAATCCGCTGGTGTATCTGAACTGCGCCGCGCTGCCGGAAAGCGTGGCGGAGAGCGAGCTGTTCGGCCACGTGAAAGGGGCGTTTACCGGGGCCATCAGCAACCGCAGCGGTAAGTTTGAAATGGCTGACAACGGCACGCTGTTCCTCGATGAAATTGGTGAGCTGTCGCTGGCGTTGCAGGCCAAACTGCTGCGCGTGTTGCAGTACGGCGATATTCAGCGCGTGGGTGACGACCGCAGCCTGCGGGTAGATGTGCGCGTGCTGGCGGCGACCAACCGCGATCTGCGCGAAGAGGTGCTGGCGGGCAATTTCCGCGCCGATCTGTTCCATCGCTTAAGCGTGTTCCCGCTCTTCGTGCCGCCGCTGCGCGAGCGTGGCGAGGATGTGGTTCTGCTGGCGGGCTATTTCTGCGAGCAGTGCCGGTTGAAAATGGGGCTGTCGCGCGTGGTGTTAAGCCCCGGTGCGCGCAGGCATCTGCTGAATTATGGCTGGCCGGGCAATGTGCGCGAGCTGGAGCATGCGATCCATCGTGCGGTGGTGCTGGCGCGCGCGACGCGCATCGGCGATGAGGTGGTGATCCACGCGGCGCATTTTGCGTTGCACGATGAGGCGGTGCCTGTCTCGCAGCCGGACGTGCCAGCGATGAGCAATGCCAACCTGCGTGAGGCCACGGAAGCGTTTCAACGTCAGATGATTACCCGCGCGCTGGAGCAGAATAACCGTAGCTGGGCGGCCTGCGCGCGGGCGTTAGAGACGGACGTCGCCAACCTGCATCGGCTGGCGAAACGTCTTGGGCTGAAGGGTTAGATAATCCCGGCCTGATAGAAGTCCTGCAGGTTGATGGCGCCGCACAGTTTGCCGCTGTCATCGACCACCGGGGCGGCGGTGATTTTGCGCTTCATCAGTACTTCTTTGGCTTCGATAGCGCGGCTTTCGGCGTTGAGCGTCAGGCCGCCGGTGGTCATGGCATCGCTGACGACCGCTTCCAGCTTGCCGCCGCCGACCAGCCAGCGACGCAGGTCGCCGTCGGTAAAGACCCCTTTGACCAGCCCGTTGTCATCACACACGGCAACCAGCCCCAGCCCGGTGCGGCTCAGTTCGAGCATTGCGTCCATCACGCTGGTGGTGAGTTTAACCTGCGGGATGGCGTCGTCCGTACGCATCAGATGATGCACTTTATTCAGCAAACGTGCGCCCAGCGCGCCGGCCGGGTGTGAGCGGGCAAAATCTTCTTCGTTAAAACCGCGCGCCTGCATGACTGCCATCGCCAGCGCATCGCCCATCATCAGGGTGTTGACGGTGCTGGACGTTGGCGCGAGATGCATCGGGCAGGCTTCGCGCTCCACGGAGATATCCAGCGTGGCTTTGGCGGCCAGCGCCAGCGGCGAGCGCGATTTTCCGGTCATTGCCAGCAGGGCGACCGATTTTTCCTGCAGACGCGGAATGATCAGATCCAGCTCTTTCGCTGAGCCGGAGTAGGAGATAAACAGCATCACGTCACGGCTTTCAATCATCCCCAGATCGCCATGCAGCGCTTCGGCGGGATGAACAAAAAACGCGGGCGTGCCGGTGCTGGCGAGGGTGGCGGCTATTTTCTTACCGATATGACCGGATTTCCCGATGCCCGCGACAATCACTTTGCCTTCGCAGTGGATGATGGTATTGGCCGCGCGCACAAAATCGTCGCCCAGCCTTTCCGGCAGGCGGCTGGCTTCCTGAAGCTCCAGCATTAACGTCTGACGGCCTGTGTTTAGCAGAAAATCACTCATTTCTCTCTCCGGTTACGATCACGTCGATTCCTTTCTCTTCCAGCGCTTTTTTGAACACCGAGTCGATGCCTGCGTCGGTAATCAGCGTATCGACGCTTTCAAGGCTACAGACAATATTGGGGCTTTTGCGGCCAAACTTGGACGAGTCCGCCATCAGGATCACTTCCCGTGCGGCGTTGCACATGGCCTTGCTGACGCTGAACACCTCGTTGAAGGTGGTTACACCCGCGTTCAGATCAATACCGTCGGTGCCCATAAAGAGTTTATCAAAGCTGAAATGGTCGAAGGCGTTCTCCGCCAGTTGGCCGTGAAAAGACGCCGATTTTTTACGGAAGGTGCCGCCGGGCATCAGGATGGTCTGCTCGCTGTCAAACTCGGACAGGGCATTGACGATGTGCAGGCTGTTGGTCATCACCGTGATGTTATTAAAGCGGCTGAGCATCGGGATCATCTGCAGGACAGTGCTGCCCGCATCGAGAATGATAGAGTCGCCGTCGTGAATAAACTGGACGGCGGCTTCGGCAATCAGCGCTTTCTGGTGGGTATTGATCAGGGTTTTATGGTCAATCGGCGGATCGGCTTCGTCTTTGTTGAGTACCACTCCGCCATAGGTTCGAATGACTGCGCCAGAGTTTTCGAGCAATACCAGGTCCTTGCGTATTGTCGTGCCGGTGGTGTCAAAGTAGTGGGCCAAATCCTCTACCGAGCATTTTCCCTGCTTTTGCAGATGCTCCAGAATGGCCGCCTGCCGCTGACGTGGTTTCATAGGCGCTTCGTTCCTTACGTTGCGAAATGATAATTTCGCAAGCCTATAGCTTTCAAAACGAAATTATCCATGTTTCAGATTAAGCGCTAATGATAGTGCATTCTGACAGAGTGAATCATGGGGAAAGATCACATCAGGCTGTAATTCCTGCAATGAAATGCCGTTGATTGCCTGGATTTTCGCCGGTCGGGCAAATACGGTCATCCCGCGCATGATCAGTGAGTCGCAGACGTTGTTGTCTTCGTCCAGCGCAATCGCCACCACCACGCGGGGTTTGAAGCGTCCGCCTGAGCGCCCAACGCCCACGCGGCCTTTCTGACACAGGGCATCGAACGCCCGGTTAAACTGGTGAATTTGCCAGCCGCCAAACGCCATCTGGCAGATCCAGGCGATGGCGGCGACGGTGATGAGTGCGGTAACCATTTTAGCTCCTTTGGTATTCCCTCCCCCTCACGAGGGGGAGGGGGACGTTAGCCTGTTTAATCAGAACATCACCTGCCCGCCGGTGACGTTAATTGACTGCCCGGTGCAATAAGAGGCTTTCGGGCTGGCATAAAACAGCAGCATATTTAATACGTCCTGATAGTCGCAGCCGCGCTTCAAAGGCACTTTATCGATGTAATACTGTTCCACCTCATCAGCGTTAATGCCAAGCTTGGTAGCGTATTGCGGCAGCAGAGACTGGAACATTGGTGATTTCAGCAGGTTGCCAAGCATCAGTGAATGCACGGTAATCCCGTATTCGGCCAGATCCAGCGCCAGAGACTGGGTCAGCCCGACGCCGCCAAATTTCGCCGCGCTGTAGCCGGAGTTATGCTTGCTGCCCACTTTGCCGGATTTTGAGTTGATCTGAATGATGCGCCCCTGGATACCGTCGCGGATCATCAGGCGGGAAAACTCGCGTGCGCAGAGGAAATAACCCACCAGGTTCACCTGCAGTGAACGGTCAAAATCCCCCAGCGCGAAGTCGCTGATGAAGGCCGCTTTCGCTATTCCCGCGCTGTAAACCAGCAGGTCGGCGCGGCCAAAAATCTCATCCACGCCCTGGGCGAGCGCCATCACGCTCTGCTCGCTGGTGGCGTCGGCACCAAAACCATATGCCATCCCTTCACCAAACTCAGTGTTAATGGTGTCCGCCACGCGGGCGGCTTTTTCACTCTGAATATCCACAACCGCCACGCGGTACCCTTCTGCAGCAAGCCCACGGCAGAGGAACTCGCCTAAGGTTTGGCCCCCACCAATGACAACGGCAACCTGACTCATGTGATTCTCCTTAAATTACGCAACAAATTTTAATGTGCAGCCGGTGGTAACAGCCTGCGGAACCGGGCCATCCACGTGAACCGTACCGGGGTATTCCGCCTGCGGCTGGCCGTCGAAACGCAACGTGATGTGCCCCAGCTCGCGTAGGTTTTGTTCAGCTACGTCGCCGACGGCGGTGACGGCATAGCGCGCGTCACCCAGCTCCAGCTGGCTGCCGACCTTTAGCTCGCCGTGTAGCTCGCCGTGGCAGTGGATAAAGCAAAACTCTTCGATATCCGCAGGCGCCCCTTCGCGGAAGGTAATCAGCATCTGGTCGCTCAACGCATCGGCTGCGCTCTGGCCGATGCGGGTAATGGTGGTTTGGTAAATCACGGTCATCGCAGGAACCTCTTATTGATAAATAAAGCCGGAGACAAACCAGGCAATCAGCACTGTCGGAGCGCCCGTCAGGAAACGGCTGACCAGCACGGACGGCACGCCCACGCGCACGGTGTCCTGACGCGCTTCCGCAAGGGACAGCCCAACGGGAATGAAGTCGCACGCCGCCTGGGCGTTAATCGCAAACAGAGCCGGAAGGGCAAGGTGTGGAGGGATATTGCCTAACCCAATTTGCACGCCGATCAGCACGCCGATAACCTGCGCAATCACCGCACCCGGCCCGAGGAACGGCGACAGGAGCGGGAAGGAGCAGATCAACGCCAGCGTCACCAGCCCAAGCGGGTGGCTGGCGAGCGGGGCGAGGCCGTGGGCAATCCAGTCGCCCAGACCGGACGCCATGATGATGCCAATAAGCGCCGAAACGAACGCCATAAACGGCAGAATGGTTTTCAGAACGGTATCGATGGTGTCGCGCCCTGACTGGAACAGCACCGCGACGGCCGACCCCATTCCCATACCCACTTTCGCCAGCAGGCCGTCGCTCTGCTCGGTGATTTTTTTACTGGTGTCGTAATCCCGCGGCGCGGCTTTTGGCTGAGCAGGGGAGCCATCAACCAGGCGAATGTTTTCTTCTCTGACGCCGGACACGTAAATATCTTCGAGGATGTACTGCGCCAGCGGGCCTGACTTACCGGTTGCGTGAATATTCACTGTCGGAATACGGCGCTTCGGATAGATGCCGCAGCGCAACGTGCCGCCGCAGTCGATCACCGCTACCCCAATTTCCGCTTCAGGCGGCTCGCCCTCTTTGAAGCCATCGACCGCTTCCCAGCCGGTCAGATCGCGCAGCTTGTCGACAATTGCCGGACGCGTGCCTGCGGTGATGTAGACGATTTTCTTGCCTGCAACGGCATCGAACTCCAGCGGGCCGCCCCAGCCGCCTTCACCTTTTTCAATACGAATACGGCTCATGCTGTGGCTCCTGAAAGATGGACTTTCTGTTCAAGCTGGATGCCCATTTTTTTCTCAAAAATGGCGGTGGTGAGATCCGTCACCCAGCCGCGGAAGAAGTTGGTGACCAGGCCAACCAGCAGATAGCTCACCGCCAGCGGGCCGAGCGGCAGGCCAAGTGTGGTCAGGCCGCTGGCAATGCCGAGGTAAACAAACAGTTCGCCGGGGTTGATGTGCGGGAACAGGCCGTTCATGGAGTGGCAGCTATAGGATGCGGCGGCGTAATAACTCGGCTTGTACTTTTCTGGCATAAAGCGGCCGAGGCTTAAGGTCATCGGGTTGCAGAAAACAAAGGTTCCGATGAAGGGCAGAACAAGATAGCGGGACAGCGGGTTTCCGGCGCAGCGCTGAGCGAAGCGTTCGATACGCTGCTGGCCGATAAAGTTAATCAACGCATTCATGATTACTAAGAGGCTTATCAGCAGGGGCAGGATGCCGGTCACCATACCGGTGAACACCTCTCCGCCTTTCTGAAACAGCCCGATGAACCACTCGGCGCCGTGGGTGATGGTTTCTATCATTCTTCTCTCCTGTGGGGCTTTTTTGTTTTGGTCTGACTGCGGCTAATAATAATCACTTTGAAAGGTTTTAAAGTGTTAATTAGATCTCACAATGAAAGAAAAATGGATTATTTTGAAAGTTAATTGATGGGGTGACGACTTTTTGGATGAAAAAAGCACCGATTTGCGTGGGGGAGCGTAAAGATTTTACGGGGGAGGTGAGTACCGCTTCCTTGAGGCATTGCGGATGCTTTACCATACTTGCCACTTATCGAATTCGTTAAATGGATGTCTCATGGTCAAGCGTCGTTACGCAGCGCTCTTACCCGCGCTGATTATGCTTGCTGCCTGTAGCAGTAAGCCGAAAACAGAGGAAGTTCAACAGACGGCGGGCGCCCCATCGGGTGGTTTTCTCCTTGAACCGCAGCACAACATGATGCAGATGGGCGGGGATTTCGCCAACAACGCGGCCGCCGAACAGTTCATCGATAAGATGGTGAACAAACATGGTTTCAATAAACAGCAACTCCACGAGATCTTGTCTCAGGCGAAGCGTCTGGACTATGTGCTGCGTCTGATGGACCGCCAGGCACCGACGGCGCAAGTGCCGACCGGGCCAAACGGCGCGTGGCTGCGCTATCGCAAACAGTTTATTACCCCGGATAACGTGCAAAACGGCGTGGCGTTCTGGAATCAATACGAAGATGCGCTGACGCGCGCGTGGCAGGTGTACGGCGTGCCGCCGGAAATTATCGTCGGGATTATCGGCGTGGAAACCCGCTGGGGCCGCGTGATGGGCAAAACCCGTATTCTCGATGCGCTGGCGACGCTCTCCTTCAACTATCCACGTCGTGCGGAATACTTCCAGTCTGAACTGGAAACCTTCCTGCTGATGGCGCGTGACGAGCAGGACGATCCGCTCGATCTGAAAGGTTCATTTGCGGGTGCGATGGGCTACGGCCAGTTTATGCCGTCCTCCTATAAAGAGTACGCCGTCGACTTTAACGGCGACGGGCATATCAACCTGTGGGATCCGGTGGACGCCATTGGCAGCGTGGCGAACTACTTCAAAGCGCACGGCTGGGTGAAGGGCGATCCGGTGGCGGTGCAGGCGAACGGCCAGGCACCTGGGCTTGAGAATGGTTTCAAAACGAAATACAGCGTGTCGCAGCTGGCAGCGGCGGGTTTAACGCCGATGCAGTCGTTGGGTGATCATCAGACGGCCAGCCTGCTGCGTCTGGATATCGGCACTGGCTACCAATACTGGTACGGTTTGCCGAACTTCTACACCATCACCCGTTACAACCACAGCACGCACTACGCGATGGCGGTGTGGCAGCTGGGCCAGGCGGTTTCGCTGGCGCGCGTACCGGCGGCATCACCGTTTAGTCAGTAATCTTGCATTTTGCCGGGTAGCGGTTTCGTCTTACCCGGCCCGCACCCTCCACGAGTATTGCCCGTTAAGCGAATCGTCACCGGGCAACACTCGCTTTTGACAGAAACATTTCGCCACACTCCCACTCTTTTATTCGCGTTTACATCTGCATCGCATTTCATTATTGTTATGTTATAACATTTGATGATGGTGCAACGATGTCTCTCTTCTCTCTTTCTGCGCTCAATCGCCTGTTACTCGCGGCGATTCTGATTGCGCTGATTGGCCTGGCGGTGCGCTGGGCGGTGGTTCTCCCATGATTGAACTGCAAAATCTGGTGGCAGGGTATGACCGCCAGCCCGTCACGCAGATGCTGAATGGTGTGATCGAACGCGGCAGTATGACGGCGATTGTCGGCGCGAACGGCTGCGGCAAATCGACACTCCTCAAAACCCTGGCGGGATTTATTCCGCCGGTTAGCGGGGGATTTCGCTGGCGCGAGAAACGCCCGACGATCGGCTGGCTGGCGCAGCGTCATATGCTGGAGGCGCAGTTCCCCCTGACGGTTCAGGACGTAGTGAGTATGGGCTGCTGGCCGCAGATTTCGCTGCTGGCGGCTTTTCGACGCGAAACCCGTCTGAAAATCGCCCATGCCCTGGAGCGCGTCGGCCTGCAGGATCTTGCAGCCGCCACCATCGACGAGCTATCGGGTGGCCAGTTTCAGCGCATGTTGTTCGCCAGAGTGCTGGTGCAGCAGGCGCCGCTGGTGATGCTGGATGAGCCGTTCACGGGGGTCGATGAAGCTACCTGTAATGTGCTGATGGAATTGATGCTGGAAATGTATCTGAGTGGGCAAACGGTGCTGGCGGTGCTGCATGACAGCGAGCGTGTATCGCGCCATTTCCCGCAGACATTGCGGCTGGATACGGCGATACCCCACTGGGGCGCGGAGCGGGTGAGAGTCGCATGATCTGGCATATTTTCTTCCAGCCGTTTATCGAATACGGCTTTATGCGCCGCGCACTGGTGGTGTGCCTGGCGTTGTCCGTCAGCACCACAATGCTCGGTGTTTTTCTGTTGCTGCGGCGTATGAGTCTGATGGGTGATGCGCTGTCACACGCCATTTTACCGGGCGTGGCGGTGGGGTATCTGATCAGCGGAATGTCTCTGCTGGCGATGAATATCGGCGGGTTTATCGCCGGGATCGTCGTGGCGCTGGTGGCAGGTTTAGTCAGCCGACGCACGCCCCTGAAAGAGGATGCCAGTTTCGCCGGGCTGTACCTGGGCTCGCTGGCGCTGGGTGTGACCCTGGTTTCGCTGCGTGGTTCGAATGTCGATCTGTTGCATCTGCTTTTTGGCTCGATTCTGGCGGTTGATAACAGTGCGGCCCTGTTTGTCGCCGGTGTCTGCGCCCTGACCTTAATGCTGCTGGCCCTGTTTTACCGCGGGCTGGTGACCGAGGCGTTTGACACCGCGTGGCTGCAGGCCAACAAACACTGGCTACCCGCGCTACTGCACGGTTTGTTCCTGGCGCTGCTGGTGCTGAATCTGGTCGCCGGATTCCAGGTCCTCGGCACGCTGATGGCGGTAGGTCTGATGATGCTGCCTGCTGTTGCCGCTCGCTGCTGGATGCGCACCTTACCGGGGCTTCTGCTGATGGCAGGCGTCAGCGGCGTTTTCTGCGCCTGGCTCGGATTGAGCCTGTCGTGGGCAGTGAGCCTCCCCGCCGGGCCTTCCATTGTGCTGACGGCCAGCGGCTGGTTCTTTATTTCGGTTTTATGTGGCTCGCGCAGCAGGCTGCGTGCGCATTTTTAACGCAAGGGGAAATGATGAAGAAGACAGGGGTAATGATGGCGCTTGCGCTGGGGCTGTTGTCGCAAGGCGCGCTGGCAAAAACGCTGAACGTGGTAACCAGTTTTTCTATTTTGGGTGACATCACGCAAGAAGTGGGCGGCGACCATGTAAAAGTGACGACGCTGGTGGGGCCGGACGGCGATCCGCACACCTTCGAGCCGTCGCCAAAAGACAGCGCGGCGCTCAGCAAAGCGGACGTGGTGGTTGTGAATGGGCTTGGGCTGGAAGGGTGGCTGGATCGCCTGGTTAAAGCCTCAGGTTTTAAAGGCACGCTGGTCGTGGCATCAAAAGGGGTGAAAACCCATACGCTGGAGGAGGACGGCAAAACCGTGACCGATCCGCATGCCTGGAATAGCGCTGCGAATGGCGCGCTGTATGCACAAAATATTCTGGCAGGACTGGTCAGTGCCGATCCGGATGAGAAATCGGCGCTGGAGGCCACGGGCAAACCCTATATTACGCAGCTGACACAGCTCGACGGATGGGCGAAATCGCGCTTTAGCCAGATCCCGCAGGAGAAGCGCAAAGTCCTCACCAGCCATGACGCCTTCGGCTATTTCAGCCGCGCCTACGGCGTGACGTTTCTGGCCCCGCAAGGCCTTTCCTCTGAGAGCGAAGCCAGCGCCGCGCAGGTGGCGGAGATCATCAACCAGATTAAAGCCGATGGCGTCAAAACCTGGTTTATGGAGAACCAGCTCGATCCGCGTCTGGTGAAGCAGATTGCCAGCGCGACGGGCGCCCAGCCGGGTGGAGAGCTTTATCCCGAAGCGCTTTCCGCCAAAGGTGGCGTGGCGGATACTTACGTGAATGCGTTTCGCCACAACGTCAATACCCTCGCCGACAGCATGAAATAATCAGCCTTTCCACGCCGATGCGACCGCATCGGCTTTTTTCTGAAGCCTCCTCGTAAAACCGGAACCTCATCCCCATATCCCATGAGAAAGTGCTATCTTGTGCTGCATGTTTTTCAGGAGCCTAAAGCGATGATGACTGACCATGAATTGATGCAGCTGAGCGAAGTTGTGGGCCTGGCGTTGAAGCAGCGCGGCGCGACGCTGACGACGGCTGAATCCTGCACCGGCGGCTGGGTGGCAAAAGTGATTACGGATATTGCGGGAAGCTCCGCCTGGTTCGAACGCAGTTTTGTGACCTACAGTAACGAAGCCAAAGCGCAGATGATTGGCGTGCGCGAATCGACGCTGGAACTGCATGGCGCTGTCAGCGAACCGGTGGTGGTGGAAATGGCGATTGGCGCGCTCAAAGCGGCGCGTGCGGACTACGCGATCGCCATCAGCGGTATTGCCGGGCCGGACGGTGGCAGTGATGTCAAACCTGTGGGCACCGTCTGGTTTGGTTTTGCCACTTCCCAGGGGCAGGGCCTTACCTTCCGCGAATGCTTCAGCGGTGACCGTGAAAGCGTGCGCCGACAGGCGACGGAATATGCGTTAAAAATGCTCTGGCAACAATTTCTACAAAACACTTGATACTGTATGACCATACAGTATAATTGCACCAACAGAACAGAATTCACTATCCGGCGCACATCCCCGGCATGACAGGAGTAATAATGGCTATCGACGAAAACAAACAGAAAGCGTTGGCGGCAGCACTCGGCCAGATTGAAAAACAATTTGGTAAAGGCTCCATCATGCGCCTGGGTGAAGACCGTTCCATGGACGTGGAAACCATCTCCACCGGTTCGCTTTCTCTGGATATCGCACTGGGTGCGGGCGGCCTGCCAATGGGCCGTATCGTAGAAATCTACGGGCCGGAATCTTCAGGTAAAACGACCCTGACGCTGCAGGTCATTGCAGCCGCACAGCGCGAAGGTAAAACCTGTGCGTTCATCGACGCCGAACACGCGCTGGACCCAGTCTATGCACGTAAACTGGGCGTTGATATCGACAACCTGCTCTGCTCTCAGCCAGATACGGGTGAGCAGGCACTGGAAATCTGTGATGCCCTGGCGCGTTCAGGTGCTGTAGATGTGCTGGTTGTCGACTCCGTTGCCGCGCTGACACCAAAAGCGGAAATCGAAGGCGAAATCGGTGACTCTCACATGGGCCTCGCGGCACGTATGATGAGCCAGGCGATGCGTAAATTGGCTGGTAACCTGAAGCAATCCAATACGCTTCTGATTTTCATCAACCAGATCCGTATGAAGATTGGCGTCATGTTCGGTAACCCGGAAACCACTACCGGTGGTAACGCGCTGAAGTTCTACGCCTCTGTCCGTCTGGATATCCGCCGTATCGGTGCGGTGAAAGAGGGCGATAACGTCGTTGGTAGCGAAACCCGCGTGAAGGTCGTGAAGAACAAAATCGCTGCGCCGTTCAAGCAGGCTGAGTTCCAGATCCTCTACGGCGAAGGCATCAACTTCTTCGGCGAGCTGGTGGATCTGGGCGTGAAAGAGAAGCTGATTGAAAAAGCGGGCGCCTGGTACAGCTACAACGGCGACAAAATTGGTCAGGGCAAAGCAAACGCAATCTCCTGGCTGAAAGAAAACCCGGCGGCAGCGAAAGAAATTGAGAAGAAAGTGCGCGAACTACTTCTCAACAACCAGGACTCTAAGCCTGACTTCGTTGTCGATAGCGCTGATGCTGAAGAAACCAAAGAAGATTTCTAATCTCTTCGTCTAAAAACAAGGGCTGCGATTGCGGCCCTTTTTGCATTTATAAAACAGCGGGTTTGTTATGAGTGAAAACACCTCGCGCCGCCCTGCCTACGCCCGTTTACTGGATAGAGCTGTACGCATTCTTGCCGTACGCGATCACAGCGAGCAAGAGCTGCGCCGTAAACTCTCCGCGCCCGTGATGGGAAAAAACGGCCCGGAAGCAATCGACGCTACGGCAGAAGATTATGATCGCGTCATTGCCTGGTGCTATGAATATCGGTACCTCGATGACAGTCGTTTTGTCACGCGCTTCATCTCCAGCCGGAGCCGCAAGGGCTATGGCCCGGCCAGGATCCGTCAGGAGCTAAACCAAAAAGGCATCGCGCGTGCGGCCATCGATGAGGCCATGCGTGAGTGCGACATTGACTGGTGTGAGCTGGCCCGCGAGCAGGCGATTCGTAAATACGGTGAACCCCTGCCGCGTGAATTTTCAGAAAAAGTTAAAATCCAGCGATTTTTGTTGTACCGCGGCTTCCTGATGGAAGATATTCAGGATATATGGCGTAATTTTGCCGATTGAGCGCATGCGGGATTTTACTTCCCTTGCAAGAAAACTTATCTTATTCCCACTTTTTCCAGTAGTCAGTCCGTCCAGGCATCAACAGAGACAGGCTGGCTGCGACATTTCGTTAGCTTGATTTCAGGATAATTATGAGCAAGAGCACCGCTGAGATCCGTCAGGCGTTTCTCGACTTTTTCCATAGTAAGGGACACCAGGTTGTTGCCAGCAGCTCCCTGGTACCGAACAATGACCCGACTCTTCTGTTTACCAACGCCGGGATGAACCAGTTCAAGGATGTTTTCCTTGGTCTCGACAAGCGTAATTATTCCCGCGCCACAACGTCACAGCGTTGCGTGCGTGCGGGCGGTAAACACAACGATCTGGAAAACGTCGGTTACACCGCACGTCACCATACTTTCTTCGAGATGCTGGGTAACTTCAGCTTCGGCGACTACTTTAAACACGATGCCATTCAATACGCGTGGGAACTGCTGACCGGTGAAAACTGGTTCAACCTGCCGAAAGAGCGTCTGTGGGTGACCGTCTACGAAACCGATGATGAAGCTTACGAAATCTGGGAAAAAGAAGTCGGTATCCCGCGTGAGCGCATTATTCGCATCGGCGATAACAAGGGCGCGCCATACGCGTCTGACAACTTCTGGCAGATGGGTGACACCGGTCCATGCGGCCCTTGTACCGAGATCTTCTACGATCACGGCGACCACATCTGGGGCGGACCTCCGGGCACCGCAGAAGAAGACGGCGATCGCTACATTGAGATCTGGAACATCGTCTTCATGCAGTTCAACCGTCAGGTTGACGGCACCATGGAGCCGCTGCCGAAGCCTTCCGTAGATACCGGTATGGGTCTGGAGCGTATCGCCGCGGTGCTGCAGCACGTGAACTCCAACTACGACATCGATCTGTTCAGCACCCTGATTAAATCCGTGGCTGAAGTGACCGGTGCGACCGATCTGAGCAACAAATCTCTGCGCGTCATTGCGGACCACATTCGTTCCTGTGCCTTCCTGATTGCTGACGGCGTTATCCCGTCGAATGAAAACCGTGGCTATGTGCTGCGTCGTATCATTCGTCGTGCGATCCGTCACGGCAACATGCTGGGCGCGAAGGACACCTTCTTCTATAAACTGGTGGGGCCACTGATTGGCGTCATGGGTGCGGCGGGCGACGAACTGAAACGCCAGCAGGCGCAGGTTGAGCAGGTGCTGAAAACCGAAGAAGAGCAGTTTGCACGTACCCTTGAGCGCGGTCTGGCGCTGCTGGACGAAGAACTCTCAAAACTGTCCGGCGATACGCTGGATGGCGACACCGCATTCCGTCTGTACGACACCTACGGCTTCCCGGTCGATCTGACTGCTGACGTTTGCCGTGAACGTAATATTAAAGTCGACGAAGCGGGCTTTGAGGCCGCAATGGAAGAGCAGCGCCGCCGTGCGCGTGAATCCAGCGGTTTCGGCGCAGACTACAACGCGATGATTCGCGTCGATAGCGCTTCTGAATTCCAGGGCTACGACCATCTGGAACTGACCGGTAAAGTGACCGCACTGTTTGTTGACGGCAAAGCCGTGGACAGCATCAGCGCAGGCCAGGATGCGGTTGTCGTTCTGGATAAAACGCCGTTCTACGCGGAATCTGGCGGCCAGGTGGGCGATAAAGGTGAGCTAAAAGGTAGCGATTTTGCCTTCACCGTCACTGACACCCAGAAATACGGCCAGGCAATTGGTCACGTCGGCAAACTGGCTTCAGGTTCCCTGAAAGTCGGCGCAGGCGTGAAAGCCGAAGTGGATGAAGCTCGCCGCGCGCGCATTCGTCTGAACCACTCTGCAACGCACCTGATGCATGCCGCCCTGCGCGATGTGCTGGGTACGCACGTTGCTCAGAAAGGTTCTCTGGTGAACGACAAAGTACTGCGCTTTGACTTCTCGCATTTCGAAGCGATGAAACCGTCTGAAATTCGCGCGGTGGAAGATATGGTCAACGCCCAGATTCGCCGTAACCTGCCAATCGAGACCCACATCATGGATCTCGAAGCAGCGAAAGCGAAAGGGGCTATGGCGCTGTTCGGCGAGAAATACGACGAGCGCGTTCGCGTCCTGAGCATGGGTGATTTCTCCACCGAACTGTGCGGTGGTACTCACGCCTCACGTACGGGTGATATCGGCCTGTTCCGTATCCTGTCTGAATCAGGCACTGCCGCTGGCGTACGTCGTATCGAAGCCGTGACCGGTGAAGGCGCGATCGCCAGCCTGCATGCTGAAAGCGACCAACTGCACGACATTGCCCAGCTGCTTAAAGGCGATAGCCACAATCTGGGTGAGAAAGTACGTAGCGCGCTGGAACGTACTCGTCAGCTGGAAAAAGAGCTGCAGCAGTTGAAAGAGCAGGCTGCGGTGCAGGAGAGCGCAAACCTCTCCAGCAAAGCGGTTGAAATTAAAGGTGTTAAACTGCTAGTCAGCGAACTGGCAGGCGTTGAACCTAAGATGCTTCGTACCATGGTTGATGATCTCAAGAACCAGCTCGGTTCAACGGTTATCGTTCTGGCGACAGCGGCTGAAGGTAAGGTTTCTCTGATTGCGGGCGTCTCTAAGGATGTGACTGACCGCGTGAAAGCTGGGGAACTGATTGGTATGGTCGCTCAGCAAGTGGGTGGCAAAGGTGGTGGTCGTCCCGACATGGCACAAGCCGGTGGTACGGATGTGGCAGCACTTCCAGCAGCATTGGCCAGCGTTGAAAGCTGGGTAAGCGCTAAACTGTAATAATTACAAAGCGTAAAAAGACGCCATAACCTCACCGTTATGGCGTTTTTATCACTACGCTATCGCTAACGATAAAGTCAGGTTGAGTTTGTGTATATCGGCTAAACTTACGTTTAACAGAATGTGATGCCGTGACTGCTTACACATTACGTGTTTGTCATCGCTTACTTTTTGGCGTTATATGATGGATAATGCCGGGATACAAGAGACCCGACTCTTTTAATCTTTCAAGGAGCAAAGAATGCTGATTCTGACTCGTCGAGTTGGTGAGACCCTCATGATTGGGGATGAGGTCACCGTGACAGTTTTAGGGGTGAAGGGTAACCAGGTACGTATTGGTGTGAACGCCCCTAAAGAAGTCTCTGTCCATCGTGAAGAGATCTACCAGCGTATCCAGGCTGAAAAATCCCAGCAGTCCAGTTACTGATATTATCGCGTCTCGCCGCCCGGCGAGACGCAACGCTCTCGATATTCTTCCTGCATAAAGTTACCGTTCGATTTCATTCCTTCCATTTTTTGTCTCTCTCAAACCCTTATCTCGCTCAAAGACCGCAATTTTGCCTGAGGATTTCTGTGCTGATGTCCGCAAAATCCGTTTATAAAACACCCTCTTTGCGGCTTTTACATGCGAATTGAGTGTGATTTGTGCAAACGATAAAAGCTTGTGGAAAATTGTTTGACTTATAAGTCCCAGAAAGTAATATATGCGCCACGCAGCGACGAGAAGCTCTTAACGAGTTACTCGAAGCACTCGAAAGAGGCGTTGTGTGGTGAGGTGGCCGAGAGGCTGAAGGCGCTCCCCTGCTAAGGGAGTATGCGGTCAAAAGCTGCATCCGGGGTTCGAATCCCCGCCTCACCGCCATTTTGCATCCGTAGCTCAGCTGGATAGAGTACTCGGCTACGAACCGAGCGGTCGGAGGTTCGAATCCTCCCGGATGCACCATCATTCTCAGTGTTGCGGCTTGTTGAGTGACATTGAATCAGCAGTAAAAGCAGTACCCCCTGATGCATCCGTAGCTCAGCTGGATAGAGTACTCGGCTACGAACCGAGCGGTCGGAGGTTCGAATCCTCCCGGATGCACCATCTATTACTTCATATTGCTTTAGAAGTGATATGACGTATCAAGCAGTAAAATAGTAAATCCCGATGCATCCGTAGCTCAGCTGGATAGAGTACTCGGCTACGAACCGAGCGGTCGGAGGTTCGAATCCTCCCGGATGCACCATATTCTCCGAGATAACAGCCACGCTGTTGTTTCAAGGTCTGCGAGATGCTCGCGAGTACCAGGGAGGATAACGTTGCTTTAGCAACGGCCCATCGGGTGAGGCGCAGCCGAGTAATCCTCCCGGATGCACCATTTACTATGTCATTAGCAGTACACCCTGATGCATCCGTAGCTCAGCTGGATAGAGTACTCGGCTACGAACCGAGCGGTCGGAGGTTCGAATCCTCCCGGATGCACCATATTCTCCGAGATAGCAGCCACGCTGTTGTTTCAAGGTCTGCGAGATGCTCGCGACTATCAGGGAGGATAACGTTGCTTTAGCAACGGCCCGTCGGGTGAGGCGCAGCCGAGTAATCCCCCCGGATGTACCATTTCTCTTCAGTATCTCCACCACAGTTCAATTACTCACCATCCCCTTTGTATTACAACCAGAATCAGCGACAAAAATCCTCGTTTACGATAAAGTAATGTCTTGTTAATCGTTTGGCGAGAGCACGATGTACGCACAGTATGACGGTCTGATCTTCGACATGGATGGCACCATCCTGGATACCGAACCCACACACCGTAAAGCCTGGAATGACGTTCTGGGTCGTTATGGCATGACGTTCGACTTACAGGCGATGGTTGCGCTGAATGGCTCACCCACCTGGCGAATCGCTCAGGCCGTGATTGAGCTAAACCACGCCGATCTCGACCCCCATCTGCTGGCCCGTGAAAAAACCGATGCCGTCAAAGCCATGCTTTTAGACACCGTTCGTCCGCTTCCGCTGATTGACGTTGTCAAAGAGTGGCACGGTCGTCGTCCGATGTCCGTTGGCACGGGAAGTGAAAGTGCTGTTGCGGAAGCGCTGCTCAATCATCTGGGCTTGCGTCACTATTTCTCTGCGGTTGTCGCCGCCGATCATGTTCAAAACCACAAACCCGCTCCGGACACCTTTCTGCTTTGCGCGGAACTGATGGGCGTTCCGGCGCATAAGTGCGTGGTGTTTGAGGATGCAGACTTTGGCATTCAGGCCGCGCGTGACGCCGGAATGGACGCTGTGGATGTTCGCCTGCTGTGAGTGACCTGCTGTCACTCACCTCTTTATTTGCCAGCAGTTTTTTAAGTGCCACACTCTTACCGGGTAATTCGGAAGTTGTGCTGGTCGCGATGCTGTTATCTGGTGTGAGTCAGCCCTGGTTGTTGGTAGTAATAGCAACAATGGGTAATAGCCTTGGAGGGCTGACTAACGTTATTCTTGGGCGTTTCTTTCCGCTGCGTAAAACATCACGCTGGCAGGAAAAGGCAGCAGGCTGGCTTAAACGCTATGGTGCTGCCACGCTTTTACTAAGCTGGATGCCTGTTATAGGCGATTTACTGTGTCTGCTGGCGGGATGGATGCGCATCTCCTGGGGACCAGTGCTCTTTTTTTTATGCCTTGGCAAGGCGTTGCGCTATGTCCTCGTGGCACTGGCAACCCTGCAGGGCATGACGTGGTGGCACTAATTGGTGGAATGAAAAAGCGACCTTCAATCGTCAACCATTACAATTTATGCTGGATAACTCTTATTTTGACAGGCGGGAGGTCAATTTGATCCCGGACGTATCACAGGCGCTGGCCTGGCTGGAAAAACACCCTCAGGCCCTGAAGGGGATTCAGCGTGGGCTTGAGCGCGAAACACTGCGCGTGAATGAAGATGGCAGTCTGGCAACAACCGGCCATCCGAAAGAGCTAGGCTCTGCGCTGACACATAAATGGATCACCACCGACTTCGCCGAAGCGCTGCTTGAGTTCATTACGCCCGTCGATGGCGACATTGACCACATGCTGACTCTGATGCGTGACGTTCACCGCTTTACTGCCCGTCAATTGGGCGATGAACGCATGTGGCCACTGAGCATGCCGTGTTATATCGAGCAGGGGCAGGATATTGAGCTGGCGCAATACGGCACCTCGAACATTGGCCGCCTGAAAACGCTCTATCGCGAAGGCCTCAAAAACCGCTACGGCGCGTTAATGCAGACCATCTCCGGCGTGCATTACAACTTCTCGCTGCCGATGGCGTTCTGGCAGGCGAAGTGCGGCGAAACGGATAAAGAGGCGATCTCGGCGGGGTATTTCCGTCTGATCCGCAACTACTACCGCTTTGGCTGGGTGATTCCGTACCTGTTCGGTGCCTCACCGGCGATTTGCTCCTCGTTCCTGCAGGGCAAACCGACCACACTGCCGTTTGAGAAGACCGATTGCGGCATGTATTACCTGCCGTACGCCACCTCTCTGCGCCTGAGTGACCTTGGTTATACCAATAAGTCGCAAAGCAATCTCGGAATTACGTTTAACGAATTGCACGAATATGTGACAGGCTTGAAGCGAGCGATCAAAACACCGTCGGAAGAGTACGAGAAAATCGGCCTTGAGAAAGACGGTAAGCGCCTGCAGATCAACAGCAATGTGCTGCAGATTGAAAACGAGCTGTACGCGCCGATCCGCCCGAAACGCGTTACGCGTAGTGGCGAAGCGCCGTCAGATGCGCTGGAGCGCGGCGGCATTGAGTACATTGAAGTGCGCTCGCTGGACATCAACCCGTTCTCGCCAATTGGCGTCGACGAGCAGCAGGTGCGTTTCCTGGATCTGTTTATGGTCTGGTGCGTACTCGCGGATGCGCCAGAGATGAGTTCTGACGAACTGCTCTGTACGCGCACCAACTGGAATCGTGTGATTCTGGAAGGGCGCAAGCCTGGCCTGACGCTGGGTATCGGCTGTGAAACGGCGCAGTTCCCGCTGGCGAAAGTCGGCAAAGATCTATTCCGCGATCTCAAACGTGTGGCGCAGACGATGGACAGCGTTTACGGCGGCGAGGAGTATCAAAAGGTGTGCGATCAGCTGGTCGAATCGTTTGATAACCCGGAACTGACGTTCTCAGCGCGCATTCTGCGTTCTATGATTGATCAAGGTATCGGTGGAACCGGCCGTTCGCTTGCCGCACAGTATCGCGACATGCTGCAGCAGGAGCCGCTGGAAGTCTTAAGCGAAGAGGATTTCGTGGCGGAGCGTGAGGCATCGGTGGTGCGTCAGCGTGAAATCGAAGCTGCGGATACCGAGTCGTTTGAAGAGTTTCTGGCGAAGAACGCCTGACAGAAAAGAAAAAGGCCACATCGCTGTGGCCAAAATATACATCTCTGAAATCAGGGATGATGATAACAAATGCGCGTCTTTCATATACTCAGACGCGCAGTGGAAGAAAGAGTTCATTTTATTTTAAAAATAATCACTATCGGAGGTGACGTATGCCGTTATTAGATAGCTTCACTGTCGACCATACCCGTATGGAAGCACCTGCAGTACGTGTTGCGAAAACCATGCATACCCCGCACGGCGACACAATCACCGTATTCGACCTGCGTTTCTGCGTGCCGAACAAAGAAGTGATGCCAGAAAAAGGCATTCACACTCTGGAGCACCTGTTCGCCGGTTTCATGCGCGATCACCTGAACGGCAACGGCGTGGAAATCATCGACATCTCCCCAATGGGCTGTCGTACCGGTTTCTACATGAGCCTGATTGGCCAGCCAGATGAAACGCGCGTGGCGGATGCCTGGAAAGCGGCGATGGCCGACGTGCTGAAAGTGAAAGAGCAGAACCAGATCCCTGAGCTGAACATCTACCAGTGCGGTACTTATCAGATGCACTCTCTGGAAGAAGCGCAGGAAATCGCGCGTCACATCATCGATCGTGACGTTCGCGTGAACAGCAATGAAGAGCTGGCGCTGCCGAAAGAAACCCTGCAGGAACTGCACATCTAGCATGATGCCCGCAGATGCCCGGTGGCGCTGCGTCTACCGGGCCTACCGAAATATCGACAGGTAGGCCGGATACGGCGCAGCCGCCATCCGGCAAAACCCTATGACGACAACCTCAACCTTCTCCTTTACCCATCGCCCGTTGGTTCCTTTCGCCCATGACTATCAGCACGGCGACAGCGAGCCGTGGCATCAGCACGACTGTGCCCAGCTGTTGCACAGCCTGAGTGGGGTAGTGCGGGTCGATACAAAAGCAGGCTGCTGGGTGGTCCCGCCGGGGCGTGGCGTCTGGCTGCCCGCCGGAACACAGCACGCCATCCGTATCACCAGCAAGGTGGCGGCGCGCACGCTGTTTATCGATCCCCTGGCCCGCGCCGATCTCCCCGCTTCGTGCCAGATCGTACAGATCTCCCCGTTACTGCGTGAACTGATCGTCAGCGCATTCGATCTGCCTGAATCGTATTCTCCCGGCAGCCGCGACGAGCGCGTTTATGAGCTGATTCTCGATGAAATCCGCCTGATGCCGGTGCTGCCATTCTGTTTGCCTGAACCGGAGACGGACACGCTGCGCCAGCTCTGTCAGCAAATCCGCCGCGCGCCAGAGAATAACTGGAGCAGCGCGCAGGCCGCCAGCCTCACCAATATGAGTGAACGTACCCTGAACCGCCATTTTCAGCAGCAGACCGGGTTGAGCTACGGGGAATGGACGCGGCGGGCGCGCCTGCTGGAAGCGCTGGTGCGTCTGGCGCAGGGCCAGCCGGTGCTGCGCGTGGCACTCGATCTGGGCTACGGCAGCCACAGCGCCTTCACGGCGATGTTCCGCCGGGTGATGGGGATCTCACCCAGCGACTATTTCAAAGACGCTTAACCGACCGCGTTTAACAGCGCCTGAAGCGAGGCGCGCGCCACGTCGTTATCGATCCCCACACCCCAGCGGCTAGTGCCATCCTGAAAAAGACAGCGAATATAGGCCACCGAACGGCTGTCGCTGCGCTCGCCCAGCGAGTGTTCGTGATAATCCTTAATCACAAACGGCGTACTCAGCCAGAGACGCATCCCGCTGGCCGCCGCCGATAACAGACCGTTTCCTTGCCCCTCAAGCTGGCGCGTACCGCCATCGACGGCGACAGTGGCGGTTAAGCGCAGCTGCCCGTCCTGCTGACTCTCACTGCGGTAGCTTTGCAGGGCAAAATGCGGCGTTGCCACCAGGCCGTAACGCGCCCGAAAAAGCTGCCACAGCGCGTTTTGTGTCATCTCTTTGCCGTGGCTGTCTGTTTCTTGTTGTACGTGCTGGCTGAAATCTTGCTGCAGGGCGCGGGGCAATTTGAGTCCGTGATTTTGCTCAATCAGCCATGCGCTGCCGCTTTTCCCCGACTGGCTGTTAACGCGGATAACCGCCTCGTAGGAACAGCCGATATCCTGCGGATCGACCGGCAGATAGGGCATCTCCCAGCGTTCATCCGGTTTACGGGCATCGAAGCCTTTTTTGATCGCATCCTGATGGGAGCCGGAAAAGGCGGTATAAGCCAGACGCCCGGCCCACGGATGGCGTGGATGAACGGGCAGCTGATTGCAGCTCTCCACCACCTCGACGACCTGAGTCATGTTACTGAAATCGAGGTGAGGGCTAACACCCTGGCTGTATAAATTCATCGCCAGCGTGACCAGACAGACATTCCCCGTGCGTTCGCCGTTGCCAAACAGACAGCCCTCCACGCGATCGGCCCCTGCCATCACCGCCAGTTCTGCGCTTGCCACGCCCGTGCCGCGATCGTTATGCGGGTGAACGCTAATGCAGACATCGCGGCGGCGGCTGAAGTGGCGGCAAAAATACTCAATCTGATCGGCATAGACGTTCGGCGTGCTGACTTCCACGGTTGCTGGCAGGTTGATGATCATCGGCCTTTGCGCGCACGGCTGCCAGATCTCCGCAACGGCTTCACAAATTTCCAGCGCAAATTCCGGCTCGGTAAAGCAGAAGGTCTCCGGGGAGTATTCGTATTGCCAGTGTGTCTGCGGGTTCTCCTCGCACAAGGTGCGGATCTGGCGCGTTGAGCGAACGGCCAGTGCAATAATCTGAGCTTTATCCATGCCAAACACCAGGCGGCGGAACAGGGGCGCGGTGGCGTTATACAGATGAATCGTTGCCTGTTTTGCCCCGCGTAAGGATTCGAAAGTGCGCGTAATCAACTCTTCTCGCGCCTGGGTGAGCACCTGAATAGTGACATCATCGGGGATGCGGTTCTCTTCAATCAGCTGGCGGACAAAATTGAAATCGGTCTGCGAGGCGGAGGGGAAGGCGACTTCAATCTCCTTAAAACCACAGCCGAGGAGCAAATCCCAGAACTGCAGTTTACGCGCGCTGTCCATCGGTTCAGCCAGCGCCTGATTGCCATCACGTAAATCGGTGGAGAGCCAGCGCGGTGCCTGGGTGATGCGTTGCTCCGGCCAGCGACGGTCGGGCAGGGAGACAGTCGTATAGGGTTGGTATTTTTGTGCGGGGTTTTTCAGCATGATGCGCTCCTGTTGTCTTTTCACTATCGTGAAGCGATTTCAGGAGCGCTGCTTTATCAGGACTGACAGAAGCTGTAGAGAAATGGACAACTTTCCCGGCGAAGCGGTGCGTTAGTGCGCGCCACCGCCGCCACCGCCCGCGCCGAACGGCGGTTTGGCAAACCAGATTAACCCCAGCAACAGAATGAAAATACCCGCAGAAATCCAGAAGATTTCGTTGGCGGAGATAATCAATCCCTGGTTGGTGATCTGCTGGGCAATCCAGCCAGACGCCTGCTGCTCCGTCATCCCCATACTTTGCAACTCGGAGTACATCTGCTGGGCGTTCGGGTTAAACGGATTCACCGATTCCGTCAGCTGCGCATGGTGCAGCGACTCGCGGTTAGTCCACAAAGTCGTGGTGATAGACGTCCCGATGGAGCCTGCCAGCGTACGGGTGAAGTTCGACAGGCTCGATGCCGCCGCCATCCGTTCCGGCGGTAAGCCAGAGAGCGTGATGGTGGTGAGTGGCATAAAGAAGCACGCCACGGCGAAGCCCTGAATAAACTGCGGCCACGCGGACGCGCCAAAGTCCATTCCCGGTTCGAAGGTGTACGCACGCCAGTAGAAGCACACCGCATACATAATAAAGCTGAAGGTCACCAGTCGACGCATGTCGAGCTTATGGGCAAAGCGGCCAATAATCGGCGACAGCAGGACCGGAATCAAACCGACCGGTGCCGAAGCCAGACCCGCCCAGGTCGCCGTGTAGCCGTATACCTCCTGCAACAGCTGCGGCAGCAGAACAATCGCGCCGAAATAGAGCATATAGGCGAGACTGATACACAGGCAGCCGATGGTGAAGTTTCGCGACTTAAAGAGCGACAGATCGACTATCGGGTTATCGTCCGTCAGCTCCCAGACAATCAGGAAGCTGATTGCCACCACAGCGACCACGGTAAGGACAATGATCTCCTGCGACGCAAACCAGTCCAGCTCTTTACCCCGGTCCAGCATGATCTGCAGGCTGCCGATCCCTAACACCAGCAGTGCCAGGCCCACGCCGTCGATGCGCCGCTGCTCGGTTTTGGTTTCCCGACCGCGCAGGGATTGCAGCGTCATCAGCACCACCAACGCACCGATGGGCACGTTGATGAAGAAGATCCAGCCCCAGTGGTAGTTGTCACTGATATACCCACCGAGGATCGGGCCACAGATCGGCGCGACGATAACGGTCATCGACCACAGCGCCAGAGCGATTGAGCGCTTGGCGGGCGGGTAGTTATTCAGCAGCAAGCTCTGGGAGAGCGGGATTAACGGCCCGGCGACAATCCCCTGAATCACACGGAAGAAGATCAGCATGGTCAGGCTGTTGGACATGCCGCACGCCCAGGAGGCGATGACGAACAACACCGTTGACCACAGGAACAGTCGAACTTCCCCGACGCGTTTCGCCAGCCACCCGGTAATCGGAATGGAGATCGCATTCGCGACCCCAAACGAGGTGATCACCCAGGTCCCCTGGCTCAGGGACGAGCCAAGGTTACCGGCGATGGTCGGGATCGCCACGTTTGCGATGGTGGAGTCCAGCACCTGCATGAATGTCGCCAGCGACAGCGCAATGGTCATAATGACCAGCTGCGCCCCCTCCAGCGGTTTTTGCTGTTGCATACCACTCACCTTCGGATTAACCGGCGTTCGCTTTCACGATGTCGTCAATCAGCTTGTTGACCGGATCAAGGCTGATTTCACGGGCGTTGCTTTCATAGGCCGGATGATTTCGGACCTGATTCGCCAGCATCTGACCTTCGCGGTCAGCGGTATCTACCGTTACCAGGGTCGACAGACCGATACGCAGCGGGTGATCCGTCAGCTGTTTAGCGTCCAGTTCAATACGAACCGGCAGACGCTGAACCACTTTGATCCAGTTACCGGTGGCGTTCTGCGCAGGCAGCAGGGAGAACGCGCTGCCGGTACCCATATCCAGACCGACCACTTTACCGGTGTACTTCACGTCGTCGCCGTAAATATCACTGACGATAGTCGCGGTCTGGCCAATACGCATGTGGGCCAGCTGCGTCTCTTTGAAGTTGGCATCTACCCACAGATTGTTCGCCGGAACCACCGCCATCAGCGGCGTCGTGGTGCTAATCTGTGCGCCAGGCTGAACGGAACGACGGGAGACGTAGCCGGTCATCGGGCTGACAATTTTAGTACGTTGCAGGGCAAGCCAGGCGTTACGCACTTCGGTTGCCGCCTGTTTAACGGCAGGCTGCTCTTCAAGATGGGTACCCAGAATCATCGCCTGGTTGGCGTTGTACTGCTGGATTGCCACGTCAAGCTGCGCCTGCGCGCTGGCCACGGCGTCACGCGCGTGTTGTAGCTCTTCACGGCCAATCAGGTTGGCGGTGCCGAGCGGTACGCGACGATTCAGGTCGCTCTGCGCCTGCGCCAGGGCAGTTTTCTGCACATCGATGCTCGCCTGCAACTGCTTGCTGTTGATCATCGACTGACGGGTTTGACGCACGCTTGAGGCCAGCTGCGTCTGCGCTTTTTCAAACGCCTGCTGCGCATCGGTCGGATCGAGCGTGACCAGCACATCTCCTTTTTGCACAAAGTCGGTATTGTCAGCCCAGACTTTCGTCACGCTGCCCGACACCTGCGCCATAATCTGAACCTGGTTCCCTGCCACGTATGCGTCATCGGTCTCTTCAATATGACGCAGTACTAAAAACCAATAGATCCCATATGCCACGGCAATAATAATAAAGAGCAAAGTCAGCAGCAGAAGGGCGCTTTTGCGTTTGCCTTTCTTAGTGTTGACCGGTTGCTGCGGGGGAGTGTTCTCCGCATTTGCGCTCATTGTAGTTCTCCACGATCTTCTTATTTTCACATCGGCTGGGCCGACCTGTTGTCAGAAAGGCCAGCAGTGTAACGTGCTGGCCTATCAGTATTTCTTATGTAATCTGGATGGTTGAGCGTGTCGTCGCGTTAGCTTAGCGCCTCGAGAATGGCGCCCTCTTCGTCCATCTGATCCAGACGGGTGAGGAGCTTGCGAGTGATGTGCTCTAGCTGGTCGCGCTCGGTCGTGCTCAGGGCAGACCAAAGCTGATGCAGACAGTTGTGCTGAGGTGGAAGCACCCCACGCAGGAATTCATGACCTTTATCGGTCAGTTGCAGATGCAGGCAACGGCGATCGTTGTCGCTTTCACGGCGTTCAATCCAGCCGCGTTTTTCCAGCTCATCCGCGATGCGGGTCGCGTTAGTGCGAGAAGAACCCAGGGCGCAGCTCAATTCAGAGGGCTGAATGCTGTGATCTTCCTGAGATTCCAGGGTAATTAACGCCATAAACAACGTCTCGTTAATCCCTTGAGCTTTCAGCATTTTATTGCGGTTATCCAGCAGCTTACCCTGCATGTGCATGCAAAGACGGGTCAACAGGATCTCCTGATACGGGAAGTCCTCGTAGCGACTGGCGCGAAATTTAAGCATTTGTTCAATTGGGGTAAACGAACTATCCATTTGGGCATGACCTCATTAATTACAGTCGATATAGTAACGACAGTGACAAATAATGTAAATGAATTATTTGTGCGGTTATATCCGCCAAACTGATATCACTGTCAGAAAGTGCCGGGCGAATCCGTGACCCGGTAAGCACAGAAATGAAAGGGCTAACGCCCACGAAAGACGGGGTCGGGTGATGAGAAACAGCATGAGGTTTCAAACAGAACGGAAATGTCGGCAATCTGATGGGGCCGGGAGCAGCCAGTAGGTCTGAACTATTCATGCGGTATTCTAATATGTCACCCACAGTAAAATTTCTGGGATAAATAATTACGCTCACCTTAACAGAGTGCGGGGCTGCTTAACACCCTAAGAAGCCCCAAACCGATGTAAAGCTTAGATAATGGCTTCCTGAAGGTGATAGCCACGCCACCAGATGAGCAGGTTAACGGCTGCAACAAGGGTACCGACCACGCACACGCCGGTCCAGCCGTAATGCTGCCACGCGGACGCCGAGATCAGGGAGCCTGCCGCACCGCCAATAAAGTAGCTGGTCATGTAACCGGCAGTCAGGCGGTTACGTGCCTCGGGCTTCACGCGATAGATTACCGTCTGGTTAGTGATATGCACGCCCTGTACGGTCAGGTCGAGGACCAGAATCCCGACAATCAGCGACAGCACCGAGATATGCCCGTACCAGATCGCCGCCCAGGAGAGGAGCAGCATCACCAGCCCGGCGGAAGTTGTCAGATGTGATTTGCCTTTATCCGCCAGACCACCGGCAGGGCGAGCGCCCAGCGCACCGGCCGCACCCGCCAGACCAAACAGGCCAATCACCCCTTCGGAATAGTTGAACGGCGGCGAGGCCAGCAGGAAGGCCATTGAGGTCCACAGAATGCTGAAGTTGGCAAAGGTGAAACACCCCAACAACGCGCGCGTTCTCAGAAGTTTATCCTGGGTGAACAGGCTGAACACCGAGCCGAGAAGCTGAGGGTAGTTAAGATGATTTTCCTGCTTCACTTTTGGCAGGCCGCGCCACAGGGCAAAGGCCATCACGACCATCAGCACGCTGGCGACCCAGTAGACCGTGCGCCAACCGCCAAGACTTGCCAGCAGCCCGGCAACGGTTCGCGCCAGCAAAATCCCCAGCAGCAGGCCGCTCATGATCGTTCCCACCACTTTGCCGCGCTTTTCTGGCGCCGCGAGCGTGGCGGCCAGCGGCACGAGGATCTGGGCCACGACCGAGAACAATCCGGTCAGCGCCGTACCGAGGATCATCATCCCCAGCGACTGGCTGGAGGCCGTAATTAACATCCCGCCCGCTGCCAGCAGCGTCATGGAGACGATCAGTCTGCGGCGTTCAAACATATCGCCGAGCGGCACGAGGAACAGCAGGCCCGCGGCGTAGCCGAGCTGGGCGGCCGTCACAATAAAACCGGCGGAACTGGCGGAGAGCGAAAAGGCGCGGGCGATGGTGTCGAGTAAAGGTTGCGCATAGTAGTTACTGGCCACCGCGAGGCCAGTTGCCACAGACATGAGCAGAATAAGTGCCGGGCTAAGCCCTTGAGAAGTTTTCGTCATGAGAGTCAGGAATCGTGAGTTAAGTGATTATTTTTTCAGAAACCATCATAACGGATGAATGTGAATGTTGGGGATTTGTTGCGTGGTGGTTTGTGCGGTTTAGGCCTGGGGGAGTTTGATGCCCTCACTCTAACCCCCTCCCGACGGGAGAGGGCGAGGTAAGGGAAAAGCGTTACTTCTGCGCTGCCAGCGCCTCGTTCACCCAGCCGTCAAACTGCTGCTGGTGGGCTTTGATCCAGCCGTCAACGTGACCCTGGACATCGGCTTCAGACGATTTGCCTTCATGCATCATCGCATTCTGCGCGTTGATATCAGCCAGCGGCAGTTTCATCACCGAGAACAGCTTCGCCGCCGCCGGGTTTTTCTCAGCCCAGGCTTTGTTCGCAACGATATGCATGGTGTTCACCGGGAAACCGTAGTTCATGCCGTTTGGCAGCTTGGTGTCGATATCTTTCTGCTCACCTGGCAGAGAAGAGAACGGCACCTGCAGCCACACCACGTCTTTACCTGGCTTCAGTACGTCGCTCACCCAGTACGGCGTCCAGGTGTAGTAGATCACCGGTTTACCCTCTTTAAAGCGGGCGATGGTATCTGCCATCATCGCGGAGTAGTTACCGTGGCTCACATCGACGGTCTTTTCCAGATCGAAAGCTTTGTTCTGGTGGTTAATCACCGCCTCACAGCCCCAGCCCGGCGAGCAGCCCATCATGTCGGCTTTGCCGTCACCGTTGGTATCGAACAGTTTGGCGATCTTCGGATCTTTAAGCTGCTCAACATTGGTGATGTGGTATTTGTCGGCGGTTTTCTTGTCGACCAAATAGCCCTGCGCAGCGCCGGTCACGAAGGTGCCTTCGCGGTAAAACTTCTTACTCCCGCCGGCAGCGGCATACATATCATCATGCAGCGGCTGCCAGTTCACGGCGGTGAAGGTCGCATCGCCAGAGGCAATCGAGGTGTAGCCGACGTTGTAATCCACTTCGCTCGGCTTATTGACCGTATAACCCAATTTTTCCAGGGCGCGGCTGACGATCATGGTCTGGAAGGACTCTTCCGAAATTGTGCTCTGTACCGGTTGAACGGTAATGCCTTTACCCGGCAGGTCAGCGGCGAATGCGCTGGTAGAGACAAGGGTGGCAAACGCTGTGGCAAAAAGGATGTTATGTCGCATCGTTGTTCCTTATTTAATGAATGGACGGGTAATCAACCCGACCGGGCCGGTGCTGTACCAGCGACGGTTGCCGCGACTGCGTGAATCGCGACCGACTGCCTGAGTCAGGCGGTCAAGAATAATGGCGAGGATCACAATCCCGACGCCGCCCACGGTGGCCAGTCCCATATCGAGACGACCGATGCCGCGCAGTACCATCTGGCCGAGGCCACCCACGGCAATCATTGAGGCGATCACCACCATCGAGAGGGCGAGCATCAGCGTCTGGTTCACGCCTGCCATAATGGTGGGCATCGCCAGCGGGAGCTGCACTTTAAACAGCATCTGACGCGGGCTGGCACCGAACGAGCGTGACGCTTCGATCAGATCGGCTGGCACCTGGTTAATCCCCAGGATGGTCAGACGGATAATCGGCGGCAGGGCGAAGATAATGGTCACTACCACGCCCGGTACGTTACCGATCCCGAATAGCATTACGATAGGTACCAGATAGACAAACGCCGGCGTGGTCTGCATCGCATCCAGCAGCGGACGAATAATTTTCGCCGCCCTCGGGCTGCGTGCCAGCCATATGCCCATCGGCAAACCGATCACTACGCAGAACAGCAGGGCGGTGAGCACCAGCGCCAGAGTAATCATCGCCTGAGACCAGGCACCGATAGCACCAATTAAAATCAGTGAAATGAGCGTGGCGATCCCCATACCTGCACTGCCGAACTGCCACGCAATGAGTGCGAACAGCGCAATGGCTACAGGGGCGGGCATTCCGAGCATCATCTGCTGGAAGCCGTTGAGGATGTAATCCACCGGGACGCGAATGCCCTGGAACACCGGACGGAAGTGGGTCACCACCCAGTCGATGCCTTCGGTCACCCAGCTGTCCAGCGGGATTAGGGTCTTATGGAACGGGTCCATAATATTGAAATGTTCTGGCGCGGGCGCCGGAGCGCTGTTGAGCCAGTCGGCGGTGCTACCGCCGTCAGCGGGCGCAGGCGCAGAAGTTCCCCATGCGTCTGCCGATTGTGCGGCGCTATCTGCCGCTTCTGTGGTTCCCCACGGATTAGATTGATCAGCCATTGTTTGCCCCCTCGCGATCTAAAGCCTGCAGCAACATGCGTTTTGAGATGATGCCGACGTACTGTTGTTCTTCTCCAATGACCGGAACCGCGCAGGGTGCCTGGCCGACGTGAGAGAGCAACTCGCTGAGCGGCGTTTCGGCGTCCACGGCAAGCGGAGCGTCGAGTAACGCCGCATCGATTCCCTGGTTTTCGCTAAGCGCTTTTTTCAGAGAGTCGATGGAGACAATGCCTACAAATTTATTACCGCGCTCAATGACATAGCCATATTCGCGGTCTTCGTCCTGCAGCAGTTTCAGCGCCGAGCGCGGGCCAAAACCTGGCGTGCGGCGAATAATGCCATCCAGTGCGCGGCGGGAAATATCTTTCGCGCTAAACACCTGGCTAATATCCACGCCCCGGAAGAAGGTGCGCACATAATCATTGGCCGGATTATTCAGAATTTCGTCCGGCGTGCCGACCTGCACCACTTCGCCATTTTGCATAATGGCAATACGATCGCCAATACGCATCGCTTCATCGAGATCGTGGGAAATAAAGACCACGGTTCGCTGATGTTTTGCCTGCAGTTTTACCAGCTCATCCTGCATCTCGGTACGAATTAATGGATCGAGGGCCGAGAAGGCTTCATCCATTAATAAAATATCGGGATTGATGGCTAATGCGCGGGCTAAACCGACGCGCTGACGCATACCGCCAGAAAGTTCATCCGGATAGCCGTGGGCATAATTTTCCAGTCCCACCTGGCGTAATGCATCCAGCGCTTTTTCCTGGCGAATCGCCGCAGGGATTCCCGCTAATTCCATACCGAAAGCGGTATTATCCAGTACCGTCATATGTGGCATTAGCGCGAATGACTGGAAGACCATCGCAATCTTTTTCCTGCGCACCTCACGAAGCTCGGCGTCAGATATTCTGGCGATATCAACGCCATCAATCAGCACCTGTCCGCGGGTGGGTTCAATCAGGCGATTGAGAAGGCGAACCATAGTGGATTTACCCGAACCGGATAACCCCATGATGACGAAAATCTCGCCTTCTTCAATTGCCAGACTGGCGTCTTTAACGCCAAGGGATAATCCTGTCTTCTCCAGGATTTGTTCTTTTGAAAGTCCTTTTTCAATATATTTGAACGCGCGCTGTGGATGCTCGCCAAATACTTTATAGAGATTTTTAACTTCTAATTTAATTGCCATGCAATAGAGTGATTCCCGTTATTTATTAGCGTCGATATCAATACCATTAAAAATAATGAACTGGCCATACCCTAACATACTGAGAATCTGAGACAACCCTTGTGCCACGTGTGGCACGAATTTTGCGAGTGGTGAAATGGCTGAATTTCCCATGAGGTAAGGGCTGAGCGGGTGTCGAATTTTTCTGAGATTTTTGCCGCGCGGTCGGGGAATTTCTTCTGGATCGGAATGATTCAGGAGAATATGACGCTGGAATTACAGTATAGATTACAGGGAATATTTGTGGGGAGAAAATGGGATTTATATTAAATTAACGAGCGTTAGGTCTGGCGATTTGACGATCCCCTCTCCCCGTCGGGAGAGGGTTAAAATGAAGGGGAAAATACCGCGCTAAAAATCCCAGTCCTCATCCTCCGTTTCCACCGCTTTACCCATCACGTAGGATGAGCCGGACCCGGAGAAGAAGTCGTGGTTTTCGTCGGCATTCGGCGAGAGCGCCGCCAGAATCGCCGGATTCACCTCCGCCATCTCCGGCGGGAACAGCGCCTCGTAGCCGAGATTCATCAGCGCTTTGTTGGCGTTGTAGCAGAGGAACGCTTTGACATCCTCCTCCCAGCCGGTTCCCGCATACAGCTCTGCCGTGTAGCTCAGCTCGTTGTCATAAAGATCCATCAGCAAATCCAGCGCAAAACCTTTCAGCTCCTCGCGTTTTGCGTCGCTAATCTTCTCCAGCCCTTTCTGATATTTATAGCCGATGTAATACCCGTGAACCGCTTCGTCGCGGATGATCAGGCGAATCAAATCGGCGGTGTTGGTCAGCTTGCCGCGACTCGACCAGTACATCGGCAGCCAGAAGCCGGAATAGAAGAGGAAAGATTCCAGGAACACGCTGGCGATTTTCTTCTTCAGCGGCTCATCTGCCTGGTAATACTCCAGCACCAGCTGGGCTTTGCGCTGGAGCGGGGCGCTCTCTTCACTCCAGGTATAGGCCGCATCCACATCTTTGGTCTGGCACAGCGTCGAGAAAATCGAGCTGTAGGAACGGGCGTGGACTGCCTCCATAAAACTAATATTCGACATCACCGCCTCTTCGTGAGGCGTCAGCGAATCCGCCATCAGCGCCGGGGCACCGACGGTGTTCTGAATAGTGTCCAGCAGCGTCAGCCCGGTAAACACGCGAATGGTCAGCTGCTGTTCGGCGTGGCTGAGGGTGGCCCACGCCGGAATATCGTTGGAGAGCGGCACTTTTTCCGGCAGCCAGAAGTTACTGGTCAGGCGGTTCCACACCTCCAGATCTTTATCGTCCTGAATTTTGTTCCAGTTAACGGCGCTTACGCGTGACAGTTTCATCCTTTCTCCTTACAGCGCGCAGGACACGCAGCCTTCAATTTCGGTGCCTTCCAGCGCAAGCTGACGCAGGCGAATGTAGTACAGGGTTTTGATGCCTTTCTTCCAGGCGTAAATCTGCGCCTTGTTGATATCGCGCGTGGTGGCGGTATCGGGGAAGAACAGCGTCAGCGACAGCCCCTGATCCACATGGCGGGTCGCCTCGGCGTAAGTATCAATAATCTTCTCCGGGCCGATTTCATAGGCATCCTGATAGAGCGCCAGGTTCTCGTTGGTCATAAACGGCGCGGGATAGTAGACGCGTCCGGTTTTGCCTTCCTTGCGGATCTCAATCTTTGAGACGATAGGGTGAATGCTCGACGTCGCGTGGTTGATATAGGAAATCGATCCGGTAGGCGGCACCGCCTGCAGGTTCTGGTTGTAGATGCCGTACTGCATGACGTCGGCGCGCAGCTGCTGCCACATCTCGCGCGTCGGAATCGGGACCCCGGCACGGGCGAACAACGCCCGCACTTTCTCGGTTTTCGGCTGCCAGTCACTTTCCAGATACTGATTAAAATACTCTCCGCTGGCGTAGCGCGACTGTTCAAACCCGGCGAAGCGCTGGTTACGCTCGCGGGCCAGCATCATTGAGGTATGCAGGGCATGCCAGGTGATGGTGTAGAAATAGAAATTGGTGAAATCCAGCCCTTCGGCACTGCCGTAAGGAATGCCTTCGCGCGCCAGATAGCCGTGCAAATTCATCTGCCCCAGCCCGATGGCGTGAGACGCGGCATTCCCGGCCTCGATCGACGGCACGCTGCGGATGTGGCTCATGTCAGATACCGCCGTCAGGCCACGAATCGCGGTTTCCACAGTGCGGCCAAAATTCGGGGAATCCATGGTGTGGGCAATATTCAGTGAGCCAAGATTGCAGGAGATATCTTTGCCTGTTTCAGCGTAATCCAGATTCTCGCCGTAAGTCGACGCGCTGTTGACCTGCAAAATCTCCGAGCACAGATTGCTCATGTTGATGCGCCCGGCAATCGGGTTAGCGCGGTTCACCGTATCTTCATACATGATGTACGGGTAGCCGGACTCGAACTGGATCTCGGCCAGAGTCTGGAAGAAGTCGCGGGCATTAATGGTTTTTTTGCGAATGCGATCGTCAGCGACCAGTTCGTCGTACAGTTCGCTAATGGCCACATCGCCGAACGGCTTGCCGTAGATGCGCTCAATGTCATATGGCGAGAAGAGGGCCATCTCGGCATTCTCTTTCGCCAGCTGGAAGGTGATATCCGGGATCACCACCCCGAGGGACAGCGTTTTGATGCGGATTTTTTCATCGGCGTTTTCGCGTTTGGTATCGAGAAACCGCAGGATGTCCGGATGATGGGCGTGGAGATACACCGCGCCCGCGCCCTGGCGCGCACCCAGCTGGTTAGCGTAGGAAAACGCATCTTCCAGCATTTTCATCACCGGGATCACGCCAGAAGACTGGTTTTCGATGCGCTTGATCGGCGCGCCAGACTCCCGCAGATTCGACAGCAGAAACGCAACGCCGCCCCCGCGTTTGGAAAGCTGCAGAGCCGAGTTCACTGCCCGGCCAATCGACTCCATATTGTCTTCAATACGCAGCAGGAAGCAGGAGACCAGCTCACCGCGCTGGGCTTTCCCGCAGTTGAGGAACGTCGGCGTGGCGGGCTGGAAGCGGCCCGAGAGGATCTCGTCCGTCAGCTGTTGTGCCAGCGCTTCATCGCCCTGCGCGAGCGTTAAGGCCACCATACAGACGCGATCTTCAAAACTTTCCAGATAGCGTTTGCCGTCGAAAGTTTTGAGCGTGTAGCTGGTGTAATACTTCCAGGCGCCGAGGAACGTCTGGAAACGGAAACCGCTGGCGTGGGCGCGTTCAAACAGTTTCACCACAAAGTCGCGATCGTAGCGCGTCAGCACCCGCGCTTCGTAATAACCTTCGTTGACCAGATAGTCGAGGCGCGCCTGCTGGCTGGCAAAAGAGAGCGTGTTCGGGCGGACGTGGGCGGCAAAAAAGGCCTCCACCGCCTCGTGGTCTTTGCCAAACTGAATATTCCCCTCGCGATCGTAGAGGTTCAGCATAGCGTTCAGGGCATGGTAATCCGTTGAGCCTTGCACTACGCGTTCTGCGGTTGTCGTTGCCAAAATTCGTTCACTCCTTTACGCACGTTCTCTACGTCCTGCTGTGTCCCCATCAGTTCAAAACGATAGAGATACGGCACGCCGCACTTTTGAGAGATAACATCCCCGGCACGGCAGAACGCGTCGCCAAAATTGCGATTGCCTGCGGCGATCACACCGCGAATCAGCGCCCGGTTGTGGGGATCATTAAGAAAGCGGATTGCCTGACGGGGCACCGCGCCCGCCGTTCCACCGCCGCCATAGCTGGGGACCACCAGAATATAAGGTTCGTCTACCTGAATGCGCTCGCGCTCGTTGAGCGGAATACGCACGGCGGGCAGCCCGAGACGCTCGATAAAGCGCAGCGTATTTTCCGAGCTGCTGGAGAAGTAGACGAGCAGGCTCATGCGCTGACGGCCTGCGTTTGAAGGCGATTAATCATGTCCGGGCGAAAGCCTGACCAGCTGGTTTCCCCGGCGATCACTACCGGAAGCTGACGAAATCCTTGCGCGCGCAGGGCGTCTGCCGCATCGGGCTGCAAGTCCACATTCACCATCTCAAACGCGACGCCACGGTTTTCCATTGCACGTTTCGTGGCGTGGCACTGAACACAGTCGTTACGAGTGTAAATAGTAATGCTCATGATTCGTATTTCCATTTAGAATGAAGGAGCGGCGCGAATGAGCGCGTCGGGTTGTGTGTGTCTTGTTAGAGGGGATACTAGATGTAGTTGATGTAAGTTTCAACCATACAAGATATGGGATTTATCAATTGATTTTGCCTTGATGATGAGCGATGCGAGGAGGGGAAGGCTGCACGCGGCTTCTGACGTTTTTTTGACCGTAAAAATAAAAACCCCCGATCGCAGAGGCGAACGAGGGTCAGCAAATGACGCGTTTTAAGGTTATTTACGCAGCGTCAGCAAGGCACCGATAAAAATCCCTACTGCGGCAACGGTCCCCACAGCGTACAACGGTTTTTCACGGATAAAGGTATTGGCACAGCCAATCGCATCGCAGGCGGCCTGCGTGGTGCGCGAGCGGCCATGCATCCGGGCGCGGGTTTCACGCAGCAGAGACTGAGCCTTACGTCTGGCGACATCCGCCTCATCCTTTGCATCTGAGCCCCAGGATTTCAATACATCCTCCAGTGTGTCGGCTAATTGGCTGACATCGTTACGAATATCCTGAGCGTCGTCATTAATATCGTTTCGGTTCGGTCTGTTAAACATACGATCCTCCATAATTTTGCGTTCACACACAGTTTAGTCCAGGTTTTTAATATCTGAAGCGAGTCACGACTTATCGTGGCCTTTATGGATTTATCTGAAAGCGTTGCCAACGATGATTATTGTAAGGTTGGCCCGCAGGAAAAGATAACGAGGATAAAATATGTATTTACGACCCGATGAGGTGGCGCGCGTTCTTGAAAAAGCGGGTTTCATCATGGATGCAGTGACTCAAAAAACATACGGATATCGCCGTGGCGATAATTATGTCTATGTTAACCGCGAAGCCCGAATGGGACGCACTGCGCTGATTATTCACCCCACCCTTAAAGACCGTAGTTTGTCGTTTGCTGAACCTGCCACGGATATCAAAACCTGCGATCATTATCAGGAATTTCCGCTGTATTTAGCCGGAGAACGGCACCAGCATTACGGTATTCCGCATGGTTTTAGCTCCCGCATGGCGCTGGAGCGATTTCTGACAGGTCTGTTTGGCGAACCGCAATAAACGTGCGACTGGCAGCGGCCAGTCGCAGCACTTTACGCCTGGGACTGATGATACTGGCTGACTTTAAACAGGCGGCGACAGTAGTCCAGGAAGTAGCCATAGGCCGCACCCATCAACATCGACACCACAATATTCGAGCTGACGGCAGCCGCAATCTGATGCCAGTCTGCGCCAACGGTCAGCAAAATCGCCACATACACCGGTGACTGGAAGGTGACGTAAGCCAGCACGTCTGCCAGGTTTTTGAGCCATCCCGACGGGCTAAAACGGCGCGCCAGGCGCATGACGGCGTCACGGTAAAAACCATACGGCCATGCAATAAGAATGTTGACCGGAATGGCTACCAGTCTGGAAGAAAGGGACTGCTCAAAAGACATTCCGGAGAGGAATATCTCGATCAGCATGTTCACTACGGAACAGTAGACGACCATCGCGAAAGTGTCTGCAACTGCATGGCGCAGGCGAGACTGCGGTGAGAACATGTCCGAACTCCTTGAGAAGAACACAAAACAGAGATTTTACCTGCAGCGCATGGTGCTTTAGGTTGGTTTGTTGAACGTGTATAGAGTATCTCTCTGCTTTGAAAGTCACAATGAGTGAAAAATATTTATTTAATGGCCTTTTGTCCATGAAATGCTCTAAAACATCCCACTTTTTCACTGCGGCGGTGCTTTCTGTTTTTATCTTGTAAATATGCTTGTAAATCAATTAAATGAGTGAATGTGAGCAATAAGATGTATTCGAGAAAATTATCGTCTCAGCAGACTCAACTTCCGAACGGGTAAAAACGTCGCGACGTGTTATTAATGTTCTATTTTCGCCTGTTTTGTGGTGAATTGTTCTGATCGGTTTATTGTTTAGTTATGCTTAACAGTTGAGTGATTATTCAGCATTACGCGAGAGAGGGGCAGCGTTTGCTCAAAAACATGCTCATAAGAAATAGAAAGTGTGAGCTAAACAAAAGCAATATTGAATGGAATGCAAATAAAGGTAAGGATAATTAATTAAATATTGTTGAATATCCTTAATAAAAGTCTGGGAGGAATCTCGCTGGATATTCAAAGTAAAGTGGATTACCATATTGAACTATTGCTCATTGAATCAACTCATAAAAGGTCTTCAGTAATATGTCTTCAATGTTACAAAATCTTAATAATATCCGTACCCTTCGCGCAATGGCGCGCGAGTTTTCTGTTGATGTGCTTGAAGAAATGCTGGAAAAATTCCGCATTGTTACGGAAGAAAAACGTAATGAGCAAGATGAAATGCAGAGTCAGCAGGCTGAACAGCAGCAGAAAATTAATGCTCTGTTAGAGCTGATGAAAGCTGACGGTATTTCTCCAGAAGATCTGCTGGGTAAAGACGTTCTGAAAGGTGCCAGCCAGCCGCAAAAACGTCAGGCGCGTGAAGCGAAATACCGTTTCACTGACGCAAACGGCGAAGTGAAAACCTGGACCGGCCAGGGCCGTACGCCTAAGCCAATCGCCACCGCGCTGGCAAATGGCCAGTCACTGGATGATTTCTTAATCTAAGTGATTTCACATCAGGGCGGTATTTCACCGCCCTGAGCTTTCAGCAGACGCCGAAATCGCCGTCTTCTTTATACAGCGCCACATCCGCCGCCTTCAGCGTAAACTTCTCTCCCTGCTCATTGCTCGCCTGCACGGCAACGATTTGATCGTCATGCACTTCAACGACTTTCAGCTTTGGCCCGCCCATACGTGGCTGCACAACATCTCCAACAGTAAACATAATGTCCTCCTCGTTTTGGTATTTCTTACCTTAGCCCACGTCATCAGCCGGGTACAGGTGTAACGCGTGAATACCCCTTAATCGTTAGTCTAAGTGATTGTAAAAAGGGTAAAGGAGCGTAAAAGCAGACTTAAGGAATGGCACGACACGGTAAACTCGCTACGCTTAACGTTAAAACTTTTTTTAACAATGTTCTTTTTTTAGCTTGAATGGAGAAAGTATGGGTTTCTGGCGTATCGTTATTACTATTCTGATCCCGCCACTGGGTGTTCTGCTCGGTAAAGGTTTCGGCTGGGCGTTTATTTTGAATATCATTCTGACGCTACTGGGTTACATCCCGGGGCTTATTCACGCCTTCTGGGTGCAGAGCCGCGATTAAAAACGCGCGTTAATCACGCCACAGTAAATCGCTATATATCCCGGTCAGTACCCCCTGAGGCCCAAACTGCTGTTTGATCCAGCGGGTCACCTGGCCGGTCGCGGCATGCTGCGTGGCCAGCAGCATGCGCGAGTCCTGGCGCGGATTGTTAATGCGTCGCGTCACCAGAAGGCCGTCCTCTACGGCTTCCCGCGCCATATGTTCCGGTAAAAAACCAATTCCCTCGCCCAAAATCTGACACTGACATTTGGTGTTAAAGTCTGGCACCAGAATCGCCTCCTGCCCGTGCAGCAACCAGCCGACTTTTTTATTGATCGTATGCGCCGTGTCTTCGACCATGATATTGGGATAGAGGCGCAGCTGGCTCTCGGCAATCGGCTCGGGGGAAAACGCCAGCGGATGCTGGGGAGAGATAGCAAAAACCCAGCGAATCGCGCCGATTTCCGTGTAATCAATCCCGCCGCCGTCGAGCAGCGTATCCGGCGCGCCAATCGCAATATTGGCCTGATTATTAATGATCGAATCCCACACGCCGTTATACACCTCGGTGGTGACGGTGATCTGGCAGGTGGGGAACTGTTTTTTTAAGACCTGCAACAGCCGGGCGGTATGACGCGGTGTGTATAACAGCTGGTTGATACAGATCCGCACCCGCGCTTCGATACCCTGTGAAATGGTATCAATCCCGCGTTTGATGGCGTGGAAGTCATTGAGCAAATCCGTCGCTTTACGGTAAAAGTAAAACCCGGACTCCGTCAGCTCGATGCTGCGCGTATTGCGCACAAACAGCACCACGTCCAGCCCCGTCTCCATCCGTTTGATGGTGTAGCTGATGGCGGAAGTGGTCACGCCCAGCTCTTCGGCCGCTTTGCTAAAACTGCCGAAGCGTGCGGCGGCGGTAAAGGCCAGCAGGTTCTCTTCGGTAAATATCGAATTCATGGCGCAACCCCTCACATAAGCCCCGGCGGTATTGTTGAATCTATTTGTAATCGCCCGCAACGGCAATCAGTTTTGAACAATATTTAACACTACAGTTACATCTCATTTGAGCACTATCACACTTCTGCTCTTTTGTTTCAGGCCGCGCCAGGCAAGGCGTGTCGAGACATAAGCAGAATGCGCTTTTACGGCGGAAAAGGGTGTCAACGATAAGAAAAACATTGCACCGACGCACGTTTTGGCCTGACTGTTGATTTCCATTCAATAATCCCTGTCCTTACGATGAATGAAATTTAAGCGGATTCTTTTATCACGGGGCTGTTGCTATTCTCAGGTCATCAGAAATGAAAACATCGGAGTCTGAATATGTCTGCAAATGAACTCGTTACTGAATTTCTGCTGGCGGCAGAGCAGGGCAATCTGGATGCACTCAAAGCCTGTCTGGAAAAAGGGGTGGACATCAATGCCACCAATCGCCAGAAAAGAACCGCCATTATTATTGCCAGCCTGAAAAAGCATTATCCTTGCGTTGAATTCCTTATTTCCGCCGGTGCGGATATCGATAAACAGGACCAGACCTGTTTTAACCCGTTCTTAATTAGCTGCCTGACGAATGACCTCACCTTGCTGCGCATCGTCCTGCCGGCCAATCCGGATCTCGATCGCCTGTCACGCTTTGGCGGCGTGGGGATTACCCCCGCGAGCGAAAAAGGCCACGTGGAGATTGTCCGCGAGCTGCTGGCGCATACGGATATCAACGTTAACCACACCAACTTTGTCGGCTGGACGCCCTTGCTGGAAGCCATCGTCCTCAACGACGGCGGGGCGAAACAGCAGGAGATCGTCAAATTACTCCTCGACCACGGCGCCAATCCGCACATGACCGACAAATACGGGAAAACCCCGCTCGAACTGGCGCGCGAAAAAGGCTATCACGCGATTGCTGAACTGCTGTTAGCCGCCGGCGCGTAATGTCTTCGGCAAGCCGTTTCGGGCTTGCCTGACCTGAATTTTTTCACGTTTACCATCATGCCTTAATCATGATGGCGGCCCCCTTTTGCCCGCATTCGGGAGGAAAACATGCCCACCAAAATCGTTATTAAAAAGAATACCTATTTTGATTCTGTCTCACTGATGTCGGTCTCGACCAAAGCCAATAAATTGCCCGGTGTGGAACAGGCGTTTGTGGCGATGGCGACTGAAATGAATAAAGGCGTATTAAAAAACCTGGGATTATTAACGCCGGAATTGCAGGACGCTAAAAACGGCGACCTGATGATTGTGATTAAAGGCGAGGCCGCCAGTGACGAAACGCTGGCTGCCATCGAAGCCTTATTTACCCGTAAAGAGAGCGGCGGCGCGCACGAAGCCCGTTTCGCTACCCTCGCCAGCGCCAAAACGCATCGCCCCGACAGCAATCTGGCAGTGATCTCCGTCAACGGCCTGTTCGCCGCCCGCGAAGCACGCCAGGCGCTGGAAAACGATCTCAACGTGATGCTCTTCTCCGACAACGTCAGCCTCGACGACGAACTGGCCCTCAAGCAGCTGGCGCACCAGAAAGGTCTGCTGATGATGGGACCCGACTGCGGAACCGCCATTATCAACGGCGCAGCACTGTGCTTTGGCAACGCGGTACGTCGCGGGCCGATTGGCATCGTCGGCGCGTCGGGGACCGGCAGCCAGGAGCTGAGCGCGCGTATTCATGAGTTTGGCGGCGGAATTTCACAGCTGATCGGCACCGGCGGGCGCGATTTGAGCGAAAAGATCGGCGGCATGATGATGCTCGACGCCATCGACATGCTGGAAGCCGATGAAGCCACTGAAGTTATCGCGCTCATCTCCAAACCGCCTGCGCCGAAGGTGGCCGAAAACGTGCTGGCCCGCGCCCGCGCCTGCCGCAAACCGGTCGTTGTCTGCTTCCTCGGTCGCAACGAACCGCCAGCCGATGAAGAGGGTTTGCAGTTCGCGCGCGGCACCAAAGAGGCGGCCCTGAAAGCGGTTCTGCTCACGGGCATCAAAAAAGAGTCTCTCGATCTCCACCCGCTCAACTGGCCATTAATTGAAGAGGTGCGCGCTCGCCTCACGCCACAGCAAAAGTACATTCGCGGTCTGTTCTGCGGCGGCACCCTGTGTGACGAAGCGATGTTCGCGGCGCTGGAAAAATTCGACGACGTCTACAGCAACATTCAGCCGGACCCGACCAAACGTCTGGCGGATCTCAACGTCAGCCAGGCCCACACTTTCCTCGATTTTGGCGACGATGATTTCACCAACGGAAAACCGCACCCAATGATCGATCCGACCAACCGCATCAGCCGCCTGTTGCAGGAGGCGCGCGACCCGGAAGTGGGCGTCATCGTGATGGATTTCGTGCTCGGTTTCGGCTCTCACGAGGATCCGGTCGGGGTGATGATCGACGCCATCAAAGAGGCGCAGGCCATTGCCAAAGCGGACAACCGCCCGCTGGAGATCCTCGGCTACGTGCTGGGCACCGATCTGGATACTCCGTCCTTGTCGCAGCAGTGCCAGCTACTGACAGACGCAGGTGTGATCTGGGCGAGCAGCAGCACTAACACCGGATTACTGGCGCGTGAATTTGTCTGCAAAGGAGAGAAAGCCTGATGAAAACCTTATTTAACCAGCCGTTGAACGTCATTAACGTAGGCATCGCCCTGTTCAGCGAAGATCTGAAAAAACAGCACATCCCGGTCACGCAGCTCGACTGGACGCCGCCGGGGCAGGGCAATCTGCAGGTGGTCGAGGCGCTGGATCAACTGGCGCAGCCGACACTCGCCGGGAAAATTGCCGCCGCCAACAAAGTGGCATTGGAGCGGATTATTCAGTCCCATCCGGTGCTGGTGGGCTTCGACCAGGCCATCAACGTGGTGCCTGGCATGACCCCTACGACCATTCTGCACGCCGGGCCACCGGTGGCGTGGGAAAACATGTGCGGCGCGATGCGCGGTGCGGTGACGGGGGCGCTGGTGTTTGAAGGGCTGGCTGATTCTCTGAGCGACGCCGAACGCCTGGCGGCTTCCGGAAAAATTACGTTCTCGCCGTGCCATGAACACGACTGCGTCGGCTCAATGGCGGGCGTCACGTCGGCGTCGATGTTTATGCACATCGTCGAGAACAAAACCTACGGTAACCGCGCGTTCACCAACCTCAGTGAGCAGATGGCAAAAATCCTGCGCATGGGGGCCAACGATCAGAGCGTGATCGACCGTCTGAACTGGATGCGCGACGTGCTCGGCCCGATGCTGCGCGATGCGATGAAAATCATCGGCGAAATCGATCTGCGCTTAATGCTGGCCCAGGCGCTGCACATGGGCGACGAGTGCCACAACCGCAATAACGCGGGCACCACGCTGCTGATCCAGGCCCTGACGCCGGGGCTGATTCAGGCCGGTTATCCGGTAGAGCAGCAGCGTCAGGTGTTCGAGTTCGTGGCGAGCAGCGACTACTTCTCCGGCCCGACGTGGATGGCAATGTGCAAAGCCGCGCTGGATGCGGCGCACGGTATCGAATTCAGCACCGTCGTCACCACCATGGCGCGCAACGGCTATGAATTCGGCCTGCGCATTTCCGGCCTGCCGGGGCAGTGGTTTACCGGCCCGGCGCAGCAGGTAATCGGCCCGATGTTTGCCGGTTACAAGCCGGAGGACTCCGGTCTGGATATCGGCGACAGCGCCATCACCGAAACCTACGGCATCGGCGGGTTCGCGATGGCGACGGCTCCGGCAATTGTCGCGCTGGTGGGCGGTACGGTGGACGAAGCCATCGACTTCTCGCGGCAGATGCGCGAAATCACCCTCGGCGAAAACCCGAACGTCACCATTCCGCTGCTCTCGTTTATGGGCATCCCGACGGCGATTGATATCACTAAAGTTGCCGCCAGCGGCATCCTGCCGGTGATCAACACCGCCATTGCCCACAAAGACGCCGGGATCGGCATGATTGGGGCGGGCATCGTTCACCCGCCATTTAGCTGTTTTGAAAAGGCGCTGTTGACCTTCCGCGATCGCTACTTTTTATAAGGCAAGCATCCATGAAAAGCATGAAACTGGAGTGGAAAAGAGGTGACTGGGCGGCCTATTTCGGCCTGATGACCAACAACCTGACCAATTTGCTGACCATGATGGGGCTGCTCATTTTTGTCGTCGGCATCCCGAAAGAGATTGTTTATGGACGTATCGCGCCAGCCTTCGGGCTGGCGGTGCTGGTCGCCAGCATTTGCTACGCGTGGTTTGGCCTGCAGATGCAGCGCCAGACCGGGCGCACGGATGTGACGGCTCTGCCCTCTGGCCCAAGCGCGCCGTCCATTTTCACGGTGACGTTCCTGGTGCTGATGCCGGTTTACCAGCAGACCGGCGACGCGGATTTCGCCATCCAGATTGGTCTGGTGTGGTGCTTTGTTGAAGCGATGATTCTGGCGGGCGGCTCATTTTTAGGCGAAACCATCCGCAAGATGATCCCGCGCACCGTGCTGCTGTCATGCCTGTCCGGTTTAGGTCTGCTGCTGCTGGCGATGAACCCAATGCTGCAGGCGTTCGAAGCGCCGACGGTCTCATTTATCGTGCTGCTGCTGATCTTCATCAACTGGTTCGGCAAAAAACCGATCTTCGCCCGCATCCCGACCGGTCTGTTGTTGTTGATCGCCGGGACGGCGCTGGCGTGGATCTCCGGTCTGCAAAGCCCGGAAGCGATCAAAGCGTCCATGTCATCGTTCGGCTTTAACCCGCCGGAAGTCCACGTTGACAGTTTCATGCAAGGTCTGCCGCACGCCCTGCCGTACCTGGCCTCGGCGGTTCCACTGGGGCTGGCGAACTATATCTTTGACCTCGAAAACATCGAAAGCGCCCACGCGGCGGGGGACGAATACCCGACCCGGAAGGTGATGCTGGCGAACGGTCTGGCCTCCATGCTCGGCTGTCTGATGGGCAACCCGTTCCCGGTGACGGTCTACGTCGGTCACGCGGGCTGGAAAGCGATGGGCGCAAGCATTGGCTACACCCTGGCGTCGGGCGTCACCATGTTCATCGTGCCGCTTTTCGGGCTGGGGGCGTTTATGCTCGCCATCATTCCGATGACCGCCATCGTGCCGATTCTGGTGTTTATCGGCGTCGTCACCGCCAACCAGGTGGTGAGGGAAACGCCCAAAGTGGAGGTGCCCGTCATCTTTATCTGTCTGTTCCCGTGGATCGCCAACTGGGCGCTGACCATGATGAACAGCGTGATGGGCGCGGCGGGAACCAATGCGGCGAAAATCGGCACCGACGTGCTGCACAGCAAAGGCATCTACTACGAAGGGCTGGTGCATCTGGGCAACGGCGCACCGCTCGCCAGCATGCTCTGGGGTTGTATCGCGATCTTCGCCATCATCAATAAACCCCTGCGCGGAGCGATTGCCGCGGCGGTAGGGGCGCTGCTCGCTCTGTTCGGCGTGATTCACGCGCCGGTGGTGGGATTTGCCGAAGGCAGTTCGCTGATGTTTGTGACGGCGTACCTGATGATGAGCGGGATGTTCGTGGTGAAACATGTGCTGGACAGCCGCGAAGTCGCGCGGTCGGTCGCGCCGGTTTCTGAGTCCTGATAATGCCTGATCCCCTCACCCTTATCCTCTTCCAGAGGGAAAAGGGCCGGGTGAGGGGGCCAGACCGCACCCATAAAGGAAACACAATGAAAGAACTCATGGTCGTCGCCATCGGTGGTAACAGCATTATCAAAGATAACGCCAGTCAGTCGATAGAGCATCAGGCGCAGGCGGTCAAAGCGGTGGCGGAGTCGGTATTAGAGATGCTTGCCTCCGACTACGACATCGTCCTCACCCACGGCAACGGCCCGCAGGTGGGGCTTGATCTCAGGCGTGCAGAGATTGCCCACGAGCGCGAAGGGCTGCCCCTGACGCCGCTCGCCAACTGCGTGGCCGACACGCAGGGCGGGATCGGCTATCTGATCCAGCAGGCGCTGAACAACCGTCTCGCGGCGCGCGGGGAGCAAAAGGCGGTGACGGTGGTCACCCAGGTGGAAGTGGATCAACAGGATCCCGGCTTTACCCATCCGACTAAACCGATCGGTGCCTTCTTCAGCGAAGCCCAGCGCGATGAGCTGCAGCTCGCCCATCCGGACTGGCACTTTGTCGAGGATTCCGGGCGCGGCTATCGTCGCGTGGTCGCCTCGCCGCAGCCGGTGCGCATCGTTGAAGCCGACGCCATCAAAGCGCTGACGCAAAAAGGCTTTGTGGTGATCGGCGCCGGAGGCGGCGGGATTCCGGTGATTCGCACTCAAGAGGGGGACTATCAGAGCGTCGACGCGGTGATTGATAAAGATCTCTCCACCGCGCTGCTGGCGCGCGAAATCGCCGCCGATGTACTGGTGATCACCACCGGCGTTGAGAAGGTGTGCATCAACTTTGGCAAGCCGAACCAGCAGGCGCTGGATACCGTAAGCGTGGCGCAAATGACGCGCTACATGGAAGAGGGCCATTTCCCGGCGGGCAGTATGCTGCCGAAAATAGTCGCCAGTCTGGCGTTCCTGAAACAGGGCGGCAAACGGGTCATCATTACCTCGCCAGACTGCCTGCCTGCGGCGCTGCGCGGTGAGACCGGCACTCACATTGTGAATGCGTAAAAGAGCACTAAAAGGAAGATACGATGAAAGAGAATAAAAGCCGCCGTGAGTTTATCAGCCAGAGCGGCAAAATGGTCACTGCCTGCGCGCTGTTTGGCGCGACCGGCTCCGTCGCGTATGCTGCTGAGACAGCGAAGAACACCTGCGAGACGGGCAAAACGATGAACATCACCGCGAAACATTACTACCTCGACAACGTGCTGCTGGAGGCCGGATTTAACGTCGACGGCGATGTGGCAACCAGCACCCGTACCGAGCTTAAAACCCTGGAGATCCAGGACGGCAAAATCGTCGCCCTGCGTGACAACAAAAGCCATGCCGACAGCGCGCTGCCCCATTACGATGCGGGAGGCAAGCTGATGCTCCCGGCGATGCACGACATGCACATCCATCTGGACAAGACCTTCTACGGCGGCCCGTGGCGCTCGCTGAATCGCCCGGCGGGAACCACTATTCAGGATATGATCCGCCTCGAACAAAAACTGCTGCCCGAGCTGCAACCTTATACGCAGGAACGTGCGGAAAAGCTGATCGACCTGATTCAGTCCAAAGGCTCAACCATCGCCCGCAGCCACTGCAATATCGAACCGACCTCCGGCCTGAAGAATCTGGAAAACCTGCAGGCGGTGCTGGCGCGGCGTAAGCCCGGTTTTGACTGCGAAATTGTTGCGTTCCCGCAGCATGGGCTGCTGCTGTCAAAATGCGAACCGTTGATGCGTGAAGCGATGCAGGCCGGGGCGCACTACGTCGGCGGGCTGGACCCGACTAACGTCGACGGCGCGATGGAAAAATCTCTCGACACCATGTTCCAGATCGCGCTGGATTACGACAAAGGGGTGGATATCCACCTGCACGAGACAAGCCCCGCAGGCGTGGCGGCGGTGAATTATATGGTGGAGACGGTAGAGAAAACCCCAGCGTTAAAGGGAAAGCTGACCATCAGCCACGGCTTTGCGTTGGCGACGCTTAACGAACAGCAAGTGGATGCCCTCGCCACGCGCATGGCGGCGCAGCAAATCACCGTCGCCTCGACCGTGCCGATTGGCACCTTACACATGCCGCTCAAACAGCTGCGCGACAAAGGCGTATTTGTGATGACGGGCACCGACAGCGTGATCGACCACTGGTCGCCGTACGGTCTGGGAGACATGCTGGAAAAAGCGAATCTGTATGCGCAGCTCTACATCCGTCCGAACGAGCAAACGCTGTCCCGCGCGCTGGGCATTGCGACTGGCAACGTACTGCCACTGAACGACAAAGGCGAACGCGTGTGGCCGAAAGCGCAGGATGCCGCGAGTTTTGTGCTGGTGGACGCCTCCTGCTCGGCAGAAGCCGTTGCGCGCATTTCCCCGCGAACCGCGACGTTCCATAACGGGAACCTGGTGTGGGGCACCGTGAGCTAACAGTGCGCCGGGTGACGGTTACGCCTTGCCCGGCCAACAAAACCCAAACCCTGCGATATACTGCTACGCATATTCACCAAGAGGGATCTGCGATGGCACAAAATATCTACGACAATCCGGCGTTTTTCGAGGGCTACGCCCAGCTTCCGCGCTCGGTGCAGGGGCTGGACGGCGCACCGGAATGGCCGACGCTCAAATCCATGCTGCCCGATCTGGCCGGTAAAACGGTCATCGATCTGGGCTGCGGTTACGGCTGGTTCTGCCGCAGCGCGCGTGAACTCGGCGCGGCGCAGGTGACGGGCGTCGATATCTCCGAGAAAATGCTCGCCCGTGCCGCCGAGCTTACCGCCGATCCCGCCATCACGTATCTACGCCGCGATCTCGAGGATGTGAAACTGGAAGACAACAGTCTCGATCTGGTTTACAGCTCGCTTGCGCTGCACTATCTGCCGGAACTCGATACACTTTTTCGCCACGTTCAGCGTGCGCTCAAACCCGGCGGCAGCCTGGTCTTTTCGATGGAGCATCCGATCTACACCTGCGCTTCGCGCCAGGGCTGGCTGACGGATGACAACGGCGAGCGGTTCTGGGGAGTGAATCAGTATCAGCAGGAGGGACAGCGCGTCAGCAACTGGCTGGCGGACGGCGTGATCAAATATCACCGCACGCTTGGCACGACGCTGAATGCGCTGATTCACGCAGGTTTAAGCCTTCGCGAAGTCAACGAGTGGGGGCCAACGCAGGCGCAGATTGACGCCTGGCCCGCGCTGGCCGAAGAAGCGGAGCGACCGATGCTGGTGTTGATCGCCGCCATTAAGCCTCAGTAACCGACTTTATAAACCCGGCCACTCTGCACGCCTTCCACGCTGCGGCGATAGGCCAGCGCGACGGTGGCGGCAGGCACGCTTTCAAAGCCGGGGAAGAATCCGTCGTAGGCTTCGGCGGATTCGGTCAGCACTGTTGGGCTAATCAGGTTGATACGAATGCCGCGCGGCAGTTCGCAAGCCGCAGCGCGCACAAACCCTTCGAGCGCCACATTCACGGTGGTGGCGTTCACCCCCTGGGCAATCGGCTCGTGGGCGACAATCCCGCTGATCAGGGTAATTGACCCGTCTTCGTTCAGGTAGTGCTGTCCGGTAAGCGCCAGGCGCACTTGCCCCAGCAGCTTATCCTGCAAACCCTGGTTGAAATCGCTGTCTTTCATGGTCGCCAGAGGGCCAAAATGCAGCCCGCCGCTGGCCGAGACAATCGCATCCACCGGGCCGATTTTTTCGAACAGGGCCTGCACGCTCTCCTGCGAGGTAATATCCACCTGCTCATCACCCTGCGTGCGGCCAACGCGAATGACCTCGTGTTTACGGCTGAGCTCTTCTGTCACGGCGCGGCCAACCGTACCGCTGGCACCAATAATGACGATTTTCATAGCAGACTCCTTCATGTTGTGAGCCTCCATTCTTTAATAAAACAGAATTCGGATAAACTGGGCTAAAGTTAGAGGATTACTAACCAGGGGTTTGCAATATGGATAAGCTTCGCGGCATGGAGACTTTTATCGCCGTGGTCGAAAGCGGCAGTTTTACGCTGGCGGCGAGTCGGCTGGAGATGTCGGCGGTGATGGTTGGAAAGTACATTGCCCTGCTGGAGACGCAGCTCGGCACGCGTCTGCTGGAGCGCAACACGCGCCGCCAGAGCCTGACAGACGCCGGGCGGGTGTTTTACGACGAGGCGAAACGGGTGCTGGAGCAGGTGTCGATTGCCGAAAGCGCCGTGGAGCGCCTGCGTGCAGCCCCGGCTGGCACGCTGCGCGTCAGCGCGCCGACCTCCTTTGGCGGGTGTGTCATCGCGCCGCTCACGGCGACCTTTCTTCAGGCGTGGCCGGAGGTGCGCGTCGAGCTGGATCTGACCAACCGGATGGTGGACATGGTCAACGAGGGCTTCGATCTGGCGATCCGTATCGGTGATATTCGTAACGACGATCTGGTCGCGAAATATCTCTGTCCTTACCGGATGGTGATCTGCGCGGCGCCGGACTATCTGGCGCGCCACGGCACGCCGCAAACGCCTGCCGATCTGGTCGATCATCTGTGCCTGTCGCATACGGTCTGGACCGCGCGCAACGAGTGGCGGCTGCCGGGCGTGGAAGGGGAGGTGCGCTGGAAGCGCGATGCGATCCTGCGCTGTAACGACGGATATGGGTTACGCACGGCGGCGGTGGCCGGGGCGGGTTTGTTATTACAACCGGAAGTGCTGGTGGCCGACGAGCTGGCGAGTGGACGGTTGATCCGCGTGCTGGCGCCTTTCACACCGCAGCCGAGACCAGTGCACCTTCTCTGGCGCCAGGATTTACGCCCGTTGCCGAAACTGACGCAGTTTATTGCACACCTTGTTCAGCATGTGTCGACAATAGCCCCTCTCCCGTAGAGAGGGGCAGGGCAGAATTAGAAGCGATACCCGACGCCGACGTTCCAGCCATTAATCGAGTGGCTGCCGTCGATATCGGCGTTCGTCCCTTCGTAACCGACGTTAACGGCCAGTTCGTCGGTTGGGTTAAATTGCACTCCCGCGCCGTAAGCAAAAGAGGTCGATTTTTCAGAGAGGCTGTCTTTTTGCGTATAGCCGTCGCCCGCGTTCACCCATTTGGTATCCACATCGGCTTTGGTATGTGCCACCCCGCCCAGCGCATATAACGAAACATATTCATTAATGCGATAAGCCGGACCGGCCATCAGGGAATAATATTTTACGTCGATATGATTTTTGACGGAATCAGAATCGACATAATATTTCTGGTCGTCATCGCCGCTCATATAGGTGAAAGAACCGATGACGCTGAGCGGGGAGTCCCATTCGTAGCGATATTGTGCGTTAACACCGCGAATATTTTTAAAGTTCTCAACTTTGCTCTGCGCATAGCCAAGAGAAACCGTGTGGTTATCCGCAAGAGCTGCGCCGCTGGCAAGGCTTGCCGCCACGCATACCGCCAGAGATATTTTTTTCATTTTCCGTAATCCTTATGCCGTTATTTTATTGTGGGTCACGCCGGTGTAATCCGGCAAATATGTCATGGACATTCCATGGCAAATGAAACGGTTAAAATTGTTGGTTTTTTTGGCAGGTGATGAAATGGGAATTAATCCTAAAGCCCGGAATATTCCTGGTGTATCCCTCCCCTATATTGGTAGGGGAGGGAGTGGTTTTATTTAGGGCGCAATCCGCTGGCGCTTTTATTTCGTTAATTGCATTTTCCGGTCGGGGCTTTTAAGGGGCCACATTGACCAAAATCGAGTAACACATAGCCTTTTTCCATCATGCAATTCTCAAGATGGGCTATTCGCTTGTCGTGCTGTGCCATCGTTTCGCCTCCGACAAGCTGATTACGGTTAAATGGCTGCGTGTCAGGATCAATTTTTTTGTCTAAACCACAGGCGTAAAGATCCTGTTTGCGCTGCGCCGTATTGGTATGTCCGAGAGTGCCTTTTTTCTGGATGGTCTGGACATAGGGGACGTACTGATAATTCGTCGAATCCAGATCGGCAACAACGCATCCGGTTAAGTAAAGAGGACAAAGTAAAAGTAAGCCGCGACGTAATGTCATTGTTTTAACCTCATTTGGATGCATTAAAGATAAAGTCCAGCAACTCAGGCGAAACCATTTCGGACATGGCGAAAGGCGTGGCCAGAGGAATCGCGACAACGGTCCAGGTATTTGCCGCGGTTTCCGTTAACGGGTTACGCCCGCGGGAAGTATTCCCTTCGCTGTCATAAAAACCAGGCACTTGACCGCCGATATAATCATGCGTACCGGCATAAGACTCGACGATGGTGTCACCAATATCCCCCCAGAATGTGCCCGGCTTGTATTCACCGAAGGGGACCAATAATCCTCCGGTTCCCTGGAATCCACCCGTAGGTCCAAAGAGGCTTGCCGCTTCAGGGCTTTTTTTCAGGAAAGCATCAATGGTCGGATATTCGGCATTGCCTTTATAAATGACCCTGCCATTTTCATCACGCAGAAGCACTTTGCCCGCGTCATCAGCCGTCGAGCAGCGTTCATTGGCTGTACCACAGATCACGTCCAGACCAACCCTGACACCGCCGGCTTTAATGCCATCATAGAGACCATTGCTCTCGCCTGAAACATTGCTGTAGGACTTTTCGGTGTCTGCTATACCCTCGAAGATCAGGGAGTTTTTGATGGTCTCTTCACGCATTTTTGTGGCGGCCAGTGCCAGCGTGCCCTGAGTGATGGCGGTATCCGGCGATCCGGCGACGATCCCCACCAGGGTTTGCAGGAAGCGTCGCTGATATTGCAGTTTATAGACTGCCGTCAGCGCCTCTTGTTGCTTCGCTTTATCGCCCGAATCTATAGCCTGTTTCAACGCAGCTTGTGCCGTCGCCTGCTGCGCGTCCAGCAGTTGCCCAATCTGATTATTCGCATTTTCTTTGAAATCACGCGTCACGCGCACCTGCAAATTCAGCTCTTTAAACACGTCGTCTTTATCGAAGTTATTCTCAAGGCGACCGGAATTCGCCGCCGCCGTTTCGGTGGTGATGTCCGTTTTAATGCCGTCGATCGGCTGTGTTTGCCCGTCAGGGCGGGTGATTGTGACATTCTCGGTGTTGATCCCGCTACGGGTGACGGAGCTGTCGCTGCCGCTGTCATGCCCAATCCCAAAGCTCGTGCTCTTGTTGAGGGAGGCATAGCCCTGTGCCGGGACATAAGAACCATCGTCGGTGCGCACGGTTTTGCTGCTTTGCGGCGTGGCGTTATCGCCCAGCCCAAAATCGGTATTCATGCTGGTGGCTCCCCCGACGGCAAACCCGTTGCCTTCGTACTCCGAGCTGTTATGAATATCGCTCCAGCTTAGCGTGCCGGTGCTGAACTGGTTATTTCCCGCCAGCTCCGCGCTCTCGCTGGAGGTAATCAGGCCACCCTTAAGGTCCGTGTGATCCTTCACGTTGATCTGATAGCCATCGGTCCCCGCGAACACGCCGGATTGCTCCTGCACCGAGGCGTAATCGGCATTGACCTTCGACTGCCCGTAATTGCCTGATGCCGCAAAGCCGAAGCCCACCGTGACCTGTCCGCCGGCATTCATCTGCTTACCGTCGTATTTCATGGTGTCCTGCAGGCTTTCGATATTCAGGTTGTCGGCGGTGATATCCACCCCTTTGCCCAGCAGCTGGCCGCCACGCAGGGTGGTGGTGCCGCCGCTGATAATCTGGGTCTGACCGTCCATATCACCGACATGGCTGTTGCGCCAGGAGACCTCATCGCCGTTGCCGTGGCCTTTGCCGACGTTCGCGCCAGCGGTGACGCCAAACGAGGCTCCGCCCTGGCCGTAGCTCACTGCCACACCGGCATTCCAGCCGCTGGACTGGTTATCGTCCCGCTCGTGACGCTCCTGTTTTGCCGCCACAATATTAATGTCGTTGTCGGCAAAGAGGGTGGTGCCCTGTTTGCCGCTGACATCGGAGCCAACGATATTGATATTCGACTGTTCGCCGCCGGTTGCCACCACCACCGCCTGTTTACCGGCGTTAACGGTGCTTGCCAGCGCGCTGGTGCTGTTGACCTCTTCCGTATTGGTCTGCTTACTTTGGCCATAGGTGAGCGACACGCTCACGTTCTGCGCCACGGCCTGCGCGCCGTTCGCCATTAGCCCCTGCGCGGTGTTCATCATCGCGCTGGCAGCACGGGCGCTGTCCCATGCCGCGTTGGCGGCAGCCAGCATGTTGATGCGGTCGTCATTGCTTTTGCCCACGTCCTGCGCGGTTTCCAGCGCGCCGCGAGCCGCCATCACCACCGGTACGTTAACGGCCAGGGTAAAGCCTTTTTGCTCGACGGTCCGTTTGTACTGCGACGCATAGGTGTCCTGCGCCGCCTCGATGGTGACGTTTTTCCCCTGAATCGCGACGTTGCCGTTCGGGGAGGAGACCGAACTGCCGGTCTGACGGTAGTCGTTGCCTGCCAGCATCACCGTATCGCCCTGCAGACTGCCCACCATCGCCCCCTGGCCCGCCAGCGCCTGGCTGGCCTGATCGGTGGTCTCTTTATGGGAGCCGACGGTAAAGCCAATCCCACCGGAGCTTAACAGCCCCGATTTTTTCTCCTGCCTGAGATGCGTCTGGTCATTGCGTCCGCCCATGCTGGTGAGGGTCAGATCGTTACCGGCTTTAAGCGCAACGTTTCCGCTGCCGACGACGCTACTTCCCGCGACCGTCAGGTCATTTCCGGCGATGACTTGCACGGTATTGGCGCTCAGTTCGCTGCCCTGAACGGTCTGTTTGTCCACCGTGTCACGGGTCGTGGTGGTGGTTTTCGACATCCAGCCGTTGCCGCCCACCACTTTATGCCGCTCGTCGAGCTGGCTTTCGTTGAGCACGCCTTCGATGTTGATATCGCGTGCTGCACCGAGCGCCAGCGCCCCGTCGGATTTAACCGAGGCTCCGCGCGCGTTGATGTCATTTCCTGCCGCCAGCGTCACGCCGCCGGTACCGCTGATGCTGCTACCGGTCTGATCGACGCTGCGCTGGTTGAGGGTATTGTCCGCATCCCAGATCAGTTTATCGCTGCGGGCGGTGGTAACCGTGTTGAGATTCAGATCCCGCCCGGCCACCAGCTGCGCTTTGCCGTTCTCGCCGCTGGCGATCACCTGCGCGCCTGTCAGGGTAATATCGCGCCCGGACTGCAGCGCCAGTTTGCCGTCATCGTCCTGAACGTAGATGCCGGATACGCTGTCGATGGTGGTGCGCGTAAAGCGGTTTTCACCGTTAACACTCTCTGCGCTGTTCACGGTGCTGGTGACGTTGATATCCCGGCCCGCCGTAGCCTGCAGGCTGCTGCCGCCCACGATGGCCCCGCCAATGTTATTGATATCCGTACGGGCGTTGAGGTTAATGTCTGCCGCCTGCAGGGTACCGGTCTGGTTGGTGATGTTATTCGCATCGAGCTGAAGCACTTTGCGTCCGGCAATGGTACCGCTGTTAAAGAGATCGCCATTGAGCTTCATCGACACGTTGTTCCCGGCAATCAGCGCGCCAGAGCCGTCAATATCGCCCTGTTTCACTTTGGCGTAGACCTGCGGCACCAGCACGTTTTGCATCGAGCCGTCCGGCATTTTCACCCGGGTATTCACCAGCCAGACGATATCGCCCGTGAGGAGCGCCATCTGTTCTGGTGTCAGCGCCACGCCGAGCTTCAGTGAATACTGTTTCCCGAAGGTGATCCCCTTATCCATCAGGGATTTAAACTGCTCTTCGTCGTTGCTAAACCCGTCCAGATAGCGCTGGCCGGTGATGCCAATCACCTGTTCGCGCACCAGACGCTGCTCGTAATACCCATCACCCAGGCGCTTCAGGGTGTTATCGCTGTCACCGGTTAAGGCGTTTTGCATATAGTCGCTGCCGAGCCACTGCTTTTCGTTAGTGAAGCGCGGGTCTGTTTCTACCAGATAAGGCACGTCCGATGACGGATTGACCTTAAACAGGCTGTTATCCGGCAGGGTGGTGTTTGGACCGATAATGCGAATGGCGCCGTCGGCAGGGGTCACTTCAAACTGCTGACCCGCCGGTGGCGTGACCGGCTCGCCGGGGGATACGGTCTGCTGCGGCGACGCGCTGACGCCTCCCGCCTGGCCGATCGCCGTATCAGTGCCCTGCAATACCAGCGGCGTGATGCTCAGGTTGCTGCCCTCGACGCTGCCGTTACTCACCAGTTGGCCTGGCTTTAAGGCAATGCTCTGGATCGCGGTCGGCGGGGTGTAGAGAGTGCTGCGACGCCCCTGTTCGTCGTCACCTTTGTGGCGGATGCGGTAGTAATGCGTCACGTAACCCGCGTCGGTGGTGTGCCGTTCGCCCGCGACATCGTCGTTAAGCACCGTGCCCATGGCGTCGGTCGAGAGTGTTCCGCCTGCAATAACCTGGCTCTTATCGTTAAACAGCCGATCGCCCGTCAGCGTCATGTTGCCGCCCGAGAGAATTTTCGCCGGATCGCTCTGTTTGATGCGGGTCTCTTCGATAGTGCGGGTGTAGTTATACTCGTTGAAATCGTCGTGCCCGTGGCCGCTCAGCTCCGGCGTATTGAGGTTGCGCAGGCCGTCTGAGGAGTTGCCATCTATCCAGACACCCTCGTCGCCCGCTTTCCAGCGGTTGGTGGAGCCTGAGTGCTGGTACTCGGTTAACGGCTCCTGAGAAACCAGTACGATCTCGGTCGCGAAATCGTCATTGATGTTGTTGATCTGCCCGGCGGCGAGCGACATATCCCCGGCAGACTCAATGGTGGCGCTGTGGTTATTGATTGCCGCCGCGCGTCCGATCGCGGCGCCGCTCTCGTCCAGCGCGCCGCCGACCCACAGGGTGCCTGCGCTATAGATCAGGGCGTGCGCCTGGTTGTTGAGGGTCTGCACGCCGAGGTCCACGCGCTCGCGTCCGGCAAGCGTTGCCGCCGTACCGTTTTCCGCCAGATTGTTAAAGGTGATAGCGTTAACGCCCACCGCGTCGCCATAGAGACGCCCGGTGCCGATATTATTCAGCGTTTCGGCATTAATGCGGGTGTGGATGCCATCGATCAGGCCGTAGTTCACCAGCATGCCGGTGGTCAGGGTATTGGTGCCGGCGTTGATTTCACCGCTGGCGCTATTGGTGAGACTGGCGCTCTGCACGTTGAGCGCGCTGCCCGCCAGCAGTTTCCCGCTGTTGGTCAGAGCGCCCGGAGTCGTGAAGGTGAGATTGCCGTTAGCGATGACCGCGCCGCTGTTGTTCAGGCCGTTTTCGCTGCTCAGATCCATATTCCCGAGCGAGAGCAACTGGCCGCTGCCGTCGATAGTTTGCGCATGCAGATTCAGCGTTTGACCCGCTTTCGCCGTTCCCCCCTGGTTGATGAGGTTCAGCCCGCTACCGGCAATATCCAGCAAGCCGGATGATGCCAGCGCGCCGGAACTGTTGTCCAGCGTACCGGTATTGCGAATGGTCAGGGTCGTGTCGGCCAGCAGGCTGCCGTTCTGGTTGGCGATCGCGTCGGTTTTCAGCGTCACCAGTTGGCCTTCAAGGCCCTGGTTTTCAGCCAGCGTGTTCTGATTGACGAAGGTGATCGCATTTAGCGTCACGCTCTGCCCGCCGCGAATCAAACCGGAGACGTTATCCACCACGCCGCGCGCGCTGTCGATCAGCAGATCGCCCACCGACTGGATCTGCCCGCCGCTGTTTTGCAGGTTATCCGAGTGCAGCGCAGTGGTGGATTCGCCAATCACGCGCCCGCCGCTGCGGTTGTCCATCTGGAGGGTGGCGATGTCTGCCGCACCTTTCGCCGCCAGCGCGCCCGCCTGGTTATCGAGCGTACCGGTGGAGAGATCAAGCGATCCCAGGCTGTTGAGCGTCCCGCTGTTATTACTCAGGCTGGCCGTGGTGATCTGAACGCCATCGCCCTGCAACAGTCCGGCCTGATTGAGTAACTGGCTGGCAGGGGCGAGTGTCAGGTTTTCACCTGCCGCCAGCTGCCCGCCAGCGTTGTTGAGCGTTTCGCCGCTGAAGGCGAGGCTTTTCCCGGCGAAAGTCTCGCCGTGGCTGTTATCCAGCACTCCGCCGGTGAGCGTCATCGCATCGACGGCTTTTATCGCACCGCCCTGATTCACCAGCGTGTTAAAGCGGGCGGTGACACTCTGGTTAGAGCCGATCTGACCAGAGCGGTTATCCATGTCGCTGCCGTCCAGCGTTAAGGCGCCCTGACTGGCGAGAAAACCGTTCTGATTATCCAGCGCGCCGCTGGTGACGCTGAGCGCGCCGTGGGAGAGCAGGGCGCCGGACTGGTTGTTCAGGCTGCCGTCGTTCAGCGCGATTGTCGCGCCATCGGCCACAATCACCCCCTGCTGGTTATCGACACCGGCGGCGTCGATGTGCTGGCTTTTTGCCGCTTCGATGCGCCCTCCGGCGTTGCGAAGCGTCTGCGCGCTGTGGATCTCACCGTCGCCTGCGGCGGCGGAGATAAGCCCCCGCTCGTTATTCAGGGAGCCGGTATCGATGCGGGTTTTCCCCGCCACAGCAACCACCTGGCCGCCCGTGTTGTTCAGCGATTGCGCGTGCAGAGACACACCCTGCGTCGCGGCGATCTGCCCTTGCTGGTTATCGATCTCGCCCTTGAGATCCATCGCCAGCGCGTTTTTCCCGCTCTGAATCACTTTTCCCTGTTGGTTGGAGAGGTCATGTGCACTGAGATTAACCGTCTCGGCGCTGAGGGAACCGCCGCTGTTGTTAAGGCGTTTTCCGGTCCGGGCCGTGAGTTCATTGGCACTGACCTGCGCGCTGGCGGTGGTGAGATCGCCTGCGCCGCCGTCGAGCAACACGCGTTTGCCTTGGGTCTGGCTGCCGCTGATATCCACACCCTGACCTGTCACGCTGATGTCGCCGCCTGCCAGCGTCTGGCCGTGGGCGTTCAGTTGACCGTTGCTGCTCAGGGTTAAATTCCCTGCGCTTGCCAGTTTGCCATCGTTTTTCACCCCGGCGGCCAGCACGCTGTTTTTCTCACTGGTGAGCGTAGCGGCTTTCACCTGAGCGTTATTTCCCGCCGTGAGCGCGCCCCGGTTAGCGAATTCGCCGGTGGTCTGGACCGCCACGTTTTCACTGCCCCGAATGACGCCGCTGTTTTCGATGCGCCCGTCGGCGGTGAGGGTCACGCTACCGGCCTGGGCACCCATCGCCCCGGCGTTACGCACGCCGACCCCTTTTTCCGTCCCGACCATGCGGATTTTACCGGCATACATTCCGCCGAGACTGGCGACATCCACCGCCAGCTGCGGTCGCGTGGCGATGTCATCGGCGCCTTTTTCAATGCGTTCATGCGCGGCATCGACGTTGTTGCGCCCGGTGGTGACTTTCAGATCCTTGGCCCACAGCCCGGCATTCACTTTGACCGAGCGGGCGATGATATCGGTGTAATCCGCGCCGGAGGTGTCCATCCCGGCACCGTCCACCACCACTTCACCGCGTTCCACGTTGTACCCGGTGAGATTGCCGTTGGTCATCTGCGCCTGGCCGGTGGTGAGCGTCGCGCGGTTGGCGTTGATAAAACCGCATCCGCTACAGGTAATACCCGACGGGTTGGCGATCACCACCTGCGCTTTTTTCCCCGCGACTTCAATCATGCCGTTCAGTTTGCTCGGGTCGCGGGAGCTGACTTCGTTCAGAATCACTTTCGCTTCGCCCTTGGCGAGCCACGGGTTGCCCGACACCATGCCGCCCAGCTGCGTCTGGGTATTTTTATGCGAGTTATTGAGGATTGCGCCTTTCTGGCTGACGTCAAACTGGGTGTAGTTATTGCGCGACACCCCGGCTTTGGAAGGGGTCTGGATATTCACCTGCGGCGTACCGTTGGCGCTGCTGATCACCGTCGGCTGCTGGTTTTTTGGCGCCCCCGCGTTGGCCACAATATTGGCCTGCGCCGTCTGTATCGCACCCATCGCCAGCCAGAGACTCAGACTCATGGCACTGATTTTACCGATAAGCTGGCTGTGGGTATGACCGATCCCGGCGGCACGCGTGGTCCCGGCGCGACCCGAACGGGCAATATCCGCCACCACCATCAGCATGCCGCGCGCTTTGTTGAAGACGATACGATACAGATTCTTATTCATGGGTCGTTCCTTTAAACGCTTGCGGCAGCGGGGCGGCGAGCGGGTGGTTCAGTTGCCAGCGTTGTGCGGCTTCTCGGGTGACGTGTTTGCCGTGGAACATCACGACGCGCTTGCCGCGCTCGGCACCACGGTGATACAGCGCCCGCCAGCAGTGTTCGGCAAAGAGGTCGTGGCGAATCAAGGTTTGCATGGCGCGGGTATGGCCGAAGGGGGCAATCCAGTCGCAAAACCAGATGCGGTCGCCGCTATCCCAGTCCTCTTCTTTCATCTCTATGGACGGACGCGTGAGGAAGCGGGCTTCCGCCTCTTCGTTCAGCCACGCCCAGCTGAGAAAGAACACCGGGCGTTCGTTCTCCACCACCAGCACGTACTGCTGGCGTTTGATGATGGGCAGCAGGAGCGTCGGCAGGGCATGCAGGGGCGCATCCCGGTGCATGGGCGAGTGCATCCACAGCCAGACGGTGGCCCCCAACACTTCGGCTTCGTTTTGTTCGCCCCCGAGGAGCAGCGGGGCTTTGATATCCAGATTGCCTATGCGCATTACCAGCTCCAGTTGAGGTTGAACCCCAGGGTGAGGGAACTGGTGTGGAACCCGTCAGGTTTTGAGAATGGCGTGCCTGCAAACAGGTCATAGCCGGTGTTGAAGGCGCTTCCGCGCAGGCCCACAACGCCGCCGGCCAGATGCTTGCCGATCAGCGGGTCTGAGCTGTAGCCGCCGACTTCACCGTAGTCGGCACCCAGGTAAAGCTCCTGATTGGGCAGCGGCGTGCTCCAGCCCAGATCGTTACGCACATACCAGCCGTGGCTGGCGTTCAGGGTGCGCTCACCGTCAAAGCCTCGCACCGTCCAGCGGTTGCCGATGGCGAATTGATCCTGCGGCGTCAGCGGTGTGTTGCTTATCTGGCGCAGGTACTGAACGTTGTAACGGAACTGCTGCGAGCCAATTTCAAACGGTAAATCGAGCTGGGCGTTGAGCTGGAGGATTTTGCTGAGCGCCGTGGCCTCGCCAAACGCCTCCTCGGGTGCCGGCTGAGCGCCGAACCAGCGGGTGCCGCGCTGATAGCTCACCCCCGCATCCACGCTGGCCTGGCCGATATAGTGGCGGTGCTGTAACCCCAGACGCCAGCCTGCCGTCTGCCTGCGCTGGACGCCCACTTCCGTGTCATCCACATAGTTGCGCGTTTCTCGCGCCAGCACGTCCGCCGTCAGGGTCGTTTTCTGCGAACCGCTGCGGTGCAGCACGCGGCTGAGCTGTACGTCCAGGTTTTTGCTTTTACCGCTGTAGCGGTAATCCTGATTCTGGCCTGCAACGGTCTGGTGATAATCGTAATCACTGCCGGTCACGCCCAGCGTCCAGTAGCCAAACGGCACAGAATAGTGGCCGGTGTAGTTCTTACTGCCTTTGCCGCCGTGATCGTTGAGGTCGTGGCTGGCGGAGACGTACAGCAGATCGCTGAGTGAGAAAGGATTATCCAGCGACAGCGTCACGCCGCCCTGATAGCGCCCGGTGGTCTCGGTGCCCGCGTCATCCAATGACAAGCCCAGACGCCACATTTTTGACTGCTTGCGGGTGATCACCACGTCGCTTTCGCCGGGCTGTTCGCCGGGAACAATTTCCATGCTCGCTTCTACGGTCGGCAAGCGCTGAAGGTTCTCCAGCCCCTGTTCGATATCGCGCAGATCCAGCAGGTTACCCTCGTGCGCCGGGAAGCTGCTGTAGAGCTGAATATAATCGTCGCTGTCCTCCGTGAGCCGGACGTGGCGGATATAGCCCGGCACAATTGCCAGCTTCAGCGTGCCGCTCTTAAGATCTTGCGTGGGCGCCAGCACGCGGGTAGTGATCCAGCCGTGGTCGACGAGGCGGTTTTGCATCGTGCTCATGAGCAGGTTGATGCCTTTTCCGCCCAGACAACGCCCCTGCGCCTGGTCGGCAATTCGCTGCAGCGGTAGCCAGCGGGGAAGCGCGTCCTGCCCGGTGAGGGTCACATTGCGAATGGGAAAGCAGGGCGTTTCGACAGGAAAGGCGATTTTGCCAAAGCTGGATGACGGCTCGGAGAGACGCACATCGGGCACGGGCGGGGTGAGTTGCTGTTCCAGCGCTTTCTGGCGTTGCTGCTGAATAATAAATTGATTATCCGGCTCGGCGGCGTGAGCAGGAAGCAGGAAAGACAACCCTGCGGCGGTTGATATTATTATGGCGAATTGGGATCGGGCTATCATCGGACATTCCGTGCTGTGTAAGCAAAATGGATGCAATGTGAATTTGTGTAAGATTGTTTAAATATTGAAGAGTGAATAAAAGGGGGATTAATCCTAAAGGACGGGATATACCGGTGTGCGTTATCCCTAATTCTGGTAGGTGAGTCTGCGCGCGGGAATAAAAAGGATTGAGAAGAACGATATCGCTATATACCCCTGGTGACGTTAAGTGAAATAAATCCCTTTATTCTGAATGCCTGCGACACACATAGCGGGCAGGCAAAAGAGATAAATGCACGCTGACCTCCCGAAACGGCGGATCTGACTTACTATTAAGGCAGATTTCCGTGCGTTCTTCCGGCATAGAAGACGAGGGGCACAGAGGATTAGGCTTAATACTCAATGGCCTATAAAAGGCAGGCGAAACGGTTGAGGTGATAAATGTCGAGTCTGAAAGACGAACAAGAGGCATTGCCTGGCGTGAAGGAAAATCGTTTTGCCCTCACCCTGGAGGCGCGATTTCGCCAGGTGGGATTTGCGATTTTATTACTTATTTTACTGCTGGCGCTGGGCGGTTTCTTTTCTACGGGATATTTCAGTTCGGCAGAAAAAACAAATAATAACCAGACATTACATCTTTATTACGAGCGTTTTGGGCGGCTGCAAACAGAATTTAAACTCAGGGCAACAGTCCCCCCATCAAATACCGGACACTATATTTTTCGTTTCGACGGCGATGTCAGGGATAATTTCCAGCCCGGCACCTTCTCACCCCAGCCCGATCGGATGTACAGCCAGGGAAAAGCCCTCGTCCTGGTTTACAACACAATCAAAAGTCAGCGTGATTTCTCTGTGACCCTGTACCTCACACCCACGACGCCCGGAAAAGCGGTGAACCGGATAACCGTTAACGATGAGCCGGAAATCGCTTTCTGGCAGTTTATTTATCCCTAGGAGCGCAATATGGAGATGGTCTTTCGGGCACTGGCGATCTACCTGATTTTGCTGGTGGTGTTTAAAGTGGCGGGGCGTCGGGCGTTATTGCAGATGACCAGCTTTGATCTGATCTTATTGCTGATTATCAGCGAAGCCACACAGCAGGCGCTGCTGGGGAATGATTTTTCGGTGACTGGCGCGATGATCACCATCGTGACGCTGGTGGTGGTGGATATTCTCTTTGGCCTGATGAAGAAAACCTTTGCCGGGGCGGAGGACGTGCTCGATGGCTCCCCTGTGATCCTGGTGGAAAATGGGATGCCTCTGACGGATAAGCTGCGGAAAGTGGATGTCTCCTGCGATGATATTCTGGTCGCAGCGCGGCAGAACCAGGGCATCACCGAGTTCAGCAAAATCAAATACGCTATTCTGGAGCGCAACGGTCACATTTCAATCATTCCGCAAGAGCGTGATTAATCCGGGCAAAAAAGCAGTAAATGTGATGATCACTGCCCCGCAGATGTGTTACTAACACCATGTAGTCACTAAAAAAACAGAAAAACAGGGTATCGACAGTATGTCTAAAAACAAACTCGCCAGCAGCGTGCAGAGCCTGCAATCCTCCGCCATCCGTGAATTATTAAAACACAGCAAAATGCCGGGCGTGATCTCCCTCGGCGGCGGCATCCCCAATCCCGATCTTTTCGATCACGAAGGGTTACAGATTGCGGCAGATGCCGTGTTATCCTGCCATTTTGGCGAAGCATTCCAGTACGGTCTGAGCGAAGGCTATCCGGGACTGCGCGACGCGATCGGGCAGATCTGCGCCGACCGTGGGATCCCCTGTCAGGCCGATGACGTGGTGGTCACCTCCGGCTCCCAGCAGTCGCTGGATATTCTGGCCCGCGCGCTGATCAATCCCGGCGATACCGTGGTTGTGGAGCGTCCGACCTATCTCGCCGCGCTGCAGGTCTTTAGTCTGGCGCAGGCTAATCTTGAATCTGTCGGCACCGATGGGGAAGGGATGAAAGTTGATGAACTGGAAGCCCTGGTCAGCCGCAAAACCATCAAAGCCGTCTATATCGTGCCGACGTTTGGTAACCCAGGCGGCGTGACGCTCTCTGAAAACCGCCGCAAACAGCTGGTCGAGCTATCAAAACGCTATGATTTCGTGATTATCGAAGACGACCCCTACAGTGAAATCAACTACACCTCTGACGTGTTCCGCCCGCTGATGGCTCATGCCAAAGCGATAGGCAACGAAGATAACGTCGTCTATACCTCGACGTTCTCCAAAATCCTTGCACCCGGCACGCGCGTCGGCTGGCTGGTGGTGCCTGAGTGGCTGAAACGGGCGGTGGTGAATCTCAAGCAAACCACTGATTTGCATACCAGCACCTTGTCGCAGCTGATGACTTACGAGTATCTGCAAACCGGGCGTCTGGCCGGGCAGATTGCGCTGATTCGCGATGCCTATCGCCAGAAATATCAGACCTTTGCGAATGAGCTGGAAAAAGAGCTGGGTGATGTGCTGACCTTCCATAAACCGAAGGGCGGGATGTTCCTGTGGGCGAAATTCAACAACGGTCTTAATACCACCGAATGGCTGGCGAAGACGCTGGCGAATGGCGTGGTGTTCGTGCCCGGTGAGTTCTTCTATTGCAGCGAACCCGACCGCGCGACGCTGCGCATGTCGTTTGTCACGGCCACGGATGAGCAGCTGAAAGAGGCGGTTCGTCGCCTGAAAATTTCGCTCTGAACAGCCTTACGCATGATGGCGTAGCCGCTGTCATGCGTAATAATTACCCGGTGCGAAATATCACTGACGGTAAAACCCATGACTGAATTCCTCACCGGTGTGGTTACCCATACGCCCGTCTGGGTGTGGGTGCTGTTTGTCTTTCTCATCACTCGCGGCATCAAAGCACGCAAACCCGCCATCGTGACGCTGGAAAAGCTCGCGATTATCCCCGCCATTTTTCTTTTCTGGGATATCTACGATCTGGTGGTGTTCCGCAAACTCACCGTCGCCAGCAGCGCCCTGTGGATCGTCGGATTGCTGGCAGGCGCAGCGCTGGGCTATTTGCTCATCAAACAGACGGCGGTAACGCGCGCGGAACCTCCGCGCAGTCTGTACCGGCAGGCCGACTACTCGGCGCTGCCGCTGATGATGCTTGCGTTTGGCGTGAAATATGTGCTCGGGGTGATGACTGCCGTTTCCCCCGCCACGCTGCAGCAGCCCGGAATGAGCGCATTTGCTATTATCTCCGGGGGCGTTTTTGCGGGCGTGTTTGTCGGAAAATTTACCCGCTATGTGCGCGTGTATCTCTTCACTTCACAGCAGCAAGTGAGTTAACTACGACGTCGCGCTGGCAAGGGATTTGTCGGCGTGGTCGCCCTTTATCACTCGGGTCACTTCATCTATTCGCCAGATTTTCCCCTCGCGCAGGCGGGCAAACAGGTACACCTCAATTTCTGACGTTTCTCCGTCCGTTTTGCTTACGGTGACGATATGGCGGTCTGCCAGCAGATGCGGCGTGCAGCATGCCTGCTCGACCCTGAAGGTGATCCCGTTAGTTTGCGTGCGGACATGATCTAAGTGCCCTACAAATTCAGCGAAATTGAGTGCGTTACCGTCCGTATGCTGCTGGTAGTCATTCGAGAAAATCTCTGCCGGAGCCAGCGTTCCTGCGAAAAGATCGGTTAACAGCCGTTGGGTGAGGGCGCGGCAGGACGATTCGTCAGAGGCAGCCTGCAGGTCAGTGATGAGGGACATTGTTGTGCTCCTTTAAAAGGGGTGAGAGCACATTATCCTTGACAGAATCTGGCGTAGTTTCTGTAATCAGGCAATCAATAACGATTTTCGGCCAAACTATGTTGATGACCGCTGAACCTCTTCGCCATCCATCGGGCTATCGAACCGACTGGCATGCTCACGCCACCGGCCAGCTCTGCCGTATTACCTCGGGCCTGCTGATTATCGAGACCGAAAAGGGGCGCTGGGTGGTGCCGCGAGAGCATATCGGCTGGATCCCGGCTGGGCTGCGTCATGCTGCGCTGTCGGAAAGCGCCATTGAGGGCCAGTCTTTGTATCTGGATTCAGCCTGTTGTTTAGCCCTGCCTGAGCAACCGGCGGTTTTCGAACCGGAAAAGCTGTGTGAGGCGCTATTCCTGCGGCTGTGCCAGGCGGGCGAGGGGGCAGATCCGCAGATGATCTCCATGCTCACCCGCGAGCTGGCTCAGTCCCGACAGGATCGCTTTCGGCTGCCGATGCCCGCTCACCCGCGTTTACTGAAAATCGCGCGCACGCTGCTGAACGCCGTGGACGATGTGCTCCCGGTGGAAGAGTATGCGCGCCAGTCCGGGATGAGCGTGCGCACGTTTCACCGGCAGTTCAGCGCCGCGACGGGCATGAATTTTGTGAACTGGCGGCAGCTGGCCCGTGTGATCAGGGCGATGGAGTGGCTGGAGGAGGGAAAACCCGTGGGATGGATTGCGCTGTCGTGCGGATACAACAGCGTCAGCGCATTCATTGAGGTCTTTCGCACCTACACCGGCAAAACGCCGGGACAGTGGGGGGCTACAACAAACCCTTCTGCGCAAACGTAAAACGGGTGGCTTCGTTGAGATCCAGCGTTTTTAAGGCCTCCGGCTGCACCCACGCGATCTGCTGAAACTCTTCGTTAAAGGTCACATCGCGGTTGGCGCTGACGCAGTCGAAGATAAGGTAAATCATATAGATCTCTTCGGTGCTGCCGTCGGCATAGGTTTTCACCCGGATATCATCGCGAAACGCCCAGGGTTTGACGGCGGTGATCTCAAGCGCATCGCCCAGCTCTTCGCGAATTTCGCGCCGCAGCGCCTGCTCCATGGTTTCACCCGGTTCCATACCGCCGCCCGACAGCGCCCACTGGCCGGGAAACACACCGCGATCCGCCGCCATTTTGCACAGCAGATAAGCCCCGTCGTTCTGGATAATCGGACAAACAATCGTTCTCTGGCGCATGTTCACTCCCTGAATTTTTTATGTTGGCGCTACTGTAGCAGAGTTCAGGCGATGTCCTGCTGGTGAGATTTTCGTTTTGCCAGAACCTCCGCAACTGTTTTGATTCGGCTCAGTTCTTCCTGAGTGCGCGTATTGTTCTGCACCTCCCAGATATCCACATTTTGCTGCAAGTTGAGCCAGAACTCGATGGAGGTATCAAACACTCTGGCAAGGCGTAGCGCCATGTCGGCGGTCAGCTTGCGGTTGTTATTGACCAGCGCACTGATGGTATTACGGTGCACGTTAAGCATGTCGGCCAAATCTGCGATTTTAAGATCTAGCGGTTCAAGGTATTCGTACTGCAACACATCGCCCGGCGTGGTGGGTGTGCGGGTTGCCTGCGGGAGAGTCATGGAGTGTTACCTCACTATTTATAAGGCTTATATTTATGCGGGGCGAGGTAGATATCTTCGGCTTTCCCCGCCACCCATTTGAATATCAGCCTGTACTGTTTGTTAACCCGTATTGAAGAAAAGCCCGTCATCGGAGGATTCAATTCTTCGTACATATTGCCCGGTGGAGAGCGCAGATCTCTGTGTGACGTGGCGGCATTGATGATGTCCAGTTTTCTCGCCAGGGCGGCTTCAATGCTCGACGGGAATATTTTGTGAGATTTCCCATACAGAAAAAAATCTTCAAGCCACTGATCGCGAAAGTTTTTAATGTTCTTCAACATAATGCATGTTAGCTCCGATCCCTGTGAAGCTGTGGTGATATTATTGCACAGCCGCACTGTGCACAAGTGCGATCCTGCTGTTTTCTAATTTATCGGAATTAGACCCGTGTTGCCTTATGCCTGCGAGGCCAGAGAAACATACGCCTGGTAGAGAGGTGCTGGAAAGGGGGAGGAAGAGGAAGAAATGTCATACTGCGAAGCGGATTCAGAGAATACGGGATGGCAGGCTGCACCGGTGCAAGAGTCGAAAAAACAGATCGGGTGGTGCGGTACTTACCCGACCTGACAGCTTATAGGCCCGGTAAGCATCAGCACTACCGGGCTTTTTTACTGGCGTCGCATTCCCATTACCGCTCCCGCAGCGCCTCTTTCGCCCGGTTAAACGGCTTAATCATATAATCCATCACCGATTTCTCTCCGGTTTTGATATCCACCGTGGCAATCATCCCTGGCACAATCGAGAATTTGCGGCCCGCTTTATTGACCAGATAATCCTGGCTGGTGCGGATAAACACCCGGTAATAGAACACTTCGGGTTTGGCTTCGTCCTGAATGGTGTCTGGCGAAATGGTTTCTACCACGCCGTGCAGCCCGCCGTAGATGGCGTAATCGTAGGCGGTGATTTTAACCAGCGCTTTTTGCTCCGGGTGGATAAAGGCGATATCGCGCGGTGACAGGCGGGTTTCGATCAGCAGGTGATCGTCCACCGGCACAATCTCCATCAGCTCGCCGTTCGGGGGGATAACCCCGCCGATGGTCGTCACCTTGATATTTTTCACGATCCCACGCACCGGCGATCGCACGGTCAGGCGCGTCACGGAATCCTCGCGGCCTTTCAGCACCGCCGAAACCATATCGACTTCCGCGTTGGCTTTCGACAGCGCCTCGCGGGCCTGCACGTAGTATTGCGAACGCACGTCCGTCAGCTTCAGTTCCAGATCGCTTTTTTGCCGCTGCAGGCGTAACTCCTCCACGTGGCTGGCCGCTCCGGTTTTGATCAGCCGCTGGGTGATAGCCAGCTCTTTGTTCGCGAGGTTCAGGGCAGCTTTCAGCTCGCGCTGAGTGTCCTCCAGCTGCGCGCGGCGCGAAGTGTAGAGCCGGGTTTCGGCGGCGATCAGCTCCGGCCACTGTTTCAGGGAAGGGGGAAAGACCAGCGGCAGATCGTTCACTTCGGCGGTGAGGCGCACGCTGGAGGCCAGCGATGCACGATAGCGCGCCGCGCTTTCACCAACGTTAGATTCTGAACGTGTGGGGTCGAGTCGCGCCAGCACCTGGCCCGCCTGCACCACGTTGCCTTCGCGCACGTTCAGTTCGGTCAGGATCCCGCCGTCGAGGGACTGCAACACCTGCTCGCGCGAGCTGGGGATCACTTTCCCCGTCCCGGTTGAAACCTCGTCGAGAATGCCAAACCACGCCCACACGCCGACGATAATAAACAGCAGCAGGGAGAGGATCACGATGCGCCGTGCGCCGGAATAACCGCTTTCGGAGTCGAGAGCGTTATCGAGATCGTCCATCGCCGCGACATCACGCTGACTGATTTTCATTTTTCCACTCCCGTCCGTTTGCCTGTTGCTGCATGCGGCTGTTGCTCAGGGCCTGCGCTTTTGGCGCGTCCATCACCAGCATGCCCTCTTTAAGCACCACCACGCGCTCCACCAGCTCCAGCACCGGCACGCGGTGGGTGGCGACGATCAGCGTCCGGTTGCCGAGCCACGCGCCGAGATGCTGAAGAAACTCGCGCTCCGTGTGCTCATCCAGCGAGGCGGTCGGTTCATCGAGCAGCACGATATTGGGATCGCGCAGGAGCATGCGCGCCAGCAAAATCGACTGACGCTGCCCGCCAGACAGGCCCACGCCGTTCTCCATGATCGGATAGTCGAGTCCTTTCGGCAGCTTTTGCACAAAGCTCGCCGCGCCGCACATCTCCAGCACGGCGAAGATCTCTTCATCCGTGGCGCGCGGCATCCCAAGCGTGATGTTCTCCCGCAGAGTGCCGTAGAACAGCCGCGCGTTCTGGGTCATAAAGCCGACGTTGCGCCGCAGATCCGCGACGTCCAGATGCGGCAGGCTGAGGTTGTCGAGCCGCAGCTCGCCGCCTGCCAGATCCATTCCGCCCGACAGCGCCTGTAACAGGGTGGATTTCCCTGCGCCGTTACGCCCGAGGATCGCCACTTTCTCGCCGGGTTTGATCTCCAGGCGGTTAATGCGCAGGGCCATACGCGGATCTTCCGGGTGATAGCGAAACTGCGCCTGATCGAACAGGTAGTGCCCGCGGAGCACGTCCTGGCGGATCGGCGTCTCTTCGCGCTGGTTTTCCGTCGGCAACTGCATGATGCTGTCCAGCCCCTCTTTGGCGGCTTTCACCTGCTGCCAGCGCGCCAGCACGCCGCACAGGGTCGCCATCGGGGCGATCATCCGCGACGCCAGCATCGAGGCCGCCACCACCGAACCGGTGGTTAAGGTGCCGTCGATCACCATCGGCGCGCCGACCACGATCACCCCGGCGTACACCAGGCTTTGAATGGTCATCCCCCAGCTGATCAGGTTTTGCGTCAGCTCGCGGGTGCGCAGGCCGGACTCGGCGGTGATCTGGATATAGCTGTTCCACTGCTGTAAAAAGCGGTTTTCCGCCTGCATCAGCTTGATGTCCTCCAGCCCCTGTACGCTCTCGACCAGCACCGCGTTGCGCAGGGTCGATTCATGGGCTGACTGCTTCGCCAGCGCCGCGAGTTTTTTCTGCAGCAGCAGGCCGGGCAGCACCATCAGCACGGCAGCGACGGGGGCGATCCAGGCTAATTGCGGCGCGATGATCGCCAGCACCACCACAAACAGGAAGAAGAACGGCAGATCGACGATGGTGGAGATGGTAGAGGAGGTGACCATCTCGCGGATCTGCTCCAGCTCGCGCAGCTGCGAAATAAAGCTCCCGGTTGAGCGCGGGATCGCGCTGTTACGCAGGCGCAGGGCGTGGCCAAATACCCGATCCGACACCCGCAGATCGGCGCGTTTTCCCAGCAGATCCATGATATGACCGCGCGCGACACGCAGCACAAAGCCAAACAGCGTGGCGATCAGCACGCCGATGGTCAGCACGTAAAGCGTCGGATAGGACTGGGCGGGGATCACCCGGTCGTAAACCTGCATTGAGAACACGATCCCGGAGAGGGAGAGCACATTGATGAACAGCGCCGCCAGCATCACCCAGGTGTAGGGACGCATGTCGCGCATCACCAGCCGGTAGAGCCAGTCGGGGCGGTATTTGGAAATATAGGCATCCACGCGGCTGTCTTTTAGCGCCGCCAGCGGGCGCAGGGCGACCACGTGACGAATGGCGGGCAGCAGAGCTGTCATCGACACGCGGTTGTTGTGCGGCGTGGTGTCGATGAAGTTGATATCAAGGGTGTCGTCGCCGTCGAAATGTTCAATGACGCCGATTTTGCCCTCGTTAAGCTCCACCACCACCGGCAGTTTCCAGCTGTTGATGGACTGCTCCGTGGCGGTCAGCAACTGAAAGGAAAGTCCTGCCTCGCGCGCCAGTTGAGTCAGCGCCGGTACCATGGGTTTGCCCTTTAGCCATGGCGCCCCGGCCACCAGTGCGCCTGGGGAGCAGGCCACGCGATAGCGGCTGGCGACATAGCCAAACGCCTGCGCCCAGTGCTCCAGCGTCTCTTCGGGAATACTTTCGTCCTGCGGATTATCGGTTTGCTTCATGGCTGGATCTCCACAGTCTGAATGGTGCGGTTCTCAAGATCGAACGAATGACGCAAAAGGCCCGTGTTGTACAGGCAGCTCAGCTCCAGCTGGTGGAGCTGTCCGGCGGTTTGCTGCTGGGTGAAACGCGCCTGATACACCTCCTGCTCGGCGTTGAGCACGTCGAGCAGCGGCCGTGAGCCGAGATCGAGATATTGCTGTTGATAGAGTTCGCGGGTGCGGACGCTGAGCGCCTCCTGCCGGGCCTGGATTTGCAGGGTGCTCAGCAGGCTCATCACCTGGCTGCGCGATTCAAGCAGCTTCTGGCGCACGTCGAGGCGGGTGCGTTGAATGGTCGACTGCGCGGCTTCGACGGCATGTCCGGCGGCGTTACGCCGGGCGGTAAGACCACCGCCCTGATAGAGCGGCATCTGCACTTTGACCCACGCGGAATACTGGGTGCGATCCAGCGAATCGTTGCCCGCATAGCGGTCGTTGAGGTAGTGGCGCACTTCCGGCTCCAGCGAGACGGTCGGCGTCATTTGCGCGTTAGCATAGTCGAGATTGGCCTGCGCGACGTTGGCCTGCGCCCACGCGGAGAGCACGGCGGGCACCAGACGGTCGTCCGGCTCGGCGACGTCGCAGCTGCGGGCCAGTTTTGCCGGGAAATCGTTGCTGATGGTGTTCAGGCTGTTCCAGCCGAGAAAACTCATCAGCGTGGCGCGGGAGCTGTCGAGGCTGGCCTGATACTGCATGAGCTGCGCCCGCGCGCCTTCTATACGGGCATCGGTCTGCACCACGTCCGAAAGGGAGCTTGCCCCTTCGTCATTGCGCTGACGCGCCAGCGAGCCGATGGACGACAGCGCATCCAGCTGCTCTTTGGCGGTCTCCACCATTTGCTGCCAGGTCTGCACCTGCACCATTGCCAGGGCGGTGTCGTGGGCGATGGTATCAATGCTCACCAGTACGTTGGCCTGCTGCTGCGCCACGCCCGCGCTTTCGGCTCGCACCTGGCTTGCTACTTTGCCAAAGTCGTAAAGCATTTGTGAAACGGAGAGCACCAGCGACGGGGTAAAGCCGTTGTCGCTGCCGTCGTGGGTATAGCCGCCGTCCATTCCCGCGTTGACCTGCGGATAGTATTTCGATTTGGCGACATCGACCTGTTCTGATTGTTCGTAAAGTTTACCGACCGCTTCGCTGATGGTCGGATGCCAGCTGACGGCGCGGTTTACGGCATCGCCGAGCAGCAGCGTACCCGGAGCGGCTTTGTTGGCGACGGGCGCAACGCGGCCATTCAGGGACGGCAGCTCCTGTTCTTCACTCAGCAGGCCGGTGTTGATTACGCCCGCAGGGTTAGCCGCGAGAACGGGCACAGATATCAGGCAGCACGAGAGCCACCAGTAAGGCATCTTCTTTCCCATGTCATGTCCCTAATAAATTTGTACTTTTTATTCTTGATGCCCGGGCGCTGAACGCCCGGGTCAGTTGTGTTGTGCTATCAGGTAATGATGTTGTGGTGCTGATTAACCAGTTCGTCGTAGCTACTCTGTACGTTGTCCAGAGTGACCAGCGTCGTATTAGTGTAGGTGCTCCCCGTACCGTCACGATCGATGGAGATCACAGTGTTGTTACCGCTGGTGGTGACATGCACGTAGTTGCCAAGCGTGGATGCCTGTCCGTTCCAGCCCACCAGCAGATCGCCGATATCAATTTTGTCCCCCTGGCTGATGGAGAAGTTGGTCCAGTGATCCCCGGTGCTGTTGCCCGCCGTGGCGTTACCCACGGTGTTGTTCAGCACCTGATAAATCAGGGTATCGCCGTAGGCCGTCCCATTGATCACGTCGTTATGCTCAGAGCTGATGAAATGCGGCGCCATGTTGATGGTCAGCGACGCGCTGTCCGTTTTCCCTGCCGTGTCCGTCAGGGTGTAGTTGAAGACCTCCTTCGAGGTGATGCTGGAGAGCGACACGCCGGTATTTAGCGTGTAGGTGTAATGGCCGTCAGCGCCGATGGAGAGCGTGCCGTAGTGTCCCTGAATGGTCACATTCGCGGCGCTGGTGGTGTACGGGTCGAGGGTGGTGGTCACGCCGTTGTAACCGGTGATGCTCAGACGGGTATCCACCGAGTGCAGCTGATCCATTGCCCCCTGCGAATCGGTGCCGTCAAAGATGTTGCCGTTAACGGTGTGCCCGCTGGTGGAATCGAACTGATTGAGCGAGTAGGTGGTCCCCACCACGTCCGGGGTGATGGTGATTTGCCCCACCGCCAGCGCGCCCATCTTCCCGGTGTAGGAGAGGGTGTAGGTGCCCGCCTCCAGATCCAGCCCGTTCAGGTTGATGGTAGCCGTGCCGCCCAGCAGTAATCCGCCGTTGAACGAACCGCTGCGCACGGTAGTGGCACCGTTCGACAGCACCCAGTCCACCGTCAGGCCGCCGAGCGAGAGCAGCGAGGCGACGTTAAAGTGCAGCACCACGTTATGCAGGGCGGTGTTGGCGTCGACCACGAAGGTACCGCTGCCGCTGCCCTGGGTTGCCGTCAGCAGAGCCGCCGTCCAGGTGGCGTTGCCGACGGTGGTGTCCGAGTAGGCCGCCGTATGGTGCACTGACGTCACATCCATCACCGCACTCACATCGTTGACCGCATCCATCGCCCGTGGAGTTGGAGTGATGTTGAGGGACGCCGTGTCTTTATCGCCGTTTGGCGCGGTCACCGTGTAGACGAAGGTGTCCGGCGTCTTAATGTGATCGGCCCCGACGCCGCTGTTCAGGGTATAGGTGTATTTACCGTCCGCATTGATGGTCAGGGTGCCATATTCCCCCTGAATGGTGGTGACGCCCGTACCGTTGACCGCCACGCCGTTCACCGCCGTGACGTGGGTGCCCGCCGGAATAATATCATCCGCCAGCACGTCGCCGGTGGTGCTGCCGCCGACGCTCGAGACGGTGTAGACATGGTCTTCCAGTACGTTAAGGGTGTAGGCCGTCAGCGCCGTGATCCCGGCTGCGGTGTTCAGCAGGAACAGGTACTCCCCGGCCGGCAGGTTGAGCGTCAGGGTGCCCGACGTACCGCCGAGCAGCGGTGCGCGCAGCCAGCCTGGCTGAACGCGCATCTGCTCGAAGGTTTGCGTCGCGTCGTTGAATTTATAGACGTAAAGATCGAACACCGAAGCCAGCGCTACGCCGCCGACGGAGGCCTGGATGGTCATGGTACGGGTGGTGCCTTCCGCCACGTTATAGATGATCGGATTGCTCAAATCATCGAGCAGATTGAGGCTCAGCGTGTTGCCCAGATTGACGCCCACCACGGTGAAGCCGCCCTGGGACGACGTGCCGTTGTTGATGGCGTGAACGCTGGTGTCGAAGGTGAAACTCGCGGCGTCATCGACCGCCGTGACGCTGTTGGTGACGGTGTTGGCCCCGAGGGAGATCACCAGCTGCGCCGAGGCGGTGGAACCGTTATGCCCGATGGTGTAGGTGAAGCTCTCGGTCCGGCCCAGAATCGCGGCGCTGGTGTTGGTGAGGGTGTAGGTGTAGCTCCCGTTGAGGTTAATCGTCAGCGTACCGTACTGGCCCTGGATCACCGTGCCATCCGCCGTCACGTTCACCGTGTGGCCCTGGGAATCGGTGACGGCGGTGATGCGAGTGCCTGCCGGGGCGTTGTCGCTGCCTGTGGTTGGGTCATTGTCCAGAATGACGTTACCGGACTGGGTGGTCACCCCCGTTACCGTCCCGGCGCTGGTTTCGGTGACATCCACGTCAAGACTGGTGTACGACCCGGTCGCCAGCAGGTTGGTGTTGTAGCTGAGTACGCGGTACTGGCCCTCGGTCAGCCCGGTCATGTTAAGGGTGACGCCGTTGGCGCCCAGCGTCAGAAGGTTGGCGAACTGCGGCAGACCGGTATCCACCACCGTGGTCCAGGTGCCGTTGACCGCATCCCAGCGCTGCACCACCACTTCCAGGGTGTTGAGCAGCGACAGCACCACGCCTGTGGCATCGGCGTTAATCGAAATATCCGCATTCCCGCCCGCACCCACGGTAAAGCCGACCTGCGCCGTATCGTTGCCGAGCAGGGTAAGCACGTTACCGAGCGCCCCGACCAGCAGGAATCCGTAATCGCTGTACTGGGCGTTGGTCACAGTGGCGTCGGAGGTGAGCGCCAGCTCCTCGACGTTGGAACTTGCCGACAGCGGCACAACCGGCGCCAGCGCAGAGCCTGGCGTCGAGGTGTTGCCTGCCGCATCGGTGGCGGTGATTTGCAGGGTCTGGCCTTCCGTCTGTTTATTGAGGAAGGTGTAGCTGTAGGTGCCTCCGGCGTTCGCCGTGGTGGTCACCAGGGTGCCATCCGCCAGGCGAATCGTCACGGTGCTGCCCGCTTCTGCGCTGCCCGTCAGCACGCTGCCGTCGGCGTTAAAGGTTCCGTTCGGCGCATTCGGTGCGACGGTATCAACGATAACGGTGGTCGGAATCGAGACCGGCCCGGTGCCGCCGATGACGTTGGTCGCCGTGGCGGTAAACGCGTGAGAACCTTCGCTCAGTGCAGGCGTAGTGAAGGTCCAGTTACCGTTGATATCCGTGGTCGTGGTGCCCATCGCCACGCCGTTGTTATACAGCGTGATGGTGGAGTTCGGCTGCGCCGTCCCGCTCAGGGTTGGCGTCGTGTCATCCGTGGCTTTGCCGTTGGTCAGATTGCCGGTAATGGTCCCCACGTTGTCGTTAACGGTAGTGATCAGCGGCGCATTCGGCAGGTTGGTGAATGGCGCGGTAACGCTCTGGGTATTGCCTGCGTTCCCGGCTTTATCCGTGGCAAAGGCCAGCAGCGTTTCGCCGTTGGTTTGCGCCGGTGAAATGGTGACGTTGAAAGCCCCGCTGCCGTCCGCCGTCGCCGTACCGAGCACTGTTCCGGTGCTGCTGGTAATGGTGACAGTGCTGCCCGCTTCCGCCAGACCGGTGACGTGGGTGCCGTTACCGATTACGGCCAGCGTGCCCGGCAGCCCCGGCGCAACCGTATCCACCACAATCGAGGTGATGGACGATGGTGCGCTGGTATTGCCCGCCGCGTCGGTGGCGGTCGCGGTAAAGTTGTGCTGCCCGTTGGTCAGCGTGGTGGTGGTCTGTGGCAGAGTCCAGTTGCCGTTGGTGTCAGCGGTGACGGTGCCGACCAGCGTCGTGCCGTCATAAATCCGCACCACAGCGTTAGGCTCACTGGTCCCGCTCAGCGTCGGCTGGGTGTCGTTGGTCGGGTTACCGTTAATCACCGGCCCGGTGACAGTACCGACATCGTCCACGACCGAGGCGATCACCGGCGCGTTTGGCGCAGTGGCATCGACGTTAACCACAAAGGCCGTTGTCGGGCCACTGGCGTTACCCGCGGCGTCGGTGGCGGTGATGGTCAGCGGATGCAGCCCGTCGCCCAGCGCCGGTGACGGCGTAAAGGACCACGCACCTCCGGTGGCCGTGACGGTGCCAATCAGCACGCCGTTATCAAAGATTTTCACCGTCGATCCCGCTTCGGCTGTCCCGGTGAGCGTCGGCTGTGCATCGTTGGTGAGCTGGCCGCTGGTCAGGTTGGTGACGGTTCCGACGTCATCCACCACGGAAACCAATACCGGAACGGCCGGCGGCGTGAGGTCGACATTCAGGGTAAAGGTTGCCGACGGATCGCTGTTGTTGCCCGCCGCGTCGGTCGCCTGGGCGATAAAGGCATGCGGTCCCGCCCCAAGTGCGGTGGTGAGCGTCACCGCCCAGTTCCCGCTGGCGTCCGCCGTGGTGGTGGCGATCACCAGGCCATTTTCGAGGATATTGATGCTGGCGTTCGGCTCGCTGGTTCCGATCAGGCGCGGGAGCGTGTCGTCAGTGGTCTGGCCGCTGCCGAGCGGGCCAGTGACGGTTCCTGCATCGTCAAGCGCCTGAGTGATAACCGGTGCCAGCGGTGCAACCGTATCGACGATCACCGTGAAGCCCGGCGAGGCCACGCTGACGTTGCCCGCCGCGTCGGTCGCGGTGGCGGTCCAGGTGTGGCTGCCGTTGCTCAGCGGGTTCGGCGGGGTGAAGCTCCATTCGCCCGAGCCGTTAGCCTGCACGGTGCCGACCTGTACGCCGTTTTCATAGATGATGATCGTGGCGTTGTTCGCCGCCGAGCCGTTCAGCTGAGGCCGGGTGTCGTCGGTGGTCTGCCCGGACAGAACCGGGTTCAGCACGCTGCCGACGTCATCGGTGGCGTTAATAATGGTCGGTGCCGCTGGCGGCTGGGTATCCACCGTCAGATCGAAGGTGGTGGAGGTGGTGCTGGTATTGCCCGCCGCGTCGGTGGTGCTGAGGGTGATGGTGTGTGGCCCGTCAGCCATCGGTGCGGTTGGCGTGAAGGTCCAGTTCCCCTGGGCGTTCACCACGGCGGTGCCGAAGGGTTGTCCATCGTTGAGCAGGGTGACGGTCGCCCCGACTTCGCCGGTACCGTTGAAGGTTGGACGGTTGTCATTGGTGGTGCCGTTTTCAGGAATCGTGCCGATGACCGGGCCGACGTCATCCTGCACCGTGGTAAGCACCGGCGCGTCTGGCGGCGTGGTGTCGACGGTGAAGGAGAAGACCGGCGAGTTAGCGGAGACGTTACCCGCTGCATCGGTGGCATTGACCCTGATGTTATACAGGCCATCCGTCAGCCCGTTTGGCGGCATAAAGGTCCACGAACCGTTAATGACCTCCGCGGTGCCAATTTCTACGCCGTTATTCAGAATATGAACGGTGCTGCCCGTGACGCCCGTCCCGGTGAAGGTTGGCGTGGCGTCGTTAGTGACCTGTCCTGCGGTCAGGTTCCCGACCACGCCGCCCTGAATATCATCGGCGACGGCGCTGAGCACCGGCACTGCGGGTGGGGTCAGATCGACAATCACGTTATAGCTGTTGGAGCTGGTGCTGACGTTCCCTTGTGGATCGGTCGCGACCACCGTAAAGGTGTGTGAGCCTTCGGTGAGCGGCGTGGTGGGGGTGAAGGTCCAGTTCCCCAGATTGTTAGCGGTGGCGGTGCCAATCTGGGTGCTGCCTTCGAAAATCGCCACGCTGCTGTTGGCTTCTGCCGTGCCCGAAAGGGTCGGCGTGGTGTCGTTGGTGGTGCCACCGGTTTGGACATTCCCGGTCACGGTGCCGACGTTATCGTCTGCCCCGACGATGACCGGCGTGGTGGAGACCGTATCGACCACAATGTTGAATGCCGGTGATTGTGCGCTTTCATTCCCCGCCGGATCGGTGGCGGAAATGGTCAGAGCGTGGTTGCCTTCTCCCAGCGCAGCGCCTGGCGTAAAGCTCCAGGTGCCCGTCGAGCCGACAACCACGGTGCCAATGGCGGTACCGTTATTGTAGATGGTAATGGTATCGCCCGCCGTTGCGGTGCCGCTCAGGGTTGGACGACTGTCGTTGGTGGTTTGACCGCTGGTGAGAGGCCCGGTACCAGGACCGACATCATCGGTGACTGCGCCGAGCACCGGTGTACCAGGCGCGGTGAGATCGATGGTGACGGTAGCCGCCGGGGAGAGACCGCTCGTCAAACCGCCCTCGGTGGTGGTGGCGGTAAAGCTGTGTGGCCCCTCGCCGAGCGGGATCAGCGAGCTGGCCGTCCACTCGCCGGTTGGGCTGGCGGTGACGACGGCGTACGGCACCAGCCCCCCGTCAAGGTAGATGGTCACAATGCTGTTCGGCGGTGCGGTCCCGCTCAGGACTGGCGTGGTGTCGTTGGAACTTGCGCCTTTCACTTCGACGGTGCCATTCGTGCCGTTGTCATCAATGATCGAAGTGATGGTCGGGACGGCTGGCAGATCCGGCGTGTCTGTGACTTGATAACCCGTTGGGCCGCTGACGTTGCCTGCCGCATCGCTGGCCGTGACGGTGAGGGTGGTTTCGTTGGTCTGCGCCGGTGAAAGGGCAATGGAGTAATTGCCGCCCGCATCGGCCACACCGCGACCCAGTTCAACGCCATTTTCCCCTTTAACGACCACCGTGGAACCGGCTTCTGCGGTCCCGGTCAACGGTGTGCCTTCGATTGCGAGACTGCTGACGACCGGCGCGTCTGGCGCATCCGTATCAACGGTTACGGTAACCGGCGCGCTCGGGGTGGCGTTCCCGGCGGCGTCGGTGGCCGTGACGATAATGGTATGAGGCGCATCGCTCAGCGCCGAGCCGTCTGGCAGCGTCAGCGTCCAGTTGCCGCTAGCGTCCACGGTGGCCTGTAGCGGCGCCCCCCCGTCAACAGAGACGGTGATGGTACTCCCGACCTCGGTTTTCCCGCTGATGGTTGGCGTGTTGTCATTGGTGTACAGCACGCCGTTCGCCAGCGTGCTGCTGGAGATCGTATCAATCTGCGGCGTCGTCGGGGCGACCGTATCCACCGTGATGGTGTACACCGGGCTGGTGCCGCTGACGTTACCCGCCGCATCGACGGAGGAGACGGTCAGGTTCAGCGCGCCGTCAGCGACAGTTGGGCTGGTCCAGGTCCAGGTGCCATTGGTGACATTGACGCGGTCAACTTCGACCCCGTTGTTATAGATAATCACCGTGTCGCCGCTGGTGCCCGTTCCGCTGATGGTCGGCGTGGTGTCTGACGTCGAACCGCCGCTCGCGACGGTGCCTGCGGTGATCGCCGGTGTCAACGGAGGCGTGGTATCCACGGTAATGGTCACCACCGGGGAGACGCCCGAGATATTCCCCGCTTCGTCCGTGGCGGTGGTGGTGAAGGCATGGGTGGTTTGTGTCAGCGGGGTGTCTGGCCGCCAGCTCCAGCTGCCGTCCGCGCCAACGGTGACGCGCCCGACCTCCTGCTTCGGCGCACCGCCGACGCTGTCGTAAATAATAATCACGTCGTTCGCCACACCGGTGCCGCTCAGCACCGGACGCGAATCGTTGGTGCTGTCACCGTTATCGACCGGCCCGGTGATTTGGCTGACGTTATCGGTGACGACCGGTGCGGTTGGCGTGGCCGGCGGGTCCGTATCAATCACGATGGTGACTGGCTGGGATGGCGCACTTTCGTTGCCCGCGCCGTCTTGATTGGTGACCGTCAGGGCGACATCGTAAGAGCCGTTTGGCAGCGCCTGAGTCGGCGTCCAGCTCCATGTTCCGTCCTGCTGAACGGTAACCACATCGGGCTGTTTGACGCCATCAATGTAGATCGTGACCGTATCGCCCGGTGTACCGGTGCCGCTTAAGGTCGGCGTGGTGTCGCGAGTGGCTTCGCCCGGATTGAGCGGCGTGCCGGTCGGCAGACCGTCCGGATTCACTGTGACGTCCGGAGAATCTGGCGTCGCAGGGGCCACGGTATCCACCACCAGACTAAACGGCGGTGAGGCGGTGGCGTTGCCTGCGGAGTCGGTCGCGACCACCGTCAGGGAGTGAGTGCCGTTGGTGAGCGGAGTGGTGGGGGTAAAGCTCCAGCCACCGTTACCGTCAAGCGTGGCAGTGCCGAGCAGAGTTGTGCCGTCGTAAACGGTAATAATCGTATCCGGCGGGGCGGTCCCCGTCATCGCAGGAAGGGTTTCGTCCGTCGGTGTTCCGCTGGTGACCGGGCCGGTGACAGCGCCGGAATTATCGGTGACCGTACCGATCGACGGCGCCGGTGGTGGCGTGGTGTCTACGATGATCTGGAAACCGTTTGAAACCGTGCCGACGTTCCCGGCCTGATCGATCGCGACGGCGGTGAGCGTATGTGGCCCGCCCTGTGGGAGCGCCAGCGTCGGGGTAAAGGTCCATGCCCCGCCGCTGCTGACCAGCGCGGTGCCAATCTGCACGCCGTCCAGACGAATGCTGATGGTGGCGCCCGGTTCGCCCGTACCGTTGAGCGTTGGACGGGAGTCGTTGGTGATTTCACCCGTATCCAGCGGGCCGGTTCTGCCCGGGACATCGTCAACAACGGAGGTGATCACCGGTGCGGCAGGGATCACGCTATCAACCGTAATGCTCCAGCTGTTCGACGTGCCGCTGGCATTTCCGGCGGCGTCGATCGCGGTGGCCGTCAGGACGTGACCGCCCTCGCGCAGGTGCACCGATGGCGTAAATTCCCAGTTACCGCTTTGGGGAATGACGAGGGTGCCGATTTGATCGGAACCGCTGAACAGATAGAGCGTGGTGCCCGGCTCGCCGGTGCCGCGAATGGTCGGCGTCGGGTCGTTAGTCAGGCCGCCGTTGGCGACATCACCTACCACATTAACGGCGTCATCGTAGACCGAGGTGATCTCCGGCGTTTGCGCCGGGGTGGTATCCGGTGCCGTTACCGGAGCTGTGGGGCCGGTGTTGTTGGCAAGGTCCGTGGCGTCAGCCGTCAGCTTTTCGCCGTTAACTTGCGGCGGCGAAAGGGTAACGGAAAAATCGCCGTTGTCGCCCGTTTTGCCGCTGCCGATCTCCACGCCATCCGGCCCTTTAATGCTCACCGTACTGCCCGGTTCGGCCTGGCCGGTGACGGTCGTGCCATCGTCAGAAACCACCAGATTCGTTGGGGCCAGCGGATCGGTTGTATCCGGCGCGTCGGCGTGCCCTGGCTGACTGTCATTGCCCGCGGCGTCGCTTGCGATCACATCCAGCACTTCGCCATTGGTTTGCGGCGGGGAGACCGGGACGGTGAAATGGCCGTTAGCATCGGTAGTGCCGGTGCCAATTACGCCGCCGCCGGTGTCTTTGATGGTGACGGTGCTGTTTGGCTCGGCGTTTCCGCTAACGCTGGTCCCGTCACCTGAGACCGTCAGCCCTGTTGGCGGGTTAGGCGCGATGCTGTCACTGGCGGTGACCGTGCCCGGGATACTGGCATTCCCGGCAGCGTCGGAAGCGACGACCGAGAGGGTTTGCCCGTTATTTTGTACGGTATTCAGGGTGATGGTGTAGTTGCCGTTGCCATCCGCAACGCCGGTGCCGATAACACCGGTGCCGTTGCTGATGGTGATCGTGCTGTTCGGTTCAGCCGTGCCGGTGACCTGGTTCCCGGCGGGATTGAGGGTGACGGTCGGCTGGCCTGGCGCGATCGTGTCGACGATAAAGTTAATCTGCTGGGACAACCCGCTCTGGTTACCTGCGGCATCAATTTCACGCACGGTGACGGAGTGGGGGCCTTCCGCCAGCGGGCCGTCAGGCGCTACGCTCCACAGCCCGTTCGGGCCGACGGTGACTCTGCCCACTTCCACGCCGTTATCGTAAATAATAATCGTGCTGCCCGGATCGCCACGGCCCGTGAGCCTCGGCTGGCTGGCGTCGGTTGTCTGGCCTGCTGTAACCGCACCGCGTATGGAGCCGACTTCATCGTTCACCACAAAGGCCGATGGCGCGGCGGGCGCGGTCACATCGACATTAATCGTAAAGCCCGGTGAGGCGGGGCCGGTATTACCCGCCACATCCGTGGCGCGCACCGTCAGCACATGGCTGCCTTCACTCAGATTGACCGACGGGGTAAAGCTCCAGCTGCCATTTGCGGCAGCGGTGACGGTGCCAATCGCAATGCCGTTATCGTAGATCGTGACCGTTGAATTCGCTTCGGCGGTACCCGTGAGCTGCGGGCGCTGATCGTTGGTGCTGCCGCCATTGTTCACCGGCCCGGTGACAGGATTGACGTCATCCGTGACGCTGGAGATCACAGGTGCCGTTGGCGCGACCGTATCCACCACAATGGTGATCCCCGCAGAAGGCGGGCTGGTGTGGCCTGCCGCATCGGTTGCGGTGGTGGTCAGGGTGTGGCTGCCGTTAGCCAGCGCGTTAGGCGGCGTGAAACTCCAGTTGCCGTTGGCATCTACTTTGGTGGTGCCGATTTTGGTGCCGTTATCGAAGACAGTGATGGTGGTTCCGGCTTCACCGATACCGCTCAGGGTAGGGCGCGCATCATCGGTTCGCTGCCCGTTATCCAGCGGGCCGGTTTCGCTGCCGACATCGTCGTTAACGATTAAAATGTCCGGTGCGTCGGGCGTGACCAGATCCGGGGCGGTCGCATGGGCCTCTTTACTGACGTTACCGGAGGAGTCGGTCGCGGTGGCGGTAATCTGCTCGCCGTTGTTGAGCGGGGTGCCCAGTTCAATAGTGAATTTACCGTCGCTGCCGGTTTTACCGGTGCCGACCAGATTTCCATTCGCATCTTTCAGGGTGATGGTGCTGTTCGGTTCTGCCGTCCCGGTGACGATATTGCCGTCTGCCGAGAACTGCAGATTGGTCGGCGCGTCAGGCGGCGTGGTATCCGGGTCAGACGGGTTCCCCGGATTGCCCGGATTGCCCGGGTTGCCGTTGCCATTATCATCGTCTCCGCCACCACCTCCGCCACCGCCGCCGCCAGCGGCGAGCGCGATCCCACCTGCGACAGCGACGCCACCGAGCACCCACGGCCAGATCGCCGCGCCGCCCGTATCACCGGAGGAGGCCATCAGCGCATCAATCGATGAAATCGCTTCATAGTGTTCTGTGGCGGCGGTGGGATCTTCAATCCACCACAGCGCGCCGTTGCCCTCTTCCAGCACCAGCTGGCTGGCGCCCTGAGCGTCTCCGACGTAGAAGTTTTTGAGGGTGATGGTTTCGCCCGAATTCAGGGTCACGATCAGATCTTCGCCGCTGCGCGTGTAGTGTGAAATGTCGCCTCGCCCAACGTGGAGCTTCACAATAGAGGAGTGATCCAGAGTAACCTGAGTGCCTTCGGTGGTGGTTTCCACGCCAGTAAGTTTCGAAATGACAGAGATTTGGCTCATATTGATGACTCCCAACAGATTTTTATTGATATGGCGTGCAAGACGAAGCCATCATCTTTCTGCGGGTACAGAGCGCCCCCGGCGGAGTCGCTATTTTTAAAATAGTGCTCACCGTTGTTATCTTCAGAGCGGCCGATGCCCGCCAGCAATTAGTGGCAACATCAGATGAATCGATTTATTTGCTTTGGGTTAACTTGTATTCGGCGTTTTTTGTGTTATATAAAGCCCTGTGATTTATAAAGATATTATTTGAATGGTCTGAAAATGATATAGCTATAAATAACGGAATATGCAAATGAAGCGCCAATTATGGACAAGTTAACCCCTTCTGAATTGAATAGTTTTCTGCCGGTTTGTACAGCTTGCGCGAGGGTGCTGAGCCTTGTGGCATAAGGCTTTGTTGTTTTTTGCCTGTCATTTGTTAAATATAATACCAAAGCATTTATTTGAATATATTTGATATTTTAGAATGTAAATGGGTATTTAATTAAGGCGGGCTTAATTGTTAATTCAGGTGGGGTTAAGAAATTATTTATACGATATATTATGTTTGTGACCGAATTAAAAATAAAAATGGCGGGCGGTGAAGAGTGTGCTATTAGAGACAGGAATTAAGCCTGCGTTAATTATTATCTGAATCTACCGTTCACTGATGACGGATGGCATAGGCCATAAGTATGATTTCGGCTGTCATTTCAACTGCGTTTTCTGCGAATAGAATCGGGCGCTCGGGCGTTTACTCCTTGTTGACCTGCCCACCTTCACCAGGAGTAGAAAATGAACGCATCCTCAGTCCGTACCTTTACCCGTCCTCTGGCTATCCCGGTGCTGTTATTTTTGTTACAGACCCCGCAGGGCTTTGCCATGGGCAATACTGATACTGAAAGCAAAACGCCGGACTGCCCCTCAGGGCAGGTCTACGACAGTGTGAGCAAGAAGTGTGTCCCGGAGAAAACCAGCAGCCTCAGCGATGAAGACAAAACCAATTATGCGTACCACCTCGCGAAAAAAGGCGAGTATCAGGCGGCATTGAACCTGCTGGATACGTTAAAAAACGCCAACACGGCCGAGGCGTGGAACTACCGTGGCTATGCGACCCGCAAACTGGGGCGCACGGATGAAGGCATTGGCTATTACCAGCGATCGCTCGCCCTGCAGCCCAACTATGCCAAAGCGCGGGAGTATCTGGGGGAAGCATGGATGGTAAAAGGTCGCCCGGATCTGGCGAAAGAGCAGCTAAAAGTCATTGCCGGGATCTGCGGCCAGGATTGCGAAGAGTACCGCGATCTGCAGGCGGCAATCGACGGGGATCCGGAGTCCTGATCTCTGCGGGAGGGGTAGAAAATCACAACCAGTGACGTTCGCCAACAGCTGGCGGCACATCTGACGCGTCTCTGGCGCTACGGACTGGTGCTGTCGCGTAACCGGGATCTGGCTGAAGAGCTGGTTCAATCGACCTGCGTCCGCGCGCTCGAAAGGAGCGCGCAATATACGCCGGGCACGCGGATCGACCGTTGGCTGTTCTCGATTTTACACTCGATCTGGATCTCCGAACTGCGCGCGCGCCACGTCCGCCAGGGGCAGGGATTTGTCCCAGGCGAAGATCTGATCGCCCCGGATACGCACGGGCAGGATGACGATCGTCTGCATTATCAGCAAATCATGCAGCGGGTGAATGACCTCCCGGAAGCCCAGCGCAACACGCTGTTTTTAGTCTATGTCGAAGGATTTACCTACCAGGAGGCGGCGGATACGCTGTCGGTTCCCATCGGCACCATCATGAGCCGACTGGCAACGGCGCGGGCGCGGCTCGCCAAAACGGTGGATGTCCGCCCGGTGGCGAAGGAGAAACGCTCATGAACTCGTTACGTTTTACGCCCCCTTATCACGACGATGCGATTATCGCCTGGCTGGATGGTGAGATGGAGAGCGCCGACGCCCGTGTTTTTGAAGAGCAACTGTGTGGCGATACCTCCCTGGCACAGCGCATGGAGACACTGAAAAACAGCCATCAGGACTATCAGCAGGCGTTTGCTCCGTTGCTGAAAGAGGCACCTGAAGCGCAGATGCAGCAGCGGCTCGATAACTATCTTGCAGGCGCGCGGGTAGGCGTCAGCCGACGCGCGCTGATTGCCGCGTCACTGAGTTTCCTGGCGATCGGTTCCGGGCTGGGGTATCTGGCGCGCCCTATGGCGGTGATAATGAGTGAGAACGAGCAGATTCGCGATCTTGAGGCTCAGTATATGTCGCTTTACAGCGCTGAAACCCTGCTGGATGTCGACAACTCGCCGCCGGTAATTGCCCAGGGGATCCAGCGAACTGCCCAGGATATTGGCCTCAAAGTGAATGAGCAGCAGCTGGCACTTGCGGGCGCCGAGCTGAAGATGGTGCGGATGCTGCGCTACGACAGCACCGCTATCGCGCAGATCGTCTGGCTGCACGCGGATTTCGGCCCGCTGGCGCTGTGCATTTCGCCCCTTGAGAAGGCCGTTGTCACGGATATCAAAAACGAGCAGCGGCACAGCATGAATATTGCCTGGTGGAACGACAGTGACTATCAGTATGTGCTGATTGGTCGCACCCCGTCGAAGGCGCTTACCGCCAACGCACGCCAGCTGCAGTTAAGGCTCTTATGACGCGTGGGCGTCGATCGCAATTTTTATCGCGATGCGGTCATCTACCACCATCGCGAATTTATCCATGTGATAGGCGGAGCGTGAGATGGCGGTGGTGGCATTAAGGGAGATTGCCTCCGCCGCTTTGTCTTCGTCCAGAGTCGCTTCCAGGATCACCGGGCGCTGAATATCTTTGACCTTTAGCGAGCCAAACACTCTGTAATTGCCGTCACCCAGCGCCACCACGCGGGTACTGCTGAACCTGATCGTAGGGTAGCGCGCGGCATCGAAAAACATATCGCTCTTGAGCTGCCAGGTGAGCAGACGGTTGGAGGCCACCAGCGTGGCGACGGGAATGGTCACATCAATGCGATCGGCAAATTCATTGGTCGGGTCCAGCGTGACGTTTCCCGTCACGCCATTGAGATTAGCCCAGGAAAGGATGCCGCCAAAGGCATGCCACGACAGGGTGATGGGCGTTTTTTCGCTGTTAATGGCATAAGTAACCGGCATTGCGTAGAGGGCAGGGCACAGCAGCATAACCATGAGCAGGGTGACAGAGCGAATCATGAGGCGATCTCCAGTAGGCGGGCAAGGTGTAAACGCGCAGGGAGGGAGATTTATTCGCAGGAATCAGAAATAAAAAAGGCCGCGTCGGCGGCCTTTATAGGAGTGAGAAAACTTATTCAGTGACTTTCTTTTCCAGCGACGAAGCGCCTTCTTTGGTTTTGTTCCAGCCTTTCTCCGTCCCTTCTTTAGTGGCATCCCAGCCCTTCTCGGTGCCTTCTTTGGTTTTATGCCAGGCTTTCTGGGAGTCTTCACTCACTTTGCTGCCGAAGCTTTCGCTTTTACCTTCAGCGGCGTGTTTGGATTTGAGCTTCAGCTCTTCACCTTTGTTCTGCTCTTCATGCAGTTTTTGTTTCGCGTCATTGGCGTTCGCTTTCGCGGCGGCAACGGTGTCGTCGGTTGCGTGTGTGGTTGCGGCAAAAACAGGTGAAGCCAGCATAAGTGCAGATAATGCAATAATTGTCTTTTTCATAATATCCTCAATTCACGTTATTCATGTTATGAGCGTGATTAAGAATGGCACGAGCGAAGCGGCATGGCTCTAGGAAAAAACTGTAAGTGGATCAAGGGTGAAAATTCAGACGTGCGTTAAAGATGTTTATCACCTCTGCCAACAAGAGATATTCCGCCGCGGTTTAAGACAGATTCAGGCCACGTATAAAAAGGGCACAGGGTAATCGTGGCGGGTAAATGCCACCGGGTAGGGCGTCGGTTTACTGGCTCGGTATCCAGCAGGCTGCGCCAGTCATTTAAGGCAAACGCTCAACCAGTATTCTGCGCGTTTTTCTCTGCTCACGATAACAATCGCTGAAAAATTTCAGCCGGTGGCCGATAAACACGTTAGGGTTCTCGTGAAAGGCGCATTGCGTTGTGCACTGTTTGCTGGGCGAGACGAAATTCTGGAATATTGAACGATTCCATTATTAATGATTTCGGTGGGAAATCACAACGGCAGCATCGGTCCTTAACGTTTTAATTATAAAAGTTTGATGAAAATTCGGCGCGATGTTTCCGAATTGCTTTTATCTGTTTGCCGGGGCAGGGTTGTACATTAGCGATCCGAAACCCATACTTTATTTTTGAAAAAAAATGGCGCCTGTCCCGGGAAAATACCGCTTACTTTTGGTGTAAAATTATTACGACCTTGCCAGAAGTTACTGATTCTAGAGGCTTTGTTATAGCTGATGACTATGCTTGTAAGGACGGTGTTACTTATTACTGTAAGTAAACGTAGGGTCAGGGATGAAAAAACTTCTTTGTAGATGTCTTGAAAAGTTTGTCGGGTGTGAAAAATCATGCGCACACAGGTTTTGGCTACCCTTAATTTTTTCTGGATAAATTAATAAAAAAACAGGAGATATCGCATGGTCAGTAAGTCATTGATAACTAGCCTCAATAATATTAAAGGCCTGGATTTAAATCTTTTACTCACTTTTGAGGCCGTTTATCAGCACCGGAGTGTCACCAAGGCTGCGGGGTTGTTAAACATTTCGCCGCCAGCAATCAGCCAGTCATTAACCAAGCTCAGGGAGTTTTTTGGCGATCCGCTCTTTGTCCGCGAGGGTAAGGGACTGGTGGTGTCAACGACGGCTGAAAGCCTGCATGCGCTGTTAAGCGAACATTTCCACGCCTTGTTGGATAACCTCAATAATTTCTCCGATAAAAACATCAAATCACGGTTCGTCATTCATGCCACGCCGTATGCGGCGTTACGCATTCTGCCTGAGATTTTCTCGATGATCGAAAAAAGTGGGATTAACTGTGAGATAGTCCATCTGAGTTCCGACCCGAATTTTGATAATGCAGAAGATATTCTTATCTATCGCAAAGCCGATATCATTTTTGATACCACGTCACACTATGGATTCTCAACCATCACTGAGCCGTACACGGTCGAAAAAGCGGTCGCCATTTGTCGTAAAGATCATCCGCGATTGAAAGATAAGCTTACGCATGAAACCATGAAAACTGAGAAATCCACCTTTTTGAATATAAAATCAAACGGCTTGCAACAAACGCAATCGGATATTGAGAATTATTTCGGGGAAAGAACCTTCTCATTTTCGAGTAGTTCATTACATGTCAATGCGTCTATCGTTGAACGTTCTGATTCAGTGAGCTTTATTCCAGAGTGGTTTGCGCGGAAGTTTTCAGATATTTATAATTTTAAAATACTGGAATGCGATTTCTCACCTCAGCCGGTGAACATATTCATGACCTACAATAAAGCATCGTTGAGAAACAATAATTTTGTGGGGTTATTAAATATAATAAAAGAATGCAAAAGTTCTTTTTAAATGAAAGGGGTACAAGAAGATGCCTGACGGGCATCTTTTTGTACAAAGAGGGTTGGTCTCCATAGCGAGGCCAAAAACACTACCGATCTAATTACTTGTATTGAACAGTCAATTGAATTGCGCTTGAGATAGTACCTGGTGTTGCCGCATTGCCTTTCCCGTCATTTTTGACGCGGGCTCTCATGAGGAAAGATCCAGCATGAGTTGTTGAAGCAATGTTCACGTTGTATGTCTTGCCGTTACCCAGATTTGCTCCTCCAGAATCCTTGACCAATTCAACTTCAACGTTTTTTGCTGTACCCGAGTTTGCATAATAATCGGTATTGGACACCGTACCGCTAAACGTTGCGACGGCACTGGTTGTAGTCGCCGGGCAGGCAGTAACATCGACCCATAATCCGACAAATGGAGATGCGCTGTCGGCATCGATCAGCTTTGATGCATCAATATCACCCAGGTTGACATCTTTCTTCGCTTCAATACTACAAGGTGACGCGACGACGTTGCCGGTAATATTGATTGTTGAGTCAGCAGCACTTGCATTGCCGGACATGGCAAATAAAGCAAGCGGAACTAAGCCCAGAGAAATCAACGTATTTTTGCGACTAAATTTTCCCTTCATTATAAATCCTAAATAACCTTTGGTGATGATATTCAAACGATTGATGCCAGACAGGAATCAGGGAATGTCTCCTGATTCCTGTACCTGGAAGTATTGATAGCAATAGCGAGGGCAGGAAGACTGCCGATCTAATTACTTGTACTGAACAGTCAATTGAACTGTGCTTGAGATAGTACCTGGTGTAGCCGCATTGCCTTTCCCGTCATTTTTGACGCGGGCTTTCATCAGGAAAGATCCAGCATGAGTTGAAGAAGCAATGTTCACGTTGTATGTCTTACCGTTACCCAGATTTGCGCCAGAAGCATCATTAGCAACTTCAACTTCAACGTTTTTAGCTGTACCTGCGTTTGCATAATAATCGGTATTGGACGCCGTACCGCTAAACGTTCCGACGGCACTGGTTGTGGTCGCCGGGCAGGCAGTCATATCGACCCAGAATTTGACAAACGGAGATGCGCTGCCGGTATCGATCAGTTTTGATGCATCGATATCGCCCAGGTTGACATCTTTCTTCGCTTCAATACTACAAGGTGACGCAACGACGTTGCCGGTAATATTGATTGTTGAATCAGCAGCACTTGCATTGCCGGACATGGCAAATAAAGCAAGCGGAACTAAGCCCAGAGAAATCAACGTATTTTTGCGACTAAATTTTCCTTTCATTATATATCCTTAATAAAGCTTTGTTGATGGTATTCAAAAAATTAACGTCTGAAGGGAGTCGGAGAAGACCCCCAAATGATACTTAATACAAACATTGATAATTTGAAAAAAGTGACTGCGTTTATGCATTGCAAGAAGACTATCATTCCATCGTAAATAAAGTCTCTTAATCATGCATTAAGGTTCGCTTAATGATTTGAAACACCTTGTAATATCAGCACTTTACCTCTCTGAAGTGCATTTAAGGCTGCTGAGACTTTAAATTAGATGACGACAACGCTCATTCAAATAAATATTATGGCGTCAGTGCAGTGCAATACCCGGTTTTAAAGTCAAACCGGTATCAGCAGTCGTTCTACTGAAGGTCTGCACCACTATATCTGTGTTACTACATGAATTAATTCCCAAGTGAATGGGTTTGTCTCTAAATAAAGGATGTAAAATGAAATTTGTTAAATTAGCAGTTCCTGCGTTGATCGTTGCTGGTATGTTTAGCTCTGCTGCTATGGCAAGCGATGGCACAGTTAACTTTACCGGTGATATCGTCAACGCACCTTGTGTCATTTCAACTGACACGCAAAACCAGAACGTGAACCTGGGTCAGGTTAAATCTTCTGTGTTTGCAAAAGCGAAAGATTCTTCAGCGTACAAAGAGTTTAAAATCGTTCTTGAAGAGTGCACAACCTCCACAATCAAGAACACCAACGTCACCTTCCGCGGTTCAAGTGATGAAGTGAATAAGGACCTGTTAAGCATCGGTGGTCAGTCTGGTGCCGCTAAAGGTGTAGGTATCGAAATTTCTGATGCCACCTCAGCGACCGTTATTCCACTGAACAAGGCCAGCTCCGATTATGCTCTGACCGATGGTCAAAATACGCTGATGTTCAAGGCACGTTACGTCGCTACCGCAGTCCCGGTTGTTTCGGGTCATGCAAATTCGCAGGCTGAATTCCAGCTCGCTTATAAGTAAATCATTCAGGGCACCAACACCCGTTGGTGCCCGCCTTTGAGGAATTAATTGTGAAATTCAAAGTAAAATATCTTGCTGCTGGTTTAATGCTGGCTGCCGCGTCTCAGTCTGCATTTGCTGCGGGTGGCGTAGTCGTGGGTTCTACACGAGTTGTGTATGATGCTAAAAATAAAGAAGCATCACTCACCGTATCTAACAAAACTGAAAAACAATATTTCCTCATTCAATCCTGGGTTGATGACAGCAACGGAAATAAAAATGTTCCCTTTTCGTTAACGCCACCGTTATTTCGCTTAAATGCTGGCAAAGAAAATATGTTGCGTATTATCAAAACGCCTGGTGATGTTCCTGCCGATCGTGAATCTGTGTACTGGGTCAACGTAAAAGCCATTCCACCCGCACCGGACGCAGGTGAATCACAGAATGTGCTGCAGCTCGCGATCAAAACACGAATCAAGCTTTTCTATCGCCCAACCAGCTTAACGACAAAAGTCGAAGATGCGCCAGCACAGCTGCAATGGTTCCACTCAGGCAATAAATTACTGGTGAAAAACCCGTCCGAGTATGCGGTGACGTTGGACAAGGTGACTGTTAATGGTAACGACGTTAAAGACGTCAATATGGTTTTACCGAAAGGTGAAGCAACGTATGAGTTCCCTGCTGCTGCGGGTAATGCTCAGGAATTGCAGTTTACGGCGATAACGGATTATGGCGGACTCACTAATCCTGTTAAAGCCTCGATTAAATAATCCTCTTTACTATGGAACCATGATCAAGAGATAGCGAATGTCACACATTAAAATATCCATAATGGATTTCAATTTTTTCAACAATACGTATAAAAAGAAAAAATTTGGATATTTCGCTATGGGTAGCATCGTCCTGGCTGCTTTTTCACAGGGCTGTTACGCCGAAGCTAATTTCAATCCAGCATTTCTTGAACATGTCGATGGCGACGTTGCCGACCTGTCGGCATTTGCTTCTGACAACGGCGGTCAACAACCGGGGAGATACCTGGTTGATATTATTGTCAATGATACCAAAGTTGACCACCGTTACGTGGAGTTTATCGCAACGCCGCACGACGGTACGGATACAAATAAAGATAAAGATAAATCGGTTGGTCTTACCCCCTGCTTTACGCAAGAAGAGCTTGAATCTTACGGGGTGAAGTTTCCGAAAAAGGCTGGTGAGCAAGCATCGAGCGACGAGAGCGAGTCCGCTGAGGTCAAGCCCGAGGAAGCCGCCCCTAAAAAAGAATGTTCACTGACGCTGCTTACCGTAAAAGACGCGACGTCCGAGTTTGATTTTGGGCAGCAAAGAGTGCTCATTACCATCCCCCAGGCATTGATGGCACAAAATGCCCGGGGCTACGTTGATCCCAAAAACTGGGACGATGGGATCACCGCACTGCTGCTCGACTATGATTTCTCGGGAGCAAACGATAAACAAAAAGGTCAAAGTTCATCGTTCTCCACTGAGTCCTCTGAGTCCTCAGATTCTTCGGCGTCCGGCTCAGAGAGCAACGGCAGCGATAATAGCTACTACCTGAACTTACGTTCCGGTTTCAATCTCGGTCCGTGGAGATACCGCAACAACTCCGCGCTGGATAACAGCAACGGAGAGCGCAAGTGGCAAAGCATCAATAACTACGTACAGCGCAGTATTGTGTTTCTTAAGTCACAGCTGGTGATGGGGGATAGTTTTTCCACATCGGATATCTTTGACGGCCAGCAGTTCAGAGGCGTCCAGATTGCTTCTGACGATGAAATGCTACCTGATAGCCTGCAGGGTTTTGCGCCCATCGTCAGGGGAATAGCAAAAACGAACGCCCAGGTCACCATCAAGCAGAATGGATATGTTATCTATCAGAGCTATGTGTCACCGGGTGCATTCGAAATATCGGATCTCTATCCCAGCGGTAACAGTGGCGATCTGACGGTGGAAGTAAAGGAAAGCGACGGAAGTTTGCAAACCTTTATACAGCCTTATGCGTCAGTACCCGTTTTACAGCGTGAAGGGCGCACGAAATATAGCGTAACGGCAGGTGAATACCGCGACGGCTATGGCGGTTCAACACCGACGTTTGGGCAATTTACGTTGATTCATGGCTTTGCAAAAGGCCTGACGATGTATACCGGTATGCAGGGAAGTAAAAACTACGCTGCGCTGGCGCTCGGAGTGGGGAGTAACTTAGGCGAAATTGGTGCCGTTTCAGTGGATGTGACTCAGGCAAAAACAGACCTGCCTGATGGTGTCACTGAGAAGGGACAATCGTATCGTTTCCTCTTTGCAAAATCTTTTGCTAACAGCGGAACCGACTTTAGATTATTGGGGTATCGCTACTCAACCAGTGGTTTCTATACCCTTCAGGAGTCTGTTGACCTCAATGATGAAGACAACAGCCTCGCAAAATTTGATATACGTACTCACAAGCGTAGCAAAATTGAAGGGTCGATTAACCAGTCATTGCCGCAAGAGATGGGGTCATTCTATTTTTCGGCCAGTGTACAGGACTATTGGGGCGATGATTCAAAGGAACAAACGCTGCAATGGGGCTATAGCAATACCTGGAATGGGATTTCTTATAACCTGGCGTTTAATAACAGCTACATCTCCGGTCAGAATAGTGATAAACAATTCACATTGAGCGTGTCGTTACCTTTAGACCGCTGGCTGAAAGGCTCATGGGCAACCTATAACATGAACCATGACAGTAATGGACAAATAAGCCAGCAGGCGGGTATTAGTGGTTCGTTACTGGAAGATAACAACCTTAATTATAATATTAGTCAAAGCCAGGGTAATAAAGGTCAGGGCGGCTCAGGCAATACCAATATGACGTATCAAGGGCGTTATGGGAACGCTAACGTAGGCTATAGCTACAATAAATACTCTAATCGTCTGAATTACGGATTGAAAGGCGGGGCAGTTGTGCATAGCGGCGGGATCACGCTTTCTCAACCCTTAGGCGAGACCATTGCTTTGGTTGCCGCGCCAGGATCGGGCGATACAAGAATAAAGAATACCAACGGGATACATACCGATGAGCAGGGCTATGCGGTGATGACATATATTTCGCCTTATCGTCGCAACACGGTTTCCCTTGATACCACAAGTTTAAGACAGAATGTGGAAATAGAGGAAAGCGCCAAAGATGTCGTGCCGACACGGGGTGCCGTAGTAAAAGCATCATTCGCTACGCATATCGGTTTTCGCGTGATGATGGAAATTAAAAAGAGTGATGGAAAATATTTGCCCTTTGGTACCTCTGTTTCCCTTCAGGACAACGAGGGTGGAATTTCAGCCGGTTTAGTGGGTGAAGCGGGCCAAGCGTATTTAAGTGGGCTTCCGGCTAAAGGATCGCTTATCGCTCAATGGGGTAAGGGGGTTGGGGAATCCTGTACGGTAAATTACCAAATCCCTGAAAGTCAGGCGGATATTGAGATTATCAGTCTAAAAGAAATTTGTGACGTTCACTAATTTCATACATTAACTCAACGGAATATAGGAAAAAATGCACATTAATGGAAAAAAAATCGCGTTGTTCGCGCTGTCGGCTTTTGCCCTAAGTGGTGCAATGGGGTCTAACGCATTTGCCGCAGACAGCACTGTCAACGTCACAGGCAATATCGTTTCGCCGGCCTGCGTCGTGTCAACCGATTCAAAAACCGTCTCTATCCCTTTAGGCGAAGTTCAGGCAAATACTGTAGCGGCCGCCAAAAGTTTTTCACCATGGTCGAGTAACTATACGCTTAACCTGACGGGCTGCCCAAGCGTCACCACCAAGGTCAATGCGACCTTCTCCGGCACTGCGGATACCAACGACACGAATGGTTATGCCAACGCGGCGTCGGGTGGTTCGAAAGCCGTGAGTACGCAGCTGGCGAAAACCGATGGCACAACCTTCTTAAAGAACGGCGCCAGCTATGGCAACGTAGCGGTAAGCAACGGGAGCGTAAGTTTTACCGTTAAAGCCCGTCTCTATAGCGAAAAGGGTGCAGTAGCGCCAGGTGCGGTAAGTTCTGCTGTACAGGTTACCTTCACCTATAGCTAAGTGGTTAAGGATAAGTGAGCAAAGGATGGTGAAAACAATCGTGACGACGTTCTTTGCATTGTTGCTCATATCGGCGTCGAATGCTTTTGCCGATGAAGGAACAGCATTGAATATATCTGCCAGTATCGTTGCCTCTCCCTGTACCTTATCGGAAGACACGGTACATGGTAATGTTTCGCTGGGTAGTTTTTATACTAACGAACTGAGTAATCGCGGAGATGCAACAGGTTGGGTGCCTTTTGCGTTGAAATTGATGGAGTGCCCGGTGACGACAACGGCTGTCTCTGTGGTCTTCACGGGCGAAGCCGACGAGAGTAACCCTGATTTCTTTAAAAACATGGGAAGCAGTTCTCATGTGGCAATTGAAATCAAAGACACCGCAGGCAGTATTGTCCGCAATGGTGCCTCTCGCACAATGACCGTCAGTCCATCACACGATGCCGTGCTGGATTTGCAATCCCGAATGGTCACGCCGCAGGGGGGTGCCACCGCGGGTTCAGTGACAGGATTAGTTGAGCTCTCTTTCTCCTACCAATAACGCTGGGCAGCATCCAGGATGCTGCTCAGCATTTAACAAGAAGTTAATTTTATTCAGTCGTGATTACATTAGTTTCTATTCTGGTGAAATTGAATGATGCGACATTAAATAAAGTTAGATAATTGCACCACATTCAATAGTTAATATCACCTTAACCGATGTTGATCTCTACGGCCTTCTGTCAGGGACGAAAATACGTCCTTCCGACTGACACTACAGGACGAATGACGTCATGCTCCGATGCGATTAACGCCTGACTAAGCGTGATTTAGTATGAAGACCTGGCGGGCGAGGTGGGTATGGATTGCGCGGGGAAGATGCAAATGCTCTGACCGGGTTATTTAATCTTAAAGCTTAATTAAGTATAACTTAATTGATATTAAAAATTCTCAGAGTACTATAGATTACTCAGAAGATAAATATCTCATCGAATTTTATAAATAATGTCAATCTTGCCGAAATAATAACGCCTGTTGTCATTTCGATGACGTCAAAATGGCCTGTGAGCAGGCTAAAGTTTTCATTTCGAGAATAATATGAAAATTATTATGATAGTGATTGTATGGGTGCTGTTGTCTGTACAATGGGCTAATGCAGATGTAGTACTCGATGCGACGCGTATCATTTTTCCATCGGATAAAGATCATTCGGCATTGCAGGTAATGAACACGAAGACATCTCCCTATTTAATACAGGCTTGGGTTACACAAGCTGATGGTCAGTCTGCAAAATCAAACTTTGTAGTCACGCCTCCATTATTCAAGCTTGAAAGTGGTAAAGCGCGTGAAATGCGAATTCTGAAGTTAAATAATAAACTGCCTCAGGATCGGGAGTCATTGTATTATATTTCAGTTAAAGGCATTCCACCCATTAATCAAAAAGATGGTATATTGCAGATTGCTTTAAAAACCACGATAAAGATGATATATCGCCCTAAATCACTCACGGGAACACCAGAAGAAGCGGCCAGGAAACTTATATGGTCCTCTACACCGGGTGCTCTTGAAGTTTCAAATCCATCTCCGTTTTACTTAAGTTTTTTTAGTTTGAAACTTGCTGATAGTGAGCTGGCTAATCACTTAATGATCCCTCCTTTTTCAAAAATAAAAATAGGGATAAATGAGAAGAAAAGTACGGGGGCGTTAAAATGGGCAATCATCAATGATTTTGGTGGGGTAAGCGACATCTTCACTTCCATACTTCCTAATGGCTCAAATATTCAACAATAAGTGATTGGACAATGAAATATTCAAAAAAAATGCTCTTCACAATCATCACACTGGCTTTAAGCGCTATTACTTTTAATGCTAGTGCAACCGAGGGACTTTGCAGATCGAAATCTGGGATGATGACTGGAACTGCGACGTTTAACAAAACCTTGCCGGTAAGAGTAGAAGTGGGTCAGGTGATTGACTATTCTTCCTGGTCAAACCCCGGCTGGAATTATTTCGATGCCACCTGTACTGGAGGGAATGCGGATTATCGATACGTGACAACAACTTCAAGTATAAGTGCACCCGCTGGTCATGCTTCAGGGTGGTACTCCCTTAATGAGTACTTAGACTTCGCGGTAGAAAGTGAGACTGTCACACATCTTGCAGCGGGTAAGCCATACCCCGCTAGCTACTCTGTTCCATATAGTAATATACATACGAACGGGTCTTATGTTGACATAATGACAGTAAATTCACAAAACCCTGACATACAACTTTATTATATACGTGAAGGGCGCGTGAAATTGTACTTAAAGAAAGCTTTTGTCGGTACAAAAACGTTTAATACAGGTGGGATAATTAAATATTGGGTCGGGGTTTCAACAGCAGGTAACCAAAACGTTCCGGTTGGCGCAAATGTGGGAGTGCAAACACTGGGTCTTTCAGGTGCAATAACTATTCCAGGTTATTGCGATTTTTCAGCCGATCAGGTTAAAGACGTTGATTTAGGTAGCATTGCTGCCATAGATATTGCCAACAAGGGAAGTGCCGCAAACGGTAAGAAGATTGATTTTAAGGTTGAATGCAACGCAGATAGTGGAGCAAAAGTTCAAATTGAATTAAGTGGGAATGCTGATTCTTCTGATTCTTCTGTACTGAAGACTAATCTCGATAATGTTGGGATCAAGATACAGGATAAGGATAATAGGGCTGTAAATGTTAACGGGGGGATCTTACCCGTCACCCTTGACACTGTATCCGGCAAAGGAAGTACTTATGTTACAGCCTCCCCATATAATACAAGTGGCGGTACTCCTGAAATTGGAAGTTATAGCGCCCAACTGACAGCGAGTGTGAGTGTTGATTAAGCCAATCGTGAAATATCAATGGCCCTTGGTTTGAACGACGAGCATGCTAAAGCTGGAGAATTGAGTCACTCACCAGCGCGGCGTGTTCCACGACGGTAGGCTATGTAACCCGTGATAACGCCGGGCATAGTCGAAGGCCGTTTTATCAGCAGCCAACAGAGCGGTAATGTCGACAGTCTGGCCCGGTGCGAGAGAGATTTCTGCACCGGGCTGGAGTAACACCGACTTTTAGCGCCTTACGTTTTTCCCGCGACATTAATAAACGCATACCTCACTCCTGAGTTCCGGCTGGAATGTAGATAGCGGGTTTAAGCCAGTGAAAGGATGAGTGTCGGTACTGCCCCGCTTGAGACCCGGGTGGGACAGTCATTATGCTCTCCGGCGACGTTATTTCGACTGCAATTCTCTGCGCACGATTTCTGCACCGGCGCTTAATGCGTCCAGCTTGCCTCGTGCGACGCCACGCGGCAGCGGGATCATGCCGCAGTTGGTGCACGGATAAAGTTTGTCGGCATCAACATACTGCAGCGCTTTTCGAAGCGTAGCAGCGACTTCTTCCGGTGTCTCAATCGTATTGGTAGCGACGTTGATGGCACCGACCATCACCTTTTTGCCGCGAATAAGCTCCATCAGCTCCATCGGAACATGCGAGTGATGGCACTCGAGAGAAATAATATCGATATTCGATTTTTGCAGTTTCGGGAAAATTTCTTCGTATTGTCTCCACTCAGTGCCCAGCGTTTTTTTCCAGTCTGTGTTGGCTTTAATGCCGTAGCCATAGCAGATATGGACAGCCGTTTCACACTTCAGCCCTTCAATGGCTCTTTCTAATGTGGCGATACCCCAGTCATTCACTTCGTCGAAGAATACGTTAAAGGCCGGCTCATCAAACTGGATAATATCGATGCCCACCGCTTCTAATTCTTTCGCTTCTTCATTGAGAATTTTAGCGAATTCCCAGGCGAGCTTTTCGCGGCTTTTATAGTGATTGTCATACAGCGTGTCGATCATGGTCATCGGTCCCGGCAGGGCCCATTTGATCGCTTGGGTGGTTTGCTTGCGCAGGAATTTTGCATCTTCAACGAAAACGGATTTCTTGCGGCTCACCGGACCCACGACGGTCGGTACACTCGCATCATAGCGGTTGCGGATCTTCACGATCTCACGCTTCTCGAAATCCACGCCCTCGAGATGCTCGATAAATGTTGTGACGAAGTGCTGGCGCGTTTGCTCGCCGTCACTGACGATATCAATGCCTGCCTGCTGCTGATCTTCCAGACATAAACGCAGGGCATCGAGTTTGCCGTCAACTAATTCCTGACCTTCCAGCTTCCACGGCGACCAGAGTGTCTCTGGCTGCGCAATCCAGGAGGGCTTAGGCAAACTGCCCGCAGTCGATGTGGGTAATAATTTTTTCATCACAGGTGACCTTATATTTTTATGAATAAATCAGATAACGGGTTCAGCAGACCATTGTTTAAGAACGTTTTGATAAGGTTTAATAAATTGTTCTTCGGTAAATTTCCCTTGCTCAACAGCCAGCTGGCTACGTTCTTCCCGGTCATAAACAATGCGGGTTAATGAATAATCCTGGAAATTCAAACTTGGTTGATACTGTTTTCCCGCGCGGGAATTAGCATTGTAAATTTCAGGGCGATAAATCTTCTGGAAAGTCTCCATCGTACTGATGGTGCTGATCAGCTCAAGATCGGTGTAATCGCTGAGTAAATCGCCACTGAAGTAAAATGCCAACGGCGCAACGCTGTTTTCAGGCATGAAGTAGCGGGCGCGCAATCCCATTTTGGCGAAGTAGTCATCCGTCAGGGAAGGGGCATCTTGCTGATATTCGATGCCCAAAACCGGGTGCTGAGTACCGGTGCGATAATAGGTGTTTTTGCTCGACACACTCAGGCAGATAACCGGTGTTTTACTGAAATGCGCTTTGTAAGTATCTGAACTAATAAAACGTTTAAATATATCGCCGTGTAAGACGCCAAAATTATCCGGCAGGCTAAATCCTGCTTTATCTTTATTATGTTCTGGCAATACCACGCTGAAATCATAATCGCGCACATACGAGGAAAAATTATTTCCTAAAATGCCTTCAAAGCGCTGATTGGTTTTTTTATCAAGGATACTGGTTTTTAAAATTTCAATCACCGGGAAGGCGTCGGACACTCCCTCGCCCTTGATATTCAGCTGAGCCGTAATGATGTCCAGCTCAACGGTGTAGCGGTCACTCGTAGGGTTGTCCCAGTGCGCCAGAGAATTAAAGCGGTTATCGATCATCGCCAGAGTGTTGCGCAGGTTTTCCTGACGTTTCTCACCTCTGGCCAGATTGGCAAAGTTAGTGGTAATACGCGTATTTTTCGAAGGGTTATAATCTTCGTCAAAACGAATTGTCTTAAGCGTGAATGTAATGTCTTTTTTCATTTTTATCAGGTGTCCTGGCTGCTGAAAATTAATGATATTTCAGTAGTCTTCGAATTTTTATGGATACATCGCGATGTATCTTTTATGCCTGAGTCATTGAGTGAAAAACAGTGACTTAAATTCACCAAACATGAGACAAATTCATGATCCTGCCTGCGCATCACCGGGATACTTCGGCGCTGGCCGAAGCATCCCCTTTTTACCGGCAATACGCTGAGTGAAATTCATGAGAGGGCAGCAAGATGATCGCAGTACTTTTTGAGGCAGACGCACTACCCGAAGCGCGTGAGCGCTATCTTGAACTGGCAGCAGAACTGAAGCCGTTGTTGTCGGACACAGCGGGATTTATCTCCATTGAACGGTTCCAGAGCCTGAGCACGCCCGGAAAAATTCTCTCGTTATCATGGTGGGAAAATGAGGAGGCGGTCACCGGATGGAAGCAGAATATGATGCATCTGGCCGCTCAGAAAGAGGGCAAACAGTCGATTTTTTCATACTACAGAATACGCGTGGCCCGGGTATTTCGTGATTATTCGTCCGAGACATCTTCGAGCAAAGGAGCGCAACAACATGTATGACATTCACGTTGTGCTCGATAATACTTCATATTCGCTGGCTTCCTTCGGACGCGTGGTCGGTCTTAACGGTGTCGGGCTGGAAGGTGGTGGGGTATTTACCACTCCGGACGGCGGGCATGCGCATTTTCTGATAGAAGACGGCGAAAAAGCCCGTCAGGTTCTGACTGACGCAGGCTTTGACGTGAGAAAATTGTCGCGTCCGCTGATAAGGAAATTACCCCAGAAGCAGCCGGGCGAACTGGGAGAAATCGCGGATACTTTGGCACAGAACGGCATTCGCATTCTGGTACAGTACAGCGATCACGATAACCGGCTTATTCTGCTCACGGATGACGATATCCGGGCGGCTGAAGTCACCCAAAAATGGGCAATACACGCTGCATGAAAGTTCTTCACAACGAACACGACAGTGAGCCGGATGCGTCTCTTGAACAATCCATGTCACTGGTCGCTTCCGCAATCTCTGACCCGTCACGGGTCACTATTTTGTGCGCCCTAATGGACGGGCGCGCGTGGACAGCCACGGAACTCAGTGCGGTGGCGGGCATCGCTGCCTCCACCACCAGCGGGCATCTTGCCCGGCTTCTCAGCAACGGGCTGGTGATTTGCCTGACGCAGGGACGCCACCGCTATTACAGTCTGGCAGGCCATCATATCGCCGGACTGCTGGAGAACCTCATGAGCGTTTCCATGCGCAGCCAGACTGCTTTTACCCCGACTACGCCGGTTGTTTTGCGTTACGCCCGAACCTGTTATGACCATTTGGCTGGCGAACTGGCGGTAAACATCTATGATTTCATGCTTCATGACCACTGGATTGAGGCTGACGGCAATGCGCTGACGCCCGCCGGGAAAGCGCATTTTCAACGCATTGGCGCAGTGCTTGATCCGCGTCCGCGCCGCAAGCCTTGCTGCCCGTGCCTCGACTGGAGCGAACGACGTTTTCATCTGGGCGGGGATGCGGGGCAGGCACTCATGACGCTGTTACTGCAGAAAAAGTGGATCACCCACACGCAGGGCTATCGCGAAGTGACCGTAACCCGCAGCGGCAAGACCGCTCTGAGTCGACTGTTTAGTTTGGATCTGGATTAGCACCATTCTGGATAAAAGGATGGAGTGTCGCGGGGGGCGTTTATGGGGATCGCTGGATTTGTCTTTTTGCGCGATGGGGAGAAGACAGGATTGGAGATAGGGGGACGACAAGGCTGATTGTGCCTAAAAGGTGCGGATTTAATTCGTTCTCTTCGGACTTCGCGGGACAAATTGCAGACACAAAAAAGCCCGCAGGGCTTGCGCCGTGCGGGCTCTTAGGACTTCATCGGATGACTCTGGTAATCACCGATGGAGAATTTTGGTGCTGGCGTCCCTGTGTTTTATTTTACAATTATATGATTTTTATGGTTATTTTTGTATAGTGATTCATTAAGGGTTCAATAAAGGGTCCTAAAAAAGGCGTCATCACTGATTTTACTTATTCCAGAGCTAAAATCTTACCTCCAACTAAGTCTTCTCAAAGTGCTAAACAAGGATTATAAAGAGGAGTAGTACGGAATTAAATCATGAAAAATTTAAATCATTGATAAATAACTATTTATTAAAAAAACTTACATAGACCAGAAAAATAGCACTTTTTGCAAAAGTCCTCCTAAGCCTATGCTGGCTTGCTTTCAAAATACTCTTCATAAATCTGACTAAAAAAACACCACCTCTTGATCAATTCGTGCTTTTTGATAGTTGATCGCCATAAGCGATCTGAAGATACTGCATCCATCAAAACAACGATGGAGAAATGTATGACAGAAAGAAAAAGATTTATCCGTATGCCTGAAGTGTTGGAAAGAACCGGATTTTGTAAAGCTTGGATTTATCGATTGATTAGTCGTGGTCAATTCCCTGCACCTATAAAACTAGGTGATCGAGCAATCAGGTTCGTAGAAAGTGAAGTTGATGAGTGGATCGACCAAATGATTTACGCGTCACGTAATAAAGCAGCATGATAATATTTTTATAAATGAATTAGGAGGTTATATGTAATAAATATATAGGCCTGTGTTTGAAAATAACGATCCCTTTAATAAAAATACATGAAAGTGTAGGGGGGTATTTACTTAACGATTAAATAAGGAACCAAAAATGAAAAAAGAAAATAAATGTAATAGTCAGAACTCAGCAGAACTTACAGCATTGCTAGAATACTCTCGCTTTACCAAGAAAGTGCTTGCGAAGCCTGCTAATGAAGTATTCGATCTATTTACTGATAAATATTATATGGAAACCGTTTACGATGATATTATTGATAAAACGAAGAGGAGTATTGATCAAAGTCAGCATAGATACATAGATTTTGAAGAGGTTAGAATAAATATAATGTGCATGCATACAGAGGCCATTATGATTTGTTATATGTGAAAATAAAATAGCTCAAAATGGATTGTATAGCGTTTAGAGATTTTATATGAATAATATTGATATCTTAAGCAAAAGGTCAGATATATTTCTGACCTTTATTAGGTTTGCTATCATTAATCAATAATGATTTTGTGAAATATTTTATTTGTTTCTCTTGACTATTAAAATATAATCCTTATAAAAAATAAAGATACAAAAAAAGCCAGATGATAAATCTGACTTTTTGAGGACTAAAAAAGTCAGCGAAAACTTTTTAAGTCTTGTAATCAGTTAGAGGATTAACGTGATTACAAATATAATAAAGTATTAAATAATCTTTTCATATTTGTCAAATCTAAACCTGAGCTTTTTACAAGTCTTTTAAATACCACTTCCAGAAGCTTTAATGTCCTAGAAAGCAATCAAATTATAAACCTTTGTATCAGGTCTGCATATGTGGAGCAATTGAGCGCGAGTCGCTAATAAGAGATGTCCGTATGTTTTGTTGGTTGTAGGTATAGAAGGGGAAGCGACGTAATACCAACCCGAAGCGAAGTTCTAAACAGATAAGTGAAGTTGTATATGGAATAGCTATGAGAAAGCCCTACCTTTGTTGACAGCATAAATAGGGGATAACAATACATTAATCTGCATGAACGAATCTGGGGGTGTCGTAGGGTGTCCTACATTGGAAACGATGTAGAGCTTTAAGCCAGATCAACTTGGGTGAAGTCATATTTTTCATCTTGGTTTTCGTCAATCTTGATAGATTTTCAACAAAATAAGTTGAAAATTTCAGGAGGCGAAGCCTTGGATGAAGTCCCCTTTTCGGGGGCGAACACAAGGCAATATATAAATCTCAGTAAGGCTGTTTTTGTTTAGAGCAAAGGTGACTTGTTTTATGGCACCAATAAAATATAAGGTAGAACTAGATCTAAAAAATATATAGGGCGAAGCCTAATAAAATAAAAAGAAAACCATATTTAAAAATATGAAAAAAAGTCTCGCGCCAGATATCCCACCATAGAACTTTTCCCGTTGTTATCCCTTCAAGATCCAAATCGTAAATAGAAACAGATCGGTATAAAAGATCAATATTTTAATATCGATAGGTTTTAACAATCAAAAAGCGCTAAATCGATCGTTATCAATTGCTTAAAACGATCGATATTAGATATCTGATAGGCCATGACTATCATTGTCCGTTTTTTCGATCGGTACAAACGATATGACTAGACATAAAAATAATTGAATTCTAAGGCGTTTACAGATCAATCGTAGATCTGTGCCATTGGTGAGGAAAGGGTATGCGTAAATTTATGTTAGCGGCAGGTCTTGCCACCCTGCTAACGGGATGCGGTGATGATGGGGTTTACGGCAACTATATCAATCAACAGTATGGCGTCAGGCTTGATATTCAGAAAGATGTGATCAAGTTTCGTGATGGTGTATTTACCGTTAAAAGCTGGGATGAAAGCAAGAAACCTATTTATATCGCCAAAACACAAAACAAAGATCTTGGATCTTGGACTTTTAAAATCGAAAAAGTAAAAGATGGCGTAGTCTACCAAGGTGCTGTTTTTAAAAGGAACTGAAAAATGGAAAACAACACAATCAAATGCCCTTTTTGCCTAAAAGAAAGTCAAAGAGGTGTTCAGGTATGCACGGGCTGCCAAGCGTCAGTTCTGTATGGAACATATCCCGGTTGGTATGCTTTCGTGATTATATTATTGACCTTCGGCCTGTCGATACTGATCGGAATGTCTACAGGTATGGCAGGAGCTACTATTAGCTTACCAATAATAGCTATTGTCGGTTTTGTCGCAGGTAAGGCGATTTTCTCAGATAACATTATCTTCAGAAGAAGAATGTAAATCTGTCTTGCAAGGTGATGGCTCGCAGTGCGAACCATCACCAATCTAAATTTTTCCCTCCTTAGCGTCATCAAGATCTAAATCGGAACCCACTTTGTGGGACCCCACGATTTAGCACTTGACGATTTGATCCCGCTGCAAATTTTACGCACAAGCTACCTATTACGCACAGCTACCCATCAAGACAATATATTATTTACCCTATCTTTTATTTGCATTTTATTCGTCGTGCAGTGTATTTATTTATGTAGCCGCTATTGACAAGTATTTTAGAACGGTTATTTATTTAAATATAGATTGAGTTCAGCTTTGTTTTTGTTTATCGGAAACTTAGGCAAGGTGTAATAGCGTATCCGCTATTTACCCAATCCTTCGGATTGCCCTATCTCGCTTTGCTCGTAGGGTTGAAAAAGATCTACCCTTCCGCCTATTCCCCTTGTCAAAGGGGAGGCGGTAAATAGTTTTACAATTCACTTCAAAACAAAAAGGAATAAATATGAAAATAGTTTTATCAGTATCAAAATGTTTATACATAAACGATTTAGATCGCTTACTTCCCTGTAATCGTTTTTTTGTTCATTTAGATTATAAGGATATTAGCAAAAAGGAGTCATTTGAGATGAATAGACACGACAAAGAAAGCTACAAAATTATCTTTGATAAGATTGTAGGTAATGACGTAATGCTTGCTATTGATGAAGACATCTACAGCGAAGTTATCGAAAACTTACTTTATTATTCAAATAAGAAATAAGGAGTTATATATATGATTATAGCAATAGCAATGATGCTTCTTTGTATTATGCTTGGCGGTTTTATGATTAGAAGCTGTATGGGAAAAACAAACTCTTCAAGTGAAGCAAAGCAATCAATATCAGATGTTAGAAAAATAATCGATAAAAAAGCACTGATTAAATATAAGAGGAGTAATAGAATATGATTGATGATGACATAGAGGAACAGATAAGTTTAAAAATGAAGTTTGAGTTATTAGCAAGGTTTTTTTATTACATAGAACAAGATAAAGATATACCTTTTTGTGAAATAAATAGTGATGAACAAAGATTATGTTATTTTGTGTCCCATAGGTATATACAAGAAAATAAAGCTGATGATCTTCTAAAATCTTTGATTGATGAAAATGATGAAGATTATATAAAAGCTATAAGAGATTATATGTTTACTACAGGTGGATAATAAAATATGAATACAGACAGAAAAAGAGGTCGTATAGAATTAAATCACGAAGAACGCAGAGATATATCTATACAGTTCAGAGTAAACAAAGCAGAATTTGAATATTTAAAAGAACTTGTTGAAGCATCTGGTTTAGAAAGAGGACATTATATACGAAAAGAGATTTTAAACGCTGAACCAGTTATTAAAAGGAAAATGCCTGAAGTAAACCAGAAGACCTATATACAACTTTCAGGTATAGGCAACAACATAAACCAAGCTGTTAAAAAATTAAATGGCAATGAGTATTTTGATAAAAATGAAGTTGATAAGCTTAATTTTAACATAAAGCAAGTTAGCAGAAGGATAATAGAGATAAATAAGGATTTAGATTATATATGAAAGGGAATGTAGCCAAAACAGGTAGATCATTTAAAAATAGAGTTGATTACATATTAAAAGATGATCACAGTTTTATTTGTAGCAATATGTCAGCAGATAAAAATAATGTTAGTGATTTAACTGATGAGTTCAAAGCTGTAAGCAGCTTTAGACAAGATATAAAAAAACCAGTCTTTCATGCGTTTTTATCTCTTCCAAAAAATGAACATTTAACCGATCAGCAATGGGAAGAGATAGCAAAAGACTATTTGAAAGAAATGAATATTGATATAGAAAAACATCAATATATTTGTGTGCGTCATAACGATACAGATAAAGAACATATCCATATAGTGGCTAACCGGATCGGCCTTGATGGTTCTGTATGGCACGGTCAGCACTCAGCATTTAATACAATAGCAGCTTGTGAACGTTTAGAAGTAAAGCACGGCTTAACCATTACACAGGGGCTTAAAGGTCAAAAATCAGATGTATCAGCACCAACCAAAGCTGAAATTGAGATGGCACTTAGAACAGGAGAAAAGCCAGCCCGTTTGGTGCTTCAAGCCTCTTTACAAGCGGCTATGACAGGAAAACCAGATCTTGAGACGTTCGTAGAACGTCTGCAGGCCGTAGGCATTGAACCGAGGTTCAATGTTGCCAGCACTGGCAACGTGGCGGGTTGTTCTTTCAGTGTGGGAGATGTGGCATTCAAGGGATCTCAGTTAGGCAAAAAATTTAGTTGGAACACTATAAAAAGTAAGGTGAAATATGACAAAAATAGAGATGATGAACTCGTTAGAAGATTCGCAGCAAGAAAAACAGATGACGAAAATAGTATTGGACGATCACTTATTGAATCAGATTTCAATGACAGTAGAACCTCTGACGGAATCAATGATGATATTATCGGAGTCGGTCAGTACAGCATTAAACCAGACACAACAGTCACTAACAAGAGTGAACAACTCATTAGAAGCAACAACAACCGCTTTAAACTCAGCGAAAAATATAATAGACCAACAAACAAAAAGATTGGAAGAGCAACACATAAAGCTGCACAAGTACTCAACAGAGTTAAAAAACAATACCATAAAGAACCAATCAAAACTTATAATAAAAGTAGCTTTAATCGTGGGAGCAATACATTTAGCGGCAGTTCTATCAGTAGGATACTTGATCATGCAGAAACAGCCACAACAGCCACGAATAACTTTAGACTCAAAAGCCGTGGCAAAATCAATAGTAGAGCAACAAAGATCGAAGAGATAAGAGAAAAGTTAAATATAAAGAAATCTATTATTCAACCTAAAAATAAAGAAAAAATAGTTAAAGAAGAAATAAAGAAAAAGCCTTTGGGGTTGAGTATGGATGAATATAGATTTAAATCGAATTTAAAAGAAGCTCTTAAAAAAGAAAAGATGACATTACATTTCGAAGAGGTAAATGAAATAGAGAACCGCCGATTTGAGATAAAATAAAAGAGGCGTTGAACCTCTTTTATATGGTGTTTATTAGTATAATTTTTTGTTCTACTTCTTCAATTTATTTATTGTTTCCCTACCGTATTTTTTTTCCATTCTAGCTATAAATGAAGGTTCTATGTAATATGCGAAAGCTAACAAGCCCTTCAACTTATCGACGGCTTCCTGATCTAATTTTCCATAAGAAAAACGATGTATCGCTGACGATATTAATCTTTTTCTTTCTCGCCCAAGTGAGATGTTATCATTATTAGAGATTGTTATACCCGTAATATGTCGATTATGAGCTTTCGAAGAAAGAATGGTTTTATCTTGGTTCAAAGAAATAGCCCCTTTGAAAAGATCGAATAAAACCTTTTTTATTAACTCATCAAAGCCAATAAGAGTATTCTTTATGCTTGTCGAAAATGTCATATCATCAGCATATCTTGTGAATGTTATCTCTCTTTTCCGACATTCTGTTTCAATAATTTGATCAAATGAGTACATTATTACATTGGAAATGAATGGAGAACTGGGTGCTCCAACACTTAATTTTAAACTGGATTTCCTATGCTCTCGATAGAACAAACAGTTTGATATAATAGAAGCATTGTCTTTATCAAAATCAATATTGTTTCTTCTACACTCAGCAAAAAATATTTCAGGTGTCAACGAATTGAAAAAATTGGATAGATCCAGTTTCAATAAATAACTATTTTTTGAGTGAATGAGCGCATTTTCTTTGATTCCTCTTCCAGTTCTATAAGCATAAGCGCAATCATGTACAGGCAACATATTAGATAATTCTTTAACTATGATTCGTTGAATTAACTTCAGTTCCTTTGAAGGATGAGCGATTTTACGCTTTTCATCAGAGCTTCTTTTATCAATCTCATAAATTTTATATCTATAAGGAGCAGTGGTAATAAAAATATTAATGAGGTCATCACTTAAGAAAAGTGTGCTTTGTAAAAGCTTGCGTAATGATTTTAGATTATTGGTCATTTTCTTCACCATACTTGGCTAATACACTGAGGCGTCTTTGTTCTTTATCCCTTAAATTCAAAGCGAGTTCTTGTTTTAAATTTATTTTATTTCTTGTTTTGTCAAATTGTTTTTTGTCTGAGTAAGAGCCAAATTTTATATAATTGTCATTTGCGAGTTTTTTTGGTGGAAAAAAGTATGTATTGGAACTTCTTTTCTTTTTTTGTATTAGCTCTAGTGTTAATAGTAAGTAGATTAATTGAGAAAGACGTTTTTGCGGTATTTTAATTTGAAAGGATGAAAGAACTGATTCAATTTCAGAAATTTGAACAGGGAAGCTGATATTTATTATCTCAAGTATCAGCATGCATAGATGACCATCATCATTTTTTCTAAATTTTTCAACCTTAACTTTACTGTCCACTCTTGTAAATATATCTTCGCATATTTGACCCCATACAGCTTTGTCAAATTTTCCATTTTCGGCATCATACGGATAAGTGAGTACTGCTTCGTTTACATGAGTAGATATTCTTTTTAACGGGCCTAAAAAAATAAACGAGTCCTCACTCTCAACATGATCCTCTGGTGCGATAACACAAATCTTATCATAGAGATTTTCGAAAGAAGAAAATATCCCTAATTCAACCAGTGAGCCGGGGCTTTCAAGAAATAAAAGAACTTGCGAGGATATCTTAGCAATATCGTGTTCAAAATGAAGCAAATCATCATACTGGCCAGTCTCAATATAGTCCTTGAAGGATTCAGCCATCCGAAGGCAATTATGAAAATCTTCATGTTCAGTGGCAGTATAAGCGTAAAGCTGCCCGCGCATACTTGTAGGTATGGCTTCTTTTACATCAACAAGCCCCCCGCAAACAAATATTAAATTTAAACTGTTATTAATCACAGTAAAATTTTCGACATCAAGATTTTTAAATGTATCTTTTATGATTTGTTCGTACATCTAAATTTCCAAATAAAAAAAGAGACCTGTTAGTCTCTTTTTAACTCTTTACTAAAGGATGCGGCGGATGCAAATCGGCCGATCGTGTGAGTGAGCGAGCAGGATCGGCCGATTTGCATCTGACGCAACCCTAAATGTAAACAATAAGTTCGTGTCTGGCGAAACGCCCGACAAGGCTATATAACTAAAGCCCATACGCTAAAGAGTGTTTTTTTTATAGCATGATGAATGGAAATTTTCAATTATTTTTGCCTGATTTTGCTTTTTCCTGCGATGCAACTATATCTGTGAAATCCATAGTGTTGGCTGTCGGGGATGTGCTGCTTGATGCTCTATGCATAGCTTTGTTAGCAAGTGCAATCCTTCACGCAGCAATTGCTTTAACCTTCTGAGCTTGAACGTAATCTCCCCACCACTGCATCAGCTCTGTTCTTTCGGCAAGATACTCAGCACGGTTGTAAGCGGCTATGATTTCATCTTTCTTGGTATGAGCTAAGGCGGATTCAAGCACCTCTGTTCTAAATTTACCGCTTTCTTCAGCAGCCGTTCTTGCTATAGAACGCATTCCGTGAGCTACCAGTTCACCACCGAATCCCATACGGATGATTGCAGCATTAGCTGTTTGCTCATGCATGTGGTTAAGCGGGGCCTTAATGCTTGGGAAAACCCACTCTCTATGACTACTGATTGGTCTGATTAACTCAAGTAAACGCATAGCCTCTTTACTCAGCGGAATCTTGTGAGGGCGTTTCATCTTCATAAACTCAGCGGGGATGTTCCAGAATCGATTATCTTCGTCTATATCACTCCACCGAGCACGGACAGCTTCTCCCGGACGAACCCACGTAAGGAGTTGCCACTCAATTAGAAGACGAGTTTCGAGTCGTATAGAAGCGTTAGATAGAGCAATTAAGAATCGGGGTAAATCATCTGGTGGTAAAGCGGGCATGTTTTGCTTCTTAGGCTTACTGAATCGCTGACCGAGGTTATCAGCAGGGTTAAATTCAATAAGCTCTTCTGTAGCAGCCCAACGAAAAATTTCATTTAAACGTGAAATGATACGGCGTAGGGTTTCCAATACGCCTCGTTGTTCTATGGGGTCAAGGTGTTGTTTTAAGAGCTTGGGACGGATCTCTTTGATCGGAACGTTGCCTAAACCGGGGAAGATATTTCGTTCAAGGCTCCGCCAGATATCTTCTGCGTGGTCTGGAGAGATACCAGAAGTCTTGACCTTCTCATCTAACCATTTCCTAGCAACCGCCTGTAGCGTGTGCTCAGTGGCATCTTTAAGGGCATTGGCTTTATCGTTGTTGTGAATCTGCGGATCGATACCATTTGCAAGCAACGACAAGTATTCATCACGTAAAGCCCGAGCTTTGGCAAGTGTGAGATGAGGGTAGGTTCCTAAGCTCATCTTTGTTCGCTTCTTACTTACTGGCACTGCATACCTGAAATACCAATTTTTCTTACCACCCTTTGATAGGGGAGCGATTCGTAGCATCAGGCCGTCACCATCAAAAAGGTTGATCTCCTTTTCTGCTGGCTTGGTATTTTTGATTTCAGTGTCAGTGAGTTTCTTAGCGATCTTTGCCATTTTTAGGACCCTCGATTTTGGGACCCTTTGCGTTGGGTCCCAAAAAGGGTGCCATAAGGAGTAGCTTCTAGCAAATTTCAGTAGACTTCTGTAGACGTAAAAAAGCCCGCAAGGCTAGTTCCATGCGGGCTTGGTAGACTTCAGTATACTTCAAACAACTAAAAAGTGGTGGAGCTGGGGGGATTTGAACCCCCGTCCGAAATTCCTACATCCTCGGTACTACATGCTTAGTCAGTCTTTACATTCGCCTGGCACCTGCGGACAGACACGCCACTACCAAACTAGCCTGATTAGTTTTAACACTTCAGCCCCAGGCAGGACATCCATGCGATCTCTTTTGGGTTTGACCTCTCTTGATCCCCGTCCTAAGAGCGGAGGCTAGGGAGAGAGGGCTCTTAGCAGGTTATTAAGCTGCTAAAGCGTAGTTTTCGTCGTTTGCGACTATTTTTTTGCGGCTTTTTACGAGGCAAACCGCCCCTCGGCATGCACCTTGGGTTTCGCAAATCCCGTCGAATCCAGAATCAGCCCCAATGTGTTGAACCCAGTATACCAGAACTGGCATCGGTGATGCCAGCGTGGAACGATAAGTTCTTAAATCAGCGTGAAAAGTACAAAATTCAGGCAGAAATTAACGGCCTGCGTGCTTCATGATACGCGCTTTGTCGACCTGCCATTCACGGTCTTTCACGTCATCACGTTTGTCGTGCTGTTTTTTACCCTTCGCCACGCCGATTTTCACTTTGCACCAGGCATTTTTCCAGTACAGAGACAGGGCGACGACGGTGTAACCTTCGCGGTTAATGCGGCCAAAAAGTGAAGCCAGTTCGCGCTGATTGAGCAGCAGTTTACGCGTGCGCGTCGGGTCGCAAACATAGTGTGAAGAGGCGACGGCCAGCGGCGTAAAGTTTGCGCCAAACAGGAAGGCTTCGCCATCAATCAGAATTACGTAGCTGTCGCTGATGTTGGCTTTACCTGCGCGCAGGGATTTGACTTCCCAGCCCTGCAACGCAAGGCCAGCTTCGAATTCTTCTTCAATGAAGTACTCATGGCGGGCACGCTTGTTCAGCGCAATGGTTGCCGAGCCAGGTTTATGTGCTTTTTTCTTCGTCATAAGTGTCGTGAAGCCATAGGTAATCTGAGTTCAAAAAGTAACCTCATTGCGATTGCATCCTGTGAGGTCCAACGCGCTATCTTAGCACGAGATAAGGCTTAGCGTTTTTTTAACAGGGGATAAATGTTATTATTTGTCCGTTGTGTGACCATGGAAAATGCTATGCCTCAGATTAGCCGTACTGCGCTTGTGCCTTACAGCGTGGAACAAATGTACCAGTTAGTGAATGACGTCCAGTCTTATCCGCAGTTTATTCCGGGATGTACCGGTAGCCGGGTGCTGGATGCTGGCCCGACGCAGATGACTGCCGCCGTGGATGTGTCGAAAGCGGGGATCAGCAAAACGTTCACGACCCGTAATACGCTGACCAACAATCAAAGTATTTTGATGCAACTGGTGGATGGGCCGTTCAAGACCCTGATGGGTGGCTGGAAGTTTACGCCACTCAGTGCTGATGCTTGCCGCATCGAGTTTCACCTGGATTTCGAGTTCACCAATAAGCTGATTGAACTGGCGTTTGGCCGCATCTTTAAAGAGCTGGCCTCCAATATGGTTCAGGCATTCACCGTGCGCGCCAAAGAGGTTTACAGTGTTGCCTAAAATCACGGTGGAAGTGGCTTACGCACTGCCGGAAAAACAATACCTGCAGCGGGTGAAGCTGGACGAGGGGGCAACCGTTGAAGAAGCGATTCGCGCCTCTGGTCTGCTGGAACTGCGCAGCGATATCGATCTGTCGAAGAATAAAGTCGGTATCTACAGTCGACCGGTCAAACTTGCAGATGTTGTGAGTGATGGCGATCGCGTTGAGATTTATCGACCTCTGATTGCCGATCCAAAAGAGCTGCGCCGTCAGCGGGCGGAGAAGGCCGGGAAGTAGGGCGAAGCGACGTTAAGATACAAAAAAGGTGCTCAGTGAGCACCTTTTTGCATTTCGGAAACCTTACTGTTTGGTAAGCGCGGGTTTGTTGTCAATGTTGGTTAACACACCGCTGCTGTTGAAGGTCAGGGTCAGCGTCTGCTGCGTAACACCTTCATGGCCAGGCTGCTGGCGGAAGACATAGAACCAGGTGTTAGTGCCGAACGGATCGGACATCATCGGGGTTCCCAGTGCATAAGCGACCTGCTGTTGTGTCATCCCGACACGAACTTTAGACACATCGTTAGGTGTGAGGTAGTTCCCCTGGTTGATGTCAGGACGGTAAACCACTCGCTCCAGAGTGGAACAACCTGCGGTCAACATCAGAAGAACCGCTGCGACAGCGGTCAGCGTTTTACAGCGCATAGTGATTTGATTCCTTTTCGGGCCCGAGCAATACGCGGCTCATATGTTATATGCCGATGATAATAGACCTTGCCCCACTTTGAAACCGGTCTGACGGCGTTTTTGTTGTTCTGTATGACCCTGAGATCCCGAAAAAGTTTATGCGGCCAGCAGTTCTTTCGCATTCGCCAGCGTATTGCGCGTCACTTCACTCCCGCCAAGCAGACGTGCCAGCTCCTGCAGGCGCGCCTTTTTATCCAGCGGGTGCATATGCGTTTCCGTCATTTCACCGTCGGTTTCTTTGCAGACATAGAAATGGTGATGCCCACAACCGGCTACCTGCGGCAGGTGGGTGACACACATGACCTGAGTGGATTCACCTAACTGACGTAACAATTTGCCAACGACGGCGGCGGTCGGGCCGCTGATCCCCACGTCCACTTCATCGAAGATCAGCGCCGGGGTTTCCATTTTACGCGCCGTGATCACCTGAATTGCCAGAGCGATGCGCGAGAGTTCCCCACCAGAGGCCACCTTGGAAATGGCCTGTAAAGGCTGGCCTGGGTTGGTGGTCACACGAAATTCAACGCGGTCTGCCCCTTCGGCGGTAAGATGATTGACTTCAAATTTCACGTCGATGGTGAAGACACCGTGTGGCATAGACAGCGCATGCATGCTGTCCGTGATGTGCTGACCCAACTCCTGAGCATAATGCTGGCGAACATCGTGAAGCTGCTTCGCCGTGGCCAGCGCCTGCTGATGATGGACATTCACCGCCAGGGACAGCGTTTCCAGCGAGTCGGCCTGATCGTCGAGCTGCTGCTGCTCATCCAGCAACGACTGGTGATAGTTCGGCAGCTCTTCCGGTGTGACGTAGTGTTTACGTGCCAGAGAGATCTGCCGGGAGATGCGCTGCTCCAGCTCGAATAAGCGGTTAGGGTCGAGATCCAGGCGCTCACAATAGTGACGCAGCTCTTCACCGGCTTCTGAAATTTGAATCGCCGCCTCTTCCAGCATGTCGAGCACGCCAGACAGCTTGCTGTCGAGACCGACCAGTTCGGTAACCTGTTGGCGCACGGTGTAGAGCTGGCTCTGCAGGTTGGTATCTTCGCCATCAGCCAGCAGATTCAGCGCTTGCTGGCTGGTCGAGATTAAATGCCCACTGTTGGCGAGCCGTTTGTACTCTTCGTCGATCTGCTCAAACTCACCCGGCTGCGGGTTGAATTCGTTGAGTTCCTTCAACTGATAGTTCAGCAGTTCGGCGCGCGCGGCGCGCTCCTGACTTTGCTGCTGATGCTGTGCCAGTTCGCGGCAGCTTTGATGCCACTGACGATAGTGTTCAGCCATCAACTGAGTGAGCGAGTACTCACCGGCATAGCCATCAAGCAGGGCTTTTTGCTGTTCAGGTTTAATGAGCTGCTGATGCGCGTGCTGGCCATGAATTTGAATCAATAGCTGGCCCAGCTCACGCAGCTGAGAAAGGGGAACCGCAGTCCCGTTGATAAAGCCGCGAGAGCGGCCATCGCTGCTGATGACGCGGCGAAGTAAACACTCACGTCCATCTTCGAGTTGATTGACTTCAAGCCAGCGCAGTGCGGCAGGGGTATCTTTTAAGGAAAAGCGCGCGCAGAGATCGGCGCGGCTAGCGCCGGTGCGCACGATGTCGCCTTCTGCGCGACCGCCGAGACACAAGCCGAGCGCATCAATGGCAATAGATTTACCTGCACCGGTTTCACCGGTAATGGCCGTCATTCCGCTCTGGAAGTCGATCTCAAGCTCACGAACAATGGCAAAGTTGCTGATGGTCAGTTGTGCCAGCATAATTGTTTTCCTGTATGAAAAACCATAACTGTGTTTTCATACAGTATAAACTGGTTTTTTATCCAGTAAAGTGCTAGATGCAAATTTAGAACAATTTTTTTGACCAGCCGAGCTTAGAACTTAATGTGTTGAAATAGCTGTAGTCTTTCGGATGTATCAGATTCAGGTGGTAGTCACAGCGGCGAATTAACACGTCTTCGCCTTCCTGTATCGGCAACGCGATCTGGCTGTCGCAGCTGATTTCGAGATCGTTGCGGCGGTGCGAGAAGCGCAGGCGGATGGTGCTGCTGCTGTTGATAACCAGTGGGCGGGCCGAAAGGGTATGCGGGAACATCGGCACCAGAGTGATGGCATCCAGCGAGGGGGTCAGAATAGGCCCGCCAGCGGAGAGGGAATAGGCGGTCGAGCCGGTTGGCGTCGAGATGATTAGCCCGTCTGAGCGCTGGGAGAAAGCGAAGACTTCATCGATATAGACTTCGAATTCAATCATATGGGCGACTTTTCCCGGATGCAGGACCACTTCGTTGATGGCCGTGCTGATCCGTTTCTGGCAGTCCTGCTGGCATACCTGCGCTTCGAGCAAAAAGCGTTTTTCGCTGATGTAATGGCCGTCCAGAACGTCGGCTAACTGCTGATGGGCGTTGTCAGGATCGAGGTCGGTCAGGAAGCCCAGGTTACCACGGTTGATACCTATGACTTTGATATCGTAGCGTGCCAGAGTGCGAGCCGCGCCGAGCATGTTGCCGTCACCGCCGACGACTACAGCGAGATCCGCCTGTTGGCCAATCTCTGCCAGCGTGCCGGTCTTCACATTTTTGAGCTGCAATTCCTGCGCAATTTGCTGCTCCACCATCACTTCGTAGCCTTTTGCGCACAGCCAGCGATACAACATTTCATGTGTCGTCAGCGCAGTAGGGTGACGTGGATGTCCGACAATCCCAATACACTTGAAATGATTATTCATTTTCTGGAGGTCCTTGTGCCGATTGATGGTGACAATATGCTTTGTTCCCTTGAATCTCGGAAACTGATCCCCATAATAAGCGAAGTTAGCGAGATGAATGCAGAAAAACGCGGAGAAATTCATGAGTAGTAAAGAACAGAAAACGCCTGAGGGGCAAGCCCCGGAAGAAATTATCATGGAACAGCACGAAGAAGTTGAGGCTGTAGAGCCGGATGCTTCTGCTGAGCAGGTGGATCCGCGCGATGAAAAAATTGCGAATCTGGAAGCTCAGTTAACTGAAGCCCAGAATCGTGAGCGCGAAAGCGTGCTGCGTATCAAAGCGGAAATGGAAAACCTGCGTCGCCGTACCGAGCTGGACGTGGAAAAGGCGCATAAGTTCGCGCTAGAGAAATTCGTCAACGAACTGCTGCCGGTGATTGATAGCCTGGATCGTGCGCTGGAAGTGGCTGATAAAGCTAACCCGGACATGGCGGCGATGGTCGAAGGCCTTGAGCTGACGCTGAAATCCATGCTCGACGTGGTGCGTAAGTTCGGTGTTGAAGTGGTTGCGGATACCAACGTAGCGCTGGACCCTAACGTCCACCAGGCGATTGCGATGGTTGAATCTGAAGATGTAGCTGCTGGCAACGTGCTGGCTGTGATGCAAAAAGGCTATACGCTGAACGGTCGTACTATTCGTGCCGCGATGGTTACTGTCGCGAAAGCGAAGGCGTAATTTGCCTCTGTAGTGCCGGGTGGCGGCATTGCCTCACCCGGACTACACACTAGCGTTCTGCGACGCTATCCCGCAGTGGTTTGACCGGGATAACTTTCACCTGTTTGATCATATTGTCCTGCACGTCCAGGATATCAATATCGTACTGGCTGATGCGCACACGGGTGCCGGATGCCGGGATCTCTTCCAGTGCTTCCAGAATCATACCGTTAATGGTGCGAGCGTCGTCTTCCGGCAGATGCCAGTTAAAGGCTTTGTTGAGTTCACGCACGTTGGCGCTGCCGTCGATCAGCACTGAACCGTCGTTTTGCGGCGTGACCTCTTCGGCGAGCGATGGCGACATTGACGTCGTAAAATCGCCGACGATCTCTTCCAGAATATCTTCGACCGTCACCAGCCCCTGGATATCGCCATACTCGTTGACCACCAGGCCCACTTTCTTTTTATTACGCTGGAATTTCACCAGCTGCGTACTCAGCGGCGTGCCTTCTGGAATAATATAGAGTTCATCGGCGGCGCGGAGCATCACTTCTTTAGTGAACTCTTTTTTCTCGGTCATCAGGCGATAGGCTTCGCGCACGCGCAGCATGCTGATGGCGTCATCCAGTGAATCACGGTACAGCACGATGCGGCCATGGGGAGAGTGGGTCAGCTGGCGGACGATGGCTTTCCAGTCGTCGTTGATGTCGATACCCACGATTTCGTTGCGCGGCACCATGATGTCGTCAACGCTCACTTTTTCCAGATCCAGCACCGACAGCAGCATGTCCTGATTCCGGCGCGAAATCTGCGAGCGGGATTCATGCACGATGGTGCGCAGCTCGTCTTTGCTCAGTGCGCTGCTGATCACCACGTCGGCTTTAATACCGACCATGCGCATCAGCAGGCGGGTAACCATGTTGAGCAGCCATACCAGAGGCATCATCAGGATCAGCAGCGGGCCGAGCAGGAAGCTGCTCGGATAGGCGACTTTCTCCGGATAGAGGGCGGCGATGGTTTTCGGCAGGACTTCAGCAAACACCAGGACGACAAACGTCAGTACACCAGTCGCAATCGCGACACCGGCGTTGCCATAGAGGCGCATCCCAACAATAGTGCCCAGCGCGGAGGCGAGAATATTGACCAGGTTGTTGCCGATCAGCACCAGGCTAATCAGACGATCGGGCTTGCGCAGCAGCTTTTCAACGCGTCGGGCGGCACGGTTGCCTTGTTTGGCGCGATGTCGTAACCGGTAGCGGTTCAGGGTCATCATGCCGGTTTCTGAGCCGGAGAAGTAGGCGGAGATGACCACCATGACGATCAGGGTGACGATCAGCGTGGTGGTGGAGATGTGTTCCAGGGGGAACTCCTTTGTTGCTTAGCCGACGAACTGCTGTATGACGCGGCTACCAAAGTAGGCCAGTGTCAGGATGCCAGCGCCTGCTACGTTAAACCAGACGACGCGACGACCGCGCCAGCCCTGGTGATAGTGGCCCCATAACAGGACAATATAGACAAACCACGCGATGATAGAGAGAACGGCTTTATCAATATTCTCAATGCTGAACAGGTTCTGCATATAAAACAGACCCGTGCAGAGCGTCAGCGTCAGCAGCACCACACCAATCTGAGTGATGTGGAACATCTTACGCTCAATGACCATCAGCGGTGGCATTTCCTGGTTGAAAACAAGTTTTTTGTTTTTCAACTGGTAGTCGATCCACGCCAGCTGCATGGCGTACAGCGCCGCAATGATTAGCGTGGCGTAGGAGAACAGCGACAGGCCGATGTGGACCATCATGCCCGGCGTGGTTTCCAGATGCGTAATGAACTCGTTTGGTACGAAGGTCGCGAACGCCAGATTGATCAGCGCGAAGGCGTAGACAATAGGGAGCAGCAGCCAGCCGCGATTCTTCGACGCGACAATCGTCATCACCGTACAAATCATCAGGCTGACCAGCGAGCCGACGTTCAGCACGCTCAGATTTTGTACGCTGCCGTCGCCCGGAATAATACGTGATTCCAGTGCGAACGCATGGCTTACCAGTGCGATAACTGCCGACAAAATAGCCATCCGTCGCCAGGCGCTGTTTTTTTGCAACAGGCCGGGAATGATCAGCGCAAGGCTGAAAGAGTAGGCAACAAGGGCGATCAGTGCGAAAACAGGCATATAGGCGTCGACAGTTGTCTTAATAAGAAAGATAAGCAGTATAACGTTACGTGAGGCGCGCTCCAACCGTTGCATAACAACAAAGGCGCCTTCATGTTATACTGCGGCAAAATTCTGTGTACGTGTCGCGCTAGCGACCTAACGTTTCTACCTCAGGCGAGAGACAATGTTTGATAATTTAACCGATCGTTTGTCGCGCTCGCTGCGCAACATCAGCGGCCGTGGGCGCCTTACCGAAGACAATGTGAAAGAAACGCTGCGCGAAGTGCGCATGGCGTTGCTCGAAGCCGACGTGGCGTTGCCCGTTGTGCGCGAGTTCATCAGCCGCGTAAAAGAGAAAGCGGTTGGTCATGAAGTGAATAAGAGCCTGACCCCAGGTCAGGAGTTCGTCAAAATTGTGCGCAACGAACTGGTTGCGGCAATGGGCGAAGAGAACCAGGTGCTGAACCTGGCCGCACAGCCGCCAGCGGTGGTGTTGATGGCCGGTCTGCAGGGTGCGGGTAAAACCACCAGCGTAGGTAAGCTGGGTAAATTCCTGCGCGAAAAGCACAAGAAAAAAGTGCTGGTCGTCTCTGCCGACGTTTATCGCCCGGCGGCGATCAAACAGCTTGAAACACTGGCTCAGCAGGTTGGTGTGGATTTCTTCCCGTCCGACGTCGCGCAGAAGCCCGTTGATATCGTTAATGCGGCGCTGAAAGAAGCGAAGCTGAAATTCTACGACGTGCTGCTGGTGGATACCGCCGGTCGTCTGCACGTCGACGAAGCGATGATGGACGAAATCAAACAGGTTCACGCCGCGATTAATCCGGTAGAGACCCTGTTTGTTGTTGATGCAATGACCGGTCAGGATGCGGCGAATACCGCAAAAGCGTTTAACGAAGCGTTGCCATTAACCGGTGTCGTACTGACTAAAGTTGACGGTGATGCCCGCGGTGGTGCGGCGCTCTCGATTCGTCATATCACCGGGAAACCGATTAAATTCCTCGGCGTCGGCGAGAAGACCGAAGCGCTGGAGCCGTTCCATCCGGATCGTATTGCTTCCCGTATTCTTGGCATGGGCGACGTGCTGTCGCTGATCGAAGATATCGAGAGCAAAGTTGACCGCGCGCAGGCTGAGAAGCTGGCGAGCAAGCTGAAAAAAGGCGACGGTTTCGATCTGACCGACTTCCTGGAACAGCTCCGTCAGATGAAAAACATGGGCGGCATGGCCAGCCTGATGGGCAAACTGCCGGGCATGGGCCAGATCCCTGATAACGTAAAAGCGCAGATGGATGACAAAGTGCTGGTACGCATGGAGGCGATCATCAACTCGATGACGCTGAAAGAGCGTGCGAAGCCTGAAATCATTAAAGGGTCGCGCAAACGCCGCATCGCCGCTGGTTGCGGGATGCAGGTGCAGGATGTAAACCGCCTTCTGAAGCAGTTCGACGACATGCAGCGCATGATGAAGAAAATGAAGAAGGGCGGTATGGCGAAAATGATGCGTGGGATGAAGGGCATGATGCCGCCGGGATTCCCTGGCCGCTGAAACAAGGGATATAAGGCTATCTTGTTTGCCATTTTAGCTCCGGGGTGTGCTCGAAATGCTCACGTACTACGTGTACGCTCCGCTTTCTGCGCGCACGCCGGAACTAAACTGGCTGCACCGATATACGCCTTATAACCCTTGTTTGGCATATGTGAAGCATATGCTGATTGCAATTTCTCCAGAAATCAGTAAAATTTTCGGGCTTTTAATATGACACTGGGCTCCGTTCCTCGATGGGGCCCTGTGTTTTATTCACACAAGAGGATGTTATGGTAACTATTCGTTTAGCACGTCACGGCGCAAAAAAGCGTCCGTTCTACCAGGTTGTTGTGACTGACAGCCGTAATGCACGCAACGGTCGCTTCATCGAGCGCGTTGGTTTCTTCAACCCGATCGCTAGCGGTTCTGAAGAAGAAACCCGTCTGGATCTGGATCGTATCGCTCACTGGGTTGGCCAGGGCGCTACTGTTTCCGATCGCGTTGCTACGCTTATCAAAGCAGCAAACAAAGCAGCTTAATCTGTCACGGTGGTCATGATGAGCAATAAAGCACCTGTTGAACCGATCGTATTGGGAAAAATGGGTTCTTGCTACGGTATCCGTGGTTGGCTCAGAGTGTTTTCCTCCACTGAAGACGCTGAAAGCATTTTTAACTACCAGCCCTGGTTTATCCAGAAAGGTGGTAAGTGGGAAGCGGTCGAGCTGGAAAGCTGGCGCCACCACAATCAGGATATCGTGATCAAGCTGAAAGGCGTTGACGATCGCGATGCGGCGAATCTGCTGACTAATTGCGAAATTGTCGTCGATTCATCGCAGCTGCCTTCGCTGGAAGAGGGTGATTATTACTGGAAAGACCTTATGGGTTGCCAGGTTGTCACCACTGAAGGCTATGGCCTGGGTAAAGTCATCGATATGATGGAAACCGGGTCAAATGACGTTCTCGTCATTAAGGCAAACCTGAAAGATGCGTTTGGCATCAAGGAGCGGCTGGTTCCGTTCCTCGATGGGCAGGTTATCAAGAAAGTCGATCTCACTACGCGAACTATCGAAGTAGATTGGGATCCTGGTTTTTAAATTCTCCGGATAAACGGTAAAAGACGGCGCTATGTGGATTGGCATAATTAGCCTGTTTCCTGAAATGTTCCGCGCGATTACTGATTACGGGGTAACTGGCCGGGCAGTAAAAAAAGGCCTGCTGAACATCGAAAGCTGGAGTCCTCGTGACTTCACGCATGACCGGCACCGTACCGTGGACGAACGTCCTTACGGCGGCGGACCGGGGATGTTAATGATGGTGCAACCCTTACGGGACGCCATCCATACAGCAAAAGCCGCGGCAGGTGAAGGCGCAAAGGTGATTTATCTGTCACCTCAGGGACGCAAGCTTGATCAAGCAGGCGTAAGCGAACTGGCCACGAATCAAAAGCTGATTCTGGTATGTGGTCGCTATGAAGGGATAGATGAGCGCGTAATTCAGACCGAAATTGATGAAGAATGGTCAATCGGCGATTACGTTCTCAGCGGTGGTGAGTTACCGGCAATGACGCTGATTGACTCCGTTGCCCGGTTTATTCCGGGTGTACTGGGCCATGAAGCTTCAGCAACAGAAGACTCTTTTGCAGATGGATTGCTGGACTGTCCACACTATACCCGCCCTGAAGTGTTAGAAGGGATGGAAGTACCGGCGGTATTGCTGTCGGGGAACCATGCCGAGATACGTCGCTGGCGTTTGAAGCAGTCGCTGGGCCGAACCTGGCTTAGAAGACCTGAACTTCTGGAAAACCTGGCTCTGACTGAAGAGCAAGTAAGGTTGCTGGCGGAGTTCCAAAAAGAGCACGCACAACAGCAACATAAACATGATGGGCAAGCGTAAAACGCTCCCGATATATCAGTTTACCCAGGATAAGAGATTAAATTATGAGCAACATTATTAAGCAAATTGAACAAGAGCAGATGAAGCAGGACGTACCTTCATTCCGTCCGGGTGATTCCGTGGAAGTGAAAGTATGGGTTGTTGAAGGTTCCAAAAAACGTCTGCAGGCATTCGAGGGCGTGGTTATCGCTATTCGTAACCGCGGTCTGCACTCTGCATTCACTGTTCGTAAAATTTCCAACGGCGAAGGTGTTGAGCGTGTCTTCCAGACTCACTCTCCAGTAGTTGACAGCATTACTGTCAAACGTCGTGGTGCTGTACGTAAAGCTAAACTGTACTACCTGCGTGAGCGTACTGGTAAGTCTGCTCGTATCAAAGAGCGTCTGAACTAAGACTCGCTTAAGCAACATCCTGTTAAAAGGGCTGGCCGCAAGGCCGGCCCTTTTTTATGTAAATCCGCGCCGCTTGTTAACCTTCGTTTCATAAATCATTTACAATAGCCGCTCTCTAGCGGAGGGTAAGTGAATAACGCACTGCATCAATCAGCCTTGAAACGCACAGCGGCCTGGACCGCGCTGTTTGCGATCCTGCTGATCGTGGTTGCGCCGCTGATCTCCATTTCGCTACAAAAAGATCCCATGAGCGCAATGCCGGGGATGCATCATGATATGAGCCAGATGTCGATGGCAGAACATCATGGTGAGTCGCCGCACTCAATGCCTGTCGATCACGCCGAAGCCTGTGGCTATTGTGTGCTAATGGCCCATGTGCCGGGCCTGATGCTGGCGCTGATCGTGCTGTTGTGTGCTGTGCTATTGCGACATCGCGTTAAACCGCCGCGACAGGCGGTGAGTCACTGGCACTTTTTCCCCTGGTTGTATCCTGATACCCGCGCGCCACCGCAGCGGTCAGCTTTTTCCCTTTAAACCATAAAGAATGCGCTTTTGCGCATCGATAACGTTTTGCCTGCAAAAAGGAAAAGTATGACTGTCAGCACGCCACGCGCAGCATGGGGAAACCTGCTGCGACGCCTTCATTTCTATATCGGGTTGTTTGTCGGCCCGTTCATTTTTTTCGCTGCGCTAACGGGGACGCTCTACGTGGCGACACCGCAGCTCGAAAACATGTTGTACAAACATGCGCTGTTTAGCGATACCGCCGGTGAAGCTCAACCTCTGGCCGAGCAAATTGCAGTCGCGGAGAAAGCCATTGGGGACCAACTTCGTCTGCAGGCTGTACGACCAGGGCTGATCCCGGGTGAAACTACGCGCGTGATGTTTGCCGACCCGATGCTCGGGCCGTCGGAGAATCGGGCGATTTTTATCGATCCCGTGAGCCTGGAAGTACGCGGCGATATGACGGTCTACGGCACCAGCGGAATTTTGCCGCTGCGCCAGACCATCGACTATCTGCACAGCTCGCTGATGCTGGGGGATATCGGGCGTTTATACAGTGAGCTGGCCGCTTCCTGGATGTGGATTGCTGCCCTGGGCGGGATTGCGCTGTGGTTTTATACCCGCCCGAAGCGACGTATCAATAACCGGTTCCAGAACCGCCGTCGCGTGCATGTCGCGCTCGGCTGGGGTCTGCTGGGGGGGATGTTACTGTTTTCTGCGACCGGGCTTACCTGGTCACAATGGGCGGGCGGTAATGTCGATAAGCTACGTAAAGAGATGAACTGGCTGACGCCGCAGGTCAATACACAGTTGCACGCTCCCGCGGCAGAAGTCGATCCTCATGCTGAACATCGCGGCTATCACGATGCGATGATGCCGGATATGGCCATGGATCTGACGCTCTTTGACAGCGTCCTGCATGCGGCCAGAAGCGCGGGGATTGATGCGAACAAGCTGGAAATTCGCCCCGCTAAAATGGCAGACCAGGCCTGGACGGTCACGGAAATCGATCGTGGCTGGCCCACGCAGGTGGACGCGGTTGCCGTTGATCCGCACTCAATGCAGATCCTCGATCGGACGCGTTTCGCTGACTTCCCGCTGATGGCGAAGTTGACCCGTTGGGGCGTGGATTTCCATATGGGGATTTTATTCGGTCTGGTGAATCAGCTGATCCTGATCGTTTTCGGCGTAGCGCTGTGCGTGTTGATTGCGTGGGGGTATCGGATGTGGTGGATGCGTCGTCCGGTTCAGGCCACCGGCAATCCGGTGCTCACGCTTTGTCAGTGCTGGCTTGCTCTCCCCGCCAGTGGGCGAGGAGTCACGCTCTTTATCGGCGTGATGCTGGGGATCATGATGCCGGTGATGGGCGTCAGTCTGGCATTTTTCGTGCTGATTGACTGGCTGCGCTGGCGCGCGCAGTGCCTGTTGACGCTGTCGGAATCCACCAAATAGTGATTAAGGCGTGCTGATGACCACTGCAACGCGGCGGTTTTCAGCACGCCCTTGAGGTGTTGCATTGCTGGCGACCGGAAATTTTTTACCTAAGCCCTGAGTAGTGAGGTTGCTGCGCGGGATATTCGCCCCTTTTGCCCAGGTATCAGCCACGACATTCGCGCGTTTAAGCGAGAGGGATTGGTTGTAACTTTCTTCCCCGTAATTGTCCGTGTGCCCGTCCATGCGTGCATGGACCAGCCCGGTGGCGGCCAGACGTGTCGCCATGGTCTGGATCTGCTGCTCGCTTTCCGGACGCAGCTGATATTCATTCTTGCCGAATAAAATCTTCGCCGACAGGCCGAGGGACCAGTCGCCGTTCGTTTCGTTAAAACCGTAGGATTTCATTGCCGCAATCTGTTCCGGGGTGAATTTACCCTGAGGTGGTGCCTGGCAGCCTGCCAGAATCGTTGTAGCCAGTAAAACTGGAGCGAGATATCGCCTTAACATAACGTGTTCCTTTTATTACAAAATTATTGTCGGACGCTGGTTTTTCACTTGATACATATTGCGGTCGGCTTGCTCCAGTAATGCCTCTACCGAGGTATTTTCCCACGCCAGAGCGAAACCAATGCTGAGTGACATATGTGCCGTATGTCCGTTGTGCAGATCGTACGGCTGGAGAAACTGCTGCGAAAGCGCAGTGCAAATCTGTTGAACGTCTGCCGCCGAGTGAATGCCATACAGGATCATGGCAAATTCATCGCCGCCCAGACGGTATGACTGATAACGTTTCCCGCCAAATTCCACCATTCTGCTGGCGACTTCTATCAGCACGCAGTCACCTGCCGCGTGCCCCCAGGTATCGTTGATCTGCTTGAAGTTATCGCCATCCAGGAACAGCAGGGCAGAATTCATCTGTGCAGAAGCGTCATTCATCAGCGCCGCGATGCTGCTGCGGAATGCAGCGCGGTTCGCCAGCCCGGTGAGCGGATCGTGCATCGCGGTGCGCATAAGCTGTGCGTTCCGGGCCTGCAGCTTGAGCTGCCACTCCTCCATTTCGTCGAGCAGACTGTTGAAATCCTGCCCAAAACGATGGAACTCTTCGATACGCTCCTCTTCGACGCGGCGCGAGAAATTACGGTTAGTTTTAACGTCATGCACCACGTCGGTGATATTTTGCAGGGCGGTGACGACTCCGTTGTGCAAAGAACGGGTAATGGTCAGCGCCACAAAAGCGGCGAAAAGAATACAGCCGGTCAGCACGGCAAAAGACGTCCAGAGGAAATGGCTAATCAGGCTGTCGCGCGCGGTAATGCGCACTTCACCAATCACCTTGCCGTTATGCACCACGGGCTGTGCGGCAGGGACGGGGAACAGCATGCGACTGACCAGCGTGCTCAGGGTGTCGGTATCATCATCAGGGGTCCACGACCAGTAGGCAAAACGCTTCTGATGGATGTCGAGCACCTCGGCAACGGAAAATTGCCCCTGTCTACCCAGTGTGGCAAGCGTTTCATTAGCGGCGGTGGCATCATTAAATACTAATGAGGCTTCCAGGCTTCGGCTCATGGTCGCGCTGGTTAATTCGAGGTTTTTTTGTGCGTATTGTTTTAATGTAACCACTGACGCAATACACAATAATAACCATATTAGCGTCATGGTAATTACCACGCTAATCATACTGATACGCCTCAACGTTCTTTTAAACGTCGGCCGTGGCGTTGAAGAAAGTTCCTTATTCATGCTTCTTATTCCGGGCAAGCATTAACACATCCGGATTCACTCTTACGCCACTGCGAGACAGGGCATCCAGATTGACAGAAAATCTCACTGTTTCTTCATTAATTATCAGACAAAAAGCACTGCCAATAACACATTCCAGGTTTTGCTCGGCGATTAATAGTAACGCGCGGCCCTGATAATTCCTGAATAATTCAAGCTGAGCAGCAGGTGACTCATTTCCAAAATAAACGGCATCGCAGGTGGCATGTAATGCTTCAGACTCATTTTGCACAATCAAGGGTGTGTAGGGTAAAGCAGCAGAGCCGCTGTCACTCAGTACCTGGGCGAAACGAGAAGACGAAAAAATACAGAGTTTAGGCTGGCCAGAAAGCGCAGGCCAACGGGAATAGCTGACGATGCCAGAGACGATCGAACGTACTGACTTCTCTTTTTCTGTCAACGTTGTCGCGAAACTTTGCCCGCTGATAATGCACAGCATGAGTGCCAGAATCAGATGGCACAAAGGGAACGTAAAAAAATGTCTCACCAGAATCCGCCATACCACTCTGGAAATATATATCCTTGAATATTGCAGGAAGAATACCATTGTTTACCTGAGTAGTCATTATGTGGAATTTGTTGTGACTTAAGCTAAATCTGAGTTGTAATTGAATGAAATTATTAAGTTATTAAATTAATTAAGTCTCGAACCGCGCATACCTTCATCCATTCCTTTTTGCCAGGATTTACGCAGCAGGTCGGCATTTTCTGCCGTATCACAACTGGCTGGGAATATTTTACCGGACAGACCCCACGCATAGACAAAATCTTCGGTACAGACTTTTTTCTGACCATCAACATAACCGCGCAGGTATTCACTGCGATCAACGTCAGGATCGTTAAAATTATCCGCGAGAGTTTCGTTACTTTTTATTGATACACCATTCATGGCATCTTCTTTGCCGGCGGTAAACCAGCTGGTGCCGGTCCAGGTGGGCTGGAAGGTATAAGGGTTTATTTGACAGCCTGTCAATAATATCGCCAGCAACGCGAGAGCAATTGAACGCATAGTGATTCGCCTTTTCTTCTTTTTCTTCAGCATAGCCTGGCAATGAACAATCAGAGTGTAATTTTATCTTTACGAAATAAGCGGACATTTTTTGCCTGAAAATGCCGCTTGTAAATTAATGTTTACGTATTTTGGATTGAAATCTTTACTTGATGTGATATTGTGTGTTCACCTCATCGAGGAAACCACTATCGCAAACGAGCATTACAGGATCGCCATCATGCAAAAAGACGCGCTGAATAACGTACATATTACCGACGAACAGGTTTTGATCACGCCAGATCAGTTGAAGCTGGAATTCCCGCTGAGTTCTGAACAGGAGGCGCAGATTGAGCACTCCCGCCAGACTATCTCTGACATCATTGCCGGTCGCGATCCGCGTCTGCTGGTGGTGTGCGGGCCATGCTCCATTCACGATCCTGAAACTGCGATTGAATATGCTCGTCGATTTAAAGCATTAGCAGAGGAGGTCAGCGATAGCCTCTACCTGGTCATGCGCGTCTATTTTGAAAAACCTCGTACCACCGTTGGCTGGAAGGGGTTGATTAACGATCCACACATGGATGGCTCGTTTGATGTGGAAGCCGGTCTGAAGATTGCGCGTCGTCTGCTGGTAGAACTGGTGAGCATGGGGCTGCCGCTGGCGACAGAAGCACTCGATCCGAACAGCCCGCAATACCTGGGCGATCTGTTTAGCTGGTCCGCGATTGGTGCTCGCACCACAGAATCACAGACTCACCGCGAGATGGCGTCTGGCCTGTCGATGCCGGTTGGTTTTAAAAATGGGACCGACGGTAGCCTTGCGACAGCGATTAACGCCATGCGCGCTGCGGCGATGCCGCACCGTTTTGTCGGCATCAACCAGGCCGGACAGGTTTGTCTGCTCCAGACCCAGGGCAACCCGGATGGTCACGTTATCCTGCGCGGCGGTAAAGCACCTAACTACAGCCCGGCGGATGTCGCCCAGTGCGAAAAAGAGATGGAACAGGCGGGACTGCGCCCGGCTCTGATGGTAGATTGCAGCCATGGTAATTCCAACAAAGATTACCGTCGCCAGCCTGCGGTAGCGGAATCCGTTGTCGCACAAATCAAAGACGGTAACCGTTCGATTATCGGCCTGATGATTGAGAGTAATATCCACGAGGGTAATCAGTCATCTGAACAGCCGCGTAGCGCAATGAAACACGGTGTCTCAGTAACCGACGCCTGCATCAGCTGGGAAGCGACGGATGCGCTGCTGCGTGAGATCCACAAAGATTTGAACGGCCAGCTGGCGACGCGTCTGGCTTAAGAGGTTAGTTATGGTTGCAGAATTGACCGCACTACGCGATCAAATTGATGAGGTAGATAAGGCGCTGCTGGATTTGCTGGCGCGCCGGATGTCACTGGTTGCCGAAGTCGGGGAAGTGAAAAGTAAATACGGCCTGCCGATTTACGTGCCAGAGCGTGAAGCGTCGATGCTGGCCTCCCGGCGTGATGAGGCGCAGCTCATGGGCGTCTCCCCCGACCTGATTGAAGATGTGCTGCGTCGCGTGATGCGTGAATCCTACTCCAGCGAAAACGATAAGGGCTTTAAAACCCTCTGTCCGTCGCTGCGACCGGTGGTGATCGTTGGCGGCGGCGGCCAGATGGGGCGTCTGTTTGAGAAGATGCTGACGCTTTCGGGTTATCAGGTACGCATTCTTGAAAAAGAGGACTGGGCACGTGCGCCAGAGATGATGGCCGACGCAGGCATGGTTATTGTCAGCGTGCCGATTCATGTAACCGAAGAGATTATCGGCAAACTGCCGTCTCTGCCGGAAGATTGTATTCTGGTAGATCTGGCGTCCGTGAAGAATGGTCCGCTGCAGGCGATGCTGGCGGCCCATAACGGACCGGTACTGGGTTTGCACCCGATGTTCGGCCCGGATAGCGGCAGCCTGGCGAAACAGGTCGTGGTCTACTGCGATGGTCGTCAACCGGAAGCGTATCAGTGGTTCCTGGAACAGATTCAGGTCTGGGGCGCACGTCTGCATCGTATTAGCGCGGTGGAGCACGATCAGAATATGGCGTTCATTCAGGCACTGCGCCACTTTGCGACCTTTGCCTATGGCCTGCATCTGGCGGAAGAGAACGTCCAGCTGGAGCAGTTGCTGGCACTCTCCTCGCCAATTTACCGCCTGGAGCTGGCTATGGTTGGGCGTCTGTTTGCGCAGGATCCGCAGCTGTATGCTGATATCATTATGTCGTCAGAAAATAATCTGGCGCTGATCAAGCGCTACTACCAGCGGTTTGGTGAGGCGATAGCGCTGCTGGAGCAGGGCGATAAGCAGGCCTTTATCGACAGTTTCCGTAAGGTTGAGCACTGGTTCGGGGATTACGCGAAGCGTTTCCAGAGCGAGAGCCGCACCTTATTGCGCCAGGCGAACGATAGTCGCCAGTAATCTGATGATGTATATACTAAAAGCCAGCACTGCTGGCTTTTTTCATTTTGGGGATTTGTCATGGCTGAACCGCAGGTTTTATTCGACTACACCGGGCACTTACCGGAATGCCCGACCTGGAGCGAAAGCGAAAACGCGCTCTATTGGGCCGATATTCTGGAAGGTGAAATTCATCGTTATCACCTCTCTTCGGGTCAACACTCTGTTCTCTCATTTCATGAGGAGGTCGGGTGTTTTGCCTTACGCGAGAAGGGCGGGTTTATCGTCGCGATGCGTAACGCGATCTGGCTGACGGATAAGCACGGCCTGCTCCAGCGAAAAGTCTGCGATAACCCGTCTAATCCTCAACTGGCGCGTTTTAACGACGGCGGCACCGATCATATCGGGCGTTTTTACGCGGGAACATTCTGGGGACCGGGGGATTACAATGGCGCGATGCTGATGCGCATTGATAACGATCTGACGCCGAAAGTCATTCAGTGTGATATCCACGGGCACAACGGCCTGGCCTTTAGTCCGGACAGGCAGTGGATGATGACTTCAGATACGCCGAACCGCGTGATTTACCGTACACCGCTGGACGAAAAGGGCGAGCCGGGTGCCCGCGAAGTGTTCCGCCGCTTCGAACAGGGCGAGGGAATACCGGATGGCGCCGCGATGGATACTGAAGGCTGCTACTGGAGCGCATTGTTTGATGGCTGGCGTATTGCGCGGTTTACTCCGCAGGGGGAACAGCTGGAAGAGTATCGCTTGCCAGTGCGCTGTCCGACGATGGTCTGTTTCGGCGGGGATGATATGAAAACCCTGTTTATCACCACCACGCGTGAAAATATGGATCGTGACGAAGTGACGAAATATCCGCTATCGGGCGCCATCTTCACCCTGCCCGTCAGTGTGGCAGGAATGAAGAAAGGCCCGTTTATTGAGCGTTAAACCGGATCGACCGGGACCACGTTCTCGCCCGGATAACAGCCCAGCACTTTCATCGAACGGGTGATTTCGCCCAGTTCGCGCAGGGCTTTCTGCATGGACGCAGATTTGAGGTTGGCCTGGATATCGAGATAAAACATCTCTTCCCACGGATTGCCGTTGATCGGGCGGGATTCCAGTTTGGTCATAATCAGGTTGTGATTACGTAACACCAGCAGGGCTTCAACCAGCGCACCTGCCTGCTGGCCGGTCGCCATCAGCAGAGTGGTTTTCGCCGGAACTTGCTCGGACACATCAATCGCTTTACGTGCCAGCACCACGAAGCGGGTGATGTTCTGCGTCTGGTTAGCCAGGTTGCGCTCCAGAACCTGCAGGCCATACAGTGCACCGCCGGCTTCACTACCGAGAGCCGCCACGCGCGGAGAGTTGGCCTGCGCCACTTTTTCCATCGCCGCTGAGGTGCTTTCGGTGTACTCAATTTTCCAGTTTGGATAGCGGTTAAGGAACTGGCTGCACTGCTGGAATGGCTGCGGGTGGCTGTATACGGTATCAATTTGATTCAGATCGGTAGAACCTGCGACTAACACGCAGTGATCAATTGGAATGGTCATTTCGCCGACCAGCGACAGGCTGGTGTGCTGAAGAAGATCGTAGACGTCATTAATCGCCCCGGAACTGGTGTTCTCAATCGGCACCACAGCGTAGTCTGCCTGACCGGTTTCAACCTGGTTAAAGATATCGGCGAATTTAGCGCAGCCACTCTCGATAAACTCCTCGAAATGGCGGGCGGCATACTGGCGCGCAGCCAGATGCGAGTAAGAGCCTTTAGGTCCCAAAAATGCAACGCGCGCTGAGTGCGGATTGGTTTTATTCAGATGTTGTTGCAGCAGCGCTTGCTGGGTCAGAACGGAATCTTCAATGATCAACTGGAACAGGCGAGTGATGTAGTGTGCATCGAGGTGATGGGCTTTACCCAGCTGGATCAGGCGCTCCAGCAGATCGCGCTCACGGTCGATATCACGTACCGGGCGGTGGGAGTCCAGCTTGGCTTTACCCACTTCAACGGCTAGCGTGCGGCGTTCAGCCAGCAGCGCCAGTAATTTCTCATCCAGCGCGCTGATTTTTACTCGCAGATCCAGTAACGGGTTTTCCGATGTCATAGCGTTGCCTATTTCGTTTATTGTTATCAATAAAAAAGGCCCCCCGGTGTGGGAGGCCTTGTTGTTCGTCTTCGCATTCTTTATCACACGACGAAACGCCTCCCATTCAGGGGAAGGTAAAAAAGAATGCGAAGAAAAACGGGGTGTGGTTCATGAGTTCATCCTGTTGTTGATACCGTTAAAGTACCCGTACTGTTTTGATGCTGTCAATAAAAAACGCGCCCGGAGGCGCGTTGGCGGTACACTCAATTTAAAGGATTACTCTTCTTCAACTTCTTCGGCATAGCTTGCGTCTTTCACCGAGGTGGTGGCGCGACGGGCTTCGCCTTTGTGTTGCACTTTATTGAGCTGCCGTTCCAGCTTGTTGATCAAATCGTTGATAGCGGTGTACATATCTTCGTGTTTAGCGCTGGCGACCAGATGGCCGTTAGGAGTATTGATAGTTGCGTCAGCGGTAAAACCCTGTGGTTCCTTAGACAGAATGATATGCGGGTTAATCAAATGAGTTTGCCATTTATCCAGTTTGGCGAGACGGTCTGCGACGTGCTGGCGAATTGCCGGAGTAATTTCCATTTGTTTACTGGTAATGTTCATTGTCATAAATTTTACCTCTTGTCTTTCCGTCTTGGTGATTCCAGCATACCTGTCCTAATGTCAAAATGTGTGATCTAAATCACGTTATTTTGTCACTTTTTGTCAAGGAAGCTTTTTTGTGAGGAAAGACAGGAACAGGTGATTTTTACCTTGTCGAACTCAGGAATTGCAGCCATAGTTGATAGGATTCGTCGGCACCAAACCGCTTCAGCGGATGGCGAAATGGATAAAAAAACGGCAGCCCTTGGGCTGCCGTTTTACGTTTGGGAACGATCAGGTATTGCTGCTGTTCGCGGCGATAATCTTCGCCACTTTCTCAGCCTGTGCGTTCATCTGCATCTGGCGGTACGCGTTTTCCATCAGCTTCAAACCATCGCGGGTGGCTTGTGTGTCCGGGTAATCACGCAGCATGCCTTCGACGCGGTTAACCACTGCCACCCATGCGCCACGACGCGTATAGTACTCGGCAACGGAGTACTCATACTTGGACAGACGATCTTTCAGGAACACCAGACGCTTGGTGGCATCGGTGATGTACTGACTGTTCGGGTAGCCGCGCACCAGCTTGGAGAAGTCATTGAATGCGTCACGCGCGTGCTGCGGGTCGCGGTCAGAACGATCAACACCGAAGAAACCTTGCAGAGCACTGTCATCCAGAGCCATGTTGGTCAGGCCGCGCATGTACATGACATAATCAATGTTCGGATGAGTCGGGTTCAGACGGATGAAGCGATCGATGGTAGCCTGAGCCAGCGGCAGATCGGCATTTTTGTAGTAGGCGTAGATGAGATCTAATTGTACCTGTTGGGAATACGGACCAAATGGATAACGATTATCCAGCGCTTCCAGTTGCGTTATCGCCTGTTTCCAGTTACCGTCCTGCAGTTTTTGTTGTGCAGTCGCATAGATTTCATTCGGCGGATTGTCAGGGACCTGTTCATTTGAACCGGAGCAGCCCACCAAAGCCAGGCTCAACGTGGCCGCTGCCACCAGATATTTCATGCGCGTCATGACGTTTTGACTTTCCTCAAATGTTTGTCCGGGAGAATCTCTTTCCTGCTCCCGATTAAGACCAGCTACAATAGCACACTATATTATACGGCAAAGCCGTAAAACCCAACGTTAAACGAAGAAGCAGTCTATGGCACAACGAGTAGAACTCACCGCAACAGTCTCCGAAAATCAGCTCGGTCAACGCTTAGATCAAGCTTTGGCCGAAATGTTCCCTGATTATTCGCGTTCACGCATAAAAGAATGGATTCTTGACCAGCGCGTGTTGGTTAACGGCAAAGTATGGGACAAGCCAAAAGAGAAAGTGTTAGGTGGGGAAGCCGTCGCCATCAATGCTGAAATAGAAGAAGAAGTCCGCTTTGAGGCACAAGAGATCCCGTTAGAAATCGTCTATGAAGATGATGACATTCTGGTGATCAACAAACCGCGCGGCCTGGTCGTGCATCCTGGCGCCGGTAATCCTGACGGCACCGTACTGAATGCGCTGCTTCATTATTATCCGCCGATTGTTGACGTTCCGCGTGCGGGCATCGTTCACCGTCTGGATAAAGACACTACAGGTCTGATGGTGGTCGCGAAAACGGTTCCTGCCCAGACGCGTCTGGTGGAATCGCTGCAGCTGCGTGAAATCACCCGTGAATATGAAGCCGTCGCGATTGGTCATATGACATCTGGCGGCACGGTCGAAGAGCCGATCAGCCGTCACCCGACCAAGCGTACCCATATGTCAGTGCATCCGATGGGGAAACCTGCGGTGACGCACTACCGCATTATGGAACATTTCCGCATTCATACGCGTCTGCGTCTGCGTCTGGAAACCGGCCGTACTCACCAGATTCGTGTGCACATGTCGCACATTACTCATCCGCTGGTGGGCGATCAGGTTTACGGTGGTCGTCCACGTCCGCCGAAAGGCGCGTCGGAAGAATTTATCAGCACTCTGCGTAAATTCGATCGCCAGGCCTTACACGCGACCATGCTGCGTCTCTATCACCCGATTACCGGTATCGAGATGGAATGGCATGCGCCAATTCCTCAGGATATGGTCGATTTGATTGACGCGATGCGTGCGGACTTTGAAGAACATAAGGATAAAGTGGACTGGTTATGACCAAACTGATTGTCCCGGAGTGGCCAATTCCTGAAGGCGTGGCAGCCTGTAGCTCTACCCGCGTTGGTGGCGTCAGTCACGACGCGTGGGCGTCATTAAATCTTGGCGCCCACTGTGGCGATAACCTGGAACATGTCGAAGAGAACCGCAAGCGTATGTTTGCGGCAGGAAATCTGCCATCAAAACCGGTCTGGCTTGAGCAGGTGCACGGCAAAGATGTGTTGAGGCTGACGGGCGAACCCTATGCTTCAAAACGTGCCGACGCCTCTTACAGTAAGACTCCCGGGACAGTCTGTGCCGTGATGACCGCCGATTGTTTGCCTGTTCTGTTTTGTAACCGCGCGGGTACCGAAGTGGCAGCAGCCCATGCTGGCTGGCGCGGGCTGTGTGCGGGCGTACTTGAAGAGACGGTTGCCTGTTTCGACGATCGTCCGGGCAATATTATTGCCTGGCTCGGTCCGGCGATTGGGCCACAGGCCTTTGAAGTCGGGCCTGAGGTGCGTGACGCCTTTATCGACAAAGACTCGCAGGCCGTCAGTGCGTTTCAGCCGAAAGGGGATAAATACCTGGCCGATATCTATCAGCTTGCCCGCCAGCGGCTTGGTAATGTCGGTGTGATGCAAATCTTCGGTGGCGATCGCTGTACCTTCACCGAAAAGGGTGATTTTTTCTCCTATCGTCGCGACAACACGACAGGTCGTATGGCAAGTTTCATTTGGCTGATATAACCTAACGAATCAAGACGATCCGGAACGCGCTGTTTTCTTTTCGTATAATTCAGGTCATTAACCTTGAATAATTGAGGGATGACCTCATTTAATCTCCAGTAGCAAATTTGACCTGTTATGGGAGGAGTTATGCGTCTGGATCGTCTTACTAATAAATTCCAGCTTGCTCTCGCCGATGCTCAGTCTCTCGCACTGGGGCACGACAACCAATTTATCGAACCTCTTCATTTAATGAGCGCCTTGCTGAATCAGGAAGGGGGATCGGTACGTCCTTTACTCACGTCTGCTGGCATTAATGCTGGCGAGCTGCGCACAGCCGTCGATCAGGCGCTGAGTCGTCTGCCACAGGTGGAAGGCACCGGTGGGGATGTTCAGCCGTCTCAGGATCTGGTGCGCGTGCTGAATCTTTGCGACAAGCTGGCGCAAAAACGTGGGGATAACTTTATCTCGTCAGAACTGTTTGTTCTGGCGGCGCTTGAATCACGCGGTACGCTGACCGATCTGCTGAAATCATCCGGTGCGACAACCGCCAATGTGACTCAGGCGATTGAAAAAATGCGTGGAGGTGAAAGCGTGAACGATCAGGGAGCCGAAGACCAACGTCAGGCTTTGAAAAAATATACGGTCGATCTGACTGAGCGTGCGGAGCAAGGCAAGCTCGATCCGGTGATTGGCCGCGACGAAGAAATTCGCCGCACTATTCAGGTATTGCAACGTCGTACCAAAAACAACCCGGTACTGATCGGTGAACCCGGTGTCGGTAAAACCGCTATCGTCGAAGGTCTGGCGCAGCGAATTGTTAACGGCGAAGTGCCGGAAGGGCTGAAAGGCCGTCGCGTGCTGGCCCTGGATATGGGGTCGCTTGTGGCCGGGGCGAAATACCGCGGTGAATTCGAAGAGCGTTTAAAAGGCGTGCTTAACGATCTGGCGAAACAGGAAGGTAATGTCATCCTGTTTATCGACGAACTGCACACCATGGTCGGTGCCGGTAAAGCCGACGGGGCCATGGATGCCGGGAACATGCTGAAACCAGCTCTTGCGCGCGGTGAACTGCACTGTGTCGGTGCGACAACGCTCGATGAGTATCGACAGTACATCGAGAAAGATGCTGCGCTGGAACGTCGATTCCAGAAAGTGTTCGTAGCGGAACCGACGGTGGAAGACACCATTGCTATCTTACGTGGTCTGAAAGAACGGTATGAGCTGCATCACCATGTGCAGATTACTGACCCGGCTATCGTGGCGGCGGCGACACTGTCTCACCGATATATTGCCGACCGACAGCTGCCGGATAAGGCCATCGACCTGATCGATGAGGCGGCGTCCAGCATTCGTATGCAGATTGACTCCAAGCCGGAAGAGTTAGACAGACTCGACCGCAGAATCATTCAGCTCAAGCTTGAACAGCAAGCGCTGAAGAAAGAGTCTGATGAAGCGAGTAAAAAGCGCCTGGATATGCTTAATGAGGAACTGGACGACAAAGAGCGTCAGTATTCTGAATTAGAAGAAGAGTGGAAAGCTGAGAAGGCGTCGCTTTCTGGCACGCAGACGATCAAGGCTGAGCTTGAGCAGGCGAAAATCGCCATTGAGCAGGCGCGCCGCGTGGGCGATCTGGCCCGCATGTCTGAGTTGCAGTACGGCAAAATTCCGGAACTGGAAAAACAGCTGGAGATGGCAACCCAGTCAGAAGGTAAAACCATGCGTCTGCTGCGTAATAAAGTAACGGACGTGGAAATTGCCGATGTGCTGGCGCGCTGGACGGGTATTCCGGTTGCTCGCATGCTGGAAGGGGAGCGCGAAAAACTGCTGCGGATGGAGCATGACCTGCACCACCGTGTGATCGGTCAGGATGAAGCCGTCGAAGCCGTATCAAATGCGATTCGTCGTAGCCGTGCGGGCTTATCGGATCCTAATCGCCCGATTGGTTCGTTCCTGTTCCTTGGGCCGACCGGTGTTGGTAAAACCGAGCTGTGTAAGACACTGGCGAACTTTATGTTCGATAGCGACGACGCGATGGTGCGTATTGATATGTCCGAGTTTATGGAGAAACACTCCGTCTCGCGTCTGGTCGGTGCGCCTCCAGGATATGTCGGCTATGAAGAGGGCGGTTACTTAACTGAAGCCGTACGCCGTCGCCCCTATTCCGTCATCTTATTAGATGAAGTGGAAAAAGCGCATCCGGATGTCTTCAACATTTTGTTGCAGGTTCTGGATGATGGACGTCTGACTGACGGGCAGGGGAGAACGGTCGATTTCCGCAACACTGTGGTGATCATGACCTCGAACCTGGGTTCCGATTTGATTCAGGAACGTTTCGGCGAACTGGATTACGGTCACATGAAGGATCTGGTATTGGGCGTGGTTAGCCAGAGCTTCCGTCCGGAATTCATTAACCGTATAGATGAAGTTGTTGTGTTCCACCCTCTGGGGGAAAAACACATTGCGTCTATTGCCCAGATTCAGTTGCAGCGTTTGTATAAACGTCTTGAGGATCGTGGCTATGAAATCCACATCTCTGACGACGCGCTGAAGCTGCTGAGTGCAAATGGTTACGATCCGGTTTACGGGGCGCGTCCTCTGAAACGTGCTATCCAGCAGCAGATCGAAAACCCGCTGGCGCAGCAAATCCTTTCTGGGGAGCTTGTCCCAGGGAAAGTGATTCGTCTGGAAGTCAACGAAGACAAAATTGTGGCAGTGCAGTAAGTCACAAAACATCAAAAACGAGCCTTTCGGGGCTCGTTTTTGTTTAAAAACCAGGCGAGACTTAGCGTTTGAGGTTTAATTTGCCTGAAAAATGAGCAGTTGGTAATTATTTTCTGATTTAGACTTGCAGCCTCAGAATAACTCCCTATAATGCGCCTCCACTGACACGGAACAACGGCACGCAAGCCGCCGGGACAGCAGGGGTTCAGCGATGAACGCCGACAGCGAAAAGCGAAATTAAACGCTTGACTCTGAATGAGGAAAACGTATTATACGGGACCTCGCAACGGTGAGCGAAAGCCGCGTTGCACTGCTCTTTAACAATTTATCAGACAATCTGTGTGGGCACTCAAAGTGACATGGATTCTAAACGTCGAAAGACGCTAAATGAATACCAAAGTCTCTGAGTGAACATACGTAATTCATTACGAAGTTTAATTCACGAGCATCAAACTTAAATTGAAGAGTTTGATCATGGCTCAGATTGAACGCTGGCGGCAGGCCTAACACATGCAAGTCGAGCGGTAGCACAGAGAGCTTGCTCTCGGGTGACGAGCGGCGGACGGGTGAGTAATGTCTGGGAAACTGCCTGATGGAGGGGGATAACTACTGGAAACGGTAGCTAATACCGCATAACGTCGCAAGACCAAAGAGGGGGACCTTCGGGCCTCTTGCCATCAGATGTGCCCAGATGGGATTAGCTAGTAGGTGGGGTAACGGCTCACCTAGGCGACGATCCCTAGCTGGTCTGAGAGGATGACCAGCCACACTGGAACTGAGACACGGTCCAGACTCCTACGGGAGGCAGCAGTGGGGAATATTGCACAATGGGCGCAAGCCTGATGCAGCCATGCCGCGTGTATGAAGAAGGCCTTCGGGTTGTAAAGTACTTTCAGCGAGGAGGAAGGCATTGAGGTTAATAACCTCAGTGATTGACGTTACTCGCAGAAGAAGCACCGGCTAACTCCGTGCCAGCAGCCGCGGTAATACGGAGGGTGCAAGCGTTAATCGGAATTACTGG